>NZ_LGJH01000068.1 GCF_001298105.1 Novosphingobium sp. ST904 | reverse complement strand
AAGATGGGAAGGGAGTGCAAGACCGCAGGGTGAGAAGCTGCAACAGCAATCGGGGGAAGCGGGTTGCCGACCTGACGTGCATAGTCTCCGGGGACAGGGGGCGGGCGCGCCAGGCCAGCATGGAACAAGACTGCTTCTCGTTCGCAAGATTTACCATTCGTCAACATAGGTTAAGATAGTGTGAATGTGTACACATGATTGAAGGCGGATGACGGAAATGGCACCGACTTTGGAGCAACTCGCCTTGGAGTTGCGCTGCACCGTCCCGGATTTGATGGCCGAGCCAGGAGCATAATTGTGGACATGGCATTTATCATCGGAGCCGGAGTCCTGGTTGCCGCATTCGCGCGCTGCCGGCTCCGGCTGCGAGTAATCACGCTGATGCGAACATGCTGGTCGCAACGGTGCTGGCTATCATCTTCCAGGCCGCGCAATCGGTTAAGGCACGGATGTTCACGGGGTTGTTCCTGGTGGGCGCGGTGTGTGTGTGCAGGTTATCGTCGTTCCGCTGATCCTGCGAGGCCGGCCGGATTAGCCGCGGTCGGCTGAATGCCGTGCCGAAAAATTCGCGGCGTTCTGGACTTGTTTTGTGGCCACCATCAGTGTGGTTCCAGGCTTCACCCACGGAGGATTGACGTGGAATTCAAGGATGCGATGCGGGGATACGATTACGATCTCCCGCTGATGGACGAGTTGGGGGCCAGTCAGAGGATGTCCGAAAACGTACGCACAGAGCCGTGTCAGCGATCGTATGACATCACCGATGGTCGGCTCGCCATTTTACCGGAATACGCAAGTAGGTGACACCGTTTGCCTCCGCCTGATCGAAATGGCCGGCGCGGATGTTAACCTGGATTGAGGGCAGCAGAAGCTTGGGCACGGAAAGCCCGGCGTCGCGCTGCTCGCGCATGGCGACGAAGCCGTCCTCACTCACACTGTCATGGACATGGACGCTTGACCGGCGTTGTTCACCCACCGTCGTCTCCCAGCGATAGTCGTCGCGACCCGGTGCCTTGTAGTCGTGGCACAGGAACAGCCGCGTCGCCTCGGGCAACGTCAATATGCGACGGATTGAGCGATAGAGCTTGCGCGCGTCACCGCCGGGGAAGTCTGCGCGTGCGGTGCCATAGTCGGGCATAAACAGCGTATCGCCGACGAACGCCGCATCGCCGATCAGGTAGGCCACGTCTGCAGGGGTGTGGCCGGGGACGTGCAGCACTTCGACCTCCAGGGCGCCGATCGCGAACCGATCGCCGTCCTCGAACAGCCGGTCGAAATCCGAACCGTCCGTCTTCAGATCATCCATCGCGAACACGGGGCGGAAGATCTTCTGCACGTCACGGATATGCGCGCCGATCCCGATCCATGCGCCGGTATGCGCCTTGATGAAAGGGGCTGCCGACAAATGATCGGCATGGGCGTGCGTTTCCAGCACCATCGCGACATGCCAGTCGTGCTCGCGCGCGAAGGCGACGATCCGCTCGGCCGAGCGCGTATCGGCAACGCCGCTCGCCATGTCGAAGTCTAGAACCGGGTCGATCACCGCCGCCTTCCGGGTGGCGGGATCGCCGACCAGGTAGCTGATCGTATTCGTCGGCTCGTCGAAGAATGCCTCGATGAAGGGTTGGGTCATGATTCCTCCGTTAGCTCTTGCTAATATATTAGATGATGCTACATAAGCAATGCCTAATGGAGTGGCGACAATGCTTAAACCGCCGATGGACCTGGCGACGTTCGAAGCGAAGGCCGGACAGGTTGCCGACACACTGAAAGCGATCGGCAATGCGCGCCGGCTGATGCTGCTGTGCAAGCTGGTCGAGCATGGCGAGGTGACGGTCGGCGATCTGGCCCGCGATGTTGGCCTGTCGCAGTCGGCCTGTTCGCAGCACCTCGCCAAGATGCGCGACGAAGGCCTCGTCACCTACCGACGGGAGAGCCAGACGCTCTGGTACGCCATTGAGGACGCCCGCGTCGAAACGCTGCTCGCCACCCTCTACCAGCTCTATTGCAAGGATTGATGCGATGACGCTTGCGACCCTTTCCCCCACCGATACCCGCGCCGCGATCGATGCCGGTGCGCGTCTGATCGACATTCGTGGTGCCGACGAACATGCGCGCGAGCGCATTCCCGGTGCGATGAACGTGCCGCTCGACCGGATCGGCGATCTCCCGCGTGACGATCGTCCGGTCGTCTTTCACTGCAAGTCCGGGATGCGCACCGCCGCCAATGCGGCGCAGCTCGGTGCGGCAACGGGTGGCGCGCCGGCCTATATCCTCGGAGGCGGCATCGATGCGTGGCGGCAGGCAGGACAGCCCACCGTCGCCGATCGGTCGCAGCCGTTAGAGATCATGCGGCAGGTGCAGATTACCGCCGGTGGGCTGGTGCTGATCGGCGTTCTGCTCGGCGCGTTCGTCACTCCTGGCTTCTTCGGCCTGTCGGCATTCATCGGCGCTGGGCTGATGTTCGCTGGCGTGACGGGATGGTGCGGCATGGCTAGTCTACTGCGCGTAATGCCTTGGAACCGGCGCACGGCCGCCTGAGGCGATCATGGACGCCGCCACCATCCTTGCCGCGCTCGTATCAGGCGGCGTGATTGGGCTAATCCTCGGCCTTGTAGGCGGGGGCGGGTCGATCCTCGCAGTTCCGCTCCTGATTTATGTCGTCGGCGTCGGATCACCACACGCCGCGATAGGAACAGCCGCCGTCGCCGTGACGGTCAATGCTCTCGCCAGCCTAATCGGCCATGCCCGCGCCGGTCGGGTGAAATGGCGGTGTGCCGGCGTGTTTGCGGTGTCAGGGATGATCGGTGCGGCGCTGGGTGCCGAGCTGGGCAAGGCTTTCGACGGCAAACGGCTACTCGTCCTGTTCGGGCTGCTGATGATCGGCGTCGGGCTGTCGATGTTGCACAAGCGTCGCACGGAGGAGGCGCCTGATGTGCGGCTGACCCGTAACAGCGCGGCAACGCTGCTGCCGCGTCTGGTTCCAATCGGGCTGGGCGTCGGGCTTGCCGCCGGCTTCTTCGGGATCGGGGGCGGGTTCCTGATCGTGCCTGGGCTGATCCTTGCAACCGCGATGCCGCTGCCCTTCGCGATCGGCACGTCGCTGGTCGTCGTCAGCGCGCTGGGGTTGACCACCGCCTCGTCCTACGCCCTATCGGGGCTGGTCGACTGGAGCGTGACCGCGATGCTGGTCGCGGGCGGCGTCGGTGGAACGATCGGCGGCATTGCATTGGGCAAGGTTCTCGGCACCCGAAAGGGGCTGCTCGAACGTGGCTTTGCCGCCGCCGTGATTGCAGTAGGAACCTACGCCACGGCATCGTTGCTCTGAACCTGAGCGGCTTCAGCCGACTGCTATCGACGCCCTCGCGCCAACAGCTTTTCACCATCGGGCCTGATCTCGCCCTTCGGCGTAACGTCCGCTGCCACAGGCGCCCGAACAGCAACGGGCCGCCAATCCTGCGGGCTGCGATCCGGCCTGCATCGATATCGGACAGAATGATGCTGCGCTCTGCGTGACGTGCGATCGAGGCGGCCAGCCTGTCGAGTTCGCCACTCGCGGCCAGCACATCCTTGCGGCCCAGAGCCTTGATCGTGCGCTGGCGGACAGTTTTGCCCTCGCGCACGCTCTCGACCAGGTGAAGATAGCGGTGGCCGCGCGCGACTCGTTCGACGACATACATGGCCAGGTTGTTACTGCCCGGACCCGTAAAGATAAACCAGACCGCCAGTCACACGGAAAATGTTGTTAGCGCACCCGGTTTGGCGCCAAATCCACTCCCAGCAATATTAAATACTTACGATCTCGCGTTCCCTGCGTGTTCCGCTAGCACTGTTCAAGTTGGGCCTTGGTGGACACATCCTTCACACCAAGGCACTCCGAACAGGTGCGCGGAATCTCGCGCTTACACCTGGTTGGCGGCGTTGCGACGGCCGACATGATGGCAACCGCCATACAGCGTACCTGATTGGTGCGATTACCGGATTGGTATTTTAATCGGATTGATCGTCAAAGTCAGGCGAGCAGGGCGAGAATGGTTTCCGAGTGATGCGGCTCGGTATCATTTGATTTTGAGGCACGCCCAAATGCGCAGCGATTACGTATAGGCCAAATGCCTGGATAGCCCGTGAAGGAAAAGATCAGGTTGGCAATCGTGTAGAGCCAGCCAAACACTCCTTCACAGTGCTCCAACAACCGGTCGCGCCAGCACTATCATGCTGAACGGTTCGAGGGTTCGGCGTCTGATTGGATGGCGCCGAGGACGCCGGTTATATTCCAATTCGAGATCATGTTGGCAATCTGCCCTGCCGGCATCGGCCTGCCAAAGAGAAACCCCTGGCCAATATCGCACTGCATGCGCGTCAGATATGCCGCCTGGGTCGGCGTTTCGATCCCCTCCCCAACGGTCTTGATGTCAAGGTTTCGTGCAAGGTCTATGACCGCGCGGACGATGGTGGCGTCTTCCCGCTCTGTCTCATCCAGGCGGGAGATAAAGGACCGATCAATCTTCAATGTATCAACGGGGAACTGCTGGAGGTGCGTAAGCGATGCGTAGCCCGTTCCGAAATCGTCCAGAGCGATCGTGACGCCTGCCTCGGACAAAGTTTCCAGCGCAGTGCTTACCGTATCCGCAAGCTGGCCCACGAAGACAGTTTCAGTGACCTCGAGTTCGAGCACCGAAGGCGGTAGCCCAGCGCGATGCAGCCGCCCCAATATGCGATCGGCAAAGTCGCCGCGCTGAAAATCCGCGGCCGAACCGTTGACGGCGATGCGACCAACCTCGGTTCCGCTGTCCCGCCAATAGAGCAGGTCGGCGATCACCCCCTCCATCATGCGATCGGTCAGTTTCGTCGAAATATCGGGATCACTAAGTGCAGCGCCAATCGCCGCCGGAGAGCGCAACCCCGTCGCGTGATGCCAGCGCAGCAGGGCTTCGAAACCGACGCATTCCCCAGTCCGCAGGCATACCTTGGGCTGGTAGAAGGGAACTATACGGTCGTTGAGCAACGCTTCCCGGGCATCGTAGAGCATCTGGGTTTCGCGCTCGGCGGAAGCCCGCAAATCGCTCTGGAAGCATCGAATTCGGCCGGGCCCCTCCTTCTTTGCCGCGTAAAGCGCCAGATCCGCGCTCTTATGGAGGTCTTCGGGATTCTGGCCATCGCGGAATGCCACGGCTGAACCCGCGCTCAAACTGACGTCGAGTTGGCGGCCCTGGAAGATGACGGGTTTGGATGCTTCGGCGAGAAGCGCCTTAATCGCCCCGATCTCCACTGCATGATCGCCTGGTCCAGGCAGGATAACGGCGAATTCATCGCCGCCGAGACGCGCTACCGTCGCAGACGCCGGGGCACTTGCCACGAGGCGCGCCGCGATTTCCTGAAGAAGCGTATCCCCAGCATCATGGCCCAGGTTGTCATTCGTCGACTTGAACCGATCCACGTCCAGAACCACGAGCTGTACCCGGGTGTCGTCTGCGCGTGCATTTCGAAGGGCCGCGTCAAGGCGCTCACTGAACAGAGCACGATTCGGCAAATCGGTGAGTGAATCGTAGTGCGCCGCCCAGCGCAGCTTATCCTCGTATTGTCTCTGGCTGGTCACGTCCTGAAGCGATCCGATCAGTCGGGTCGGTTGCCCGCCGGCATCGCGCACGACATGGCTCCTGGCCACCAGATAAAGATAAGACCCATCGGCTGCCCGGAAGCGAAACTCCTGCGTCCATTGGACGATGCCGGGGTCACGGATTTGCTCGAAATGAGCCAGCACCTGCCCACGATCATCGGGATGAATCCGTTCGATCCACCAGTTGCGTGAAGTCTCTGTTTGAGTCTCCGGATAGCCAAGGACCGTTGCTGCCGCGCGCTCCACTCGATGGTGTCACGGGTCAGCGAGACATCCCATATGACGTCGTTGGTAGCCAACGAAGCAAGCCGATAGCGCTCCTCGCTGGACTGCAACGCCTGTTCGGCGATAACCTGATCATCGATATCTTCCAGGTTGCCGTACCAAGCCAGCACATTATCTTGAGCACCAAGGCGTGGGAGGGCCCGGGCACGGAACCAACGAAATCCGCCGACAACGGATTTCAAGCGGTAGCGGACATCTACTTGTCGGTTGATCCCGGCCGCTGCCAGGGCGCCCTTCCATGCCTCGAGAACATGCAGCAGGTCGTCGGGATGAACCGCCGCCGTCCAGCCCCAATTCAGCGCCTCTTGCGTACTTGTCCCGGTGAGGATGGTCCACCGGGGGCTGACCTCGACCACCGCCCCGGTCTCATTCGTAATCCACGGGATTTGCGGATTCAGCTCGACCGAGTGGCGATAGTGTTCCTGACTGGACTGCAATGCTTCTATCAAAGTGGCCATTTCCGCCCCCGAACGGAGCGAATCCTGGAACGCGGCATGGCCTTTTGCCAGCGACCGAAGGATCACGCCGGCAGCGATAGAGAACGCCAGTCCGATGCCCGTATGATACGAATCCCCTGACGTTAACAGCCTTG
>NZ_LGJH01000069.1 GCF_001298105.1 Novosphingobium sp. ST904 | reverse complement strand
TCGCCACCCGTTACGACAAGCTCGCCGCCAACTTCCTCGCCATGGTTCAACTTGCCTCAATGCGGCTATGGCTGCGAGCTTATGAGTCTACGGCCTAGAAAATCATCGCCAAGTCACGGTATTGGCGAGAGAAAATGGCTGGAAACTTGTGCAGATGTGAGGTCGCTGCCGCATGCCCACGATGACCTCAGTTCGTCTGCCCTATGCAATGAGAATTCCAGACCGCAATCAGGGGAAAAGGCGCAATTCTCAGATCGGCAGGCAGTTTCTCTAGCGACGTCATCCAAGCTTGATTCGAAAGTCACAGAGGTGACAACTGACCTGTTTTCGCAAATCCCCTTGGAGCGGTGCCACGGCGCATCTCCAAGCGATGTAGAAAGTGGGCGAAGATGCGGAGAAGCGAGGTCGCTCCTCCTTGCATGGTTATTTAATACATCATATATGACGTGATAATAGATTTTTATCGTCATATTTGGATGCATGCGATGGGATCCCCAAAAGCAAAGCAAGCCTTGGAACGCCTCGGCAATGATATTCGCACCGCCCGGTTGCGACGCGGGGTCGCCGTGGCCGATTTGGCAGTACGAGCAGGTACATCGCCCAGTTCGATCAGCCGGCTTGAGAAGGGTGATAGCGGCGTAGCGATAGGCACGCTCGCCGAGGTTTTGGTCGCGCTTGGGCTGATCGAGCGGCTTACCGACCTGGTGGACGTGCGCAAGGATGACCTCGGACTGGCATTGGCGGTCGAGCGCGGTCCGCGCCGAGGACGCACTTTCGCCGCCCGTCTGAAATCGCAAAAAGCACATTCCAGGAAGGGCGAAGGCCAACAAGATATCATCGACCCCGATGGGGCGGCGTTCTGATGACCGACTTCATTGCCCGTGTCGCGCTCGGAGAAAGCCTGACGCCGGTTGGGCAACTACGCTTCACCCATGCTGGCCCGCGCCAATTCTCGACGTTCAGCTATGACCCGGCATGGATCGAAAATCCGCGCGCCTTTGCTATCGAGCCGGATTTCACCCTTGAGGCCGGGCCTTTCCACCGATCGGGACAGTCCGCCAACAGGCGCGACGCATTGGCAGGCGTGTTTGCCGATGCTGCGCCTGATAGCTGGGGGCGACGGTTGCTTGAACGTGCCTACGGCAATGGCCTCAGTGAGTTCGAGTACCTTACGCTGTCTGATGACACCTGCCGTCAGGGAGCCATGCGTTTTCTCGATGAGGATGGTCAGGTCATCCGCGGCAATGCCGAAGATTCTGTCCCTCGCCTCGTCGATCTGGAAGCGATCACGGCGATTGCGCGCGCTTACGAACAGGGCAAGGAGGTATCCGCCGAAGCAATGCAAGCGCTCGCAGGCGCGGGTGGCTCGGGCGGCGCCCGCCCCAAAGCCAATGTCAGGGATGGGGACGACCTGTGGCTCGCAAAATTCACTTCGGTTCACGACCAGCAACCGATCGAACGGGTAGAAGTGGCGACGCTACGTCTTGCTGCCGCCTGTGGCATCCGCACGCCCGTGGCGCGTCTCGAGTTGGCAGATACGCCGTTTCCCGTAGCGCTGATCCAGCGGTTCGACCGCAGAGGCGTGAACCGAATTCCCTATATTTCGGCACGTACCGCGCTCGGCAAGAGCGGTGCGGAACTGGGCTCCTATACCGAGATCGTCGACTTCATCCGGCAATACTCGCCCCAGCCCAGACAAGATTTTCGCGAACTCTACCGACGCCTCACGTTCACCATTCTTGTGTCGAACAAGGACGACCACCTGAAGAACCACGGCTTCCTGTATGTCGGCGGCGGGCAATGGCGCCTGTCGCCGTGTTCGACGTCAATCCTGCCCCCGACCGCAACCCGCATCTGGAAACGGCGATCCTGGAAGGCGGTGCGCATGATCGCTCAATGGCGCTTGCGCTGGAGGCCTGCGAGTTCTTCGAAATCAGGGAGCAGGAAGCCCGCAACACCATTCAAGGGCTGGCACAGACGGTGTCCTCGTCATGGCGCAATGCGCTTCGAGAGGTCGGCGTATCCGGACCGCTGGCAAGATCCTATGAGCCAGCGTTCGTTCACGACGAGATGGAACTCGCACTAGCTATATAATTCATATTTGCTGAGTTAAAGTTAATAAATCATCAAATATGACTGAATTAGCAAGCCAAGGAGAGATACGGCGCAACGGATCATTGCGAGCTTTCTGAATTACCCTTCCCATCAGCCTTAAGGTTCGATCCTCCGCAAAAAGCATCCCAGTCGCCCATCATCGCCCGGCGCTTCTCCAACAGATTGCCTCGGCGATAGGCTGCCTCGGTCTTGCTCTTCACCACGTGGGCAAGCGCTGCCTCCGCAACATCGCCAGGATGCTGGGTTTCCTCGCTGACCCAATCTCGGAAAGACGAGCGAAAACCGTGCGCGGTATAGGGCTCACGCATCTCGCGAAGCAGTTTGGTAAGGGTCATGTCGGACAGCGGGGACTTAGGCCGCGCCCCAGGAAATACCAGGGTAGCCGCCCCCAGCCGCAATTCCTCGCATCGGCGCAGAATTTTCAAGGCGCCCTCGCCCAACGGCACGACATGCTCGCGCTGGGCCTTCATCCGATCCTTGGGGATGGTCCAGAGCTTGGCTTCAAGATCGATCTCATCCCAAGTCGCCTCTCGCACTTCTCCAGAACGTCCGGCCGTCAGGATCGCAAACTGGAGCGCAAGGCGGCTGAACGATTCGCGCTCTCGCAGACGCCGCAGGAATGTCGGCACCTTATCGTAGGGCATGGCAGCGAAATGGCCGTCCTTCTTGGGCTGGCGAGGAAGCCCCTTCGTGATCGCGCGCATAGGAGCCTCAGTTTCGCGATAACCCGAGGCGTAGGCCCAATCGAGAACCGCCCCGATCCGCTGGCGCACCCGCCTCGCCGTCTCGGGTTTCGAGAGCCAGATTTCAGAAAGAAGGTTTCGGATCATCGGGCCCGTGATCTCGCTCACCTGGCGGTCACCGATATGAGGAAAGACATAAGCCTCGAGCGTGCTCGACCACTGCCCTGCATGCTTCGCATTGCGCCATGTCTTGCTGTGCGCAGCGATGACCTTGGCTGCCGCCTCACGGAACGTTGGGATGCCCTGCGCCTTGCGCCGCTCGAAGATGGGATCGAGGCCCATCTCTACCCAACTGCGGATTTCCCTCGCCTTGTCCCTGGCTGTGGCGAGCGAAACTTTGGCAGCACTGCCAAGACCGAAGTCTCGTCGCATCCCGTGCTTCTGGACGCGGCATATCCAGCTCTTCGAGCCGGTAGGATGCACGACGAGGTACAATCCTTCACCGTCGCCCATTCGGCCGGGCCGCGTGGCAGCCTTCACGCTCGTTGCGGACAGCTTTCCCATGACCAAAACCTTCCCACATTTTATCCCACATGACCAATCGGACACCGATGGATCGGGCTGGATGCGGCAGGACGCGAATCACTTGGTAAGCCTTGGAATTCCTTGGCTTTCTATGGATCGCTCTGGATGTGTCTGGAAGAGTAAGTGGCGGAGAGGGTGCCCGTCGCAAGATCGGCAAATAATGGCGCATTTCTGCGTCTTTCGCGTGGGCCCGAGAATGCGATACCCCCGATTGTACCCCCAGCGTATTTTGCGCTTCGGTTAGGATCCCGAGGCCTCCGCCTAACCCGCGAATCATCCGCCGCAACGGCGTTCTGTGTGCGCTTCTCGAATCGGCTGCATGTTCCTATGATGTTCTCATGAGCAGTGAACAGTCCTTTCCCCACGTCCTGACAGCCGACCAGGTCCGATTCGAGATCACGCGGGGCTTCCAGCAGATCCCGCGATCGGTCCAGCGCGACATGCTGGTCAAGGATACGGAGAAGGCGCGGAAAGCTCAGGAGGCAGCGGTGCAGTTCATCGTTGCGCGCTTCGAAGGCTTTCAGGTGCGCGCGCCAGAACCCCGGCCGAACCTCTTCCATATGGGTGCCGGTCGATGACGTGCCGGATCTGCACCGCGAATGATGAGGAAGCGCTTATCGAGCAGATGGCCGAGGCCATGTGGCTTACGCAGGAGACGCGCGATCCAGACAACGAATGGCGCCCATGGGAACATGCTGGGCCTTACTGGCAGCGCGTGATGCTGGATTACGCGCGGGCGTCGCTCCAGGTGTTGCGGCGTGATTTCGGGGAATAGCACCCTACATCTATAGGGCCGGCGTCCTCCTCGTCGCCAACAAGCCCTCACTCAAAAACTTTGCCAGCCTGGCAAAGTTTTGCTTGCGGCCTGAGCCGATCAGCATTATTTGCCAACTTAGCAAACTTTTCCGCCTTGGGGCGTTGGGCATAGGGCGGAGGGATTGTCGGTTCATATTCTAGGAGAAAGCCATGGACCAGTTCGGAACGATACTTCGGAGAGAACGTAAGGAGCGGAAAATGACGCTCAGCGATCTCGCGAAGAAGCTTGGCTTGAGCGTGCCCTACCTCAGCCAAATCGAAACTGGATCGAAGCCTGCACAAGAATCAATCACCGAGAAGATTATTCGTGAATTTGGTCTGATTGGAAATGATGCAAACTCGTTGCGTAGAGCTGCGGCTCAAGCGGTTAGCATGTACAACATCCGGTTAGGCAAAAATGCCGACCATGAAGATCGAGTATTGGCTGCGTCGCTTGCCTCTGGATTCGCTCGCCTCCCGGCAGAGAAAAAGGAACAGCTCCGACGAATAATGGAGGATGTTAATCGTGGATAGTGGTCGTATCGTGAAGGCGCGAAGTAGGCGCGTAGTGGAGGAACTCGCCGCGAAAGCGCGGCGAGACCTCCAACTATCAGACGATGGCCGAGTGTCGATGCTCGGCATTATCGATGGAGCCCTTTACGATACGGTCGAGGGGTACCGGTTCGAAGTGCGTGCAGATCATGAGATGGGTCTTATGGAAGGCCTGACCGACGATCAGAAGCCGATCATCTACCTAAAGGAGAGCGTAAATCGTGCTCTCGAACGGGGAGACGGTCGAGCGAGGATGACGGCCGCCCATGAGTTTGGCCACCTTTACATGCACTGTGGTGCGCCCACCTTTCGCGCGTTTTCGACGCGATACGATCCGCTTTACGATCCCGAGCGGCAAGCTGACATTTTCGCCGCGGCCTTTCTCATGCCTGAGAGGGGTTTCCGGCGCTGCAAAACCCTCATCGAAGCTATGAATACCTTCGGCGTTAGTCGGAATGCAGCGACGTGCCGTGCGCGCAAGCTCAATCATCGATTTGAAGATTTCGGCCCCGCCGAAGCTTCGAAAAAGAAAAAGGGGACACGCAAAAGCAAGTCCCCTTAGGAAAAGCCCAGATCAGAAAGCGGCCCCTGAAACGGGTGAGCTATCCAAAACCGGCTCGAGTCAAGCGTCGAAATAGGCGCAAACGGTTAAGGAAGCAAGAACGTGAGGCCGTGTTTTTTGGAGACCTCTCGTGTCCTCCACTCCTCCTCCAGGGAAGAAGTGGGTGTTCGTGAAGTGGATCACCAAGAACGGTAAGCGTGTCTATGCCAGCTGGTATGGCAAAAAGGCTTTCCGGATCTTGGTGGACGTCTAATCGACACCTAGTTTCAACCCAACCTTCAAATCGCTTCGGGCTTAGTCCCGAAGCCGATGGCTCCCATTGTTTGAAAGCTCTCTATGACCACTGTCTCTCCAGAAGATTACATGCGCACTGTTGGCGCACTAGCTTCAATGAACTTGTCGATTTTCAACGGTTTCTCCGCGCTTCTCGGGCAACTAGCTAAAAAGGGAGAAATCAATGCTGAAGATGTTCAAGTCATTGAAAATTCGGCGAGAGCGCCCCTTGATAATCCCGATTTGTCGGGAAGCGAATTAGTAGCAGCACTTTTGGAACAGCATGACGAAGTTTTCACTGCGTTGCGCAAACTGGTACCCTAAGCCGAAGAGCAAGCGATCAAGTCTTGGCTCCCTTAGTCTGACCGACTGCCCAAGTGCGCTCCCGCTCGCACTCCCGGCATAGCCGCGGCTGGCAGGTTTCCTCGCCGCCGTCCTGGCGGGGCATGATGTGCATGCGCTCGACCACCGCGTCGCCCTCGATCCGGTTGCGATAGTTCGGCCCGACCTCAGCCGGGTATGGCGATACGTACCCGGTCATGCGCCGCTCTCGCCGCGCCAAGGGAACACGATATCGGCTGGCCAAACGGTTTCCTTTCCGTCGGCCCGGAAATCCCCTCTGCCTGCCATGCGCGCTAGGTAGACCCGGCAGTGCTTGGCCCACACTTTCTTGCCCCAGGACGTGCCGCAATGGAAATCTGAGGCGGCGGCGCGGAGCGCCTTGCGCAGTTCGGCTGGGGTGGCCTCGGGCATCTCGCCGTGAATGCGGGCGATCCACTGCGGTGCAGCGGTTTGCCAGTTACGCATCGCCATCTCCTTCTGAGGAAAACAGCCACCTTGCGTACTGGCGTACGCATCTGCTGAGCGGCGCCTTGCCGGTGGGATGATGGATCGGTCTTAAGGTCGCAGTTATTTGCGAACTTAGGAGCGGTGTTTGTGGGACGGATC
>NZ_LGJH01000070.1 GCF_001298105.1 Novosphingobium sp. ST904 | reverse complement strand
TCGCTACACGATATGACCGCTGCCCCACCGTCTTCTTTTCCGCACTCGCCTTGGCTGCAACTGTCCTCTTCTGGCTCTGATCAGTGAGTCCTGAGCCTAGCTGAAGCAGTGCAATTGGGGACGCACGCGCAGAAAATCTCTTTTGATTTTCAGGCACGCCTCGCTGAGGTGACCAAGTATCTTTTTAAGTTGGGAGTGGGCAATATTGCCGCCACTCGTATCGTAGTGCGCGAGCTTGAAATGCGCCTTCACGGCGCATCAGACGAAGAATTATCAGATCTGGCGCGCCAGGAAGTACTCTCTGTCATCCGGCAATTGAAGGAGCAGGAAGACTTGCTCTGGAAGCAAAAGAAGATGAACGAGGTCCTTCGTGAGCATGATATGAAAATCGACCGCATGCTGGGGTGCGTCGATGATATGGAAGACAGTATCAGGGGCCAGCACGACAGGCATAGTTCGCTGACCAACGCGGTGGAAACGATAGAGAAGGTATCCGAGCAGCAAAGAAAAGATATCTTGTTTTTGCAGGAACAAGCCTTTTCTCAACAGATTGAGATTGAAAACCTTACTGCCTCGCTTGTGCGTGCCCGTTCTGACGTAATTGAAAGGGTGGAGGAGATTTCACAATCGCATCAGTCAGAGATTTTGGCTCTACAGCAGCAGGTCGTGATACATCAAGCCAGCCTTCGCCGGACCCTAGACGTCCGAACGGCTCTCTTGGTTGTCTGGGTAACTGCGTTGTCCGTCGCAGTTTATATCCTGCTGCGGGTATAGCTTTTTGAGTGCTGAATGACGCATCCCGGCGCAAGCAGACATTTTCACAGGCGTATCGGAAGGGCGTAGATTGATCGGCAATCCCGCGTGCGGCGTGATGAATACGTATAGGTGATAGGTGAGCGAGTCAGTTCCGGGTGAGTGATTTCAGGCTCTGGTACTGGATCAACGTCGCATGCCCGACTTTCACAGTATCGAGCTCTCCTGCCTGAATAAGTTCGTAAATACGGGATCGGCTGAGCCCGGTGATCCGGACGGCCGTGGCAATGCGCACGGTCAGCGGTTCAATGAACTTGTCCTGGGCTCTCTCACTCACAACCGGTTCCTTCGAGCGGCATCGCGGGCGCGCACGAAATTCCGATCGCCTTCGAGGAAGGCCGTGAGCATCGCCGGGATGAGTTCCGTCACGGGTTCTTCGACGCCGTACTGGGCCGCATACAGACCGGCATAGGCTTGAAGGGCGTTTTGCAGATCGGGCGTGATGGTGATTGCAAGCTTCACCGGGGTGCGGTCCGGTAGCCTTGCAAGCTTCAGGTCGGCCATAGTGTATCTCCTGTCGCAGTCATCGGGGCTATAGGACGAGATCACGGGTCACAAGGACGCGTACCGGTGCGCCGGGCCTGATCGTGATCGTGGGCTGTACTTCGAGGTTGCGCTGGGTGATCTGGTCCCTGCGCGCGCAGTGTTGGTCTGGGCAGATTGTCGGATGGCTTCCACCAATCCGCCTTCGCCGGTGATCGTCAATTCAGATCCGACGCCGAGCATCGTGGCGATCGTAACGCCTTTCAGAAGCGTCCAGGTGTGGAAGTCGACCTTGTCTGCAAGGCCAGTGTATCCTGACGGGTCGGTCGCCGGCATGTTGTCCAGCGGCAGTGAACTCCCGTTTGGGAGGATAAGGCGTTGCCATACGACGAGCGCCCGCTTCTGGCCGAAAGCCACGAGGCTATCGTATTTGCCTATGAGCCGGGCACCTTGCGGAATAAGCAGAATGCGGCCCGTCACCGTATCGAAAATGTTCTGTGTAACCTGCGCCGTTACCATGCCCGGAAGGTCGGAGTTCAGACCTGTGATGAGGCTGGCGGGGATCACGCTGCCTGCCAGGATGCTGCGGGGCGAGGTCAGGGGCACTAGTCGATGGGTATTATCGGTTGATCCGGTATCCAGGATGCCTGCGAATTGTTCCTTGCGCGTGGTCTGAGGAACCAGCGGGCTGGATGCATCCGGTGCGATGCCGGGCGATGGCAGGACTGGGTTGGCGGTGCGTCCCGACGACACTTGCGCAAGCAGGCCCGATTGACGAGCAGCTTGCAATTCAGATCTTTGCTGTTGACGGCGTGCCGATTGCTCGTCGGTTCGGGATGGGTTGCCCTCTGCTGTAGCTCCCACTCTTTCCTGTGCCCGCAAAATTGGTCGGCCTAGGTCGCCAGGCAGAGGCGGCCCGAGTTTGGGGACGTCGCCATAGCTTCCAGGAAGTCCCGCGAGGCTATCAGGCGCACCATTGACTCCGGGCTGGGACAACTCGCTGTCTTGCGCGACCTTCCGGATGACCTGCGGCTTGAGTGCCAGCCATGTAATACCGAGTAGCGCGACGCTGGCGCAGGCAGTAGCGCCGACCACGACGTTCCTGCGCAGCCTGATCGCACGTCGAGGGGGCGTGCGCAGTTCCAGCGTTTCCGGATCCACTTTCTTGGCCGGTTCAGGGGGGGCGACGTCCGTCACTTTTCCCTCCCGAGATGAGGTGACGAACGGCGTTGGATTCGAACGACCTGCTGCTTCTTGAGACCGAGACGCAGTTCCGCTGCATCGAACAGGCGATCCACGACGTAGAAGCGATCGCGTTGGCGGTAGTTGACGAGTTCGGCCTTGCCGTCGGCATCGACTACGAAAAGCGGGGGCGCTTCGCCAACTCCGAACGAGGCAGGGAATTCGACATAGGTTCGCTCACCATCGTCGAATGCACGCAAGGGGCGCCATGCCGGCTTGTCGCCGCTAATCGCATAATCGAAATGAAGGCGTTCGATCGAGAGCCCGGAAGCAACCGGGGTTGCCGCTATCGCTGTCTCGGTCTTTCGCTTCCAGGCGAGCATCTCGTCCTGAGGATAGGTCCAGCGCATCGAGGACAGGGCCGTGCCGCGCGTACTGACGAGATGGACATGGTAAGTTCGCCGGTCCGTGGTGATCACCAGGTTCGTCGCCAGACCTGGTGCAAACGGCTTTACCAGCACGTGGGTCTGCCGGTCGCTTCCCGATCCGCTGGTCGTATCCCCGATGGCCCAGCGAGCGGTATCGCCACTTGCCACGGCGACAAGAGCCTCGCCAGACTGGAGCGCAAGATCGGTAACCAGGCCGGGCGCGACGTACCCTTCGAAAATTACGTTCTCGTTGTAGGGAAAGACTTGTGCGCCCGCCACGAAGCCTGCCGATGTCGGCTTCATCGTTGCAGCATGCGTCGCGGCAGCAAACTGATCGACCGGATTTTGCGCCCACGACGGGTTCGAAAAGGCAAGGCCGGCAGCTACCGGTAACACGGCTAGTTTCATCGGATCGTCTCCTGCTCGTCAGTGGGTTGGCGCTTTGTCGAATTGGAGGCCACGCCGGTGCGTGCGGTTGGCACTGCCTGCGAAGCGCCCTTGGGCGCCGGGAGGGACGGGGCCTCGCCGGCATCGAACTCCCGGCTCCAGTCGATCGCATCGACATAGATTCCCAGCGGGTTCTTGCGCAGCACCTCCGCGGACGTCGGCATGTGCGTCACGACGGTGAGGATCGCCGTCCAGTGGGTACTTCCCGTCAGGCTGCCGCGCTCGAAGACGGCCTCCGTCCACTTTATCTGGAAGGACTTGTCCGAGGCCCTGATGACACTCGTCACCTGGACCGAGACGGTGCGCTCTCCCACGCGGGCGAATGGCGTGGCGCCACGAGCGTAGTCATTGAGGAACTGGCTGCCGCGCCGTGTTGTGAAGTCGTAGGCCTCAAGCCAGCCTTGTCGCATCAGGACTGGGTCGAGCGAGGCCGTACGCACATTGCTGATGAACCTGGCGAGATACCAGGCTATTTGAGGGTCAGTCGGCTGGTAGGCCATTTCGGCGGGGCGTACGGCCCGTGCCTCGCCGATCCGATCGACCTCGACGACGTAAGGGGTGACTTTGCTGTGCATCGATTGCCAGGCGAGTGCCGCCGATGTGCCGCTTGTCAGCGCGAGGCAGCCGAATGCCATGAGGCGCCAACTCCTAGCCTGGGTCCGGGCTGAGCCGACCCGCTCGTCCCACAATTGCCCAGCGCGCTGGTAGGGCGTTTCAGGGGCGGGCGTGCGACCGTACCTCTGGAGGCTGCGTTTGAAGAACATCGCTCAGTCGTTCCTTTCCTTGATGTCGGGGGTAGCGGACCCGCCGCCGCGATCGCCTTGCTGGAGTGCGTGGACGGCAAGCTGGCGTCGGTGCCGGCTGGCCTGCTCGGCGCGCAGCGACCGTGCCCAGGCAGGTGGCGTGTCGGAATTGCTGCCAGCGGGAGCCACCGGGCCTGTGGCGGGCGCCGCAGCAGGCGTGTTGAACGCCTCCTGGCCAGCTTCGCGCCCTCGTGCAGTCGCTTCGCGAAGCCCGAGCGATCTGCCCATGCGCGTCTTCGCGGCATTTGCTGCCGAGCGAGAGATACCGGCAAGCCCTGCACCTACCGTCTGCTTGCCCGCCGCTTGCTGGCCCATGCGATAGGACGTGAGGTGGCGGCTCCCATGGCCGTGCCCGAGCGAACCGCACCGAGTGCAGCGGTGCCTGCAAGGCTCGCTCCGCCTGTCACGGCGCCGCCCGCAAGCATAGCCATTCCGCCTGCACCGGCAGCCGTGCCGATTGCGGCGCCCGCGCCCAGTTGCGGAGCGCCTGAGACGAGACCAGAGGCGATCGAAGGGCCAAAGATGCCGAGCCCAAGCATCGACAGGCTTGCGAGGACGAGACTCATGGCAGTGGCGATGTCGGAATCGTTGCCATTGAGCGCCGTAGTGAATTCGGAAAAGAAGCCGGACCCGATGCCGACGATCACGGCAAGCACCATCACCTTGACGCCCGAACTTACCACATGGCCCAGTACCCGTTCGGCAAGGAAGCTCGTGCGGTTCCACAGTGCGAAGGGAACGAGGACGAAACCGGCAAGGCTGGAGAGTTTGAACTCGAGGATGCACACGAACATCTGGATCGCGAGGATGAAGAACGCGATGACCACCAAGGCCCAGGCGAATAGCAGGATCACAATGGGCAGGAAGTTGTCGAAGAAGGTCGTGAAGCCGACCATGTCGCTGGCCTGGTCGAGCAAGGGCCATGCAGCCTCGAAACCGATCGCGGCCAAGTGTCCGGGCTTGAGCAGGTCGGCGGCCGACAGGCTACCGCCTCCCGCCGTCAGCCCGGCCTGCGCGAATGACCGGAAGATGATGTCGGCAAGCGACGAGAAGTTGTTCAGGATGTAGGCGAATGCGCCGACGTAGAGGATTTTACGGAGGAAGCGGCCGATGATGTTGTCTTCTCCGCCCATCGCCCAGAACAGGCCGGCCAGTGTTACGTCGATCCCGATCAGCGTCGCCGACAGGAAGCCGACATCGGACCCAAGAAGACCGAAGCCGCTGTCGATGTAGGTAATGAATGCCTGCAGGAAGCGATCGATGACGTTGAGGTCGTTCAAGGCGCACACCTTCCATTCAAGGGGAGGAGGGTCGCGAGGCGCAGCTGGGGAGTTGGGCTGCGCCTCGCGACGGCGGCGACGCGAGAGGATGCGCGTCGTCGCCTTGCCGGACCGGGCCTTTGCGGCCCGCAAGGACTAATCGGGCGTGTAGGCCGATCCGGAGCCGAGGAATTTCTTGGTGGCGGCACGCGCCTCTGTGCCTTGCGTTTCTCGGCGAGTCTGCTCGAGTGCTTCGCTGCGGAACTGGGCGGCCATCATCTGCTGGAGCTGGAATTGTTGCTTGGCGGTCAGCGCCAGGATCTGGTTGGTGGCCTGCTGGGCCTGGAGTGCTCCTTGTGCATCCTGGCTGCGGGCCACGATCGCGCCCAGCGAGCGGGCATCGTCCTGGATGTTCTCGACGATGCCGGACTGGACAGTCATCGTCTGGCGGTACGCGGAGATGCTGGCATCGAGACGACTGCGGGCATCGCGGACGCGGGTATCACTGGTCAATGCCGAGCTGAAATCCTGCGGAAAGAGCTTGGCAAACTTCTCGTCGAGTTGATCGACCTTGAAGTCGATGCCGGTGGCGCGGGCCATGAGCGTATCGATTTGGGCAAGCTTGGTCTTGATGGCATCGAGTTCGGGAAAGTCGATGCGCGCAAGGTTCCTGCCCTGGTTCACGAGCATCTGCGCCTCGTTTTGCAGTTGCTGGATCTGCTGGTTGACCTGCTGAAGCGTGCGGGCCGCCGTCAGGATGTTCTGTGCGTAGTTGGTGGGATCGAACACGGTGAACTGTGCGTGGGCGTCCGGCGCGGGAACGGCGAGCGAGACGGCGGCGAGGCCAACGCAGGCGATCGAGGCCGAGGGAAG
The DNA here is from genome assembly GCF_001298105.1 of Novosphingobium sp. ST904. Classification (GTDB taxonomy): domain Bacteria; phylum Pseudomonadota; class Alphaproteobacteria; order Sphingomonadales; family Sphingomonadaceae; genus Novosphingobium. The sequence goes on along the minus strand of NZ_LGJH01000070.1, from coordinate 243 downwards.
AAAGGCGTGCGCGATGCGGGAAAATCGCATTATGCTTCTCCTGGGATGTGCGTGACAGGCGTCGGGAAGTCGGCGGCGAGATCTGCAGCCCAGCCAAGGCCGCTTTCGCGAAGCCAGGCAGCGGCAAAACCTGCCTGCCCATGCTGTGAAGCGCCCCGGGTTTTCAGGAGGCAGTTTTCATTTGGCTATGCAGCCATATCGAGGTTCTCGAGGGCTGCATAGTAATTGTCTTCGGCCTCAGCG
>NZ_LGJH01000071.1 GCF_001298105.1 Novosphingobium sp. ST904 | reverse complement strand
CGGCACACCCGCCAAGGTCAATGTAACCGCTGGTCTTGCAGCCGGCGAAGGAGTAAACTCGACCAGCGTTTCGGATGGCAGTCATGAGAGGGTGTCATTCCGCCCTCAGCCGGAACCGACCCCTATATCGCGGCAACTCCCGCCCTTCCCTTCACCATGGGCGAGGTCTATCGCAACTTCAGCGCCGGCGATGCGAAAGAGCGCTTTCCGAAGATCATCAAGGACAGGCAGGCGGCGGGCGACCCCTTGTCGGAAGCCTGCATTTCGGCACTGAATGACTGGATCTCCAGCTCGGCCAACACATTCACCGGCATTCGCCAGTCCGTGTCGGCCAAAATCAATCTTTGGATCAATCCCTATGTGGATGCAGCCACGTCGGAATCGGATTTCGACCTGCGCGAGTTCCGTTCGCGCCCGATCTCGCTCTACCTCGGCGTTTCGCCCGACAACATCGAGCGCGTATCGGACATTTACAATCTGCTGTTTCAACAGCTCATCGACCTGAATGTGCGCGAGCTGCCGGACGAAAAGACCGGCAGGCATCCGCTCAAGCTGCTCCTGCTGCTCGATGAGTTCGCGCGCCTCGGCCGTGCCAGCGTGATCGCGTCGGGCTTCAGCTACGTCGCCGGCTACGGGATTCGCCTGCTGCCGGTCATTCAGGCCCGCGCGCAGTTGCGCGATGTGTACGGCCCCGACGTAACGAGCGAGATTGTCCAGAACTGCGGCGTTGAGCTGGTCTTTACGCCCAAGCACGTCGACGTGGCGAAAGAACTATCCGAACGCCTCGGCAACTACACCTTTGAGGCAAAATCACGCTCTAAGCGCGTGTGGGATGCCTTTGAGGGGTCAGTGTCCACCTCCGATCAGCGCCGGCCCCTCATGCTGCCGCAAGAGCTTCTTTTGCTCTCGCAAGACGACGTGATCGTTCTGCGCGCCGGCATCCCCCCGCTGAAGGGCGGGAAAATTCGATACTACAAGGATAAGTGGATGGCGAAGGCGTCGAGCGTCGCCCCGCCGCCGATCATACCGCGGCCGCTAGATCCTTCGATCGCAAGGCGCTCGCTGGCGTTTATCGAAAGCATCGAGTCTCCTGAAATGTCCGATGCCGAGGCGGAAAGCGGCGTCGATTTCGCGCGCCTGGTTGGCTTTCCGTTCGATGAGCTGCCCGCCGACGGAGATCCGCACAAGGCGGCGGCATTCTTTGCCGCCCTGGGCTTGTCGCCCGACTTCGCCGGCATGGACTTTGACGAATTGGCGGCCCGGGACGGCTCGCCTTCTGAGACGGCGGAAAATGCCGCTGTGAGGGCACACAGCGCGAATGTGAACGTGGACGGGGCGGAAGCCGCTGCAAGCCCGGAAAGCGCATCTACTTCCCACGAGGGCGACAACAGCGGACATGACAGCGAGGCTTTGGCCTTTTTGAAAGGAGCTAAGGGATAATGGCTGACGACAGAACGGAGCAGGCTGCGGGCAGCAAGCCTAGCGAACGATCGAACGGTACGCGCGATCTGGCCCGCCAGGATCGTGACCGCCAAGTAGCGGCCGATTTCAGGCAGATGACGCAGGCGGAGCGCCTTCAGGACAAGAGCACAAACCCCGGCGCCAAGCAGGTCGCCGCGATGGAAGCGGCAATCGACAAGAAATATGGGCACGCGACACCAGAAGCGGCACGCATGAAAGTCGCGGCTCGAGAAGCGGTTGCACAGACCCTAGAGCGCGGTGGCAGAGTGCGAGCCCCGCGCGTGCGCGAGGTCGAGCAGCGCCGGGATGAGACGCGCGATCAGAATCGCGCGGCGGCGGAGAAAACGGCGCGAGATCTAGACCGGTAACACCGCCGCCACGCTCTTGTCGCCGACGCACTTACGAAGGGCGGATTGTGTGACAAAGGAGCCATTCAAGCTACTGTCCGAACGGTGGCTTCTGCCGAGAGCGGTCATTGCGGGTGACCGATGGTGGTGAAGGCCGTCGCCATCAGTCGATCGTTTTCAGCGCGTCTTCCTTGTGCGCCGCGATGTGGTCGGTCTTGTCGCTGGCGATCTCGTACTGGGGTGCCTCCTTCGAGGCGCGATGCCGGTGGCCTTTGTAATCGAAATCCCGATCATGCAGTTTGATGATCCTGCCGCTCACATGGCCGGCTTCGGAATTCCAGCTTACATGGTCGCCTGTGGAGTATCGCGCCATACTGTCTTCGCTCACCAGAGTAACGAGCGTTTCCGGGCATCCGTTCCAAGGGTTTACCTGCTGGCAGCGCGTGCTGGTGTATTCAGTGGCACCGGTGACTTCCACGCCGTTCGCGCGTTGTCGGATAGGATTGTATAAGACTGTCTCGAAGGGGATCTGAGAATGGCGCTCCAGCATGCAAAGTCCGGCGAAGTGATCCATCTGGGGGCATTGGCTCCCGAGCGCGGGGCCGCCGGGACGGCCGCGCTGGTCAAATCCGACCGGTTCGAGGCCATTCACCTCGTCGTTCCCGCGGGATCGACCATACCGCCACATCATGTTGCCGGTTATCTGACGCTGCATTGCCTGGAAGGTCGGGTCACGTTGGGACCAACGAATATTGCGCTCGGCGCTGGCGATTGGGTCTATCTGGAGCGCGGCGATCAGCACTCCGTCCAAGGCATCGAAGATGCGCGGCTGCTGCTCACGATCTTGTTCGATACGCCGCCAACGCCGTGATCAGGCTTGATCTCTGGCAGGCCGTTGCAACGCCATGCGGCCGTAGACGAAGATGAACAGCAGGAAGGCGCCGCCCCACAGGCCGCCGGCCAGACGAATGCTCAGCATATAGTCGAGCGGCAGCACCGGCGCGGCGACCCGCAGCAGCGCGCCCAGATTGACCAGCACATAGATGGCGACCGTGCCGCCATCCGCTTCCAACGGGCGGCCGGTATGACCGCGTGTCGCCCGCGTCATCACCGCCAGTGTCATTCCCGCCATCGCGCCGGCGCCCAGCGCATGCATTGCGCTCGATACGGGCACGGCAGGCCACAGGATAGCAGCCCCGAGCAGCAACAGTCCCGCCGGCAACCATGCGTAGGCGACGTGCAGGACGAAGACCAATGGATCGCCGATCGCACTCAGCCCGGCCCAGCGGGTCTGCCGCACGGCTTGCGATGCGCCGGCGACGAGCAGCAGCCAGGCCACCGGATGCGCCGCCGGTGCGAACACCCAGCCTGCCAGGGCAATCGCCGTAACCGCGAGCCCGGCATGGTCGAACCGGTTGGCCATGATCGGCAACCCATCCGTGCGGCCATGCTTGGTCAGCCAGTTGCGGGTGAAGGCCGGGATGATCCGTCCGCCGATGATCGCGATCAGCATGAGGACCAGCGCGAAGCCGGCCCGCATCCCGATAGCCGGATCGGTGGTCAGCCCCCTGGCCGCGGCATGATCCAGCCCACAAGCGGCGGCGAACAGCAGGAGGACGATCAGAATCGGCTTGTTGCGGTTGCGCGCCGCGAAGATCTGCCGCGCCGCATAGCCGAATAGTGCGAGCAGGAAGCCGACATCGAGCACCGAGCCGACGAGCGGCGGCACATAAGCGGAGAACAGCACCGCGAGCCGGGCGGCCGCCCACAAGCCGACGAACGCCGCCACCGGCCAGCCCGTCATCACCGGCCGCTCGGTCCAGTTGGGGATCGCCGCGCTCAGGAAGCCGGCGATGACCGCGCCGAGATAGCCGAACAGCATCTCATGCTGATGCCAGACAAGCGGCTCCATTGCCGTCGGCACGGACCACGCTCCATCCAGCGCGCCGACCCAGAGCGCGACGACGACAAGCGCCCAGAGCGCGCCGCCGGTGAACAGCAGCCGGAAGCTGCCCTGGAGCCAGATCGGCGCTTCGGCTTTGTGATCCTGTTTGGCGGCGGCCTCAGTCATACGCGAGCACCCTTCCTCCACAGACCCAGGATCACCACCTGCCAGGCGATAGCGATGGCGCCGACCATGAACACGACATCCCCGAAGGTACGGACCCAGCGCAGGGTTTCGAGGAAGCCTTGCTGCAGGAAGGTGTCGCTGCGCGCGTACCACATGCCGGTGGTGACGCTGGCCTGGAACTGGAATAACCCGACCGGCAGCAGGCTGGTGAAGATCATCAGGACCAGCCCGGCGTTGAGCCCCCAGAAGCCGGTGGCCATCAACCGATCGTTGAACCGAATGTCGGGGCGGATATAGCGCAGCACCAGCAGGGTGAAGCCGAGCGCCAGGAAACCATACACCCCGAACAGCGCCGCATGGGCATGAACGGCCGTTGTGTTCAGCCCTTGCAGGTAGAACAGCGCGACCGGCGTGTTGATCATGAAGCCGAAGACGCCGGCGCCCAGCATGTTCCAGAACGCCACCGCGATGAAGCACATCAGCGGCCATTTGACCGCGCGCATCCACGGCGTGCGCTCGCGCAGGCTCCAATGCTCGAAGGCCTCATAGCCGAGTACGATCAGCGGCACGACTTCCAGGGCGCTGAACGCAGCGCCCACCGCCATGATTGGCGTGGTCGTGCCGGAGAAGTACATATGGTGGAAGGTGCCCGGCACGCCGCCGACCATGAACAGCGACGCCGATGCCAGGCTGGCCGCTGTCGCCACCCGCCGCGACACCAGCCCCATCGTTGCGAAGATAAAGGCGATAGCCGAGGTCGCGAAGACCTCGAATATGCCCTCCACCCACAGATGGACGACCCACCAGCGCCAATATTCCATGATCGTGATGTTGGTCCGCTCGCCGTAGAACAGCCCCGTGCCATAAAACAGGCCGATCGCGATGGTGGCGATGGTGAGCAGCGCCAGCAAGCTCTTGTCGCCGCCCTTGGCACGCAATGCCGGCACCATTCCCCGCAGCATCAGCACCAACCAGAGGAGCAACCCGACGAATAGCCCGATCTGCCACACCCGCCCGAGGTCCAGATACTCGTAACCCTGATGGCCCAGCCAGAAGCTGAGTTTCGCCGGCAGCGCATGGGAGAGCGCCAAATAATTGCCGATGAAGGATCCGGCGACCACGACGATCAGCGCCCAGAACAGGATGTTGACGCCCAGCTTCTGATATTTGGGATCGCTGCGGTGGATGACCGGGGCCAGGAACAGGCCGGCAGCCAGAAACGCGGTGGCGATCCACAGCACCGCGCTCTGCACATGCCAGGTACGGGTCAGCGCGTAGGGAAAATATTGCGAGACATTGATGCCGTAAAAGCTCTGCCCCTCGATCGTATAATGGGCCGTGAAGGCGCCGATGAAGACCTGGAATATGAACAGGGCCAGCACCACGAACAGATATTTGCCGAGTGCCTTTTGCGATGGCGTCAGACCGGCGACTTGCAACGGGTCGTTCGCCGCCGCGACCAGCTGCGTGCCGCGTGGCGGCGCAGGAACGCCCAGCCCCAGATCAGCGCGCCCACCCCCGCGATCAGGATGACGACGCAGGCGAGCGACCACAGGATATTTTCCGGCGTCGGATAATTGCCGATCAGTGGCTCGGGCGGCCAGTTGTTGGTATAGGTAGCGATCGTGCCCGGCCGCTCGGTCGCTGCGGCCCAGGCCGTCCAGAAGAAGAAATTGGTCAGCTTCGCCCGCTGCGCCGGATCTGGCAGCGTGCCTTCCTTCATCGCATAATTATCGCGGGTGGGCCGCAGCGTGGGATCGGAGCCGTAGAGCCGCTCATAATAGCTGGCGGTCTGGGCGATCGCCTGCGCGCGGCGGTCAGAGACCGTCACCACGCCGCTCGCCGTATCATAGCTGTTGTGGCGATATTCCTGCTTCAGGCGATAGGTCAGCGCAGCCTTCTGTTCGCCATCAAGTGCGTCGAAGGGCTTGTCCAGCGTGTCCCGTGCCGCAAGGTCGAGCCAGGCGACCAACTCGCGATGCAGCCAGTCGGCGGACCAGTCCGGCGCCTGATAGGCACCATGCCCCCAGATCGAACCGAGTTGCATCCCGCCGGTGCTCTGCCAGGCATTCTGGCCGTCGAGAATGTCCTCGCGCGTCATCAGTACCTGACCCGACGCGGTGACGACCTGCGCCGGGATCGGCGGGGCCTTCCGGTAAACCTCCACCCCGGACACGCTCAGTATGCCGAACGTCACCGTCAGCACGGCGATCAGCGCCCACCACAGAACCTTATAGTTCCCCACGGCGCGTTCCTTTTTACCGACCGTCAAAGCCTGTCCGCCATGGAAGATGAAGGCTTCGCGTTACGTCCAGCAGTGAGGCTCGGCCCGCAACCGATCCGCCCCTGATACTCGGGCGCCGCGCCCGCTCTCTGCGCTTGGAAAAGCAGCATTTCAACATCCGTCCCCGCCAGCAAGTGAGAGCGCAATTGTCTCCCAGTCACAAGATGACTACCAACAAGATCGAGTGATGACCAGTCCGTAGCACAGTAGGTCCACTAGACCCATCAAGGAAAAGGTGTCGCGATCTGAGTGCGTCCGCCTTTAGGAAACGTTCAGGCGGGCTAGCGGCCTGTTCGCCACAGCGGATCCCAAGGCGCCTGCGCTGTTCGCGGCGATGGACAATCTCAATAATCGCTTCGCGCGGAATTCCGTCATCCTTGCTTCGCAATGTTGCGAGGTGCGGTCTTTCGACACGAAACGAGCGCCGAAAAATCTGGCGTGGACGACACGGATTGGTGAAATACCCGAGGCCAAATAACACGGTCGAAGGTTTGAGTGCGATCCTGCGGTGTATTAAGAGGCCCTGATGACGAAAGAACAAGCACCCGAGACGATTGCCGCAACGTACGGCGTGGCAACCGATGCGGCATTTGGGGCAGTGGCTCCGCCGATCTATCTGACAAGCACCTTCACTTTTGAAGCGCCCCGGGTTTCCAGGAGGCTCCAACTTGTGAGAAGGAGCATCCGTTATGAGCAAGACAACCAACAAATTTTCACCTGAAGTCCGCGAGCG
>NZ_LGJH01000072.1 GCF_001298105.1 Novosphingobium sp. ST904 | reverse complement strand
AGGAGCCCGCGGCACTCCGGCCAGGCCAAATTCACCGCTAGCCGAAAGGTCGGCGGCAGGATAAACTCGTTCTGCAGCGCAGATGGCAGTCATGAGAGCGTTGTTTAGCGTACCATCCACGCTACGCCCTCCACTTCATCGGCGGCCGCTGGGTGCCCAGCGAAGGTGGCTTGCGGCACGATGTGATCAACCCGGCTACCGAGGAAGCGTGCGCCGTGATGGCGCTTGGAACGCCGGTCGATGTCGAAGCTGCGGTCGCGGCTGCGCGTGCGGCGTTTCCCGGTTTTGCGCGGACCACGGTCGCCGAACGGCTTTCGCTGCTCGATCGCATCGGAGAGATCTACAAGGCGCGCGTGGGCGACATGGCTGCCGCAATCAGCGAGGAAATGGGCGCGCCGATCAGTTTTGCCACCGCCGCTCAGGCACCCGCCGGTCTTGGCCATTTCAAGTCGGCCGCGCGCGCGCTGAAGGATTTTGTCTGGGACGAAGAAGTGCGCGGCGCGCGGGTCGTGCATGAGCCGGTTGGTGTCGTCGGCATGATCACACCCTGGAACTGGCCGATCAACCAGATCGCGTCAAAGGTCGCGCCCTGCATTGCCGCGGGCAATACGATGATCCTCAAGCCGTCCGAGGAATGCCCGACCAACGCCATCATCCTAGCCGAGATTCTCGAAGCGGCCGGGCTTCCGGCAGGCGTCTTCAATCTTGTCCTCGGCGATGGAGTCGGCGTCGGCGCAGCAATTGCCGCGCATCCCGGCATCGACATGGTGAGTTTCACAGGCTCCACCCGCGCTGGGATTGCCGTTGCGCAAACGGCGGCACAGACAGTGAAGCGTGTCCACCAGGAGCTGGGCGGCAAGGGACCCAATCTTGTTCTTCCCGGCGCGGACATCGAGGCACACCTGGGCAACGTCCTGGCCGGCGTCCTCGGCAATTCCGGGCAGACCTGCATCGCACCTACGCGTCTGATCGTTCAGTCGGACCAGAAAGTTGATGTCGAGGATTTTGCATCACGAATGTTCGCGAACACTGCCGTCGGCAATCCGGGCGACAGTGGCGGACACATCGGACCGGTGGTCAACAAGGCGCAGTTCGACAAGATCCAGGACCTGATCCAGTCAGCCATTGACGAGGGTGCCTCGCTCCTCGCGGGAGGTCTTGGCAGGCCCGATGGCATGAATTGCGGCTATTACGTCCGTCCGACAGTGCTGAGCGGCGTCACGCGGACGATGCGGATCTTCCATGAGGAGACATTCGGGCCAGTCGCGACGATTACGGCTTACGACACGCTCGACGAAGGTATCGCGGCGGCCAACGACTCTGATTACGGCCTTTCTGCCGCGATTACCGGTGATCCTGAACTTGCGCGCCGCGTAGCCGGCCAGTTGCGTGCCGGGCTGGTGGCGATCAACGCATGGGGACCGGTTCCGGATGCACCGTTTGGCGGATACAAGCGCTCTGGCAATGGCCGTGAAGGCGGCGCTTACGGGCTGCGCGATTTTCTCGAGATGAAGGCAATTGTTGGGGGCTGACGCTTGCTGGCCGCACGTAGAAATCGAACAAACGCGAGCATGTCAAATGACGCAAGCTAACCCGCTGCATCCCGCCCGATACCTGCACACGATCCACGCAGCAGCCGAGTGCGAGCGTCTCCGGCAGATATATACGCACGTGTTCGGTGGCATCACCTTTCACGAAAGCTATTTTGCACCCCAGGATCGTGATGCCGCGCTCCTCTACGTCGCCGACCACATGATCGAAGTGATGTCGCCCCGGCACGCCGAAGACATGAGCTTTATGTACGCGCGCTACCTCGCCAAGGCGGGGCCTGGCTACCACTCAATCTCGTTTCGCATCGACAGCGTCCGCGCGGGGCGCGAGCGCTGTGACGAATTGGGGATCAAGATCAACACCGAGGGGCCGGGCCTGATCTTCCTGCACCCCAAGAACACCGGCGGGTTGATTATGGAGTTAACGGAGCACCGCATGCCCAACGATCCCTGGGATTTGCCGAACTGGCGCCGCGATTGGGCAGTTGGACGGCCAGCTAAACCGCATGCGCTTGCGCATGTCGTGTGTGCTCCGCGTTATCCCGAGGTTGCGCTGAAATTTCTGGTCGAGGTTCTGGACGGAAAAGCCGGGCCGGCTCGGACGATCTCCTGGCCAGAACCTGCCCAGGCAACCCCCGTCGAAGTTGCAGACATCACCTTGTTGATCCTCCAGCCCGAGAATCTCACCGGCGAGCTTGCGCAATTTGCGGGCCGCACGAATGGCGGGGTCTATGCACTGGCCTGGCAAGTTGCTGATCCAATGCAAATGGCCAACTGGTTCGCGGACAACGCGATCTTCGAAATCGCCGCCGCATCCTTGAATGACTATGCAGCGCCGTACACACACGAAGTAATTCTGAACGGTGCAAGACACTGGTTTATGGCTGGGCAGGTCCCAACACCGAGCGTAGACCAGCCGAGGAAACGGGCTAGAAGCTGCCATTGGATGAAGTCGTTGTAAGTCGATCCTAACTGCCATTGCGGACACCAGCACGATCTGCTCTCGTTTAGGACAAAGCGGGGCAGAGCGAATGAAGTTTTCGCGTAGCCAGTTCGCCAAGACAGTCGTTCCCTACGCAGCAGCCAGTCAGGTGGATTTCATGTCGAGTTCTCAAGCCGCTCAAGGTCCGGTTCCCAAAACCAACGGCGTCCATCTACCCGCTCGAACCATTCCCAACCCGAAGTCAATCAGCCATGAGGCGCAGGCCATCATGGCGGAGCCTACAATGGTAGCGCTGCCCTACCCTCCCGTTGACCAGCCGGAGGCTTGGCGCGACTATGCCGCGAAGATGGATGCCGCCGTGATGCCGATGGTGGCCGCAGTAGCATCGAGCGTTGCTGCCACGGTCGAAGAACTCAGGGTCGGTGAGGCGACGGTATTCGCCATCACTCCGCAGCATACCCAAGTCGATGATCGGTTCGTCTATCTCGACATCCATGGCGGCGGGCTGGTTATGGGAGGGGGAGCTCTTTGCCGTGCATTCGGAATGGCGAGCGCAGCGCGCTACGGCTCAAAGGTCTGGACGGTCGATTACCGGATGCCGCCAGATTACCCCTACCCTGCGCCGCTGGACGACTGTGTGGCTGCATATCGCAAGCTTCTGACCCTACACCGACCGGAAGAAATCATCATCGGCGGTGGATCGGCTGGCGGCAACCTCGCAGCCGCTATGATCTTGCGCGCACGGGATGAGGGCCTACCCTTACCCGCGGCGGCCTATCTCGGCACACCGGAGCTTGATCTCACAGAGAGCGGGGACAGCTTTCAGACGAACCTAGGCCTGGATGCGCGGCTTACTGAAAGCCTCATGCGGGCCAACCTGCTTTATGCTGCCGGCCACGATCTGGCCCATCCCTACCTCTCGCCGCTCTTCGGGGACTTCTCCAAGGGCTTTCCCCCTACGTTGCTCACAGCCGGCACCCGCGACCTGTTCCTGTCGAACGCCGTCCGCATGCATTGGGCACTGCGTAACCATGGCATACCGGCTGAACTGTTCATCGACGAAGCTGGCTCCCATGGGGGTTTCGGAGGTTGCCCCGAGGGAGCGCAGGTTGAGCGGGAGGTCCGACGTTTCTTGAAATCCTATTGGGGACGTCAAGCCTAGGGCAGGCCAAATTGCAGGGCGTTGTATGAAGTCCGCCGTCCTCGCCAGCATGCGTGAAATGGGATTTTCCGAATCCGCGACATAGCGGCCCCACAATCTCAGGCTGAACGAATGTCCGCTTTCAAGAGGCGCGTGCCCCGTGTTCTATGGCCGGTTCGTTGGCGGATGCTGCCCTTCACCATTCCGCCGGATGGATGTCGATCAAATGGATCAAATGTCAGTGAGATCCTCAGGGTACATCCCACCGCGCTGGCAGAAGAGAGCCCATGTTTCCTTCCCCTGTGCGGTTACGATCATGCGAACCGGTAAATCGACTGCGAGCGCGATAAGGCCGAGGCGGACAAGCGGGCCAATGCTCCTATCGCTGATCACCCTGTCAGGGGTGTACCCTCCTGCCACGAGTGTCCATCCGGGCGTTCCGCGTTCGGTAATAGCCGGAGCGAGATGGCCGTCACGTGGGAGATCGGTATCGCGGCCCAGGGTGTATAGGCAGATACTCCAGAAGGCATCTCGCGGTCGTGGTGGGATCAACGCCCATTCCAGCGGGCCGGCATCATCCTGTTCGGGCGCTTGAACGGCTGCGGCCGGGTCGTCCCGGACTCCATCGCGGTACGCGCGCTCTAGCGCCTGCGCGATGGCGCCAGCAGTGTCGACGGCGATCCCGTACTTCCGATTGTAGCGATCCTTGGCGACAATGCCTCGGGCGATTTCGCGAAACCGCGCCTTGCGCCGGGGATCGGGACGCAGCCGTCCAGACGCCCCGGTCATGTCGTCACCGTGACATCAGGGCTCACGTTACCCCGTGCGCGAGCCACGATCCCGGCGACCGTGTTCTTGCTGAGTCCCAGGTCGCGAGCGATCCAGCGATAGCTCCGCCCCTCGGCGATATGCGCCAACACTTTGGGCGCGAGGCGGTCCGACTTGGGTCGCTCCCCCAGTTGCCGGCCGAGTTTGCGGCCACGTGCCCGCGCTGCAGCAAGGCCAGAGCGGACCCGCTCGCTCAGCATGTCGCGCTCGAACTGGGCTATACCTGCGAGCATCGTCGCCATCATCCGCCCATGCGGCGTATCGACCTCGAACGTCATGCCGCTCATCGCGACCACCGACACGCGCCAGCCCGACAGCCGGTTGAGTGTATCGAGCAGGTCCTGGGTCGAACGCCCCCAGCGACTGAGTTCGGTAACGAGGATCGCATCGATATGGCGTGCCTGCGCCAGCTTCATCACCTCAGCCCGCGCCGAACGGTTTGCCTTCATGCCCGACGCGGTTTCGCGGAAGACCTCGACCACTTCATAGCCGCCACGCTCGGCAAAGCCGGCCAGGTCGCGGAGCTGCCGTTCGCACGACTGGTCGGCTGTCGAAACCCTGGCGTAGATGGCGGCGCGCTGTCCCAATTGAACCCTTCTGGAATTAGGCCTCGAAAAGCCTTGATTTGCGTGGGGTCAGTGTTGTCCAAAACAGACTGCTGTTCAATGGGGACAAGCCGTGCATGCCGAGACGCCATATCCTCAGCGCCCGACAGCGTTCGGCCCTACTCGACCTACCGACTGACGAAGCGGCGCTGCTGCGCCATTATATTCTGGCAGACGATGACCTGATTCATATCGACCGGCGTCGCCGACCGGAGAACCGCATCGGGTTCGCCCTGCAGTTGTGCGCGCTGCGATATCCAGGCCGGACCCTTGCTCCCGGCGAACTGATCCCCCACACCGTATCTGCCTTTCTAGGCGCCCAGCTTGGCATCGCTGGCGAGACGCTCGCGGCCTATGCCGTTCGACGCCAAACCCGCCACCAGCACATGGAGGCGCTGCGCCGTATCTACGGATACAGAATGTTCCCCGGACGGGGACCGTATGCCAGGGCTTTCCGCGATTGGCTTCTCGCCGAAGCCGAGCAGGCACGCTCAAACGACGACCTTGCCCGGCGCTTCATTGCCCGCTGCCGTGAAACCATGACCATCCTGCCGGCGATCACGACAATCGAGCGTTTGTGCGCGGACGCGCTCGTCGCCGCCGAACGTCGATCGAGAAGCGGATCGCGGCCCGTCTCGATCCCGTCGCCTGTGATGGGCTCGACAGACTGACTACCGAGATGCTGCCGGGGGCGATCAGCCGCTTCATCTGGCTGCGCCGGATTGAGCCGGGCAACAACTCCGCCGCGGCGAACCGGCTGCTCGACCGACTCGAGTTCCTGCGCGCGATGAACCTCAATGATGGTTTACTTGCCGGTGTTCCACCGCATCGCGTCGCCCGGCTACGCCGGCAGGGCGAGCGCTACTTCGCCGATGGCCTGCGCGACCTCGGCGCCGATCGGCGCCGCGCTATCATGGCGGTCTGCGTCATTGAATGGGTCACTGCGATGGCGGATGCGGTGATCGAAACACATGACCGGATCGTTGGCCGCACCTGGCGCGACGCGAAGCAACTGCATGACGCGCGGGTCGTAGAAACCAGAGGCGCTACCACTGCGACTTTGAACGGCTTCACTGCACTCGGTCAATCATTGCTCGAAGCGCATGGCGACGGCGCGTCGCTGGAAGATGCGGTCGCGCGCGGGGCGGGATGGGAACGGCTCACGAGCCTCGTCGCTACGGCCAAGACGTTGACGGACACCTTGGGCGACGATCCGCTGGCCCATGTTGATCAGGGGTATCACCGCTTCCGTCGGTATGCCCCGCGCATGCTGCGATGCCTCGACCTCAAAGCTGCGGCGGTTGCACGGCCTTTGCTGGACGCGGCTACCGTCATCGCTACCAAGGGCGCAGTTCCGGCGGCCGACGATTTCTTGCGCCCGCATTCCAAATGGCGGCGACAATTGCGGGCGAAGGGCGATGATGATGCCCGCCTCCGGGAAGTCGCGGTCATGTTCCACTTGCGCGACGCGCTGCGCTCGGGCGACATATGGCTCGATCGCTCGCATCGGTATGGTGACCTGCGCCACGTCCTCGTGCCGACGGCGGTCGCGCATGCCGCGAAGCTAGCGGTCCCGTCTGACCCGTATGTCTGGCTGGCTGACCGCAAGGTGCGTCTCGCCGATGGCCTTGCCCGGCTCGGTCGCGCCGCGCGCAGCGGTACAATTCCGAAAGGCAGCATCGAGGACGGCACGCTGCGCATTGATCGCCTCACCGCTGACGCGCCGGATGGGATCGAGGATCTGGTGCTCGATTTGTATCGCCGGCTGCCGCCCGTCCGCATCACCGATCTCCTGCTCGAAGTCGATACCGCGCTGGGTTTCACCGATGCCTTCACGCATCTGCGCACCGGCGTGCCGTGCGGAGACCGGATCGGCCTGCTCAACGTCCTGCTCGCCGAGGGCCTGAATTTGGGCTTGCGTAAGATGGCAGAGGCTTCCAACACTCACGACTATTGGCAACTCTCCCGTCTCGCTCGCTGGCACGTCGAAAGCGAGGCGATCGACCAGGCGCTGG
>NZ_LGJH01000073.1 GCF_001298105.1 Novosphingobium sp. ST904 | reverse complement strand
ATGGCGCTGCTCATCGAGGCCGGACAGATGACAGCATCCGACTACGTGCCAACAAACCCCGATTTACTGCTTGCATCCGAAGGGGCGTCCACAGATGACATTTTCAACTCAGGCGCTCGGTCCCTTCGCCTCCTCAGCCCTGTTCCCTATCACTCGAACCACGGGCATGGATCGCGCATGGGGTAGGCAGAACAGGACCGACAGTTTCATCGGGCCTGAGATGTTCTACTTTGGTCCCGGGGCGATGGTCGCGGAATGTGGCGGCCAGGGTACGCAGGGCCTCACGCGATTTCATGTCGGTCAGCGTGGAGAACATCACGATCTCGGTGGACGGCAGCGGCGGCAGGCCGAAGCGTTGACTGACTTCCATCGTTCCCGGCGGTGCCAGCCGGCAGGAGAAGGCGGAAATGGCAAGTCCGGCAGAGACTGCTGCCGTCACCATCGCCGAGGTTCCGCCTAGAAACACTTCCGTCCACGATATGCAGGCCGCGGAGCCATGCCCGGCGGCCCGAAAATGTCATTGAACCCGCCGGCCAACTTTGTCCCTGATGGGGGCGATACATGGGGCGGGGGCTTCGCTGCCCGGCAGCTGTCAAACTTGCTGATGGCCGGGTCGGACATGAGCTGACATTTCAAGCACCGAATCGGGCATCGTATGTTAATCGGAAGCTACCTGATCGGACCGTCCGCACCTAAGTAAGCAAAAGCATGGTCAGAATGTCGTAAATGGGTCGGTTCGGACAAGATAGATCGTCAGATCGAGCGCGATTTTTGAGGTTGGCTTCGTAGTAAAAATTCGAGAGGTTGCAAAGTTTGGCCGCATTTATCCTATATAGTCTTCGAGAAATTCAAGAGCGAGTAGGACTTTGTCTGCGGACGAGTTACGGGGGCAATATGCGAATGCCCCCATCCTCGTCAAATTGTTGAGCGAACCGGCCGGACGATTAGCGTATTAACATCCACATCCGCCGGCTGCTCCACTGCATAGGCGATGGCGCGCGCGATCGCGTCCGGCGTAAGCGCGATGGAGCGGAAATCGACCATTGCCTGCGCCGCGACCGGATCGGTGATCGTGTGGGCCAGTTCAGATTCCACGACGCCCGGTGCGATAATGGTGACGCGAATGTCGTCATGCTCCATGCGCAGCGCCTCCGAGATGGCGCGCACTGCGTATTTTGTCGCGCTGTAGACGCCGCAGGTCGGCCACACGGCATAGCCGCCGATCGAAGAAATGTTGACGAACTGGCCGCTGCCCTGGCCCTTGAAGCGAGGGAGGGCGGCGGCTATGCCGTGCAGGACGCCTCGGATGTTGACGTCGATCATCCGGTCCCATTCGTCAACTTTAAGGCTGTCGAAGCGCGACAGCGGCATCAGGCCCGCATTGTTGACCAATACATCAACGCGGCCATATTCGGCCTCTGCCGCGGCGATGAACGCCTCGAAATCGCCGCGGTCGGTGACGTCGAGCGACCCGAAGGCGATCGTGCCTCCAGCTGCGTTCAGTTCCTCCGCCAGCGCGGCGAGCCGGTCGGTGCGGCGAGCGCCCAGCATTAGCTTCGCGCCGCGCGCCGCTAGCAGCCGCGCCTGCCTTCGCCGATGCCGCTGCTGGCGCCGGTAATCGCGATGACCTTGTCCTCGATAGTCATGATAGTCACTCCTGTTCAGACGGACCGAACCATCGATCCAATGCCCGTTAGATGGCGCTATCTGGTCGGAAGGAGGTAGAACGGTCATCCGGGATGATTGCACGATATTCCAGATTTCTAGCGTCGGGCTGGATCGGTCGCTATCGACTGTGTAGGCGGATCATACCGAAGGCTCTGGGAGAAGCGCTGATGGCGCATCAAGAACTGGCTCAACAGATTGCCCGATACGCCGAGTGCGAAGGCATCATCGACACGCCCATCGCTCGGCTCACGCTGGTGCGCTCGGATCAGGGTGGCGAGCCGGTGCATATGGTGCAGCGTCCGGCGCTGTGCATCATCGCGCAGGGCGGCAAGCGCGTGCTGCTGGGCGATGCGGTGATCGACTATGGCCCTGCCAGCTACCTCGTCGCCTCACTTGACCTGCCCATCACAGGCGCTGTGACACGCGCGAGCGCGGACGCGCCTTATCTCTGCTTTTGCCTCTATCTCGACCCCGCCCTGTTGTCGGAGATCGCGCTAACCCTGCCGCCCCTGCCGGCGGGCACGGAGGAGAGCGGCGGGATGACGCTACACCCGATGACACCTGAACTGATTGACGCGGCGACGCGGTTGACGGCGCTGCTCGGCGATCCGGCGAACGCGCCGCTGCTCGCGCCGCTCATCGAGCGAGAATTGCTGGTGCGGATGATGACCGGGCCGGGCGCAGGCGTCCTGCGCGCGATAGCGAGCGGCGAAAGCCGCACCAGCCAGCTGGCTAAAGCGATCGCCTGGCTTAAGGCCCATTTCCGCGAACCATTTAGCGGACCGCACCTTGCCGCCCTTGCCGGCATGAGCATGTCGAGCTTCCATGATCATTTTCGCCGCGCCACCGCCATGACTCCGCTGCAATATCAAAAGCAGCTGCGGTTGCAGGAAGCGCGGGCGCTGATGCTAGCCGACCGGCTTGATGCGGCAGAGGCGGGCTTCCGTGTTGGCTATGACAGTCCTTCCCAGTTTAGCCGAGAGTATCGTCGCCTCTTCGGCGCCCCGCCTGTCCGCGACTTGAGGCGGTTAAGGGCAACGCCGCAGATGGCTATGGCGATTTGAGGGGGCGAGGCGTAGTTCGGTCCGATGCGGGGCGACGATAATTGCCCAGCTGCGATCCGCTTCGTTACAGGGAGCAATGGCGCGCTTGGAGAGCGCCAAAGACTGGATCGACAAACACTCGCTGATCATCGTCGCTTGCAAAATAGGGTCCGCTCCCCGAGCATTGCGAACCGTCCGCATCTCGGGTCCCCCTTGGCGCGACAAATTGGGTGCGGCATCGAGACAGACGAGACATGTTTGGGATCATGCGCTAGAGAACAAAGCTTCTCTGCCCTAACAGCAAGCGGCCCTTGCCGATGGCGCTATTGCACAACTCCGAGCGACAGCCGCGAGATATAGCTGACGTTCTGCACTTTGGAGTTTCGAAATGAAAGCCGAGTGTCTGCGTGGGGTCGACGGCGGGAGGCAGCAAAATGCCAACTCTAGCCTTTCAAAGATGCAACAGCCTCGCTTGTAAGCCGCCGTTCGAAATCTAAATCGATGCGTCGCGCGGTGCCTGTCATTTGCAACCGATCTGCCAATCCTCAAGATTGCCGATCATCCGTCTCGCGCAAGTCTTAGGCTGATCTACCGCGTGGCGTAACGGTGGATCCGTGCGCGGCGAAGGATCTTGTCCTCCAACGAATAATAGAGCCAGATTGCGTCACCAGTCACAATGCATGACGCCGCAAAGGCAATGTCGGTGGCGTCCCGGCTCTTGGCGGGCGGCGGCATGAGGATCGGTTCAAGGCCTCGCCCGGTCACGCAGCTGAAATCGGGTGCGAAGCTGATCCAGCCGATGCGCCAACGCGCGTCCACCGTCGCCCCGTTGTAAAACATGACCGGATCATAGCCTGGCTGCTGGACGATTGGTCCGGTCGACAGATGCCAATTGTCCCAGCTGTCCTCCCGGATCGTGAATGGATCATCGATCACCGTCCACGGACCTTCGGCCGTCGCCCCCTCCGCCATGCCGATCCGCGAGGCATTGCCCCTGGCATATTCGTAGAAGAGTCGGAACCGCCCGTCCGATCCCTGCGCCAGCGTCGCTTCCTTGATGTTGCCTTCGCCGTCGGGCGCCTTGAGCATGACCCGTTGTTCGCGCAGGCTGGTTAGGTCGCGCCCTTTCGCCACCAGCAGAGCGCCCTGTGACCGGGCGGCATCGACGCCAGTGTAGAAGACAAGATAGGCGCTATCCTCACCAAGCACGACGGTCGGATCCTCGCATCCGCCGGCATCGTCGGGATTAGGGCCAGGCAGGATCGCCGGTGCCTCACTCATCCGGAAAACGAGACCATCATCTGATTCCCCGCCCCAGATAACTCCGGTCGGATCGTCCGGCCTCAAAGGATTGGGAACGACGCGGACGAGCAAGCGATAGGTCTCACCCTCCATCCACACATAGGGGCTCATCAAATCATGATGTGCCAATCGCCCGTCGGGCCCGGCGATATCGAGCGTGACGGTCTGCAATTCCTCGACAACATAGGCGGCCATTCCCGTTAGGCTCCTTGCGCAACGGTCAGCGACAGCGCGCCGTCGATCGTAACCGTGGTGCCGGTGATATAGTCTGCGGCGGATGAGAGCAGGAACAGGATCAGATCGGCCACCTCGTCCGGCGTTCCTGCGCGGCCCCAAGGTATTGCCATTTCCTTGCGCCGCAGTTCGTCGGGATGATCGAGCGCGCTCTGGTTCATCGGGGTCAGGATCATGCCAGGCGCGATCCCGTTGACCGCCACACGCTTCGGCGCGAGTTCCAGCGCGAGGGTCGCTGTAAGCTGCGCGAGACCTCCCTTGGCGGCGTCATAGTCGACCCCACCTGCACGTGGCGCGCGTTCGTGAATCGAGGATATGTTGACGATCCGGCCGCCTCGGTTCGCACCATCCAGCGCGCGCACCATGCGCCGACATGTCAGGAACGGACCGTAGAGATCGGCGCGCATCAGGCGATCGAACTGGACCAACTCCATATCGCGCAGCATCACGCCCGTCATATTCAGCCCGGCCGAATTGACGAGAAGGTCGACCGTGCCGAAGCGCTCTTCTGCCAGATCGAAGAGTGCCTCGACGCTCTGCTCATCGCCGACATCGGTCCGTACAGCCACGGCCCTCCCACCGCTGTCGGTGATTTCGGCGACGACTGCATTCGCTCGGCCCTCATCTGCGAAATAGGTCAGCGCGACAGGGAGGTCCGCTTTACCCAGTTTGATCGCGGCGGAGCGCCCGATTCCCGATTCCCCACCCGTCACGATCGCGACCGATGTCTGGCCGAAGGATAATGTGTGATGCGCCATGCGCTGATAACACCCGAAGGTGTCGTAGGTGCCGTTGCTCAATCACCTTAGATTGTCTGGGCATAACATATTCAGGGGCATGGCTACTTTGGGGCCGCTTTGCGCCCTTTGTCAGTCGCTCAGTGCCCTAAGGCAAGCTCCCGAAACCGGCCGTGCCGGAAAACACCCGATTGTCGGGAGGACTTAGTGTGGTTCAACCTTCGATTGATTCAGGCGATACGCCCCGCTCAGTCGTTGCGGATCAAGCACTTCAATATATGCTAACGTCATGACGTTACTTATAAAAACATCTCAAAATCCCTCCGACGCTGAATACGAAGCGATTTTCAGGCCCCTACACACTCACAACATAATGCGTGCGGGTGATCCGTGTATTCGGCCCATCGCCGTGTTGCTAACCAATGAGATGGGTGACAATGTAGGAGGGCTTTGGGGCCAGTGCGCCTATGACTGGCTCATTATAGAAATGCTTGCCATTCCGCTAGAATATCGTGGCAAGAACTATGGCAAAGCCCTTGTGGAACAAGCTGAAAATATCGCTCGATCCAATGATTGCATCGGGGTCTGGCTCGACACATTCGAATTTCAGGCTAGCGGATTTTATGAAAAGCTGGGCTTTGAGGTATTCGCCATAATCGACGATCATCCCATCGGCCAAAAGCGGCTTTTTCTTCGTAAGAAGCTTTGATCTCAATCTTCCAGAAAAAATATGATGGAGGCCGACGGCAGTTTACGGCAGGGATTTCCAGCCTGAGGCGTCGGAAATTGCCTGATTGTCGTGTAGCGAGACTGCATTAATGCCCGCTTATGCAAGAAGGAACTTGCAAAGGCTCGTATGTACCGATCATCATCATACGATGAAGTCCGCTGTACGGAAAGCCCCGTCGGATTGAAGATATGTCGGAAACCCCGTTCAGAGATGTTTTCCGTAATGCCCGATCGGCAGCCATCTCACTCGCGCCTTTCCGAACGCGACATTCCGCTATCGGCCCGTCGAAGGCATCCAAAATGGGCAAGCTGCCAGTCCGCACCTGGTAGCGCAAAATCGAGAGCCGAGCGACCGACAAGGGTTGACGGCAGAAGTGGTTGCTACGTGCCGATTCCAGGCAGCCATCCCGCTCTTTGCGTCGCGACGAATGGACGGCTCAGGCCCACGCTGTATGCGAGCTACGACACCGGTCCCTTCCGTGCCTTACGAGAAGCCCTTCGCTTCGGTCGTAGATCAATCGGCGCCAACGAAAAGACCAGGCTAACAAGGTGATTCTTGCCTTCCTCCTTCGGTTGGCTCGTCAATTCACTCAAGCGTTCGAGCAGAGTGTTGACCTCGGTCAGGTCGCTATCGCTGAGCCAGCCCTTGTTGCGCGAAGCCCATAATTCTCGTTTAGGACCGGAAACTACCGCATTCACTCTACCCAGCGCATCCTGGAAATCGCGTTCAGCTATTTGCATCAATCCATGAGCGAAATTTCTCAGTTCGGCAGCATTACCATTAGGACGCAGATCGTAGGCCAGCCGAATTGGACCGCCACCGTGGCTTGCCAATCGGTATCGCCGATCGCCGCTATCGTCCGCCGGCACTTCGCAGATCAGCCCAGCCGCTGCGAGCGCACGCAAGTGATAATACAAGCCATCTGCCGGACGCCCCAGCTCTTCCGCTAACGTAGCAACGCTCGCCTCGCCCCCGATGGCAGCCAAAGTGTCCATCAGTTCCTGGCGCATTGGCGAACTCAGCAGTCGGATCATCGCCGGATCGGTGAGCGCCCCCGGATCGAATTGATGACTCATCCGCATGGACTCCTGTTGAAATACAACTCATATATTTCAACGAATCGCTCGATGGAAGCCCGTGATCCGTACGAGGCTGCAAATGAGGAAAGCCGATCATGAATTGTTCAATGGTCCTTGCTGCGATCGTGGTTTCGGTATGCATTTTGCCTAACACCGGCTTGGCGGCTGCTCCTCAATCATTTGAGCCCGCTGCTCTGCAGGCAGATCTGCGCTTCGCCATCGACACAATCGAACGGCAACATCCGCAACTTGAACGCTCTACGACCCGAGAGCGCCTGGAAGCCGCCGCAGCGTCAATACGCGGGCAGCTGTCTCGTGCCATGACGCAGGGGGAGGCGTGGGCGGCCATGGCCCAACTTAACCCGCTGCTCGCGGACGGCCACTTGTTCATCGGCTTGCCGAATTGGCGAGAACAGAGCGCGGCGGAAGTACGTCGAGGAACCGGATTTTTCCCTTTCGAAGTCGAACTCGACGAGCAGGGCTATCCGGTCATTACGGCAAAACTGGGCGGCGAGATGACGCCGTTCGCCGGGCGTAGGATCGTGAGAATAAGTGGTCGTGATGCCCAGGACGTAACGTACGCTTTGCTGGCTCGTATGCATGGAGATACGCCGGCATTTCGGGCAGCCTTGCTAGCGCAGCGCTGGTGGCTTGGATTTGCCAAACTCTATGGCACTCCGGCAGTCTATGATCTTCAATTCGCAGGCTCTCCGATGTCGCATCGGGTCTCGGCGGGGCATGTGCTTCCGGCGATTTTGCAGCAAGAGGCTAATTTTGATCGCCTTTACTCCTGCCGCATCAACGCGGACCACACAGCGGCGCTGAAGGTTGCCTCATTCGCTTGGAGCGACAAGGCACAATATTTCAAATTTACGCATGACTGTTTCGCGCAGATGAAGGCGGCTTCTACGCAGCGTCTGGTAATCGATGTCAGCGCCAATGGCGGCGGCGATGACGACATGTGGAAAGAAGGGTACGCATCCGCTAGCTGACGCGGAGCTGCAGGAAGTCAGGCAGCGATTTCCTGTGTGAGCTGCTGCTGAGCGGTCTTCCAGTGCCAAGGGAGGAGTTC
>NZ_LGJH01000074.1 GCF_001298105.1 Novosphingobium sp. ST904 | reverse complement strand
CCCGCTCGCGGACTTCAGGTGAAAATTTGTTGGTTGTCTTGCTCATAACGGATGCTCCTTCTCACAAGTTGGAGCCTCCTGGAAACCCGGGGCGCTTCACATTGATTGAAACGTCGGTGTGCCCGCATCGCGCAGCAGCAGCCAAAATACTGTCGTGGCGCCACTTCGGTATCTTCAGCGCCGTGTCCCAGCTTTTCACTGTGGACGACGGAACGCCTATTTTTTCCGCCATGGGCCGGATGCCGCCGAACTTGTCGAACACGCTTTTCAAGGAGCAAGCCTTTGCTGACGTGCGCTGATCGCACCATTAACGCACTTGATGTGCGTCAATCGCACGTGCGTTGTCAAGGCGATTTCCGCACAACCGCGCGGATGACCACGGACGCGATTCTCGAAGCACTGCGGCGATTGGGCGTGCCCCACGACCGCATAGCGCAGGCCCTGAACCGCGACCGCACAGCAGCGACCAAAATGATGTCAGGACGACGCTCCGTTAAGCTCGCCGAGATCCCGGCGTTAGAAGCGTTGATCGCAGAATTTGAGGTCGAGCGGGGTGAGACAGGCGATGTTACGCCCCCTGAAAGCAACTATATGTTGGTCGAGGTGTTGCCCTCGTTTGCAGGCATGGGGGGCGGCGGTTCTGGAGAGGGCGATAAGCAGGAGGCCCTCATACCGCGATCTCTGATCGAGGATGAACTTAAAGCGCGCCCGACCGATCTCATTCTCATTGAGGCGCGCGGTGAAAGTATGGCGCCCGATTTTCTTCACGGTGACCAAATATTGATCGATAAGCGTGATCGCAATCCTGTTCAGCCGGGTGCATTTGCTCTGTGGGACGGTGACGGTTATGTTGTGAAGCTGATAGAAAGAGTGCCTCAGAAGCGCGGATTTTATAGGATTTTTTCGGTAAACAACCGCTTTTCTGCTTACGAAGTTTCTGAAGATCAGGTCCGTATAATGGGGAGGCCGGTTTGGTTCGGAAGGCGGCTTTAGCTATTTGGTGCATTGCAGCGCTTTCGAGCTGCCAGCAGAGGCCGGAGGACGTCTTGATCGACGAAGCGCACGCTGCTGTGCTCCGTGCGCTGAAAGACCCGGATTCCGCCAAGTTTGAAGACCGGTTGACCCATGCATTTCCGAAAAGAGGGTTGGTTTGCGGCGGCCAAGTCAATTCCAAAAACTCATTCGGGGGTTATACCGGCTCGCAGGCTTACTATTACAAGCAGGGAGAGGGCGCGTTTTTGGATGAGGATAGTGCTGCAATTCCCGTCATTGAAGCGTGCACAGCAGCCCTCAGTGAAAGTGCGGCGGCTGTCCGGGCTGAAGCTGAGCGATTGAGCGGTAAAAGCTAATCGCAGCACAAATCGCACTAAATGTGCGATTTATAATTGACGATGGTGCGATAGTCGCACATAACGGTCTTGCCAGGGCGCACCGCCCAATGGAGACCGTCGATGCCCATTGCATCCCCCATCACGATTACCCGAGACTGCCCGCGCGGCACCGAGCAGGTAACGCTCGTTGACCTGCGCGCCGTCGAGGCACTGATCGGGACGTTCACCTCAGCGCTGGATGCGCCGCCGCACCTGCAGCCCACAGCGATCAATTACGCTCGTGCGCTGGCCGAACTGCGGCTGCTCGAGTGGGGCGCTGCGGCATGATCCGGCTGCACCTCATCACCGGCCCGGTGGTCACCTTCACAAACTTCATCGATCTGATCGACTACGTGGTCGATCGCATGGTTGCGCGAGGTGAGCTGTGATCCGCGCGCATCTGGCTTTCGTGGCCATCATCGCCGCGACACTCGCCATCGGCACCGGCCTGCTATATGCGCTGGACGACGGCTCCCGGCTCATCACGGAGAACGCTGCCGCGCGCGCCTTCATCCTGTCGGACGCGTTCTGGCCCGCCGTGATCGGTTTCACGCTGGTGATGCTCGCCCTGCTGCTGGGCATCACCTCGTCCTACCATTTCCATCCCGACCGCCTGTCGGGTCGCACCGAGCCGGAGCGCGGCAAATGACCGCGCCCGGCTCACCCCTCTCCCAAAGCACCGGCCGGAGCAGCATGCCCCCCGCCGCCCCGGAACTCTCCCCCCTCTCGCCCGCGGCCTCCGGTGCTGCCGCGGGCAACCTCCACCTGACACCCGAGCAGGAGGAGGCGGTTGCCGCCTACCTCGCGCGCGTCTGGCGCGGCGCCACGGGCCTCTCTGAGGTCCCGCCGCCCGAAATGCTCAGCACCCTGGTGGACGTGACGATGCGCAAGGCGCGCGACGTCGCCGCCAGCCGGACGGGCTGAGCCGAGATCGCAGGGAATGCGTCACGGAAAGGAAGACTTTGGTCCCCCGCATTCCCTCCCCAGCCGCAATCCTGCGGACTTTCAGGACGCGCCGAGGGCCGCGTGGGGATGCCCTCCCAGTTTCCAGCTTCGAAAGGACCGCCTCGTGCGCCTGACTTACGCCTCTCTCCCCGACATGCAGGCATGGGCCGCTTCCATCATGGAGCGCGCGCCCGACTTCGTGATCGGTGACGACTACCTGCGCCGCTGGTGGGTCATCCCCCGCAACGAGCAGGTGAACGTCTACCTCCACGACATCCGCAAGTCCGACGACGATCGGGCGATGCACGATCACCCGTGGTCGAACACGTCTTTCCTCCTGTTCGGCAGCTACATCGAGCACACGCCCGAAGGCACGTTCACCCGCCGGGCCGGCGACGTCGTGGAGCGCCCGGCGCACGCGCTGCACCGCCTCGAGGTGATCCCCGGCGAGCGGGCGATCTCGCTCTTCATCACTGGTCCGAAGGTCCGGGAGTGGGGCTTCGATTGCGGCCACGGCTGGGTGCACTGGCAGGACTTCACCAGCGCGGACGATTCCAGCCGTACCGGGCGCGGATGCGGTGAGCATGGGGACCTGTCGCCGGTTACCGGCGTCGGCCAGACGCGCGTGGTACTGGCAGCATGAAGCCGCTTTCCATCCACGACGTCCAGACGGAGGGCGTGGAGCTGACCTTGCAGTCGCTCCGCGCGTACTGGTCCGACCACGATCATTTCGCGGTGGCCTGGTCGGGCGGGAAAGACAGCACCGCGCTGCTGACCGTTCTGATCCACCTCATCGACGCCGGACTTCTGCCCCAGCCGGAATGCCTGTGGGTGTTCTATGCAGACACCCGCCAAGAGCTGCCGCCCATCCAGTTGGCCGCCGACCAGATCATGGCGAAGCTGCGCCTTCGAAATTGGATACGCGTCGTCACCGTGCGCGCGCCACTCGACAAGCGCTTCATGGTCTACATCCTCGGCCGGGGCGTGCCCCCGCCAAACAACAACACCCTCCGCTGGTGTACCCGCCAGATCAAGGTGGAGCCGATGGCCGCGGCGCTGGAAAAGGCGCTGCTGGACGTGCCGGGCAAGGCTCTGATGCTGACCGGCGTGCGCCAGGGCGAAAGCGCGATCCGCGACGGCCGTATTGCTATGTCCTGTTCGAAGGACGGCGCGGAATGCGGGCAGGGCTGGTATCAGCAGGTGCTTCCGGACGCGAAGGGCATCAAGGGCCGGCTGGCCACGTTGGCGCCGCTTCTGCACTGGCGCGTGTGTTGGATCTGGGATTGGCTCAAGGTCTACGCACCGATGCCCGAGTTCGGCGGATGGCCGACGCAGATCCTTGCCGACGCCTATGGCGGCGATGACGCGAAGGAAATCAACGCTCGCACCGGTTGCATCGGTTGCCCCTTGGCGCAGCGCGACACCGCCCTCGAGACGATCGTGGCGATGCCTGCCTGGGCCCACCTTACACCGCTGCTTGATCTCAAGCCGCTGTACCGCTGGATGCGCGAACCGAAGCAGCGCCTTCGCAAGGCGGGAGCGGAGCGGCTCAAGAGCGGCGCGATCGCGAAGAACCCCCAGCGCATGGGCCCTCTGACCCTTGAAGCCAGGTCCGAGGCGTTGGAACGCGTTATCGACATTCAGTCACGCGCCCGCGTCGACCTCATAAATGCCGAGGAAGAAGCGCGGATCCGTGCACTGATCGCTGCTGGCACCTATCCGGATAAATGGACTGGAGACGAGCCGCGCGCTGATCGCTGGCTGGATGCCGTCTATGGCGACGGCACCGAACAGCCGATCCTTTTTCGGGAGCTGGTTGGATCATGACCGCCCGCGTAATCCACGGCGATTGCACCGTGATCCTTCGCCAGCTTTTTCTTGCTGGTTTGCGGGTGGACGCTGTCTGCACTGATGCGCCCTATCACCTCGCGAGCATCGTAGCCCGCTTGGGCCAGCCGGACAGCTCGCCGATCCAATCGGGCACCACCGGCGTCTATGCCCGGTCCTCGCAAGGGTTCATGGGCCAGCAGTGGGACGGCGGCGATGTGGCTTTCCGCCCTGAGACGTGGCGCCGCGTGTTCGAAGTGATGAAGCCGGGCGCCTACCTCGTCGCGTTCGCCGCGACCAAGGGCTATCACCGGATGGCGTGCGCGATCGAGGATGCCGGGTTCGAGATCCGCGACATGCTCTCGTGGCTCTACGGCACCGGCTTCCCCAAGTCGCACAACCTCGACGGCGAGCACGAGGGCAAGGGCACGGCGCTGAAACCAGCCGTCGAGCCGATCGTGTTCGCGCAGAAGCCGATCAGCGAGGGCAGCGTGGCGGCGAACACCGCGCGCTGGGGCGTGGGCGCGATCAACATCGATGCCTGCCGGATTCCGACGGACGAAGAGCTGAAGGCTGGCGCGGGTAAGCTCTGGTCCCACTATCGGACGGGCTCGGAGCCGATCCATCAGGAACCGGAGGCCGGTAAGCCGGGCCGGTGGCCTGCCAACCTGCTGCACGATGGCAGCGAGGAAGTGCTTGAGGCCTTCGCCGCCTACGGCGAGCGCGGAGCCCTGGCGCCGGTGGGCGAGCGGGCGGCCGACAAGTGCCGCAACGTCTACAACGGATCGTTCAAGGGCAACGGCGACAACGGCGCGTCCTTCCAAGGCGATTCCGGTACGGCGGCGCGGTTCTTCTATTCGTCGAAAGCCACCCAGGGCGAGCGCATCTTCGAATGCCGCGAGTGCGGGGCGCACACGATCGGCAAGCCGAGCTGCGGCCATACCGACTTGCGCACGCACCCGACCGTCAAGCCGATCTCGCTGATGGAATGGCTGGTCAAGCTGGTGTGCCCAGCCGGCGGCCTGGTGCTCGACCCATTCGCGGGCACCGGCACCACGGCAGCGGCCGCTCGCGCGTCGGGCATGCAATCACTCTCGATCGAGGCGGACGAGAACCACGTCCGCGACATCGCGGTTCGGCTCGGGCTGGACCTCTCCCAGATCACCATCGCCGAGGTTGCCGCACTGCCGGTCGATAACGGCTCTCAGATGGACATGTTCGCATGATCGACACCCCCCACGAGTGCTTCACTGCCAGCAGCAGCGCCTACATGCGCAACCTGACCGCCGACGATCGCCGGGAAGAATGCATCGCCATCCATTACCAGGCGGCGCCTGAGGATCTCGGCGACGGCCGTAGTTCAGTGAGCCTGCGCGCGCCGGTGCTGATCGTCTCGCTCTGGATGTCGGAGCAGAAGGCGATCGCCGACAAGGTCGCTCGCATCCTCAATGCGCACTGGGACGATCCGGCGTTCGCCGACCAGCCGGAAGGAGCTGCTGCATGACGCAGGTCAACCGCTATCTTGAAAACATGGCGATGGATCACATTGACCACGCCCTTGGTCGCCCGGTCGATCCCCGCGCGGAAACCTACCGCAATTACTTCTACGTGATCGGCGACACCGATCTGCGGCGCGATATGGCGTCTTCCCCATACTGGGAGGGCGACGGGAAAGGCGGCGAAGGCGAGTATTTCTTCGTGACGGCTGAGGGCCGGGCGGCACTGGCGGCGCACCTCAAGGCCATAGGCGACAAGCACCGGCGCTGGATCGTTTCGTATGCGGGCTACCAGATGGAGGTCATCGCCACCACGCGGGGGAGGGCGCGCTATTCCAAGTGGCTCGACCTCAGCGACGTAAACGACAGCCTGACGTTCGGCGAATTCCAACGCAACAGCACGGTGAGGGCAGCATGAAAGTCGATCGTTCAAGCCGCGCCGATGTCCGCAACCCAGTGGTGGCCCTCGCGTCGGCGGAAGCGCTTCGGCAGCTCGATCGAGCCGCCCGTGAAGCACTCCGCCTAGTCCTCGTAGACCTTGCCGCCGACGCACGGCTGAGGGCCGAGAAGTGCTGGCGGACCCATAAGGCACCGATGGCCGTCTATTGGAAGTGCGTTGCGGTTTATGCGGGGCACACTGCCCGGTTTCTCCGGAGGGGCGCATGAACAGCCAGCCGCTCGACATGTGGGTCATCTACGACCGGCCCAGCGACTTCCCCCAGGGCTTCATCGCCCGCCGTTGGGAGGTGCTTCGCGAGGAGCGCGCGACCGACGACGTGCTGACCTCCGACAACCTGGAGCAGCTGCGCTTCACGATCCAGCGGGAGAAATTCTGCTCGGTCGTCTTGCCGCGCTTCGAGAATGACGATCCGAAGATCGTCGAGGTGTGGATGTGATGGCGCGGAACCGCACCGAACGCGTCGTTAAGGCGCTGGGCAGCCGTATCGCCGAGCAGGGCGATATGCATATCCGCGTCTCCCGACACACCATGAAGGTCCTGCTGCGCGCCCTTGGAATGGGCGAGTGGGACGAGGGCTGCGACGACTTCCGCGAAGTCGATGCACTGGCCCTCGATATGCTTCGCCATCTTGTCGAAAGGAAACTGTGATGACGGCCAACCGACGCCGCGAAAGCCTGCTGCGCCTTGCAGAGGTCACGGGCCGCACCGGCCTGTCGCGCACCACCATCTACAACCGCATGAAGCTGGGGACCTTCCCGGCCGCCTTGCGCATCAGCGCCGGGCTGATCGCCTGGTACGAGAGCGATATCGATGCGTGGGTGGAAGATCCCATGGGCTGGCGCGCGCCGGCTATCGCGGCCTGAGGCGCTGGCGATGACCGAACGCACCACGTTTCTCCGCCTAGCCGCCGTCAAGGCCCGCACGGGCTTGGGCCGCAGCACCATCTACCGCCGGATGGAGGCGGGCACCTTCCCTGCCTCCGTCCCCATCAGCGCGGGACTGATCGGCTGGCACGAGGCCGATATCGACCGCTGGGTCGCCGATCCGATGGGATGGCGAGCCGATCGGTGTGATGCCCACCACACCAAGGGGGAATGAACATGAGTGAGAACGTAGACTCGCGCACCCAAGCCGTGGCCGAATACATCGCGGGCATGGTTGGAGAGCCTTATGGGGCCTGGCAGCACTACACCGCCGAGGCAGGGAACATTCTTGGCCGCCTCGACGCTCTGAGCCCTGCCCGTGAGGAAGTGAGCGGGGAGGAAGTCAAGAGGGTGGCGAGAGCGATTGCCGGGATCACTGCGCAGCGCGGCATCTTCGGCTCTGATCGGGAAAAGCGCATCGCTGAATGGGTGAGCCTGCATTGGTCGTATGACAGGGAAACCGCCCGCGCCGCCATCGCAGCCATGAACCCCAAGCCCGCCGAAGCTGCGAGCGGGGCGGGGGAATGGCAGGATATCGCCAGCGCGCCCAAGGATGGCTGGGGAGCGCCTATCCTCACGTGCCGCATGGGCGAACTCTTGTACAGCTTCGGCCACCAGTCTGTTGGCGGATATGCCGAGCCCCCTGAGGCGGCTTACTGGAATGAGCACGGCAACTGCTGGACGCCTTGTCAGCGACCGCATGACGGATGGGATCCCACCCATTGGATGCCGATGCTCACCCCGCCCGCTCTACCCGATGGAGTCGCGCAATGAAGAAGGGCTTTTTTTCCGGCGTTTTGGCGACCTACCTGTTCATCGCCTTGGTTGGCGGCCTTGCGATGAAAACGGTTCTGCCTGCTCTCAACCCGCTCGGCGTCGCTTACGTCGGTTTGACGTGGCCCGTAGCTATGACGTGCGTCGCCCTAGACAACCGTTGCAGCGCCATTCCGCCCAGCCAGTACGTACGCATCCGCTAGCTGACGCGGAGCTGCAGGAAGTCAGGCAGCGATTTCCTGTGTGAGCTGCTGCTGAGCGGTCTTCCAGTGCCAAGGGAGGAGTT
>NZ_LGJH01000075.1 GCF_001298105.1 Novosphingobium sp. ST904 | reverse complement strand
AGAACAAAACCGCCCGCCGCGGAGTAGTCCGGGCGGGCGATATCGCCGCTTTTCATAAAAAGCTGGCAGGAGTGCACGGACTCGAACCGTGGGCCCTCGGTTTTGGAGACCGATGCTCTACCAACTGAGCTACACTCCTGCGGGCGAGGCAGCCTCTAGAAGGAGATGGAGAGGAATACAAGAGGGTGCAGCAGCATGATGACAAGATATTCCCGCCCCTTGCAATTTGACGTGGAGAAGCCCCAACTCAAGATGGAATTCCGCAGAAACCCTTCAGGATAAACACGTGCACGCCCCCCGCTCCCCCGCCACGATCGAGCCGGAACTCCTGATGCTGGCCTATCGCAGCGGAATTTTTCCGATGGCGGACAGCCGCGACGATCCGGAAATCTTCTGGATCGAGCCACGCCTCCGCGCGACTCTTCCGCTCGATGGCTTCCACATGTCGCATTCGCTCGCTCGCACCTTGCGGCGCGGACGCTTCACGGTCACCTGCAACGCCGCCTTTTCGCAGGTCATGGACGCCTGCGCCGCGCCGCGCCGCGTCCGCCCGGACAGCGACGACGAAGGCGGAAGCTGGATCAGCCATCGCATCCAGTCCAGCTACGAAAGCCTTCATGCACTGGGCCATGCCCATTCGATCGAGGTCTGGCTGGAATGCGATTCGGGCGAACGCGAACTGGTCGGCGGGCTCTACGGCGTCGGCTTCGACCGGGTATTCTGCGGCGAAAGCATGTTCTCGCGGGAGACCGATTCGTCGAAAGTGGCGCTATGCTGGCTGGTAGCGGCGCTGCGGCGGGCCGGTGCGACCTTGCTGGACTGCCAGTTCATGACGCCGCACCTTGCATCGCTGGGCGCTGTGGAAATGCCGCAGAAGCGCTATCTTGCGCTATTACAGCAGGCTCAATCCTCGACGGGAGCCTCGGGGGACGCGACAGGAGCCGGAGCGACGGCCGATGGCGCGGCGGTCGGCGAAGATACAGCGGCAGGCGCGGAAGCCGTGCTCGCACTGCCGGCGGCTTTTGCGGCATTGCTGGAGGAAGCCTCTGCCGTGGACAAGGCTTCTTCACCCGGGAAGGTCATAGCGCAGGCCTTGACCCAGACATCGTAGACCGGATGCTCGACGACGTTGAGCGCCGGCGAATTCTTGAACAGCCAGCCCGAGAACACCTTGCGCCAGCCGAGTTTTTCGGCGGCA
Source organism: Novosphingobium sp. ST904 (assembly GCF_001298105.1). Taxonomy (GTDB): domain Bacteria; phylum Pseudomonadota; class Alphaproteobacteria; order Sphingomonadales; family Sphingomonadaceae; genus Novosphingobium. The sequence goes on along the minus strand of NZ_LGJH01000075.1, from coordinate 7,882 downwards.
TTGCGGCGTTCCTCGGCGAAGACCTGCACAAACGCACCCTCTTCCTGCGGCCGCTCCCAGGGGAGTGACTTCTCGCAAGTGGCCACCTTGACGACGAGGTTGCCGATGCGGCGCGCCTCGCCCGGCTTCATCACCAGGTCCTGCGTCAGGTTGTTGCGCTTGTTGAGGACGCCGAGCGTGACCACGCGATCCTTGTTCGGCGTGCCAATCTGCTGCCCCTTGGCGGCTTGCGCCGGTCCGGCCTGCATCCCCGCGATGGCATCGGGAACACTGGTGTCCTGCGCCTCGGGCGCAGGTTCGCCACTACCGCACCCCGCGAGGAGCGGCAGCAGGACGAGAACGGGTGCAAGGGCATGAACCGGCTTCAAGGCAGCGCCCCTCAGGCGTCGGGCGACCACGCTTCGTAGTCGCCGGTGGCGGCGGCACGCTTCCCGCCGCGCTCGAGCGCGCCCTGGGGGCGATAGGCGGCGGCGGTACCGGTGGCGTTGGGCGTATAGTCCACTTCCCAGATGCGCGGCGGCGCCAGATGGCTTTCCGGCACGCCGTCATAGGAATGGTGCAGCCAGCCGTGCATTCGGAAGGCACGTTGCTGGCATCGTTCGCGCCGACATAGATCACCCAGCGGCGTTCATAGCCCTCGGTGGTACGCACCTTGTCCCGCTTGGAACGATAGTACTTGTTGCCCTGCGCGTCGGTGCCGACGTGCTCGCCATTGCGCGAGCTCCAGAGCGAGGTGCCGATGGTGGCGCCGTCCCACCAGGTGAAGATCTTGGACAGGATTCCCATGAGCGGCGCGTTAGCGCTGTTCGCAGCGGATGCCAAGCGTGTTGAAAGCGGACACCGGGCATATTCGCTCCATCCGCGCGAGACATGACCAAAACAGCCATACGAGCTTCCGCCATTCGGCAGTACCTCCGTTTCCGATACGACCCGGCCGCCTCAAGGCTGGACATGTGGCAAGCCGGGGAACACCGTGCCTTCGGGAGAAAGGCCGAAGTCTGCGTTTGATCGATATCGAAGCGTCATATCGAACAGGGGAATGTTCGCATGCCTCCATGGTCACTCTTCCGGATTGTCCTTTGCGCTCTTGTGCTTGCGACTTTCGCACCAGCACGTGCCGGCCTTGCGGCAGCCCGCACGCCGCCGCCGCTCACCCAACTGCCGAAGCTGGGTGCCGATTCGGCAAGAACCTCGGTCTCGGGCCTGTCCTCGGGCGGGTTCATGGCCGTGCAGTACGCCGTGACCTATTCGGCAAGCACCATCGGCGCCGGCATCGTTGCTGGCGGGCCTTACGGTTGCGGCCTCACGGGGCTGGCAGCCACCCTGCCCTGCATGAAGGGCGCACCTTCCGGAAGCGGAAGCTATTGGGCCGCAAACTGGTATCAGGGATTGGGCGCAATCGATCCGATCGCCCACATCGCCCGGCAGCGCATCTACCTTTTCCATGGCACTGCCGACAGCATCGTGGGCTCGGCAACGATGAAGGCCTGCACGACTTCTACACCGACCTGCATGTCCCGCCGGCCAATCTCGCCTACATCGCAGACTTACCCGCCGGGCACGCATTTCTGTCCATCGCCCTGGGCGGGGCCTGCGATGCCAATGCAGATCCCTACGTGAATCGCTGCAAGGTGGACGACAAGCCTTACGATCAGCCCGGCGCAATCCTCACGCAGATACTCGGCCAGGCTCTGAGCGCGCGCGCCGAAACGCTCTCCGGCAAAGTGCGCAGCTTCGACCAGCGCCCCTACCTGAGCCCGTTCAGCGCCATGGCCGACACCGGCTACCTCTACGTCCCCGCCGGATGCCGGAAATCCGGCGCGAAGTGCGCGGTACATGTCGTATTCCACGGGTGCGGTCAGGCCGCGAAATATGTGGGTGACGATGTCTACGGCCAACTCGGCTTCAATAACTGGGCGGATACCAACGGGCTGATCGTGCTCTACCCTCAGGTCGAGAAGAGCCAGCCCCTGCCGTTCAACCCGATGGGCTGCTGGGACTGGTGGGGCTATACCGGCTCAACCGCCTTTGCCACGCGCTATGGCCCGCAGCTTAGCTCGGTTCGTGCCATGGTCGAGCGATTGGGCGAGGGAGACTGACCCCTCGCCCCGCCTCCCGCTGCCCTACCAGCGCACCTCATCGCCTGGCTTGATACCCAGTTGCGCCGCACGTCCGCCATTGAGTTCGAGAACGCCGATCGCCACGCCCTTCGCCGGCAGCGGGGTTTCATCGTAGGGCACCGCATTCGCCGCGATATTGAGGATGCGGTGATCTGTCCCGATGAAGATGATATCGAGCGGGATCACTGTGTTTCGCATCCAGAAAGCGGCACGGCGCGGCGTCTGCTCCGGGAAAATCATGCCCTCGTCAGCCCCCATTTGCGTGCGGAACATCAGCCCTTTGGCCTGCTCCGCTTCGCTGCGCGCCACTTCGACCATGAAGGTGTGTGTTCTGCCGCCCGACTGCACCTTGAGCGGAACCACCGGCAAACCTGATTCGGAATGAACCGCGGGCTTGCCCGACGCCTGACCGGCCGCCACCTTGTCATCGCCCTGAGAGCATCCCGTGGCCGCCATCAGGCCGGCCAGCACGAAAACGAAGCAACGGGTCAGGCGCACTCAATAGTCTCCGCAGTCAGATTCGGCCCATTGCTCGGCCGCTTCAGGATCGTCGGCTTCGACGACCCTGCGGGCAATGTCGAGCCGGTGGCCGGCCCGAAGCATGGCCGCGATATGCTTTTCCCGCGTAGGCCGATCTGGCAATTCCCGCGCGAAGGGCCCCAGCCGCCGCCGCCGCGCCAGGACCACCGCCGCCTGACGCTCCGCCGCGGCATCGGGCCGCATCTCGTCGCGCAGTTCCTCGCCAAGACCGGCCTGGCCGAGCGCTTCGCCCACACGCCGCGCCCCATAACCGCGCCTCAGCAGGCTTCCCGCCTTCATCCGCGCCCAGCCGGCATCGTCAACGTAACCCAGTTCCACGTAGCGCGCGATCAGCCGGTCGATATCGGGCCGTTCCTCCTCGTCCCAGCCACGCTCATGCAGCTTGCGCTGGAGATAATCGCGTAACTTGCCTTGCGTAGTGGCGAAACGCGCGACATAGGCCAGCGCCAATTCTTCCAGGCGAGGTCCCGTAAGGGGCTGTGGATTGTGACGCTTGGCGGACATCTTGCCCTATTCGTGCCACAGTCGGCTCGGAATGGGGAGAGCGCGCGGAACTTGGCATGTGGAACAGCTATCTCCGGTTCATGTAACGCCGGTTAGAAGCGCCCGGTTCCGATAAGATAAACGTTATAACAACAACGGGTTAGAACGAAATGAACGACACCATCAACATGGTGCCGCAAACGAGCGAAGCACTTGTCGCCACCCCCAACAGGGACGCGCTTGCCCGCCGGTTTGCCGATTTCGACACCTTCTGCGATGCGCTCGACTATGCGGCGCAGGGCCAGCGTGGATTCAATTTTCATGACCCGCGCGGCACGCTGAAGCAGGTCTATCCGTATAGCGCGCTGCGCGAGGATTCGATCAAGGTCGCCCATGCGCTGGTCGCTCGCGGCGTGAAACCGGGTGAACGCGTGGCGCTCATCGCCGAAACCGGCTCCGATTTTGCGGCACTGTTCTGCGGCGTGGTCTACTCTGGCGCCTGGCCGGTGCCGCTCCCGCTGCCGACCAGCTTCGGCGGCAAGGACAACTATATCGAGCAGTTGGCCGTCCAGCTTTCCAGCTCGGACCCGATCCTGCTCGTCGGCCCCGACGAGATCGCCGAGATGACCGCGAAAGCGGCCGAACGCCAGGGTTGCGGCCACGCCACCTGGGCCACTTCGCGGGCAAGGACGCCCCCGAAGTCGAACTGCCCAAGGCCAGCCCGGACGATATCTGCTACCTCCAGTATTCGAGCGGCTCGACCCGTTTCCCGCACGGCGTCGCGGTCACGCATCGTTCGCTCATGTCGAACCTTGCCGCGCACAGCCACGGCATGGAACTGGCCGAAAACGACCGCTGCATCTCGTGGCTGCCCTGGTACCATGACATGGGCCTGGTCGGCTGCTTCCTCTCGCTGATCGCCAACCAGGTCTCGGGCGACTACCTCAAGACCGAGGACTTCGCCCGCCGTCCCCTGGCCTGGCTCGACCTCATCACCCGCAACGAAGGCACCTCGATCTCGTACTCGCCGACGTTCGGCTACGACATCTGCGCACGCCGCATTTCCAGCCAGAGCCATGTCGACGACCGCTTCGACCTGTCGCGCTGGCGGCTGGCCGGCAACGGCGCCGACATGATCCGCCCGGACGTCATGCAGAACTTCGTCAACGCCTTCGCCGATGCGGGCTTCAAGGCCTCTGCCTTCCTGCCCAGCTACGGCCTTGCCGAAGCGACGCTGGCCGTCACCATCATGCCCCCGGGCGAAGGTATCCGCGTCGAACTGGTCGAGGAAGAACGCCTCTCCGGTAGCCCGCGCGACCTCAGCCGCCCGGCCCGCTACCGCGCCATCGTCAATTGCGGGAAGCCCGTGCTCGACATGGAAGTGGTGATCCGGGGCGAGAATGATGCGAGCCTTGCGGACCACAAGATCGGCAAGGTCTGGTGCCGCGGCACCAGCGTCATGCACTCCTACTTCCGCGATCCCGAAGCGACCGAGGCCTGCCTTGTCGACGGATGGCTCGACACCGGCGATATGGGCTACATGGCGAACGGCTATCTGTTCATCGTCGGCCGCGCCAAGGACATGATCATCATCAATGGCAAGAACCACTGGCCCCAGGACATCGAATGGGCCGTGGAACAGCTGCCGGGCTTCAACCATGGCGACATCGCGGCCTTCTCGGTGGAAATGGACAATGGCGAGGAAGCTCCCGCCGTCCTCGTGCACTGCCGCGTCTCCGATCCGGTGAAGCGCATCGAACTGCGCGACCTGATCCGTGACAAGGTGCGTTCGATCACCGGCATGAACTGCGTGGTCGAACTGGTGCCGCCCAAGAGCCTGCCGCGTACCAGTTCGGGCAAGCTCAGCCGCGCCAAGGCCAAGAAGCTCTACCTTTCGGGCGAGATCGAACCGTTCAAGCTCGCCGCCTGAACCGCGGAACCTGAATGGAATACGGGCCGGAAAGCTACACGCTTTTCCGACCCGTTTCGTTTTCAGGCGGCTCAGGCGATTGCTTCGTCCATAGGCTCAGCGCTATCCCAGCGCGGGTAGGCCGGCAGCGTCACCAGCAGCCCGCCGCCGAGAATGCAGCCGATCGTCCCGGCCCACAGGAACGGTCCATATCCTCCCGAATAGTCGTAGATCGCGCCCGCTATCAGCGGCCCTAGACCCGAGGCGAGCGCAACGATGGCGGACATCATTCCATATATCGCGCCAAAACTGCACATGCCGGCATAGCCCGCCGTCAGATAGGCGCAGATCTGCATCTTGGTGCCGGCGGCATAGCCATTGACCAGCAAGGCGAATACGATCGCTGCCGTCGATCCCATCGCCACGGTCAGCAGGAAGAAGGTCACGGCCGTCACCCCCATGGTCAGGCCGCCGATCCAGTTGGGCCGGAACCTGTCGAGCAGAGCGCCCGTCGCCAGCTTGCCGATGATCCCGGCAACGCCCGTCAGCGAACTGAGCCAGGCGGCATTGGTCCGGCTCATCCCCGATTCGGTAAGGATCGGAAAAAGATGGATCCCCAGACCGATGGTCAGCAACATGACCACGAACGTCGAGATCGCCACTTGCCATAGCGGACGGCTGCGCAGGGCCTCCTTGCGGGTCAGGCCCGGAAGATGGGCGCCGCCACGCGAAACGCCCGTTTCGCCCCGCCTGGCCGCGCGGTCATGCGCATCGTAAAGGAAAAGCACACAGAGCAGCAGCGACAGCCCGCCCCACCCCAGCCCGAACCACACGAACGCCCCGCGCCATCCCACTTCGTCGATCAGGAAATTGCCGAGCGGCGGCACGATCGCCTGCGCCAGCGCGGTGCCGGCAACGGTAAAGCCCAGCGCGAGCCCCCTCCCCTTGTCGAACACACTGGCAACCGCAGCGGTCCAGATCGTGGACTTGATGCTGGTAAGGAGCACGCCGAACACCAGCCAGAGCGCGATCCACTGCACTTTCGATCCATTTGCCAATGCGAAGGTGCAAGTTGCCGCCATGACGGCAACGAGGCCCGGCAGGGCCAGCTTTCGCGATCCCAGCTTGTCGATCAAGACACCGTAGAATGGCGAGAGAATTGCAGTGATGAAAGTCGCCAGCCCGGGCCCGGCGGATAGCAGGGAGCGGCTCCAACCGAATTCCTTCGACAGCGGCTCCATGAACAGGCCGGTCCCCGCCAGCAGCACGGACAGGAACGAAAATCCGATCGACGAGGCAAGTACGAGCGTCCAGCCCGACTTCCATTCCCCGGCCTGCCCCGGCACGCGCGGCTTGTTCATGGCAATTCTCTCCCTCGGCGCAGAAGCCTAAAGGGAAAGCGGAAATCACCAACCGCAGGGACGATACCCGCGAGAGTGCAGATCAGATGGTGCGATGCAGTTCCAGATAGTCGCGCGGGATGCTGAGCGCCTGAGCGGCGACTTGCGTTTCATGCAGAAACAGCACCAGCGCCACGAGCAGAAGCACGATCGAGGCCAGAAAGATCACCGCGGCCAACCCATGGAGATCGAGCCCGGCCAGGCCTTGCAGGAAAAGGATCGCCACGGTCGTGCCGATCGCCAGGGCGGACAGCACCATGAAGCGGATGGCCTTGGTGATGATCGTGATGCGCCTGTCGACAAGGCGAATCTCCAGCACGACCATGTCATGCTCGGCGCCCTGCGTTTCGTTATGGAGCTGCTGCAAGGTCCGCGCACGATCGACCACCCGGCCGAGGCGCGTCGAGAGGATATTCAGAATATTGCCGATCGCCACGAGGACGAACACCGGCGTCAGGGCCAACTGGATGGTCTGGACGATCATGGTGTCCTGTATGGCAAACACGCCTCAGACTGCACAGGCCCTGGCCAGCAGACAGACGCCGTTTTCCGCAAATTCGACGTCCTCCAGCGCGGCTGCCAAGCCGCAGCCGCCCGGCCCTATGGCCTCGCCTGCAACCCTGACAGTGCCTTCGCGCGGGATGACCAGCAAGGCGTCGGGATAACGGCCGGCGATTTCGGCCGAAGGGCGCCCTTCAATCTGGTCGAGCAGGAATAGGGGACCATCCACCAGGGTTTCAGTGGCATGCGCCGCCACCCGCTTGTGCCATTTCGCCAGATCATAAACTTCGCCCTTCGAAACGGCCATGCCTTCTTCAAGGTGAAGTTCGCGCGCGCCGCATAGTCGTAAAGGCGGTAAGTGATGTCGCTGTTCTGCTGCACCTCGATCAGGCTGACGCCGATACCGATGGCGTGAACTGTGTTGGCGGGAATGTAGAAGAAATCGCCCGGCACGACCTCGTGCCAGGTCATCAATCCCTCGATCGAACCGTCAAGCGCAGCTTCGCGCATGTCCTCCTCGCTGATCGGCGCGTTGAAACCGATCCCCAGCGTGGCGCCGGGCTCTGCGGCGAGGATGAACCAGCATTCTTCCTTGCCCTGCCTGCCGATCCCCTTGGCGAGCGTTTGCGCGTCGCTCGGGTGGACCTGCACCGATAGCTTCTCGCTCGTGAAAATGTACTTCACAAGAAGGTCCGGCAGCGCGGCAGGCGGTTCGAACCAGATCTCGCCAATGCGCTTCCCCTCCGGCGCCTTGAACGGCGCGGGCAGGACATCCTTACCCCAAGGCTTTTCAACCTGGCGGATAGGCAGCGCAGCATTCATCGACTTGTCCTTACTGGTTGACGGCACCGGATAGCTTGCCGACCTTTTGCACACCTTGGACGGTGGTGACCAGTATGTCGTTTCCATCGACGACGACGACGACGTTT
>NZ_LGJH01000076.1 GCF_001298105.1 Novosphingobium sp. ST904 | reverse complement strand
CAGGAGCCCGCGGCACTCCGGCCAGGCCAAATTCACCGCTAGCCGAAAGGTCGGCGGCAGGATAAACTCGTTCTGCAGCGCAGATGGCAGTCATGAGAGCCGTTGATGTCGATCCATGGACAGACGATCTGCTGGAATTCCGACTCGTCCCAATGGGGCATGTCGGCAATGGCGCCGGGCGGAGGCGCGGTGTCTTCGGTATCGAGGCAGGTCCAGACGAGGCCATAGCGCTCCACACTGGGATAGGCCTTGAGGCTCAGCCGGGCCGGAATATCTCTCGACGGATGTGCCGGCACATGAACGCATTTGCCGCCTTTCCCGAATGTCAGCCCGTGATAGGCGCAGACGACGCCGCCCTCCCCCGCGGTGCCCATGCTCAGCGGCACGCCGCGATGAGGGCAGACATCAGGCGCGACGACGACCTCGCCATCGACACGATAGAGCACGAGAGGCTGGTCCAGCAGTTTGGCCCCGAGCGGCTTCTCGTCCACTTCACGGGACAGCGCGACCGGATGCCAGTGGCGGGCGAGGATGGCCCAGTCCTCCGGCTCGAAAGTGCAACCGCGCGGTGGCACCGCCCCGGTTGTCGGTCGTTCTAAAGTGGCGGTGCTGGCGGCGGTGGTCATGGGCAGGTATCCGGTTGCGAAAAGGCGGCTCCACCCATCCCGCGATCAGCCCTCTCTATCAAACGCAATGATTCACACGTTGCGTTGCAAAAATAAGGTACCCCGTGATGCGAGCCGCTCTTGACGGCTAACCTGCAAGCCAGCCAAACGAGCGCCCCCGATCCCTTCCTGGAGCCCGTGCATGTCCGCCACCCCTGCGAGCCGCGAAGCGGTGGGACCGCGCTACGACCTTGATGCCATTCGCCGTGCCCAGGCCCGGTCCTGGCTTGCGCTGGAGAGGATTGCCGCCATCGTCCGGCCCGGAATGCGTGAAAGCGAGGTCCACGAGGCAGGCCGTGCCGTGCTGGCGGAACTGGGCATGGAAATGTCCTGGCACCCCCTGCTGATCCGCTTCGGCGCCAATACACTCAAGATCTTCAGCGACCGTTCGCAGGGCGACGCCGTGCTGGCGGGAGACGATATTTTCTTCATCGACATGGGCCCCGTGTTCGACAGCCACGAAGGCGATGTGGGCGCGACTTTCACGGTGGGCGACGATCCGGAGATGAAAGCCTGCGCCGCCGCCTCGAAACAGTTGTTCGAGCGCGTCCGCACCATCTGGCACGCGGGCGCGGTGACCGGCAGCGCACTTTACGACCGCGCCGCGCAGGAAGCGCTGGCGATGGGATGGGAACTCAATCTCGACATTCGCGGACACCGCGTGAGCGACTATCCGCATTCGGTGCACAAGGGCGGGAACCTCGGAGATTTCGAAGCAGTGCCCGGCAAGGGACTGTGGATCCTGGAAATTCAGATCCGCCATCCAACCCGGCCGTTCGGCGCTTTCTACGAAGACCTGCTGGTCTGACACGCCTTCGAAACGGCAAAGGCCCCGGAAGCAGGACGCTTCCAGGGCCTTCTTTCATAAAGCGGTGCGATCAGGCGGTCGTTTCGGGAACGCCCGCCCGCTCGAAGGCGATGCCGGGATAGTCCTGCGACGCGGCCTCTTCGCAGGCTTCGCGATAGGCCTTGAAACCACCGGTATACATGGTGAGCCCGCGCGATTTTCCGGCGATATTGGTGCCGGTGTACCAGGTCTTCGCCTTGGACACGAGCGTGCCTTCGGCAAGTCCCGCCACGAGGTCCATCCAGCCCTGCTCCGCCTCTCCCGTGGGTTCCATCGCGGTCAGGCCATGGGAGCGCATGTGGCTGATGGCGTCGGCGATCCAGTTCACGTTTTGCTCGTTGATCGTGAAGATGTTGGCAAGCGCCGAAGGTCCGTTGGGGCCGCAGATCATGAAGAGGTTCGGGAAGTCCTTCATCATCAGGCCAAGGTGCGAATGCGCACCACCCGACCAGCGTTGATTGACCGTTTCTCCGCCGCGTCCCACCACGTCGAACGCCATGAGCGCGCCGGTCAGCCCGTCGTAGCCGGTGGCGAGTATCAGCATGTCCAGCTCGATCTCGCGGTCGCCCACCTTGATGCCGTTATCGGTGAGCGTGTGGATCGGCTCCCTGAAACAGTCCACCAGCCTGACGTGCGGCAAATTGAAGGCTTCGTAGTAGTGGGTGTCGAGGCAGGCCCGGCGTGCGAAGATCGGATAGCCGCGCGGCTTGAGCGTTTCGGCGGTTTCGGGATCATTCACGACCTCGCCGATCTTGCCGCGGACGAATTCGGCCACTTCCTCGTTCGCTTCCTCGTTCTGGAGCAGGTCCGAAAACGTGCCGAGGAAGGTGTGTCCGCCGTTCTTCCAGGCATCCTCCATCAAGGAAATGCGCTGCTCGGGCGGCACGCTGAAATAGGGCCGCGTGGACGAGGGACGCACCCCGCCAAGCGGACTGTTGCGCGCCGACGCGCGCATGGCGGGCAGGTGGCGCTTGATCTGGGCCTGATACTCCGGGGTATAGGCGTGATTGCGCATCGGCATCGTGAAGCTCGGCGTGCGCTGGAACACCGTGAGTTCCTTCGCCTCCTGCGCCACCACCGGCACGATCTGGATACCGGTGGAGCCGACGCCGACCACGCCCACCCGCTTGCCCTCGTAGCTCACCGGCTCCTTCGGCCAGCGTCCCGAGTAATACAGTTCGCCCTTGAAGCTGCCGTTCGCCACGAATTCGGGCACCTTGGGCACCGAAAGCGGTCCCGTGGCCATGACCGCGTAACTCGCCTCGAAGACCTTGCCGGTATCGGTATCGAACTGCCAGACCTGACGGGCCTCGTCATAGGCCGCCCGCTCTACCCGCGTCCCGAACAGGTAATCCTTGCGCAGTTCGTGACGGTCGGCCACGAAATTGATGTATTCGAGGATTTCGGGCTGCGCGGCGAACTGTTCCGACCACGACCACTCCGCGTCCACTTCGGGCGAGAAAGTGTAGCAGTAATCCACCGTCATCAGGTCGCACCGGGCGCCCGGATAGCGGTTCCAGTACCAGACCCCGCCGACATTGTCGCCCGCCTCGATACCGAGCACCGAAAGGCCCATTTCGCGCAGCTTGTAGACCATGTAGAGGCCGCCGATGCCGGCGCCGACGACAACCGCGTCATAGGCGGCATCCACCCGACCAGCGCTGTTTGCTTCAACCATTTTGCCCATCATCTCCCGGAGCATTGACCCGCCGATTATGCGGGAGGGATGGTCGGTAATCCGACCGTTTGGAGCGATGCGGAGCCAAGATCACATCCGTGAACGCGGCCCCGCGAGATGCACGTCTCCCGCGCGTCAGGCGCGCTTGCGAAGCGCGAAAGGTGATGCTCGGCAGAGCCGTAGGCGCAATCGAGCATCATCAGCCGCTTGAGGTGGTGGCTGATGACGAGTTCGTCCGAGAACCCGACGCCGCCGTGAAGCTGGACCGCCTGCCGCCCGACGTAGAGCGCGCACTGCCCCACGCGCACCTTGGCGGCGCTGACCGCGCGGCGGCGCTCGGCCACCGGCCGGTCGAGGCTGAGCGTTGCCCGGTAGGACATCGAACGCGCCTCTTCGAGGGCGATGGCCATGTCGACCGCCCGGTGCTGAAGCGCCTGGAACGTGCCGATGGCGACGCCGAACTGCTTGCGGGTGCGCAGGTATTCCAGCGTGGCCAGATGCGCCGCCTCCATCGAGCCGACCGCTTCCGCCAGGTTTGCACAGATCGCCCTGTCCACCGCCGCCTCGATGACCGGCAAGGCCGATCCGGCGCGGCCAATGGGGATCGCACCGGTCACGTTCTCCAAGCGCAGGCGCGCGTGGCGATGCTGGTCGATGGCCCGAAACCGCTCCACGGCAAGGCCGGGCGCGGCGGCGGGAACAAGAAACAGGCCGATGCCTTCCGCATCCCGCACATCTCCCCCCGTTCGCGCGGAAACGACGAACCAGTCGGCGCCTGCCCCATCCTCAACGTGAAGCTTCTCGCCGCTGAGCGTCCAGCCTTGTGGACCTTGCGTGGCGGAAAGACCGACATGGGACAGATCGTACCCACCGCCCGCTTCGAGCAGCCCGGCCGCGGCGCGGGCACTGCCCTGCGCGATCGCCGCCAGTATATCGGCAGCCGCCGGATCGCCGCCGATCAGGGCGGGAACCAGCACACTGCTGGCGACATAGGGGGCTGGCACGAGATGGCGGCCAAGGCCCTCCATCAGCGCCATCACATCAACCGCCGATCCGCCAAGGCCGCCATCGGCCTCCGCGATGGGCAGCATCAGCCAGCCCAGCTCGGCCATCCGCGCCCATGTTCTGGCCGAGATTTCCTCGAAAGCGTCGATATGGCGAAGCCGCTCGGCCGCCGGCCAGAGGTCGCCGCCGAGACGGTCGGCGCTGTCCTGCAGCATGCGCTGCTCGTCGGAATATTCGAAGTTCATGGCAGCCTCACAGACCCAGCGCGCGGCGGGCGATGATGTTGTGCTGGATCTCGCTCGATCCGCCGTAGATCGAGGTGACGCGGGAATAGAGCGCGCCCTGCATCGCATAAGGCATGTCGGGGACCGCATCCCCGTCCAGCGCCCGGAAATGCGCGGCTTCTGGCCCAAGCGCTTCCATCCACAGCGCCATGCCGCGCTGGTAGAGATCGGACCAGCGCAGCTTCACCATCGAGCCGCGCGGGCCGGAATCCTGCCCCGCCGCCAGATCGGCGAGCAGCCGAAGCACCATGGTCTCGAGCGCCATCGCCTCGATCTCGATCTGGGCGAGCTGCGCGGCGAAGGCCGGGGTCTCGACCAGCGGAGTGCCGCCCACGCGCCGGGCCGAGGCAGCCTCCCGCACGCCGTCCAGCACTTGCGGCAAATGGAGCGCGGTGGCCGAGCAGACCATCCGCTCCCGATCGAGCAGGACCTTGCCGTATTCCCAGCCCCGGCCTTCCTCACCCACGAGATTGCCGACCGGCACCCGCACTTCGTCAAGGAAGACCTCGTTGGTGGTATACTTCTCGTCCATGGTCTCGATCTTGCGGATCGAGATGCCGGGGGTCTTCATATCCACCAGCAACAGCGAAATGCCCTGCTGGCGCCTGGCCTCCTGCGATGTGCGCGCCAGCACGAACATGTGGCTGGCGACCTGTGCGAAGCTGGTCCACATCTTCTGCCCGTTGAGGATGTAGTGATCCCCGTCGCGCACCGCCGTCGTGCGCAGGGAGGCGAGGTCGGAACCGGCGCCGGGCTCGGAATAGCCCTGGCACCACCAGTCGTCGGCGTGGATGATACCCGGCAGGTAGCGGTCCTTCAGCGCCTGCGAGCCATATGTGAAGATGATCGGGCCGATCAGTTCGAGGCCCTGATGGAACTGGATCGGCGCACCGGCACGGGCGGATTCGCTTTCGAAGATGTAGATCTGCGCAGGGCTCCACCCAGTGCCGCCGTATTCCACGGGCCAGGTCGGCGCGCCCCATCCCCTTGCGGCGAGCGCCTTCTGGTAAGCGATCAGTTCTGCGGGTTCGAGGCGCAGCCCCGATCTTACGCGGGTGAGCCAGGTATCCGGCACATGTTCGGCGAAGAAGGCGCGTACCTCATCGCGAAAGGCCAGTTCGTCTGTTGTGAAATCGAGGTCCATGCCCGTTTGACTGCACGGGGACGGGTGCCCGCTTCCAGTGTCAGCCGGGCTCTGCGGGCACTAATTCCAAGTGTGATTGTCTCGAACGAAGCGCGCCTCGCCGATCCCTCGTGCACCGAGCCCGGAAATCGCCAGCATCCGCCCCGCATCCGGGTGATCGGATTTCAGTTTGTGCCCGGAATCGGAAATCGTCGTGACATAGAGCGTGGCCATATCCGGGCCGCCGAAGGCCGGGCACGAGGGATAGGGCACCGGCAGGTCGACAAGGCGCAGCAGTTCTCCCTCAGCAGACAGGCAGGCGATCTGCGCGGAGATCACCAGCGCAACCCAGATGCGCCCCTCGCTGTCCACCGTGGCGCCGTCCGGCGCGGTGCCGGCGGCTGCAAAATCGAACAGCGACTTCATCGGCCCGAGCGCCCCGGTTTCCGGATCGTAGGGATAGCGGCGCAGCACGCCCTCCAGCGAATCCGAGACATAGAGCCAGCGCCCGCACGGCGAAAAGCACAGCGAGTTGGTCAGCCGGAAGCCATCCAGCAGCTTCTCGGCATCGCCGCCCCGGCCAAGCCGCCATAGCGTGCCCAGCGCGCCTTCCTGCCCGCCATGCTGCATGGTGCCCGACAGGAAGCGCCCCTGCCGGTCCATCTTGCCGTCATTGAAGCGGATCGCCCCCTCGCCGATCGTGGGGCGGACGAGATCGCGCACCCGGCCGTCGAGGTCGATCAGTGAGAAGCCGTCGGAAAAGGCGGCTACGAGGCCATCTTCGGCCAACCCGATGGAGCCGACCTGCCGGTCGAAAGTCCAGTCGCGCACGAGCGTTCCCGATGTATCGACGGCCATGACCCGGCCCTTGCGGATATCGATCCACCAGAGCCATTGGCGTTGCCCGTCCCACACCGGGCTCTCCCCGAGATCGCTGGCAATCGGGGTGAAGAAGGCAATGTCCATCGGCTCTACTCCTGCGAAGCGCGCATCACGGCCGGAATGCCTTCGGAACAGGCATGGAGACCAAGGTGCGCGACAAGCTGGAAAACCTGAGCGATTTCGTCAACGCCCGCCCCCAGTTCCAGCGCCCGGCGCGTCTCGGTCCGCACCGCCTCCCGGCTGAGGTGCGTGGGAGAGGCGGCCAGCGCCAGACGGATCAGGGCCCGCTCCCTGGCAGTCAGGCGCGAGGTGCCGTCCGCCGTACCAAGCAGCTCGACCAGCACCCGCGCCCATTCCGGGGAGACGGCCGCCATCGCAGCCAGCCAACCAGGCCGGTCGCCGTGCAGCGCTTCGTAGCGGTCCAGCACCCCGCTGTCCGCCTGCTCTACCGGTAGCGCGCGGCCCATTGCCGCCAGTTCCTCTTCCAGAACAGACATGCCCAGCACCACGCTGTCGAGCCCCTGCATCGTCGCCAGTTGCAGGACCTCGACGAGCTCACCCGGCGTGCAGCCCACCTGCAAGGCCAGGCGGACATGAATCTCCAGCCCCGCCAGAAAAAGATGCGTGGTGGAGCCATCGACAGCGACGTAGATCAGTTCGCGCATCCGCGCCGAAAGCGGCCCGACACGCGCCGGGGTCGAGGAATAGGCGAGGTAGGCCTCAAGCCATTCGGGGCTGTGTTCCAGAAGGCCGTCGTTGAATTCGACCCAGTATCCGCGCGCCTCGATATAGGCGCGCCTGAAGGCCTGTTTTTCTGTTTCGGACCGCAAGGCTCTCTCCCTTTTGCGCAGCCCTGAGAACGTCTGGGGGCAGGCACGGCGATGTCGAACCCGCCGTGCCTGCCCCCACAACTATCACGTCCGTGATCGCCCGCTACTCGGCCGCTTCGGCATAGTGCTGCTCTTCGCGAAAGGCCTTGAACTCGGCGATGCACTCCCGCATCGCCTCGATGATGTCGTACTGAGACTTGGCAATACGTTCGGCGAGCCCGCCCACGCCGATCGCCAGCGGAATGCCGTGGATCTTCTCGCCCAGCGAGATCGAGATCTGCGACACTTCCTTCAGCGGCTTGTGCGCGAGGTAGGCATGGCCGATCTGCCGCGTCCAGCGGATTTCCCGCATCAGTTCGGCGTGATCGAAGCGGCGCCCCTCGGCTAGCTGATAGTAATTGGTGTAACGGCAGATCTTGTCGATCTCGCGGTCCTTCATCTCGCTCATCAGGGCCAGGCCGCTGGAGGAATCGACCAGCAACCGCATCGTTCCCACCGGCGGCACCATCTTGAACTCGTGATCGGGCGCCTTAAGCAGGATGTACTGCACGAACAGATCGTTCTGGGTGGAAAGCCCCACGGTCTCGTCGGTGCGGCGCTGGAGTTCGTCCACCAGCCAGCGATAGCTTTCGTCCGAGTAGACGAACCCCGGCAGCCAGTTGCCCAGCGCGCCGACACGCATGGTGGGCAGATAGGTGCGGGTCACGCGGTTGTAGTTGAGGTAACCCATGACGACCATGGATTTCAGGAGGTTGGTGGCGCTGGACTGCGGATAGCCCAGGATCGTGTAGACCTCGTGCAGACGCATGGGCCTGCGTTCCTCGGCAAAGAGTTCGAGGACCTCAAGGGTCCGTGACGCCGATTTGACCGTTCGCCGGATCATTCTCGCCTCTCCATTTTTATCCGGAGCTTTCGCGCTCCTTTTTTCTCGTGCCGATTGGTAACGCCGTTCCGCCGGGCAAGGGAATGGCCCGCAATCGATATCACATATGTGATTCCACGGGATCGCGGCGAATGCAACTTCGCGGGTCAGGCGCGTTTCGGGCCGCGACTATCCAGCCTGTGATATTCCACCTGCAGCCTGCTCCCTGCGTTGCCGCTCCCTCTCGCCGGCCACATCAAGGCCCTCAATCGCCGGGAGAAACCGCGCGGAACGTAGAGGAGCCTGCCGCACCATGATGGGGCTGATGCAATGCCTGCCGCTGACCATCGGCAGCGTGATCGACCACGCAGAACGCAACCACAACGGCACCGAAGTGGTATCGAGAGGCACAGAAGGCACGCTCGAACGCTCGACCTGGGGCCGCGTTGCCCA
Organism: Novosphingobium sp. ST904; assembly: GCF_001298105.1. Taxonomy (GTDB): domain Bacteria; phylum Pseudomonadota; class Alphaproteobacteria; order Sphingomonadales; family Sphingomonadaceae; genus Novosphingobium. The sequence goes on along the minus strand of NZ_LGJH01000076.1, from coordinate 1,019 downwards.
GCGGTCGCGCCGCGTCGCCGCCGCCCTGGAATCGCTCGGCGCGAAACCCGGCGATCGCATCGCCAGCCTCGCCTGGAACCGGCTTCCCCATCTCGAACTCTATTACGGCGTTCCCGGCGGCGGCTATGTCCTCCACACGCTCAACCCCCGCCTGTTCGAGGAGCAGATCCGTTTCGTGCTGGCCGATGGCGGCGCGCGCATCCTGTTCGTCGATCCCGACCTTCTCCCCCTGGCGGAGGGCGTTCTTGCCATTCACGATGCGCCGATGACCGTGGTGGTCCTGTGCGACCGGAAGGACCTGCCGAAATCGCCGCTGGCCGATCTCGTCGCCTACGAGGACCTCCTTGCCGCTGCCGAACCGCTGGCGGCCTGGCCGGACATCGACGAGCGTTCCGCCGCAGGGCTCTGCTACACTTCGGGCACAACCGGCAATCCCAAGGGCGTGCTCTACAGCCACCGTTCCACCGTGCTTCACGCCATGTCGCTCTGCTCGGCGGATTCGATGGCGCTGTCGGCGCGGGACCATGCGCTGCTGCTGCCGCCGATGTTCCACGTCAATTCATGGGGCGTGCCCTATGCCTCCGCCATGTGCGGGGCCAAGCTGGTGCTGCCCGGCAGCGCGCTGGACGGGGCTTCGCTTCACGCGCTGATCCGGGATGAGGAAATCACGTTTTCTCTCGGTGTTCCAACGGTATGGTTCACTATCCTCGACAGGATCGAGGCCACGACCACGGCCGAGGAACGCGCCGCGCTCAAGCTGGACCGCGTGTTCATGGGCGGCGCCGCCACCCCGCGCGCGCTTGTCCAGCGGTTCCGGGACCTTCTGGGCGTGGAGACGATGCAGGCCTGGGGCATGACCGAAACGAGCCCGGTCGTCGCGGTGTGCCGCACGGCGGCCCGCCACCGCGACCTTTCGCCAGAGGCGCATCTGGACTTGCGCGCCAAGGCCGGGCGTTGCCTGTTCGGCAGCGAGATCGGCATCGGCGCGGAGGATGGCAGCGTCACGGCCGGCGGCTGGA
>NZ_LGJH01000077.1 GCF_001298105.1 Novosphingobium sp. ST904 | reverse complement strand
TACGCTCGTGCTGAGCGATCCCCAGGCGCTGGCTGCTGTCGGCCGCCTGCTTCCCGAACGTCACCGCCCGCTCTGGGCCATTGGCGTCGGCCTGCTGACTTGGGCTGCCCCGGTCATCCTCACCCAAATTCGGCAGCCGAAGCTCGAAAGGAGGCGCAATGGCTCGTAAGACGCTGATCAGGCGCGGGGGCACTGCCGCCAGCGCGCTCGCCCTCATTCTCGGCGGTGTCTATGCCGTTGAGGGTGGCTACGTGAACCACAAGGACGATCGCGGCGGCCCGACGCATTCCGGCGTAACGCAGGTCGTGGCGCGGCAGAACGGCTACCTCGGAGACATGCGGAATTTCCCGCGGAACTGCAACGCGACGGTGACCGTCTGCGCCGACAATATCTACACCGAGATCTACGTCAGCAAGCCGGGGTTCTACCCCTTGCTCACGTTGGACCCGGGTGTTGCGGCAGAGGTGATCGATACCGGCATCAACATGGGGCCCGCCATCGCCTCGCGGTTCCTTCAGGCCGCCATCAACGTGAACTGCGGCCCAGCGCGGCTTACGGTGGACGGGAAAGTGGGGCGCGCGACGATTGCCGCCTATTCAGCGTGCCAGCGCAGCATCGGCGCCGTGCCGTTCTGCACCCGCGTCCTCGGCTCGCTCGATGCTCAGCAGGAACAACGCTATCGCCGCATTGTCCAGAACCAGCCTTCGCAGGCCGTATTCCTGAAGGGCTGGATCGCGCACCGGATCGGCAATGTCGACCGGGCGAGCTGCCAATGATTCCCGCTGCATGGCTTGCTGGCGGCGGGTTGATCCTTGCCGCCTGCGGTTTCGGCGCCGGTTGGACTGCTCAGGGCTGGAAGCGTGACAGCGGCGAGCTCACCGAACTTCAGAAGGTGACGAAAGAGCTTCGCGACCAGGGTGAGCGGCAAGCCGGGATTGCCAAGGTATACGAGGAGGAAAGAGCACGTGGCCTTGCCCAGTCGACCATTCGGACGAACACAATCCAGACGATCTACAAAGATCGACCTGTTTCTGCTGATTGCACCCTTGAGCCTGCTGCTGGCGTCGTGCTCGACGACGCGATCCGTGCCGCCAACGCTCGCGCAGCAGGCCAACCTCAGCCAGCGCTGCCCGGATATTGAAGGTCGCCCTGTGCCCTTTGTCGATCCTGCTCGTGCACAATGGGAAGAGCGGCTGATTACGCAGTATGGGGATTGCGCCAGTCGTCATCGCGCCATTTCAAGCCAAAGAGCCGGGAGACCCTATTGAAGTTAGAGGTTCTGAAGCGAAATGGCGCGAGTTTCCCAAGCGCTGCCGCGCTCAGTGACATGATGATCGTCGGCATAAAGCGGCAATCCATTATCATCGGCAGCGCAAACCCCGTGCTGGCACATGTAAGGCAGAGGATCGATTAGCCTTACATTGGAATGCTGCGAAGCGATTTTCGCAAATATGGTGGTCGCAGCCTTGCGTCGATCACGGAGACCTTGTTCCGATACAGCGCAGACATTGGCATTGTTGCCCCGCCAGATGGCGCGAGCTACGCATTTGCGCGCATTGTCCGGGAAGCTCGGCGCTTGCTCGACCAGAACCACGGCCTTGCCCGCTTTGCCCAGATCGGTAACGACCCGGTCAAGTGTACGCTGAAGAACCTCCCTGGTTTCTTTGGTTCCCGGGGTGCGTTGCTGGTCGTCCAGCAAATAGCGTGAGGTGATGGCCTCCATCGTACCAGGATCACTGTCGTTTACGAAGCGAGCCCAGCGTGCGGCAATCACCACCGTCTTTACATTTGGATTGGCCTTTATAGCCTCAAGTATTTTCTCGTTAAATTTGTTGCACGCACTTGTGGCGATGAGATCATCGAAGGACTTTGACCCATCTGTATCGACTGCTCCTGGAAGCGGCGAGCATGCGCTTTTGACGACCGTGCGCACTGGGATTCCAGCTTTTTCAGCAGCGTTTGTGAAGCCAAAGCCCAAGGCGCGCGCATGGGAATCTCCCCATAGCACGACCGAAGTTTCGCGATCGTTCGCAAGATCATTCGCGCATTTTTCTATGCCGGTCTTTCCGCCCAAGGCACATCCGACCTTAGGCGAGAAAGGTTTGGACGAGAATGCCGTGGCAACCAGCGCGGACTGGGGCAACCTGCCGGGCAGGCCGCGTGTGAGGATCAGCGGCGCGGACGCCAGCCCGATCGCCAGAAGGGCGAGCGCGCCATAGCCCACCACCCGGCGCTGGACGGTGCGGGTATCGATATTGGTGGCGCTGCGCTGGCGGAAGGGCGCCTCGACATAGCGCAAGCTGAGATAGGCCAGCACGAAGCTGGCGGCGACCAGCAGCAGGCCTTCGGCAGGCGAGGGCGGCGCACCGCGCTGGAGCCAGAAGAATGCGATGACCGGCCAGTGCCAGAGGTAGAGCGAGTAGGAGAGCTTGCCGACAAAGACCATCGGTCCGCTGCCGAGCGCCCGGGCGACGATATTGTCCTGATCGGCGTTGGCCAGCAGGAGAAGGGCGGTGCCCGCGCATACCGGCAGGGCGGAAAGGCCGGGGAACAGGGTCGCGCCGGTATAGGTCAGCATCGGCACGAAGATCAGTGCGATGCCCGCGACAGCGGCGGCCAGTCTGGCGGTGGCGCCGGGGATGCGCAGCGTCGGAAGTGCGGCCAGCAGGGCGCCGATCAGCAGTTCCCAGGCGCGCGTGGGGAACATGTAGAAGGAGAAGTTGGGCGAGCGGTGGACGATGAGCTCGGCCATGGCGAAAGAGATCGCGATGGCTGCCACGATCGCTGGAAGGAACCAGCGGCGCAGCGGCTTCATGGTGAACAGCGCGACGACGAGCGGCCAGAAGATGTAGAACTGTTCTTCCACCGCCAGCGACCAGGTGTGCAGCAGCGGGCTCTCGTAAGGGGCCGGTCCGAAGTAGTCGAGCTGGGACCAGAACCAGATGTTGGACGAGAACAGCGCCACCGTCGTCGCCGATTTGCCCAGGGCGACCAGTTCGCCGGGCAGCATCACGAAGGCGCCATAGGCCAGCGTCGCCAGGGTGACAGCCAGCAGCGCGGGAAGAATGCGCCTGATGCGGCGATCGTAGAAAGCCAGAAGACTGAATTTCTGTTCGTTCGCGTCCTTCAGCAGGCCGCTGGTGATCAGGAATCCGGAAATGACGAAGAAGATGTCGACGCCGACGAAACCGCCCGAGAACGGCGGCAGTTCGGCGTGAAACAGCACGACCGGCAATACGGCGATGGTGCGCAGCCCATCGATATCGCGCCGGTACCTGATGTGGCTCATGCCAATTGCCCCTCTTAACTTCGTGGGCATTGCTGAATTTTAACAACCGCCCGGAGACACCGAGTAAGCTGGCATGAGGCGTAAGTCTACCTAAGCGATGCGGATATCGTTATCCTAGCCAATCGCGTTTCCACACACCATGTTTATGGCGCCGAATTTTCAGGCCACAGCTCACACAGTGGCTGTGATAGTGAGTTCCATCCCATTGGACTTGATCACGTGCAACGGCATGCCTGTTAAACAGGCAGCGTATCGGCTGCGGTAATAGCGACATGACGCGGCCCCCCGGCCATCTCTTATGGAGAAGTCCGTATTAAAACACGTTAATCCATGAAGTTCAAATGAACGGGAGCCAGCGCGCAACCTGTGCAATCTGACACAGGTAACCCCACGCCAGAAAAGCTCCTATGATTCCAGCTTCGATCTTCAGTGCCATGAACGACACCATTCATCCAGGCAGGCCTGCCTTCAATGTCAGATGCGTTCGAAATGGTTGTCCGAAGTGACGGTAATCAGTGTCGGCAATGGAGCTCTGGCCATCTGGTTCCGCTGTCAGGAGCGCGACGTAGCATTGTATCAACCATGAGGTTGAAGAATTCGAGGAGTTCACTTTCATCTTGCGGCCATGAGCCGGACGCAGTCAGGTCAAGCGCGCGATCAACATCATCGGCAGAGGCCATTCGAAGGTGTTTGACTTCGATCATGAGGACAGCCTTCCATGGACATGGGTCTCGCTTAACTCGCTGCACGAAGCCGGATCGGTGCCAGAGCCGGCTCACGCAGGGCAGATCGATTTTCGGCATCCGCATCGGCCATCGCGCGCGCTTTCCTGCGAAGCAATTGTGGCAAGCGCACAATGCCTTGGCTCGAATCAGTGTCTTTCAGAAGCCGTTCCATAACGTCGGCCATATTCTTGACTTCGCTCGCGCACAGCTTTGCTGCCTCTGGTTCCAGCACGCCCAAACGAGACAATGCGAAAGCGCATTCAGCTGAGAGTATTGTTGCTGAAATCAGCAATTCTTCAAACTCCGGCTTCATGGAACCTCTGATCAAGTGATGACTGCACTATAATATCAGGAGCGGGGCAACGGCGATTATGGATCAGCAGATTAAAGTTTTGTAATAGGCCGAAGTTATAGGCTGGGGCCCACTTTCGGTCGCACAGGTTGAACGGCTTATCGTGAAGCGCGCAGCATACGGGTGTGCACATTTACTCTAAAGAGTTAGTGCTTTCGAACGGACATGCCCCCCTGAATTGCTGGCCGTGTACCCTGGAGGATCGACTCAGCCCACACCCGAGCGATCCTCCACCCGGCATTCTTGAAGCGCTATTAGTGCGCGCCCTGAATTTCGTTCCGGGCTGCCTGAGCGACGAATGCGCTGCGCGTCAGACGGCGCTCGGCGGCGGCCTTGTCGATCGCGTCCAGAATGCCGCGTTCCAGCGACAGATTGACGCGGGCGACACGATGGTCATTCACGATGCGGGGAACGGCGATGATCGTCGCGCCGGCTCCAAGCGCCTCGGCTGCGGCCGCCTTGATCTGGTCAAGACGGCTCGGCTCAACCTCATCCTGATCGTCGAACCAGAGTTCCAGCGCCTCGCAGGCGTTCGGCAGGATCTCTTCGGCGGTGTCAGCGGCGGAGAAGCAGCCGGGAAGGTCCGGGAACGTCACGCCGTATGCGCTGTCGCCGTCCTGCTCCATGATTGCGTAAAAGTATTTCACGGTCATTCCTTTCAAGCCCAGAGTGGTGGGGCTGGTCAGAGCCAGCCCACCGTCTTCGCTATGTTCCGGGCGGTCCCGCCGGGGAGGTCTTTCTTGGGGTGCGGGACGATCACTGTCTGGCTTCCCTTCCGAAACTTGTGGTGAGAGCCTTTCGTGGAAATGTGCTCCCAACCTTCATCCAGAAGGCGCTTGACGATCTTTTTGCTGTCCCGTTCCATGCGCAAATATATACACACTACCCCGGCTTGCGTCAAGCGCTATTGCGCAATTATTTGCGCACGATTGCGGGTTTTGAGGTTAGACACTGATCGCCGGATGCCGCAGGAATGCGATGGCTGTGCGGGATAGGTTAGACACCGGAGCCGGGCAGAAATCCTCAAATTGCGAAGCCCGGCTCGGGCCTCCACCCGGTTTCCTGTTCCATGTCCATTTCACACAGTCCCGAATCGTCCCAAGACGTTGATATGTGTTCCATATCTGTTCCAGCTTGGCCAGCGGCCCTTTCAATTCCGCCTACGGCCCTCCAGGAGATCGTCGGCTGGACACATGCCTTTCATGAGCAGGTCGGCCCATTCCTGAGACAGCTCGCGCCGTCGCTCCATATGTCCGGCCCGATCGTAGGCGCCTTGACCTTGTTCTCCGGGACGTGGGCGAGCATCAGCTCGATGATGGCCGGATCCTCTTTCCGCCCGCGCTTCACCGCGATTGCGTTCATCGTCGTGGAGAACGATGAGCGCCAGCCGTGCGGCACATGGCGCCCGAAGAAGCCCACGCGGTTATAGAGGTACCCTATCGCGTTCTCGCTCAGCGGCCGGTGACTATGCCGCTGCCCCGGGAACACCAGCCGCCCGCGCCCTGTGAGCCTGCGGACCGCGCGCAACAGGTCCACGGCTTGCCAGCAGAGCGGCACGATGTGCTCGAAGGCTTCCTCGTCCTTCAGATCGAGGATCAGCTTCATGCGGCCAGCCGGCACCCGCCAGATCGGCTGGAATGGACCAAAGGCGTCGCCATCCCAGTCGACCCCCTCGAATTCCGTCCATTCGGCCGCGCGTACCATGCCCGGCCGGGCCTGCGTGAGCGCGAGCAGCCGCGAGGCGAACTTCGTCACCGGCGACGCACCACTGGCCTCTGCCGCGATCAGGACCTGCCGTGCCTCGTCCGGATCGGTCAGCGCCGGCTGCCTCCCCTTCTTCCGCATCGGCTGGAGCGCCTTGAGCACGACGGCCGCCGGATCGGTTTTCGCTATGCCCTCGCCGATCGCATAGACGAAGACAGCCGAAACGCGCTGCCGCAGCCGCCGCGCCGTCTCGATCGATCCGCGCGCCTCGACCTTGCGGAGCATCTTGAGGATGGTGGGCGAGTCGATGCCGACCAGCGCCAGCTTGCCAATATGCGGGAACACGTCGCGCTCAAGGCTGGTGAGCACGTCCGCCTGGTGAACCGGCGTCCAGCGATCTTTCTGCATGTCGTGCCAGCCGCGCGCGATCACCTCGAAGCTCAGCGCCTGCGATTCCTCGAACCTTGCCTGCTCTTTCGCCTCTTGCGCACGCTTACGCGCGCCCGACGGATCTTCGCCATTGCGGATGCGCTGCCGCGCCTCGTCACGCCTGGCGCGCGCCTCGCTCAGCTTGACGTCGGGATATGGGCCGAAGGTGAGCAGCTTTTCCTGCCCGTGAAGCCGAAACTTCATCCGCCAGGACTTCAAGCCGGTCTTCGCGACATAGAGATAGAGACCGCCCGCGTCCGACAGCTTATATGGCTTGTCGCGCGGCTCGGCGTTTTTGGCTTCCTTGTCTGTCAGCATGCGCCTCGGGGTATCGTACCCCCTCCTGTCCTCAATACCCCCGGTTGTACCCCACGATACCCCTTGCAGGAAAGGAACAAAACGGGACCGATTGGGACGACATATAGCCGACAGAACACACGAAATCAGCCCCTTGCGGGACTGTTTTGGGCTGATCTGGATGAGTAAGTGGCGGAGAGGGTGGGATTCGAACCCACGGTACGGTTTCCCGTACACTGCATTTCGAGTGCAGCGCATTCGACCACTCTGCCACCTCTCCGCTAGAGATGCGATAGCGATGGAAGGTCTCCATCGGGTCGGGAAGCGCGCCGTTAGCCCAGCATTTCGACCTTGCCAACCCCCTGTTTTCAAAAATGGGGATTGTCCACAGGGGTTGCTTGTTTGCACCCCGCAGGAAACCTATATTTCTCGCATGAACAGGGCGCACTTTTTTTCACCCACGGCCGGACGCATCATCGATGCGCCTCGCCAGACCCGTGCGCGATTCGCTATCGGCGATGTGGTCCGCCACCGGAATCATGACTTCCGGGGCGTCATCTTCGATATCGATCCGGTGTTCGCCCATAGTGAGGAATGGTACGAATCCATTCCCGTGGACGTGCGCCCCAAACGCGACCAGCCCTATTACCACCTCCTCGCCGAAAATGAGGAATCCAGCTACGTTGCCTATGTCAGCCAGCAGAACCTGCTCGCCGATGCCGAGGGCGGGCCGGTAGACCACCCCTCTCTGTCGCAGATGTTCGATGATTTCGGCAACGGGCGCTATCGGTTGCGGCGCGGTCTCGCGCACTGAACCCGCGCTTCTTCAGGACGATTCGGTACCTGTATCTGAAAAGGAATGCGCGCCGCCTTCCAGCAGGCGTGTGATATCGCCTTTCGGAACGGGGCGCGAAAGCAGGTAGCCCTGTACTTCGTGGCATCCCAGTGACCGCAGGTGCGAGAGCTGGGCCTCGGTCTCCACGCCTTCGGCAGTCAGGTTCAGGCCATTGGCGCGGGCAACGTTGACGATCGCCTCCACCAGGGCCGCGCCCGGTCCGGTGTTCACCGCATGGACGAAGGAACGGTCTATCTTGATGCGATCCACCGCAATGTCGCGGATGTGGCTGAGCGAGGAATAGCCCGTTCCGAAATCGTCGAGCGCACAGGCCACCCCGATCCGGCGCAGCGCCTTGAGAGACGCGGAGACCTCTTCCGAAGCCGACATCAGCGCGGTTTCCGTCAGCTCCAGTTCCAGACGGCGCGGATCGAGGCCGGTCTCGTTCAGGACCGCCCGCACATTGTCCACGAAGGCCCTGCTGCGCATCTGCACCGGCGAGACGTTCACCGATATCCGCAGGTCGGGCCAGGCCATGGCATCGTCCACCGCCTTGCGCAGCACCCAGCCGCCAAGCACCTCGATGAGGCCGGACTCTTCGGCCTGCTGGATGAAGCCCGCAGGGTTGACGAGACCGTTCACCGGATGGTTCCAGCGCAGCAGCGCTTCCACCGCGACCATCCGGCCACTGACCGTCGAGTAGACCGGCTGGTAGAAGACCTTGAGCTGCTCGTCGCAATCCAGAAGCGCCTGGCGCAGCTCGCGATTGGTCGTTTCCCGCAGGCGCACCACTTCGTCCATGCTCGCCTCGAAGAACGTGAAGCGGCTCCGCCCTTCCATCTTCGCCTTGTATAGAGCGATGTCCGCACGCCGGGTCAGCTCGGTGCGGTCGGCGCCGTGGTCCGGCGCGACGGCAACGCCGATGCTGGCGCCGATGAACGCCTGCGCCCCGGCCACGTCGAACGGACGCTCGATCTCGGCTACGATGCGTTCGCAGATCTGCCCGATCGCCTCGCGGGATTCCGGCTCGACGACGAGCACGGCGAACTCGTCTCCTCCAAGGCGCGCGACCATGTCGTAGCCGCGCACTTCCGAGGTCAGCCGCCGGGCGACCTGACGGATCAGCGCATCGCCGGCGGGATGGCCCAGACTGTCGTTCACCTGCTTGAAGCGGTCGAGGTCGATGTAGAGCAGCCCGACGAGGCCGCCCTCCCGGCGGCAGCGGGACAAGGCAGCGTCCAGCCGCCCTTCGAACATGGCGCGATTGGCCAGTCCGGTCAGGGCGTCGTGCAGCGCCTGGTGGCGCGCCTCGCTCCGGCTTTCCTCTAGATCGAGCGTCCGGCTGGCGAGCCGGCCGGCCAGGAGGTAGATCACCACGGCGGAAAGCAGGAGGACCAGCAGCACGACCGGCCCGACCGACCGGGTCACCTCGCTCCCCGGCGCGAAGGGATGCCATACGAAGTAGCCGATGACATCGCCGTCGCGCGAACGGAGCGGCACCGAGGCTTCGCCCCAGGCCCTGCTCGGCGATATCTCGTAGCGCGCCTGTGCGAGGCCGTAGTTGCTGCCGAGGCGGGCGAAGAAGTCGTTGTCGAGATAGACGACACCGATATGCACCGGCTCGCTTCCCGGCTTCTGGACGATCGAGCCGCTGTCCGAAAGGATCGGCTTCGCGCTGACGATCGCCGGACGGCCGCGCAGGATCGCAAGGTCCGAGGCGCCGGGCGAGATCATGGGAACGCCGCCGACTCCCACTTTTCCGCTACCCCGCGTGCGGCGCAGCCGCATCACCAGCGGGTCGGCCACGTCTTCGATGGCGATGTAGGTTTCCGGCACCTTCCGCTTGCCGCCGCGCATGGCGTAGATCGGCACGCTTTCGGAGGAAAGGACGTAGACCTCGTTGAACCCGGCATATTGATCGAACCAGATGCCGAGGTTGAGATCCATCCAGTCCTGATCGATCGGGCGCCTGCGCGCTTCACGCAGGGCATCGTCCCACACGGTCGACGATTCCTGCGCATGGCCGACCCGCTCGATGCTCTGGGCGAGGACGAGCGACACGATGGAACGGTCTCGCTCGCTCGCGATGCGGTCGATCTCGCGCCCGGACCAGATGAGGAAGCCGACGATCAGCATGACGATGAAGAGCGCGGCCACGACGATATGCGGCGCAAATCTGGCCGCTTCCGACTTGCGAACCTTGCGCGTGTGGATCGGAGCGAACACGCGGAAATCCTTAGCCTTCGAGGGATACCAGAGCATTAGAAGGCAACAGCAGGCCGACCACAAGCGAAAGCGCGGCCATAAGCGTCACAATGCGTCAACCATGTGACAAAGCCCTTCACCTCCGCCTTCGCCACATGCGAAAAACGCCCCGGCCGGATGTCCGAACGGGGCG
>NZ_LGJH01000158.1 GCF_001298105.1 Novosphingobium sp. ST904 | reverse complement strand
CGGGCAATACCAGTCCATGCCATTGATCACTCCATCTCTCGCAGGACGGCGTGAATCATAAATGGCTGGTATTGCTCAACAACTTTCGGGGCGGGCTCTAAGACAGCCGAAGTAGCGTCCGCGGCAGCCGATGCGGCGATGCCGGTAGAATATGGGGCCAGGATCACCGAGGTAAGTGACAATGGCCAGGACAATCAGGAAGGGCAGCATGAACATCAGGATTGCGCTGGCCACCAGTACATCAAAAAGCCGCCAGAGCATCGCTTCCCCAAGGTTGATCGACCTGGGTTGTGCAACAGAAGGGCGTGCATTGCTTGGCCGAAGACCGTCAGCCAAGTACACATCTTCCTGCAGACACAATGTGCGTAGTGCCGTTTCCGCCACTCAATCACTCCCTCTGACAACGCTCAGGAAGCCTGACGAGCATCCTTACTGCTTGGTTAATCAGAGCTACCACCCCCCTCTTCGCATCCGCAACATGATCTGGCTCCACTTTGGACGCGTAAAACAAAACCCGCCAAAATAGCGACATGATGGTCATTTCTGCGCAAAATCACGTAGTAAAAATCCGAGAATTAGGCACGTAAAAGCAGATTCTCGTCAACGACGGATTATTCGTTGCTCGCTGCGTAGATCGACAAGCGCTCCGCTCTCCGAGAAAGATCTGTGGTCAGCAACCTGCGCCGAATTCGTCGAATTCAACGTGCGTCCGCCTTGCAGATTGCCTGAAACCCGGCGACATCAATCGCCGAAACGACCAAAATACGTCGTTGATAAGCGAAAATGCGACCCACGAAACCGTGTGGTGCGCAATCGTAACTCCGAACAATCTTCATCCAACTTGGGGGGAGTTTCACGAACGGAAACTTCGCGTGATGATAGGGTTAACCCTCACCAGCGATCGGAATGGCTTTCAGAATCAAGTCGAAATCGCTGCACGTCCCGAAATAACGCAGGACTATTGTCAATTGAATCATCCTCATGACAGCCTCCCGCCCTCGACCGTTCAACGCGAGCCAAGTAGTGGCAGGATCGGGAACGTTCCCACATGAAGAGCCGCCAGCAAACGCGGGCGCAAGGTGCAAGTTCACCCGATAGGACCTCAGCGGCATGAGCGTTGCGGTTCTGAGACGCGCCAACCTTCGGATCGTTCGCAATCGCGGTGGGTTCGCCTTGTTCGCGTTTTCAGCCCGTGCGCTGGAACAAGTCTCGACCCTGGTCATAACGCTCCTCGCCGCGCGATTTCTGGAGCCAGCCGATTTTGGGGTGTTCAGCCTCGCGAACGTCTTCGTCATTCTCGTTCAGACGCTCACTTATACGGGAATTTTCCAGTTCGTCCTCGTTGCGAAAGCCGAAGATTCGCTGGTCGTATCAACGTGCTTCTGGCTGATACTTGCGCTGGTCGGGGCAGCGTCGCTGTTCCTGGCCGCTATCGCATTTCCCCTGGAGTGGCTTTTCGGCGCCAAAGAACTCGGCCTTGTTCTGCTGCTGCTCGCAATGGCACAGCCCGTCGCCTCGATCGTTGCCTGGTCTTCGGCGACATTGCTGCGGCGGCAGGCGGTAGCACTTAACTTCAAGTTCGTCTTCGTAGAGAACCTGGTTGCGCTGATCAGCGGCGCAATCTTGCTGTGGTACTGGCATTCGCTCTATGCCTTGGTCGCCGCGCGCTATGTGCGCATTCTGTTCGGCGCAGTGCTGTTCGTCGTGGCGGGCCGAACCTGGCCGATGTTCCAGTTCAGCATGGCTTTGGCGCGCAAGGCCACGGTCTTTTCCAGCAATCTCTATGGATCGCGCTTTCTGGCGTTTCTAGCGCGATATGCCGGCGATGTGATGCTCGGCCTGTTCCACTCGCCCGCCGATGTAGGGCTGTACCGTTTCGGCAATCGCATCGCTACCGGAGCAACTGACATTCTGACGCAGCCGATGAGCAACTTCGCCGCAACCCAATTCGGCAATTCCGCGCGTCAGGAGCAGGATCTGGCCGGACCGCTGGCCCGGTTCTCGGGCACCGTCGCCTTGCTGACGGGCATGGCGGGTGCCGTTATCATAGTTTTCGGACGAGACATCGTTTCCGCATTCTTCCAACCTTCCTATCTTGCCGCGCTGGTCGTCACTTATGCGATGAGCCTGCGCGGCGTGGCAGGTGCGGGCCAGTTACTGGTTGAACCCGCCTTCGCGGCGCTGGACCGGACGCACTGGGTCATGATGTTCAATCTGATCGCTGCCGCCCTGTCCGTGGCGGCGATCCTCATCGCCACACCTTTCGGCATCGCGGCGCTCGCATGGTCGCAAGCATTCGTGGTGCTTATCACCACGATCTGGGGCTTTCATCTCATTCGATGGAAAGGCCATGTGCGCGTCGGCCCCGCGGTCAGGAAATTCATCGCCGCCGGCGCACTCGGTCTGGCCTATTTCCTGATGCTTTACGCGCTGCGCCACTGTGGGTTCCTCATAATGTCCGCTCCCCCCATCACCACACTTGTCATCGGCCTCCTCGCTTCCGCGATGCTGGGACTCGTGTTCCTCGCCATGGCCTACCGGCTGCGCATTTTCAGCCTGGAGGTCTTTTCCGGTTAAATTCAGACCCTACGAAGGAGATGAAACCGTGCTCTATATCCAAGCTGCCCGCCTGGCATTCATCCACATTCCCAAGAACGCAGGCCAAAGCGTTCGCAATGCTCTGGCCCAATGCGATGCGCTGTGTTTTGCCGCGATGGCCACGGACCTCGGCGTCAACGAACCGGAAGCGGAGAGACTCATGGAGGCCGGCGTAACCGGCATGCCGGGGCTGGGCCGGGTCCAGCCAGAACATGTGCCGCTCGCCTTTCTCGAAAGGCACTTTCCGGCGACGTGGTCCACCCTGGTAGGTTCTCGCAGCTTCATCCTGGCGCGCCCTCCACGCGATCGCTTCTTTTCGGCGCTCTTGCAGCGTCTTCGAGAACATCGCGGGATGACAGCACTGCGCGCGGACGACCCCATATTGAAAGAGGAGGCACGGCATGTGTGTGACTGGCTCGATGCCCGGGGGCACTTCTGCGACATGGAATATATCCACTTCTCCCGCCAGTGTGACTATGCCGAGTTGGGCGGCGAACGCATCGTGACCAAGATTTTCCCGATCGACCGCATCGATGCCGCCGCGCTTTGGGTGAAGACAGAGACCGGCCTCACGATCGACATCCCGCACGATCATGCCCGGCACGAGCCGCGAAAATGGGCGGGTCCCATCCAGCCAGCGGCCCGTTTCGTTGGCCGCAAGCTGCTCCCCCCATCCCTGAAGCAGGCGATCTATCCTTTCTGGATGAAAAGCGGCGCCTTCGCCAAGGCCGCGAACCGCTACGGCTCAATCACATTGGGCGACGAAGTGGAACGGTTTATCGCCGAATATTACGCCCGCGACGAAACGCTTTACCGGGAAGCGAAGGACAACGCCGAAGCCTTCTGCAAACGCAAGGTAGCGTGAAGCAATGGCCAGCATCGATATCAACGGCAAGTTCCTGGGCGCCGGCCTAAACGGGGTTCATCGTACCGCCGCCCATTACTGCGAACAGCTCATCAAGCGAACCGCAGGCGAACATGATGTTCGCCTGCTTTCGCCGTTTGCCGCAGCATCGGCCGCCGAATTTGCACATCTTACCCCCACGCAGGCTCGCGGGCGTTGCGGCAGCGGGCAGGGTTGGGAAATGCTGACGCTGCCGAAACTGGCGCGCAGCAACCTGCTGGTCAATTTCTGCAATCTCGCTCCGCTGCTTCATGGCAACAGCGTGGTCATGATCCATGACGCGCAGACGTTCCTCTATCCGCAAGACTATTCCGGCCGCCAGGCGGCTGCCTATCGCCGCATGCTGCCGTGGATCGGACGCGCCGCCGCATATTGACCGTATCCGCTTTCGCTCGCGATGCGCTGGCCGCACATGGCATCGGGCACCACGACAAGATCGATGTCGTGCATAACGGCACGGATCACCTGCTCGGCGTGCCCGCCGATAGCACGATACTGCAGCGGCTCGGGCTACAATCGGGGCGCTTCGTCCTGACAATGGGTTCGATCAAGGGCTACAAGAACATGCGCAGCCTGTTCCGCGCCATGCACCAGCCATTGCCCGAAGGATATCGATTCGTCGTTGCTGGCGGACCATCCGGCGATCGGTACAGCATGGCTGGTTGGACGCCGCCTCCGGGCACGGTTTTCACGGGCTTCGTATCCGATGCCGAACTACGGGCGCTCTATTCCGCCGCCTCGGTATTCGTCTTCCCCTCCTTGACGGAAGGGTTCGGCCTGCCACCTGTCGAAGCGATGCATTGCCGCACCCCGGTTGTGGCCGCGCGCGCGGGAGCCATGCCGGAAGTCTGCGAAGGTGCTGCGGTGCTGGTCGATGCTGAAGATCCGTCGGCATATCGGCAGGCAATCAGCGCCATTCTGGATGATCCCATGCTCGCTGACGATTTCCGTGCGCGTGGCGCCCGTCGAGCCGCAGCGTTGACCTGGGACGCAGCAGGAGAGCGCCTTCACTCCCTGATCAGCGGGCTGGTGTAACCTCCTGGCCGAGCAGAACTTCCCGAGCCTCGCGCCTGACGCTGACCTTCAGGGCGCCGCCGCCCAATTGCCAGCAAAGCGTATCGGCGAGCGGACTTTCCCAATCCGCCACCGTCATATCCTCGCCATTGGATGTGACCCAGCGCAGATCTTCGGCTTGGCGCGCGAACTCGGTCCGGTTAGCCGCGCGGAATGCGGCCAATTCCGCGACGTGATCTTCCAGTTCGCAATCGCGCCGTTCCCAGTCGATCCAACCGATAGCGTTATCCTGGCAATAGGCATTGTTGTTACCGTGCTGGGTTCGCCCGAACTCGTCTCCTGCAGTGATCATTATCGTTCCGGTGGAAACGAACAGCGTGCCCAGCATGGCCTTGATGTCGGCATGGCGGGCAGCAAGCACCTGCGGATCGTCGCTCGAACCTTCTACGCCGTTGTTCCAACTGAAGTTATCGCCATGACCGTCGCGGTTCTGTTCGCCATTGGCCCAGTTGTGACGGTTTTCGTAAGATACGGTGTCAGCCAGAGTGAAACCGTCATGCGCGGCCAGGAAATTGATGGAGCGGCACGCTTCATCGGGCGTGACCGGGCCGAACACATCGCTGGAGCCCGCCAGCCGCGTGGCCAGCTTACCGATACCTTCCTCGCCCTTCCAGAAACGTCGCACGTCGTCGCGAAAGCGATCGTTCCATTCAAGCCATGACGCTGGAAAATTGCCGAGCTGATAGCCGCCCGGCCCGATATCCCACGGCTCTGCGATCATCACGCGGGTGGAAAGCACCGGATCCGCCGCGATTTCCGCGAAGATCGGAGCGGCTGGATCAAAACCGGGCCCGCGCGCCAGCACCGGCGCAAGATCGAACCGAAAGCCGTCCACACCGCAGCGCGTGACGAAATGGCGCATGGCGTCCAGCGCGAGCGCCGCACTGCGGGATTGGCGAAGTCCAGCGTATTGCCGCAGCCGGTGTCGTTTATCAGCGAACCGTCAGGGGCATGGGCATATGCGCCATTATCGAGCCCACGCAGCGAAATAACACCGCCCGCCACGTCACTCTCCCCGCTGTGGTTGAACACGAGATCGAGCAGAACGCCGATGCCCTCGGCGTGAAGTGCGGCCACTGTTTCGCGCAGTTCGGCGATGCCGCCCGGACACAGGCCGGGGTCGAGCGCCATCATCGCCACCGGATTGTAACCCCAGCCGTTGACGAGCCCCAGCGGCGGCAAGTGCCGCTCGTCGATCCAGGCGACCACCGGCATCAGTTCCACCGCACTCACATGCAGTTTCCTGAGGTGCGCGATCACGGAGGGATGCGCGAGGGCGGCGACTGTGCCTCGCATATGTACCGGCACGTCGGGATGAAGGCGCGTGAAACCGCGCACGTTGAGTTCGTAGATCAGCCCGCCGGGCGCGAAGTGCGGCGGCCCCGACATGAGCGGTTCGGCCGGAGCCGGGACAATGGCGCGAGGAACGATGTTCGCGGTATCCGACCCGAATTCGGCCAAAGTGCCATCCTGCACGAAACGCCGATCGAGTTCGACTGCATAGGGATCGACCAGCAGCTTCGCGGGATCGAACCAGAGCCCTTTCGGCGGCGCCCACTCGCCTGCCGCGCGGTAGCCGTAACGGGCGCCCGCCATTTCCTCCGGCAGCATCAAAACCCAATCAGGCCCGCTTCGCTCCATCGGATGGCGGACCTCATGCTCCCCCGCAAAGAGGCAGAGCCAGACCATGTCGGCGCGCGGCGCGCGCACCGCAAATCGCGTGCAGCCTTTCCCGACCGTCGCTCCCAGTGCGGTCATGCGATCAGGGAACGATAGAGCCGGGCATAAGCGGCCCCGCTGGCCTTCCAGGAAAAATCGCTCTTCATCGCGTTCTTCTGGATCGCCCGCCAGAGATCGCCACGTCCGTAAAGCTCCACCGTGCGGGTAAGTGCAGCCGCGAAGGCATCGTAGTTCACGCCATCGAACTGGACCCCGGTGGCCACGCCTGCCGCCAGGGCCGCCGGGTTGGCATCTATCACCGTATCGGCAAGTCCGCCGGTCCGCGTCACCACCGGTACGCAGCCATAAGCAAGTCCATAAAGCTGGGTCAGGCCGCAGGGTTCGAAGCGCGAAGGGACGAGAATCGCATCGCCGCCCCCTTGCATCCGATGGGAAAGATCCTCGTCGTAGCCGATCCGCACGGCTATGCGCCCCGGGTGGCGCGCCGCCGCTTCGTGCAGGGCCCGTTCGATCGCGAGATCGCCGGAGCCCAGCAGCGCCAGCCGCCCGCCGATGCCGACGAGGTGATCCAGCACCTCCAGGAGGACATCCATGCCCTTCTGCCAGGTCAGGCGGGTCACGACGATGAACAGCGGGCCATCGTCGATTTCCAGGCCGAACTCGGCTTCGAGCGCCCGCTTGTTCGCGATCCGCTTATCAAGTTGGCGAGCATTGTAGGAAACGGCCAGCGCCGGGTCGTTCGCCGGGTTCCAGAGCGCGGTATCGATCCCGTTGAGAATGCCTGAAACCGCATGACCACGCGCGGCGATTAGGCCTTCGAGCCCCATGCCGAAAGCAGCCGAGCGGATTTCACGCGCGTAAGTGGGGCTTACGGTCGTCACGGCGTTTGCGCAGGCCAGCCCCGCCTTCAACATGCCGATGCCGCCGTGATACTCCACCCCGTCCAGCGTCCATGCCTCTGGCGGAAGGCCGAGGCGCGGAAAGACTTCCGCACCGAACCAGCCCTGGAAGGCCATGTTGTGGATCGTCACGACCGAGGGGACACGCCCGCCCTCACCGCCATAAGGCGCAAAATGGAGGTAGGCATTGGCCATCGCCCCCTGCCAGTCGTGCGTATGGACAAGATCGAAGCGCTTAGGCTTGCCCCGGCTGACCACGGCGCCGCCGGCGATATCGGCGGCCGCTCGCCCGAGCGCGGAAAAGCGCTGCCAGTTGTCGCCCCAGTCCTGTCCGGCCGTGTCGGCATAGGGCGCGCCCTCCCGCGCATAAAGCGCCGGCGCGTCAAGCACGAGCAGCGGATAACCGTCGATCCTTGCCGAAAGTAGCCGCGCGGGCGACCCTACCAGCGAGTCCCACGAATGGACGGGGCGGGCCCGGCCGATCGCCTTCATCACTGAAGGATAGCCCGGAAGCAGCGTCGTCATCTCCACGTCGTGTTCGGCGAGAGCGGCGGGAAGTGCCCCTGCGACATCGGCAAGGCCACCGGTCTTGACCAGCGGCACCGCTTCGGAAGCGACGGATAGAACCTTCAACGGCATTCGCTATCCAACCCGATCACAGGCCGAGCCGGTCGATCATCGGCTTGGTGATGAGACATACTCCGTTGTCGGTTCGGCGGAAGCGCCGGCCGTCCAGTTCAGGATCCTCGCCAACGACGAGCCCTCGGGGATACGGACGCCGGAATCGATCACCACGCGCGAGAGGCGGGCATGTCGGCCGATGTTGCAATAGGGCAGGATCACTGCCTCGTTCACGGACGAAAAGCTGCCCATCTTGACCCCGGTGAACAGCAGCGAGCGCCGCGCGAGCGCGCCGGAGACGATGCAGTCCTGGCTTATCAGCGACGAGATCGCCTGCCCGCGCCGCCCCTCTTCGTCATGCACGAACTTGGCGGGCGCGGCGACGACAGTGTCGGTCCAGATCGGCCAGTCCCGATCGTACATGTCGAGCTTGGGAACGGTATCGGTCAGGTCCAGGTTGGCGTCGAAGTAGGCGTCGACAGTTCCGACGTCGCGCCAGTACTCCTCGATTTCCTCGGCGGCGCGGATGCAGGAATTGGTGAAGCGGTGGGCCTGTGCCTTACCGTGCCTGACGATGTAGGGAATGATGTCCCCGCCGAAATCGCGCCGGGAATCGGGATCTGCGGCATCCCTGCGAAGCTGTTCGAACAGAAACTCGGTGTCGAAGACGTAAATGCCCATCGAGGCGAGGCAATTGCCCGGATCGCCCGGGATCGAGGGCGGATCGGCGGGCTTTTCGAGGAACGAGGTGATCACGTCGTTCTCGTCGACATGCATGACGCCGAAAGCGGTCGCTTCCTTGCGCGGGACGACGAGGCAGCCGACCGTGACGTCCGCCCCCGAATTGACGTGCTGTTGCAGCATCAATTCGTAGTCCATCTTGTAGATGTGATCGCCTGCAAGGATCACCATGTACTTCGGACTGTAGGAGGCAATGATGTCGATGTTCTGGAACACCGCGTCGGCAGTGCCTTCGTACCACAGCAACTCGGATATGCGCTGGCTGGCGGGGAGGATGTCGAAGCTCTCGTTCCGCTCGGGCCGCATGAAGTTCCAGGCACGGTTCATGTGCCGGATCAGGCTATGCGCCTTGTACTGCGTGGCGACGCCGATGCGGCGGATGCCCGAATTGATCGCGTTCGACAGCGCGAAATCGATGATCCGGCTCATGCCCCCGAAATAGACTGCCGGCTTGGCCCGGTTGTCCGTCAGTTCACTAAGCCGGCTGCCGCGTCCGCCGGCAAGGACATAGGCCATGGCATCGCGCGCGAGTGGCGATCCGGTCGGCGTCCTCATTGCACTCACTCTCCTTCGTATCTCGTTTCAGCCTGCGTATTCGAGCATGATCGTTGCCAATGGCGGCAGTGTTACCATGGCTTGCCCGTCCGCGGCCTTGACTTGCCCCAAGTTGCCTTTGCCGGTCCCGCCATAATGACGGGAATCGCTATTGAGGATTTCGTTCCATTTGCCGTCATGCGGCAGCGGCAGTCCATACCCCGTATGCATGGCCGAGGTCATGTTGGAGATCACCGCGATCGGCCTGGAACCGGGCGCCTTGCGCAGCCAGGCGAAGACGGAATTCTGCGCATCGTCCACCACCAGCCACTCGAACCCGTCGCCCTCGCAGTCCCCGGCGTGGAGCGCGGGTTTCTGGCAATAGATGCGATTGAGGTCCTTCACGAGATTGCGGATGCCTTCGTGCGCGGGCGCATCACGGAGTTCCCAATCCAGAGCGCGTTCCTCGCTCCATTCGCGGCGCTGCGCGAACTCCTGCCCCATGAACAGCAGCTTCTTGCCCGGATAGCCCCACATCAAGCCGTAGTAGGCGCGCAGATTGGCGAATTTCTGCCAGTCGTCTCCGCTCATCTTGTTGAGCAGCGAGCCCTTGCCGTGCACCACTTCATCATGGCTGAGCGGCAGGACGTAGTTCTCCGAGAAGGCATACATCAGCCCGAACGTCAGATCGTCGTGGTGATAGCGCCGATGCACGGGGTCGCGCGCCATGTAGCGCAGCGTGTCATGCATGAAGCCCATGTTCCACTTGAAGCCGAAGCCCAGCGCCGAAGCCCGTTCTCCCTCGGGCACGTCGTAGGCGGGCTGAGTGACGCCCGGCCAGGCCGTCGATTCCTCGGCGATAGTGAAGACGCCGGGATGCTGGGCATAGATCGCTTGGTTCGTCGCGCGCAGGAAGTCCACCGCTTCCCAGTTCTCGCGTCCGCCCTGGGCGTTGGGGATCCACTCCCCTTCCTTGCGCGAGTAATCCCGGTAGAGCATCGAGGCCACCGCATCCACGCGCAGCCCGTCTATGTGATAGCGCTCTGCCCAGAACAGCGCGTTGTTGACGAGGAAGCTCGCCACTTCGCGCCGACCAAAATTGTAGATCAGCGTGTTCCAGTCCGGCTGGAAGCCAAGTCGCGGGTCCTGATGTTCGTAAAGCGCGGTGCCGTCGAAACGGACAAGCCCATGGTCGTCGGTCGGGAAATGGGCGGGAACCCAGTCCAGGATCACGCCGATTCCGGCCCGGTGCGCGCCATCCACGAAACGCGCGAAGCCCGCCGGTTCCCCGAAACGGGAACTGGGGGCATAGAGTCCGGTCGCCTGATAACCCCAGGATGGATCGTAGGGGTGCTCGCTGATCGGCAGGAATTCGATATGGGTGAAACCCATCTCGACGACATAGGGGATCAGGCGGTCGGCAAGGTCGTCCCAGTTAAGGAACCAGTTGAAGCGATCCCGCTGCCACGAACCCGCGTGGACTTCATAGATCGAGACGGGAACCTTGCGTGGATCGATCGAGGCCCAGTGCGCGCGGTGCGCTTCGTCACCCCAGTCCAGCTTGGCGGGGTGCGCGGTCATCGAGGCGGTGGCGGGCCGGATTTCCGACATGAAGGCGAAGGGATCCGCCTTTAGCGGCTGGACCATACCGTCGGCACCGATGATATGGTACTTGTAGGCGCGGTAGTCCGCGATATCCGGGATGAAGATTTCCCAGACGCCGATGTCGCTGCGATCGCGCATGACATGGCGGCGAGGGTCCCAGTCATTGAAATCCCCCACGACGCTTACCAGTTGCGCATTGGGCGCCCAGACCGCGAAGTGGACGCCGTTCGCGCCTTCGTGGCGGATGATATGAGCGCCGAGCTTGTCGAACAGCCGGAAATGCGTGCCTTGCGCGATCAGCAGGTCGTCGACAGGGCCCAGCACCGGGCCGAAAGTATAGGGATCGGTGACAAGCCAGTCGCTGTCCCGCGCCGTGCAGCGATAGCGGATCGGCTGGGGCTTTCCCACCAGCTTGCCTTCGAACAGGAACCGGTCATCGACCTTGCCCAGCATGCCCAGCCGGCGGCCGTCGAGGCTGAAGGCCTCCACCGTCTCCGCGCCCGGCAGGATCGCGCGGGCATACGTCCCGTCAGGACCGGAAAGCGCGCCGAGAAGAGAGAACGGGTCGGCGTTGAGGCCTTCCAGCAGGGATTCGATGGCGCTTTCTGGTGGTTTCACAGGACTTTCCAAATATCTCTGGCATATTCGGAAATCGTCCGATCCGAAGAGAACCAACCGACGTTGGCAATGTTCCTGATCGCGGCAGCGCGCCACCCGGCGACATCCTCCCACCGGGCGTCGATCGAGCGCTGGGCAGCGGCGTAACTGTCGAAATCGGCGGCGCACATGAACCAGTCATGCTCGTGGATGCCGCGGATCAGATCCTTGTAACGGTCCGGATCATCGGGCGAAAATACGCCGGATGCGATGGCGGTGAGCGCCTGGCTCAGTTCGCGCGAACCATCGATCACTTCGCGCGGATTGTATCCGTTGGCGCGCTTGTGGGCGACTTCCTCGGCGGTAAGGCCGAAGATCACGATATTGTCGTCGCCGACATGATCCTTGATCTCGACATTCGCGCCGTCAAGCGTGCCGATGGTGAGCGCACCATTGAGCGCGAACTTCATGTTGCCCGTGCCCGAAGCCTCCATGCCCGCGGTCGAAATCTGTTCCGACAGGTCGGCGGCGGGAATGATCCGTTCCGCCAGGCTGACATTGTAGTTCGGCACGAACACGACCTTGAGCAGCCCGCCCACCGAGGGGTCGGCATTGATGCGGCGCGCCACGTCGTTGGCCAGTTTGATCACCAGCTTCGCATTGTGATAGCTGGACGCAGCCTTGCCGCCGAAGATCTTCACGCGCGGCACCCAGTCGCGCTCGGGATGGCTGCGGATCTGGTCGTAGAGCGCAACCGTTTCAATCAGGTTCAGAAGCTGCGCTTGTATTCGTGAATGCGCTTGATCTGGACGTCGAACAGCGCGTCCGGATGAGACGGATCCCCATGGTCTTCTTGATGTAGTCCGACAGCACGACCTTGTTGGCCCGCTTCACTTCGGCCACCCGCTCGCCGAACTGCCTGTCGTCCGCGAAGGCGTTGAGGTCAGCGAGCCGGGCCGCATCGTCGAGGAAGGCATCGCCGATCGCCTCGCGGATCACTTTGGTGAGCCCCGGATTGCACTGTTGCAGCCAGCGGCGGGGGGTGACGCCATTGGTCTTGTTGTTGATCCGGTCAGGGTAGAGCTTGTGGAGATCGGCGAAGACCGTCTCCTTCATCAGCTCCGTGTGAAGCGCCGCCACGCCGTTCACTGAATGAGCGCCGACGAACGCAAGGTTCGCCATGCGCACGCGGCGCTCTCCGTTCTCGTCGATCAGCGAGATCGCGGCGATCTCCGCGTCGCTGCACCCCGCCTTGCGCGCTTCGCGAAGGACGCGGCTGTTGATCGCGTAGATGATCTGCATGTGGCGCGGCAGCAGCCGTTCGAACAGCGGCAGGGGCCAGGATTCCAGCGCCTCCGGCAGAAGCGTGTGGTTGGTATAGGACACCGTGCGGCGGCAGATGTCCCAGGCTTCGTTGAACTCCAGTCCAGTTTCGTCGACAAGCAGGCGCATCAGTTCGGCCACGGCCACTGACGGATGCGTGTCGTTGAGCTGGATCGCCGCCTTGTCCGGCAGGGTGCGGATATCGCCTTCGTACTGGATATGGCGGCGCACGATGTCCTGGATCGAGGCGGCCGTGAAGAAATACTCCTGCCGCAGGCGCAGTTCCTGTCCGGCGGAGCTGGAATCGGCGGGATAAAGCACGCGCACGAGACTGTCCGCCCGCACCTGTTCCGACAGGGCGCCGAAATGATCACCTGCGTTGAAGGCATCGAGCTTGATCGGGTCGAGCGGGCTCGCCGTCCAGAGGCGCAGGGTGTTCACGCGCTTGCCGCGCCAGCCCACCACAGGGGTATCGATCGCGGTCGCCTCGACATGTTCGGCCGGATGCCAGAAAACGCCGTCCCCCTCGGCCACGACTTCGCCGCCGAAACCTATGCGGTATGTGCTTTCGAGCCGCTCGAACTCCCAGGGATTGCCGTGGGCCAGCCAGGTTTCCGGCAGCTCCACCTGCCAGCCGTCGTCAATGCGCTGACGGAACATCCCGTTCACGTAGCGGATACCATAACCGTAAGCCGGGATGTCGAGCGTCGCGAGGCTCTCCATGAAACACGCGGCGAGACGGCCAAGGCCGCCGTTGCCGAGCGCCGCATCAGGCTCCAGCTCCTCCAGCGCGGCGAGATCGAGCCCATGGGCGCGAAGGGCCGCCTCGAACTCGCGCGTCATGCCCATGTTCGAGAGGGCATCGCGCAGGAGGCGGCCGATCAGGAACTCCATCGAGAGGTAGTAGACCCGCTTCCCGCTGGAATCGTAGGTACGCCGGGTGGAATCTATCCACTTCTCGATGATCTCGTCACGCAAGGCGAGGATCGAGGCGGTGTACCAGTCATGCTGCTTGGCGGCACGCTCGTCCTTTCCGACGCGCTGGCGAAGCACTCTGACGATATGCTTGTCCAT
Organism: Novosphingobium sp. ST904; assembly: GCF_001298105.1. Taxonomy (GTDB): domain Bacteria; phylum Pseudomonadota; class Alphaproteobacteria; order Sphingomonadales; family Sphingomonadaceae; genus Novosphingobium. The sequence continues at coordinate 148,755 of NZ_LGJH01000158.1, read as the reverse complement.
TTCCGAGGGAATTGCAGCCTTGCTGCTGGCAACAGGATCGGTAGCCACGGGCGCACTCCTGATCTGGCCGTCGCAGGCGCGTTCGAAAAAGCCCTGCAATCAGTATAGTTTAGAGCCGGGATCCGAAGAGGTCGCCTCCGCATTTTCCCATGCTTTCATCCAATGGCTACCACAGCGCTGCCTTGCGGCAAGCATCATTGTGCAGCGCCGCAAAAAATTCGCGCAAGCGGCCGCTCGATGGTATGGGCGAAGGGCAATCCCATCGCGGAAGGTGTGCATGAGCCTGACCGAAACCGAAGATGCCCTGCCTGCGCCCGGCGCGTCCGCGGAGCCCTGCTCCGCCCCTGCCCCCGACATGCCGTGGTGGAAGGGCGCATCGATCTACCAGATCTACCCGCGCAGCTTCCAGGACACCAACGGAGACGGCGTGGGCGATCTCGCAGGGATCACGCGGCGGCTGCACCATGTTGCCCGGCTGGGTGTAGATGCGATCTGGATATCGCCCTTCTTCACCTCCCCGATGCGCGACTTCGGCTACGATGTGGCCGATTACTGCGGGATAGACCCGGTGTTCGGCACCATGGCCGATTTCGACGCGCTGGTGGCGCACGCCCATGCCCTCGGGCTCAAGGTAATCATCGACCAGGTCTACGCCCATACCTCGGACCAGCACCCCTGGTTCGCGGAAAGCGCTCCGACCGCGGCAACCCGAAGGCGGACTGGTACGTCTGGAACGATCCGAAGGAAGACGGTACCCCGCCCTGCAACTGGCAGTCGGTGTTCGGCGGTCCCGCATGGACCTGGGACGGGCGCCGCCGCCAGTACTACATGCACACGTTCCTCAAGGAACAGCCCCAGCTCAACATGCATAACCCGGCCGTGCAGGACACGGTGCTCGGCGTAGCGCGATACTGGCTGGAGCGCGGGGTCGACGGGTTCCGGCTCGATGCGCTCAACCACGCGATGCACGACCCGCTCCTGCGCGACAATCCGCCCGCCCCCGCAGATGGCCGCCTGCGAACCCGGCCCTTCGACTTCCAGCTCAAGACCTTCAGCCAGTCCCACCCCGATATGGTGCGCTTCGTCGAACGCCTGCGCGCGGTGTGCGACGAACATGGCGCGGTTCACACCGTAGCCGAAATTGGCGGAGATCATCCGCAGGCGGACCGGCGCGCCTATACCGAAGGCGAACGCCGCCTCAATAGCGCCTACGGGTTCGACTTCCTCTATGCGCCCGCGCTCACGGCGCAGTTCGTCGCCGACACGCTCCGGCGCTGGGAACTCGCGCCGGGCGAAACCGGCGGCTGGCCAAGTTGGGCATTCGAGAACCACGATGCGCCCCGCGCCGTTTCACGCTGGAGCGCCCCGCAGGATCAAGCGCCGTTCGAACGCGTGAAGATGGCACTGCTCATGGCGCTGCGCGGCAATGTTATCCTCTACCAGGGAGAGGAACTGGGCCTCGTGCAGGATGAGATTCCGTTCGAACAGCTCCAGGACCCGGAAGCCATTGCCAACTGGCCCCTCACCCTTTCGCGGGACGGCGCCCGAACGCCCCTGCCGTGGGATGATGCCCCGCTGGGCGGCTTTACAGGCGGCGAGCCGTGGCTACCGCTTTCGGCCGAGAACCTCACCCGCGCGGTGTCCGTGCAGGAAGCCGATCCTGCCTCGCTCCTGCACTTCACCCGCAAGGTGCTGGCCCTACGGAATGCAAGCCGGGCGCTTCACCATGGCACGCTGGCCGAATGCACGGCCGATGGCGCGCTGCTCTCGTTCGACCGCGCAGAAGGTGGGGAGCGCGTGCGATGCCTGTTCAATCTCTCCGCCGATCCGATAGCCTTTGCCCTGCCCGCCGAGGGCGAGGTGCTGCTCGCGGTGAACGGGGCAACGAAGGCCGGTCTTCCTGCCTATGCCGCGCTCTGGCTTACGATATGAGATGACGTTTTCACTGGCCCGCAGCACGCTGCTCTGGCTAGAGGCGGGCCATGAGACCAGTCCTCCTCGCCGCCGCCGCCTCGCTCTGTGCGATCCTGACGCCGGCCCCTGCCATGGCTGAAGCGATCGTAGTCACGTCCCCGCAAGCGCTTCCCGCCGCTCATGACCGTCCGCGCGTGTTCCTGGGCGGAAGCATCGACATGGGTTCTGCCCCGGACTGGCAGAAGCAAGTGATCGCGGCTCTGCAGGACGAGAACGTGACCCTGCTCAACCCGCGCCGTCCAGACTGGAACCCGGCCTGGAAGCCCGAGGCGGACGAACCGGAGTTCCGCAAACAGGTGGAATGGGAACTCGCCGCGCTGGAAAGTGCCGACGTGATCGTCCTCTATCTCGCTCCGGGATCGCAGAGCCCGGTGAGCCTGCTCGAACTCGGCCTCCACGCACGGACAGGCAAAGTCGTGCTGCTCTGCCCGCCCGGCTTCTGGCGCAAGGGCAACGTCGACATCACGGGTGAGCGCTACGGCGTGGAGCAGGTCGCAAGCCTGGACGAGTTGATCGCCGCGACGCGCAAGCGCGTGGCACACGCCGCCGCGAGCCTCAAGGCCGCGAAATAGCCCGGCCCTTTACTGCTGGGTCCATTCCACGCGGTACAGATCGAAACGGCGATCCTTGAGATTCTGCACCGCGCCCGACTGGCGCGCGGTGAGCAGCGCGTCGAGGCTGAGGTCGGCGATGGCGATCGTCTCCGTGTTCGGCGCTGTATCCGCGGCCACCCCGTCACGCGCGAAGGGGAAGTCCGAAGGGGTCAGGATCGCGCTCTCGGCGTAGTGGACATCCATGTTCTCGACGTTCGGCAGATTGCCCACCACGCCCGAAGTAACGACGTAGCACTGGTTCTCCACCGCCCGTGCCTGACAGCAGTAGCGAACGCGCAGGAAGCCGCGCCGTTCGTCCGTGCAGAAAGGGACGAAAAGCATGAGCGCGCCCTGGTTGACGAGGTGGCGGGAAAGCTCCGGGAACTCGCTGTCATAGCAGATCATCACCCCGATGGGTCCGCAGTCGGTGGGGATCACATTGGCGCCGTACCCGCCCTTGATGTTCCACCAGCGGCGCTCCGAAGGGGTGGGATGAAGCTTCTGCGTTTCGTGCACGGCGCCGTCCCGCAGGAAGGTATAGGCGATGTTGCGGATCTCGCTCTTGCCCTGCCCCAGCTTCACCCTGGTCGGGTGCGATCCGCCGATGATGTTGATGTTGTAGCTCACCGCCATGCGCTGCATGAATTCGACGAAGCGCTCGGTGTAATCCGCAATCTTTTCAATGGCGGCGGCGGGTTCGAGCTTGGTCTCCTCGATCGAAAGCAGCTCCAGCGTGAACAGTTCCGGAAACACCACGAAGTCGCTCTCGTAATCGGCGGCCACGTCGATCCAGTATTCGACCTGCTCCTCGAACTGGTCGATCGCCTCGATCTTGCGCATCATGAACTGGACGGTCGCGACGCGCACGGTGGACGGCACGCGTTCCTTGAATCCCGGCACAGCCTTGCCGGTATCGCGCGGCGCAAGCGGGTTGGTCCAGTACATGATGACGGCATTGCCGCCGCTTTCCTTGTCGTTGGGGATGTAGTCCGGCAGAATCCCGCGCGGCTCGTAACCCTCGTTCATCTGGAACTGGATGACCTGATCGCGGACCTTCTTGTCCTTCACCGCCTGCACATAGTCGGCCGGGTTCGGATACTGGCGCCTGCGGCGCGAATAGCCCGGCATGCGGCCAGCGAAGGCGATGCCCTTCAGTTCGAAGTACTGGCACAGTTCCTTCCGCTTGCGGTAGAGCCGCTGGCCGATGCGCAAGCGCCGATAGTCGGGGTCGACGCAGACCTCGAAGCCGTAGAGCACATCCCCGTCGTCAGCGGGGGGGCGACCGTAGCCGCCGTTGCTGATCTCCTCCCAGCTATGCGGGCGAAAGGCCTGCTCCGCCGTGACGATCATCGTCGCACAATGGCCGACCACCCTGCCGTCGTATTCGGCCACGAACTGGCCCTCGGGAAAATTGATGATCTGCCCGCGAACTTCGGCGCGGGTGAAGGCGTCCGCCTTGCCGTAGACTTTTACCGAGAGCCTCGCGATGGCCGGAGCATCGGCGACGGTGGCGGCGCGGATGATGAGTTTGGCTTTGGTCTGGTCCATGGCCCAACACTACGCGCGGCGGGGCTCGGGGTTCCAGTCCTGAAAATGACTCTTTTCCCGTCGCTTGCGGGATATTTTTGCCAGGTCGCTCGTTATCCCTCTCGAAAGGAGAGAGATATGAGCGTCACACTCATTGCCCTCGCCCTGTTTGGTTGCAGCGATGACGGAGCGGCTTGCGAAAGACTGCCTGCTCCCGTGCAGACCTATGAATCGCGCGCTGCCTGTGCGGCTGGCATCGAAGGCGCCCTGGCCACCGATGCCGCGCTGAAGGCGGACGCTCCGACCGTTTATGCGCAGTGCCTGTCGAACAGCCAGCTTGCCGCTCTCGGCAAGGGAACGGTCGATCTCCGGCAGGTCAACGGAGTTCAGTTCGCGGCAAGATGATGAAATACGTATCCCGGCACGGACCTTGGGAAATCGGTAGCCACGCCCTGCCGTCACCTGAGGGAAAGTCCGGGGGCACAGGGGCGTCGGCACATGTCGGCGCCCCTGCTATTTGGCGAATTGGCCCGCCCCGGCTTTGGCCGGAGCTCTTGGCCGGAATTGGCCGGGGCCTTGGAAAGGGTCAGCCCCGTCCGCGGTAGCTCTGCACGCCCTGATCCGGCACCCAAAGCCCTTCGGGGGCCGCGCCGGACTGCCAGAACACGTCGATGGGAATCCCGCCGCGCGGATACCAGTAGCCGCCGATACGCAGCCAGCGAGGCTTCATTTCGTCGAACAGGCGCTGGCCGATGCCGACAGTCACGTCCTCATGGAAACCGTTATGGTTGCGGAACGCGCCGAGGAACAGCTTGAGGCTCTTCGATTCGACGATCGTTTCGCCGGGCGCATAGTCGATCACGAGATGCGCGAAATCCGGCTGTCCGGTTACCGGGCAAAGCGAGGTGAACTCCGGCGCCGCGAAACGCACGAGATAGAGGCTGCCCTGACGCGGGTTCGGCACATAATCGAGCACGGCCTCCTCGGGCGAGGCAGGCAAGGCGCTGTTCTGGCCGAGGTGCAGCGGGTTCATGGAAATGTCAGTCATGCCCGTCTTGATAGGAGCCGCGAGCCCGCGCTTCAACCCGCCCGGTCCTTGGGGAAAGCTGCCAGCGGCGCGATTGCCCCGCATGGCTTGTTTCGGCTATGATCGCCAACGTCTCGCCGCGCGGCCCAAGGGCATTAACTCGGGGTTCAGCGCGGAGCCCTTTTGGGGCTTGGGAGGATGATGCGGGGCACTGTGACTGAAATCGCGACCACTCTTTCACGCGCGGCACTGACGCTGGGTCTCTTGGCGGGACCGGTTGCAGTTCATGCGCAATCGACGACCTGGAGCCTGCCGCCCGGCGCGCAGGACAGCCAGAACCCGCCCCGCGCGCAGGGACCGGTCGATCCGCAGGTGCCGGTCGTCGCCCCGCGCGAAACCGCGCCTGACGCAGCGGCAACCCCGCCAGCCAGCACGCCATCGGCGCGGCCAGGCCCCGTGCCCACGGTAACGCCGCCGCCGCCACCCGCCGCGCGCGCCACCGAGCGCCCGCAGCCGCGCCCTGCCGCCTCGGCCACCCCGGCACGCCCGGCGATCGCGCCCGAAACCCCGCCATCGGCGCGTCCCGAACCGGCAAGCCCTTCCCCGGAAGTCCCGGCCTCACCCGCTGCCGTGCCGGCGCCCAGCGCAAGCGCCCCCCCGGTTTCCGAAGGCAGTCCGGCAACGGCCTCCCAAGCTCCGTCGGAACCCGCCGCCTCGCCGCACTGGCCCGAATGGTGGCTAGCCATTCCCGCAGCCCTCCTTGCCGCTGCCGGGGGCGTATTCGTTCTGCTGCGCCGCCGCCGGACACCTGCGACCGCATGGGAAGAAGCCGGTCTCGAACCTGAAGCGGAACCCGAGGACGAACTTCTCGACGAACCGGCGAAGCCTGCCGCACCTGCCGCCGTGACCGCCCTTGAACCGCCGCCGACCGCTGCTCCGGCTGGCCCCGAACCCATTCCTGTTACCCAGTCCTTCTCCGGTGAAGTTCAGGGCAACGACATCGAGATCGTCTTCGAGCCGGTCGCCCTGCGCCTGTCGCTGGTCTACGCCACGCTGCAATACCGCCTCGCGGTTACCGCACCGCCTGCGGGCCTGCCCGGAGGCCTTCGCATTTTGGCCGACATGATCTCCGCTCACGCCTCGCTCTCGCAGGCGGAACAACTCGCCCCCGATCCGTCGGCCCAGCCGCTCCGGCACAGCGTCGAGGCCCTGGCAGCCGGAGAAACGCGCGAATTCAAGGGCGAACTGCAATTGCCGCTCAGCGCCATCCGCGTGATGCGGCAGGGACAGGCCAGCCTCTTCGTGCCGCTGGTGCGGCTGTCCTTCTTTGGCGAACATGGCCTTTCCGCACGCCGCGTCTTCACGCTCGGCCTTCCCGGAGAGGGACCGGGGGTGTCTCCGCTGCGTCTCGATACCGGCCCGCGCGATCATGCCCAGATTGCCTCGCGCGAAATCGAGGCAGCCCGCACGATGGGCGTCGATACTACCGGCCTCTTGCCTCTCGACCCGCGCCGCGCGGCGGTTTAAGCCTTTCCGCGCAAGCGGGCTCCTCCCCGCAAGAGTCAGTTTCCGATAGCCCCGCGCCTTGCGGAACTTGACGATGCCGGCCACACGAAAAATGCCTCCCGGGGCATTCTCGACCAGCCCCTAGCGGAGAGCACTTTGAGCGATTTGGACAATTTCGACGACCTCGCCACCTTCACCAAGCTGGTCGGCGGTGGCCGCCGCAAGGAGTGGACCGGAGCCGTCGTCAACCCGCCGATCTGGCGGGCCAGCACGCACCTTTACGAAAACACCGCAGCGCTCGCCGAAGGCCCGCGCCGCAACGAGGACGGCCGCTTCTTCTACGGCCGCCGCGGCGCGCCGACGCAGTGGGCACTCTGCGAGGCGCTGACCAAGATCGAACCCGGCGCTCACGGCACGGTGATCTACCCTTCGGGTGTAGCGGCCATCGCGGGCGTCATGCTCACGCTGCTGCGGCCCGGCGACGTGGTGATGATCACCGACAATGCCTATGACCCCACCCGCTCCATGGGCACGGGAATGCTCGCCGACTTCGGCATCGAGACCCGCTTCTTCGACCCGCTGGACCTTGCCGCATACGAAGCGATGTTCTGCGAGCGCACACGCGCAGTGCTGATCGAAGCCCCGGGCAGCCTGTCGATGGAAGTCTGCGACGTGCCGGAAATGGCCCGAATCGCGCGGAACAAGGGCGCGGTGTCGGTGCTTGACAACACCTGGGCCAGCCCGCTCGGCTTCGCGGGACTGAAAAAGGGCGTGGACATCACCGTGATGGCGCTGACCAAGCATGTCGGCGGCCACTCCGACCTGATGATGGGCAGCGCCAGTGCGGGCGAGGAACTCTACGGCAAGCTGCGCGAACGCGCGCAGCAGCTTGGCATCGTGGTGTCTCCGGACGATGCCGCCCTCGCCTTGCGCGGGCTGCGCACACTGGGCGTGCGTCTGCGACAGGAGGCCGAATCCGCCCTCAGGATCGCCCAATGGCTCGATGCGCGGCCGGAAGTGGCGCAAGTGCTCTGCCCGATGCTCCCCTCCTCGCCTGGCCATGATCTTTGGACGCGCGATTTCACGGGCGGCTGCGGATTGTTCAGCTTCGTGTTCAAGAGCGGCACACTGGCCGACCGCAACCGCTTCATCGACGCTCTCAACCTCTTCGCGATCGGCTATTCCTGGGGCGGCTTCGAAAGCCTCGTGGTGCCGATCGAGCCTACCAGGCACCGCAGCATCATGCCCTGGCCGCCCCAAGCGCAGGACGAGGCCAACCGCTTCGGCGTGCGCCTCGCCGTGGGCCTCGAAGATACCGACGACCTCATTGCCGACATCGAGCAGGCGCTCGCGGTGATGGCGCAGGGATGAGCAACCCGGTCGCCCGCATGGTCATGGCCAGCCCGACTCCCTCGGCCACGGCTTCGGCGGCCGCCCATCGGCCGGTCGATCAGCCTCTGGCAGGGGCGGACGGGCTGAAGCACGCCGTGACCTCGCGCGGCGGCTTTCTCAGCGATTTCGTGGACACGCTGGACCGGCTGGCCGTGCAGGTCGGATACAGCCGCGTGTCTGTCTGGGATCTCGTCGTGCTGCTGCTGGTGCTCGCGCTGGTGGTTTCCGCGGCATGGTTCGCCAGCAGGCTCTCCAGCCGCCTGCTCCGCTCTGCCACGGGGCTGGACCAGACGCAGCGCCTGCTGGCGGAAAAGCTCGTCAGCCTGCTGATCTGGACGATCGCGATCCTCGTCGGCATCGACGTGCTGGGCATCGACCTCACGGCGCTCACGGTGTTCTCGGGCGCGTTCGGCCTTGCCATAGGCTTCGGCCTGCAGAAGACCTTCGGCAACCTGATCGCGGGCATCATCCTCCTGATGGACAAGTCCATCAAGCCGGGCGACGTCATCACCATCACCGATGCCGGCGGCATGTCCACATTCGGCCAGATCCGCCGGATCGGCATCCGGGCCGTCTCTCTGACGACACGCGATCAGAAGGAATACCTGATCCCGAACGAGAACCTGATGATCAATCAGGTCGAGAACTGGTCCTATTCCAGCAAGAACGTCCGCATCCAGGTGCCGGTGGGCGTCGCGTTTTCGGCGGATATCGTGAAGGCCGAACAGCTCATGCTCGAAGCGGCACGCAGCGTACCGCGCGTGCTGGTCGCGCCGCCGCCCACGGTGTGGCTGGATTCCTTCACCGAGAACGGCGTCCGCTTCGTGATCCATTGCTGGATTACCGATCCGGAGGAAGGCGTCGGCAACGTGCGATCCGACGTCCTCAAGAAGCTATGGGAACTGTTCCGGGAACACGGGATCGAAGTCCCCTATGCCAAGCGAGACATCAACCTGCGCGACACCGACGCATTCCGCGCCCTGCTGGATGCCATGAAGAACCGCAACGAGGAACCGTCCCGCTGACCGGGATCACGAAGCCATGCGCTTCGGCTTCTCCATTTCCAGCCGGTTGCGCCCCTTGGCCTTTGCGCAGAACAACGCGAGTTCGGCTCGCTCGATAGTGCTGTCGAGACTGTCCGCAATGCGGGCCACGCTACCGCTGGTGGTAATGGCGAAGCGGCTCTCGCCGATCTTCTGCCGCAGGTCCGCCAGAGTGGAAACCACGCGACTGCAGATCGCCTGCGCCTGTTCCGGCGTGGTACGCGGCAACAGCACGGCGAAACGCTCCGAACCGATCCGCGAGATGATGTCGTCCGAGCGAAGTATCTCGCGCAGCAGGTCGGCAAAGACACGCAGCACATCGTCGCCGGTGGTCTGGCCGTATTTCATGTTGATGGTGCGGAAGAAGTCGATGCTGAACATGGCCAGGCACCCTTCCATGCCGGAAGCGATCATATGCTCCAGCATCGATATGAACGCCGCGCGATTGGTAAGGCGGGTCAACGGATCGGTGTAGGTCGCGGCGAAAAGCTGGTCGCGCAGTTCGCGGCGCTCATCGATGGAGCGCATCACCGCCAGTGCCCCGTAGACGGTGCCGTCGTCATTACGCAGCGGACGAATCTGCATCTCGAACCAGCTTTCCCGCGCATCGGCGGTGATGGCCGGGAATTCAACCCAGCGGTCGGGCTGCTCGCCCGCGATGGCCGCCTTCAGCGCGCGCGAGACCACACCCCGTCCGGTCTCCGCCACGAGGTCCAGCAGATGCGGCCCCATCGGCTCCGGCAGCAGGCGAATGCCGAGCTTGCCGATGCCCGGCGAAGCATGAAGGATCAGGCCTTCGCGATTGGTCTTCAGAATAATGTCAGACGTGGTTTCCGCCAGCAGCCCGTACAAAGCGGAACTTTCCTGAACGGTGAAATTCATGCCCATCTTGGTAACGCCCCGGATCAGAGGGATCGCAACTCGATCCAAAGAAGGTTCAGCCGAAAGGAACCCGGCCAAATAAATTCGACGCTTGGATCGCCGAACCTGTTAGCCAAAACCCCTCATTGAAATGAGAAAATCCAGCCATACAACTTCCGAAATCCAGCGACCCGGCAATAACTTCGCAAAAAAAGAATTAGCCCCGTTATCTAACTCACTTTAATACAAAGTATTGTTATTTATGCATTTACCATCAGAGGATTGAGTCGGAAAGAGGCTTGTCCCCATCTATGGGAACTCGAGCAATCCGGTGCTGATTTCAGAGTTCGATCATGATCCGGACCTTGTCCGGGCTGGTCTCCACGGCGGCGGCGATCTGTTCACGGCAACGGGCGATGAGTTCGGGCAACCCGGCAACGGTGCGTCCGGGACGAAGCTCTGCCGCGGTTACGCCCAGTTCCTCGGCAATGGCGTCCAGACGCTCTTCGATGGGCCGGGCCCGGCCCTGCTCCCAGGCCCAGACCGTAGGTTTGCTGACGCCGAGGCGCGCAGCCAGTTCGCCCTGGGTGAAACCGCGCAGCTTGCGAAGCCGGTGAAGACGCTCTCCGAAGCTCTCCCCGCCGATTGCGGCCGGAGCACTGGTCATGGGAGAGGCGCCGAGATCGACCTCCTGCACTGCACTGCGCAGCTGCGCCGCACTGAGGACGGAGGGGGAAATCGGAGTTTCGAAGGCACAGCCGTACAGCTTGCCACTGGCCCATACGACGCGGCCGCGTGATACCGGCCTGCGGCAGCTCGATGTCGATGGTCTCGCCGATCTCCAGATCGATGCGGCTCTCCATCAACATCCCGCTTTCCGAGAAATTGTGGATCACCACCGGCATCTCCACGCCGGATGCCAGCGCACCCTGCGTTTCCAGGAGCAGGCGGCGGCGCTGCGCGCGCGGCTTAACACCCTGCTGGTCGCCCCTGGGACCGTTTTCGGCGAGATTTTCTTCAAAATGTGCCGCTATGGGCATGGCGCATTCTCCACGAGAATCGCAACGTGAGCGCAGGGGATTAAAATTCCGTTAGCAGAACAGCTAATTTCGGCACGCAAAAGCACGGAAATATGAGGCCTCGGGGCCACAGGTGCGACGAAATCGAGAATCCGGCGTTAAGGACTTTCTAACCGGGATATCCGTAGCTTTCCGGGCAATTAAACGGGGTTGCAGTGTTCGATATCTATCTTTGCATCCGCGATGGGCATGACCTGCGACTGGTCCTGCTCGCCGCCTTGATCTGTCTGCTTTCTTCGCTGACGGCGCTGCTTCTCCTACGCCAGGCAAAGCGCTGCGAAGGAGCGGTCCGCCGACGCTGGTGGACCATGGCGGGCGCCAGCGCGGGCTTCGGCATCTGGGCCACGCATTTCGTGGCCATGCTCGGATACGTCCCCGGCATGATCGTCGGCTATTCCCCGGCGCTGACACTCGTGTCACTGGTCATCCCGATCATGACGACCGGCCTCGCCTTCGCTCTGACCCTCGGAAAGCCCGGTCGCAGGACGGTGGCCTTCGCCAGCGCGATCTGCGGCTCGGGCATTGCCGCGATGCATTACACCGGCATGCTGGCGATGGAGCTTCCGGCAGCGCCGCACTGGAACACCGGCTATGTCGCAGCCTCTGTTGCCCTTGCCATCCTGCCGCTCTACCCCGCGCTGAAGCTGGCACTGCGCGACGGCCGTTTGCGCAGCCTACTCGGCGCAACGGCCCTGCTCGCCGGCGCCGTCGTCGCCCTCCACTTCACCGGCATGACGGCACTTTCGCTTACACCGGCGCGCGTCGTCATCACCGAACAGTCTATCTCCCCGCGCGAGATGATCGGCGCAGTCACCACCGTGACCCTGCTCATCATCGCGCTCTCGGCGATCTCGCTTGCCATCAGCCGTCGCACCGCAGCCGCGGTGGCGGCCAGCGAGCGCCAGTTCTCATTCCTGGTGCGCGGGATTTCCGACTGCGCGATCTACATGCTGGACCGCGAAGGCCGGGTCGTGAACTGGAACGCCGGTGCCCAGCGCCTCAAGGGCTATGCCGAATCCGAGGCTCTGGGCCTGCCCGTCGCCACTTTCTACACGCCTGAGGACCGCGCCGCAGAGCTGGACAGGCTGGCACTGGAAACCGCGCGAACGGAAGGTCGCTTCTATGGCGAGGGCTGGCGCGTTCGCCGCGACGGCAGCCGCTTCTGGGCCCATGTCACGATCGAGCCGATGCTTGGCGAGCATGGCGAATCGATCGGCTTTGCGAAGATCACCCGCGACATGACCCGCTTCAAGGAAGCGCAGGACCGCATTGCCGAGGCCAGCCGCCAGCGCGACGCCGCCCTGGGCCACATGCACCAGGGACTTTGCCTGTTCGACGCCAAAGAACGCCTTGTCCTGTGCAACCCCCGTTTCCTCGAAATGTACGGATTGCCGGACGGCGCACTGCCCCCCGGCCTCCTGCTGGAGGAAGTGATCGGCCGTTGCAGCGTGAACCGCTTCGAGCCGCAGGCCGTCACCGAACGTGTCGCGCATGTCCGGCGGATGATCCGCGACAATCTCGCCGCACCGTTGCATCCCCCGATCCTCGCCCAGTATCCCGACGGTCAGGTCGTTTCTATCGCCAACCGCCCCATGCCCGATGGTGGCTGGGTCTCGACGTTCGACGACATCACGCGCCAGCACGAATCGGAAGCGCGCATCGCGCACATGGCCATGCACGACGGCCTCACCGGCCTGCCCAATCGCACACGCTTCAACTTGTGGATCGACGAGATGCTCGAACAGGCATCGCGCTACGGCAAGCGGCTGGGCGTGACCGCCATCGATCTCGACCGTTTCAAGGAAATCAACGACACTTATGGCCACGCCTGGGGTGATGTCGTGCTCGCGGAACTGGCCCGGCGGCTCCAGTCGGTGATCGGCGAGGACGAGATCGCCGCGCGCCTCGGCGGCGACGAATTCGGGCTCGCCAAGCTTTTCGACACCGACGAACAACTCGCGGACTTCCTCCGCAGGATCGAGCCTTGCTTCGCTTCTCCCGTCGAGCATGAAGGGCAGGAACTCGTCTTCGGCGGCAGCCTCGGCATCGCCGCCTATCCGCATGACGCGCGAACCGCGAGACCCTGCTCAACAACGCCGATCTCGCGATGTACCGCGCCAAGCTCCAGATCGGCGAACGCATCTGCTATTACGAGCCCGGCATGGACGAAACCGCCCGTGCCCGCCGCCAGCTTGCCAACGATCTGCGGCAGGCCGTCGAGAAGCAGGAATTCGTCCTCCTCTACCAGCCGCAATGCCAACTGCGCAGCGGCGAAACTTCCGGCTACGAGGCGCTCGTCCGCTGGCACCACCCGCTGCGCGGGCTCGTCTCGCCGGACGAATTCATTCCCATCGCCGAGGAATCCGGCGCGATCCTCCAGATCGGTGAATGGGTGCTCGAAGAGGCCTGCCGGGAAGCGGTGAGCTGGCATTCCGAACACCGGATCGCCGTAAACGTATCTCCGATCCAGCTCGTCCAACAGGATCTGGCGCCGATCGTCGCCCGCATCCTGATCGAGACCGGCCTGCCTGCCCACCGGCTCGAACTGGAAATCACTGAAAGCGCCATCATTTCCGACAAGACCCGCGCACTTCACAACTTGCGCCAGTTGAAGGAACTCGGCGTCGCCATCGCGATGGACGATTTCGGCACCGGCTATTCGTCGCTCGACACGCTCCATTCGTTTCCGTTCGACAAGATCAAGATCGACAAGTCGTTCCTGCTCGAATCGGACGACAACGAACAGGCCCGCGCCATCATCCGCGCGGTGCTCGCCCTCGGGCAATCGCTGCGCATCCCGGTACTGGCCGAAGGCGTGGAGACCGAGAGCCAGTTCGACCTCCTTATCCGTGAAGGCTGCGAGGAAGCGCAGGGCTATTTCCTCGGCCGCCCCGACCGCGCGCCCAGCATGTCCCTTTCGGATAAATGGCAGCCAGTAGCGGCCGAAGCCGGCTAGGCAGCATCGCTGGATTGAAAAAGGAAAACCTTCTCAATTACCCAATTGACGGAACGCATATTCGGCATATGTCTCGCATTGCGCATTTCACGAGGGGGAAATTCATGAAATCCGTAAATACCATCAAGGCTGCTTTCGCAGCCGTACTGTTGCTGCCTGCGGTTCCGGCACTCGCGGCAGACAAGCCTGCTTCGGCTCCCGCTTTGGTCAACGAGGAATTCGGCGTTCCCGTATTCCCCTACGACATGACCGACCGACCTTACGAGGTCGTCGGAGAAGTGAAGGCCGGGGTCCGCAAGGCCACCATCTTCAGCAAGGCCCCCGATCAGGGCAAGATCTACCGCGAACTGTGGGAACGCGCGCAGAAGCTCGGCGCCGATGCCGTGATCAAGGCCCAGTACGGCGACGCTCACGTCACCGCGATGAGCTGGGGATCCGTGACGGCCACCGGAGTGGCTGTCCGCTTCACCGACAAGCCGGCCCAGTAATTTCGTGGTTCTGGCACTGCTGACCGGAGCGGCGCTCGTCGCCGCGCCGGTTTCTGCCCAGCCGGTTCCTGCCCAGCCGGCGCCGAGCACATCGGCAGAGTCCGTTCCGCCTGCAACCGCGACGATCGCTGTCACAGGCGGAGCCAGCGCTCAGTCGGTGCCGCCGGGAACCCCGGTTCGGCTCATGGTCATGCGGGAAATTTCCAGCCGCACGGCCAAGGCGGGAGACCGATTTCTCCTGAGGGTCGACGAACCGGTCTACATCGACGGGAGGCCGGTCATTCCGGTCGGCACCAAGGCCTGGGGCGAGATCGTCAGCCTCGAAGGAAACGGCGCGGTCGGCAAGGGCGGACGTCTTGCCGCCCGTTTCGTCGAGCTTGAGCTGGCGGATGGCATGAAACTGCCCTTGCGCGGAGACATGAACGAGCGGGGCGCTGGAAACGGAGCCGGAGTCGTGCTAGCCGTTGTCGGTTTCGGGCTGCTCGGCCTGCTCACTGCGGGCGACAGCGCCCGCTTCAAGGGCGGCCAGACGATCACCGCCTATGTGGACAGGATCGCCGAGCCTGTTCAAACCTCGCTGCCAGCCACCCCACCGGTCGGTCCGGGCACCGAGGCATCACCGCAAACCCTTTCGGAAAGGCCGGAACCGGCCGCCTGAACGGCACCTAGCGGCAGTCTAAAGCCCCTCTTGCCCCGCACAAAGCCATTCTGGCTGGCAATCGGAAGCAAGGGGGATCATCTGCGCCACCATGCAAGCGAATCCCGCCTCTGTCGGTCGAGTCTTCCTGGTTGGCGCCGGTCCCGGCGATCCCGACCTCCTGACCCTGCGCGCCGCGCGGTTGCTGATGAATGCCGCGATCATCGTGCATGACGGCCTCGTCGATCCGGCGATCCTCGCCATGGCGCGTCCGTCTGCCCGGCTGATTTCTGTTGCCAAGAGCCGCGCACGGCACACCATGAAGCAGGAGGAGATCAACGCCCTCCTCGTGCGCGAAGCCCTCGCCGGCAACGACGTCGTGCGGCTCAAGGGCGGCGATCCCTTCGTTTTCGGCCGTGGCGGCGAGGAAGCCGAAGCCTGCCATGCCGCCGGCGTGCCGGTGGAAGTGGTGCCGGGAATCTCCTCGGCGCTGGGCGCTTCCGCTGCCGCACAGATACCGCTGACGCACCGGGACCATGCCTCGATCGTCACGTTCGTCGCCGGCCAGTGCAAGGGGCTCACCGATCAGGACTGGTCGGGACTTGCCGGCAAGGGTCGTACGCTGGTGATCTTCATGGGAATCGCCACCTCGGCCCAGATC
Organism: Novosphingobium sp. ST904; assembly: GCF_001298105.1. Classification (GTDB taxonomy): domain Bacteria; phylum Pseudomonadota; class Alphaproteobacteria; order Sphingomonadales; family Sphingomonadaceae; genus Novosphingobium. Next base: position 133,011 of record NZ_LGJH01000158.1, on the reverse strand, counting down.
GCGGAAAAGCTCATGGCCGACGGGCTCGCGCCCGATGTGCCGGTCGCGGTGATCGAAAACGCCACCCGTTCGCGGATGCGTGTGCTGCGCGGTCCGCTTGCGGGCCTTGCCGACCTGATCGCGGATGCGAAGGTGCAAAGTCCGGCGCTTATCGTTATCGGGCACGTCACCGCAGAACCCGACAACACCATTCGCGCCCTTGCGCTGGAGGCAACAAAGTGAAGATCCTGACGGGCAACGACCTGAAGACCGGAGCGGTCATCTGGTGGACCGGCGTGGGCTGGTCGCTCGACGTCAACGAATCCGCCGACGTGGGCGAACATGGCGCCGCGCTCCTCGCGCGCGAGGAAGGCGCCCAGAATGTCGTCGGCGGCTATATCGTCGATGGTGCGAAGACCGAGGAAGGCATTCGTCCCGCCCATATCAAGGAGCGCATCCGCGCCCTCGGGCCGACCGTGCGCCTAGACCTGACGCTCAAGCCGTCCGACCCCGAAGCCGTGAACTGGGTGATCTGATGTACAAGTACGACGAATACGACCAGCAGATGGTCGATACGCGCGTCGCGGAATTCCGTGACCAGGTGCGCCGCCGCCTTGCCGGTGACCTTACCGAGGACCAGTTCAAGCCGCTGCGCCTGCAGAACGGCCTCTACCTCCAGCTTCATGCCTACATGCTGCGCGTCGCCGTGCCCTACGGCACGCTGAACTCCGCGCAGATGAAGCTGCTCGGCGATATCGCGGACAAGTACGATCGCGGCTACGGCCACTTCACCACCCGCCAGAACATCCAGTACAACTGGATCAAGCTGGAAGACACGCCCGACATCCTGGCCGAACTCGCCAAGGTGGAGATGCATGCCATCCAGACCAGCGGCAATTGCATCCGCAACATTTCCTCGGACCAGTACGCGGGAGCGGCCGCCGACGAGATCATCGATCCGCGCCCTTACGCCGAACTGCTGCGCCAGTGGTCCAGCTTCCACCCGGAATTCCTGGTGCTGCCGCGCAAGTTCAAGATCTGCGTCATCGCCTCCGAAACGGACCGCGCGGCGATGCGCCTGCACGACATCGGCATCAAGATGGTGCGCAACGATTCCGGCGAGATCGGCGCACAGTTCTATGCGGGCGGCGGCATGGGCCGCACCCCGATGATCGCGCCGCTGATCCGCGAATTCGTGCCGCTGGACCAGCTCATCACCTATTCCGAGGCATGCCTGCGCGTCTACAACCGCTACGGCCGCCGCGACAACAAGTACAAGGCGCGCATCAAGATCCTCGTCCATGAACTGGGCCGCGACGAATATGTCCGCCAGGTCGAGGAAGAATTCGCGCACCTGCTGACCCAGCCGATCGAGCCGCCACTGGCCGAGCTGGAGCGCATCGAGGCGCACTTCACCGGACCCGACTTCGAAGCCGGCGCTTCGAACGATCTGGACCTGTCCGATCCCGACTTCCGCCTCTGGGTGGAGCGCAACACGCACGCCCACAAGCAGGCCGGCTATGTGATCGCCACCGTCAGCCTCAAGCCCGTGGGCGGCATTCCGGGCGATGCCACGGCCGACCAGATCCGCCTGATGGCGCAGCTCGCCAAGGACTACAGCTTCGACGAGCTGCGCGTCACTCACGCGCAGAACATCGTCTTCCCGCACGTCCGGAAAGCAGACCTCTACACCCTGTGGCAGGCGCTGGACGAAGCAGGCCTGTCCACCGCCAATCTCGACACCGTGGGCGATATCATCGCCTGCCCCGGCCTCGACTATTGCGCGCTGGCCAATGCCCGCTCGATCCCGGTGGCGCAGAAGATCTCCGAACGTTTCGGCAGCGCCGAACGCCAGGCCGAGATCGGCGAGCTGAAGCTGAAGATCTCGGGCTGCATCAATGCCTGCGGCCACCACCACGCGGGCCACATCGGCATCCTCGGCGTCGACAAGAAGGGCCTGGAAAACTACCAGCTCCTGCTTGGCGGCAGCGAGGGCGCGGACACTTCGCTCGGCCAGATCACCGGCCCCGGCTTCACCGAGGACGGCGTGGTCGATGCCATCGAGAAGGCCACCGAGGTCTATCTCGCCAACAAGCAGGGCGAGGAACGCTTCCTCGACACCTATCGCCGTATCGGCATGGCCCCGTTCAAGGAGGCGATCTATGGTTGACGTTCAATTCCGCTTCCGTGACGACGAGGCGGTCAACGATCCGGCCATCACGGTCGACGCCTTCTCGGAGCAGACCAACGCCACGGCCGTGCGCATCGAGCCGGGCGACGATGCCCGCGATCTCCTGCCGCATCTCGACCGGCTGTCCCTTGTGGAAGTGAGCTTCCCGGCGTGGACCGACGGGCGCGGATACTCCTCCGCCCGGCTTCTGCGCGAAGCAGGCTACCAGGGCGAGATGCGGGCCGTGGGCGATCTGGTGATCGACATGCTCTCGCACCTCAAGCGCTGCGGTTTTGACGCTTTCGCGCCCGACAAGGCACTCAACGCGGAAGATGCGCAGAACGCATTCGATCGCTGGGAAAACGTCTACCAGGCCACCGTCGTCGACGGTCGCCAGGCGATCTGGGCAAAGCGCCACCCGGCGTAACCGTCCTTCCGGAAGGGAACAATCGATGCCCCACACCGAAGTTGCACGTATCCGCGACCTGATCGACACCGGTCCTCGTTTCGACGAGGCCGATGCCGTTCGCCTCAACCGCCTCTTCCGCGCACCGAAACGACCGAAATGCTCGAAACGGTGCTCAAGGAAGGCATGGCGGGCGATGTCGCGATCGTGTCCAGCTTCGGTGCGGAATCGGCGGTGCTGCTGCACCTCGTCAGCCGCGTCGATCCGGGCGTGGCGGTGCTGTTCCTTGAAACCGGCAAGCATTTCCCCGAAACGCTCGCCTATCGCGACCTCCTCGTCGAGCGGCTGGGGCTGACCAATCTCATCAACCTGCTGCCCGACGCCGAGGAACTGGCGAAGAAGGACGAGAACGGCCTGCGCTGGTCCTACGACCCCGACGGCTGCTGCGAGATCCGCAAGGTCAAGCCGCTGGAGAAGGCGCTGCTGGGCTATGACGCCTCCTTCACCGGCCGCAAGGCATTCCAGGCCTCCACCCGCGCCACCCTGCCGCGTTTCGAGGTGGACACGACCGACACACAGGGCCGCCTGAAGATCAACCCGCTGATCGACTGGTCGCCCGAGCGCATCGCCGCCTATATCGCCGAGCATGATCTGCCTCCGCACCCGCTGGTGGTGCAGGGTTATCCGTCTATCGGCTGCATGCCCTGCACCAGCAAGGTCGCCGAAGGCGAGGACCCGCGTTCGGGTCGCTGGCGCGGATGGAACAAGACCGAGTGCGGCATCCATGTCGCCACCCTCTCGGAACACACCACCAAGAACGCACCGGAGTTCGACCCCGGGCTCTGAACCGGAAGGCCTGCCCCCAATCAGGCGGGCCTTTCTCCTTTCCGGCAAGACGGGGACGGCCAGGCGCACGCCGGAGTTTCGGCGACGATCAGGGCAACACATTGCAACGAACGCGACAAGGCGTGCAAATATTGCACGGCCCGGCGGGTTGGCATTGCCAAGCGCTGGACTAGATCGCAGATGCCCCCAATATTGCAGTGCAACATGACCGATCAGCTCGATACTCCCCGCCACACCCACCCCGCGCTCGTCATTCTGGCGCTGGCGATGGGTGCCTTCGCCATCGGCACCACCGAATTCGCGGCCATGAGCCTCGTGCCCTATTTCGCGCGCGATCTCGGCCTGACGGAGCCGGAGGCGGGCCATGCCATCAGCACTTACGCGCTGGGCGTCGTCGTCGGGGCGCCGGTGATCGCCGTACTGGCGGCCAAGCTGCCGCGCCGGGCGCTGCTGATCGGGCTCATGGCCCTCTTCGCGGTGGGCAACGCGCTTTCCGCGATGGCGCCGACATACCCGCTGCTCCTGCTGTTCCGCTTCATCAGCGGCCTGCCGCATGGCGCCTACTTCGGCATCGCCGCGCTGGTGGCCGCCTCGATGGTGCCCGCGAACAGGCGCGCGCAGTCCGTGGCGCTCGTCATGTCGGGCCTGACCGTGGCGACGATCATCGGCGTGCCGCTGGCGAACTGGCTGGGACAGGCGTTCGGCTGGCGCACCGGATTTGCCATCGTCTCCGTGCTGGCCATCATCACCATGGCCCTCGTCGCGCTCTATGCTCCGCACCAGAAGGCGGCCGAAGGCGCCAGCCCGATGCGCGAACTGGGCGCCCTGCGCCGCCCGCAAGTCCTGCTGACCCTGCTGACCGGGGCCATCGGCTTCGGCGGCCTCTTCGCCGTCTACACCTACATCGCCTCGACCATGATCGAAGTGACCAGGGTGTCCGAACACCTCGTGCCGGTGGTGCTCGCGGTCTTCGGCGTGGGCATGACGGTGGGCAACCTGTTCTGGGCATGGGCCGCGGACCGATCGCTGAACAAGGCTGCCATCGGCGCCCTGCTGTTCAGCGCATTCGCGCTCGCCCTGTTCCCGATGGCCGCCGGCAACGTCTGGACGCTCAGCGTGGTCGTCGTCATGATCGGTTTCGCTGGCGGCCTCGGCACGATCCTCCAGACCCGCCTCATGGACGTTGCCGGAGACGCGCAGGCGCTCGCAGCGGCAGCGCATCACAGCGCCTTCAACATGGCGAATGCGCTGGGCCCGTGGCTCGGCGGCCTCGCGATCTCGGCGGGCTATGGCCTGACCTCGACCGGGTGGATCGGCATGTGCCTGTCGCTGGGCGGTCTCGCGATCTTCCTCGTCACGCTGGCCTTGCACAAGCGCGAGGGCGAAGTCGGCGGCCAGCCCGTTCCCGCCTGCGGCTGACCGGCCCTACGCCGCAAGAAAAAGGCCCGCGAGTTCGTCACTCGCGGGCCTTTTCGTATCCTGACCGGGGCTGAGCCTCAGCCGATCATCATCAGGCTGGCATTGCCGCCCGCTGCCGTGGTGTTGATCGAGGTAGACACCTCCTCCAGCAGCCAGACGAGGTTCGGCCCGGCCGAGGTATGGACCGGAACGATCGGCCCCGGCATCGCCGCAACCGCCTCGCAGGCCGCGCGAACCGCCTCGGCATCGCCTTCCACGAGACAGGCGGAGAAATGCTCGGCCGCATCCGGCGCGAAACGGGCGGCGACCGCCTCGGGCAGCCCACCCGGAAGCGCCATGCCCACAACCGTCGCCGTATTGCCGCTGGCCAGCACCGCCGCCATCTGCGCGTAGAGACCCTCTTGCGTTGCCGGGCGCAGCAGGACGCGGCCGCGCGGGTGAAGGGCGTAGAGATTGGTTTCGCCCACGGGCCCCGGAAGGCTGACTTCGAGGCCCAGTGCCGAACCGCTCGCAAGCGCGCGCGCGGCTGCCGCCGAGGCCGCACGCCCTGCCCGCTCAGCCAGGTCGCGAAAGCCTCGACCAGCGGAGCGGCGCGGGCGGGGGCATCCAGCACTTGCGGCGCCTGTTTGGCGAGGCGGCCGAGATAGAGCGGTCCGCCCGCCTTCGGCCCCGTGCCCGAAAGCCCGCGCCCGCCGAACGGCTGGACGCCGACGATGGCACCGATCGTGTTGCGGTTGACGTAGAGGTTGCCGGCGCGGATCGCGGAAGTGACCTGCTCCACCGTTGCATCGAGGCGGGTGTGCAGGCCGAAGGTAAGACCGTAGCCGGTGTCGTTGATGGCCGCGATCAGTTCGGGCAGTTCATCGCGCTTGAAGCGCACGACATGGAGCACGGGGCCGAACACTTCGCGTTCGAGCTGGGCGATGCTCGCGATCTCCACGATGGTCGGCGCAACGAACGTGCCGGCATCGCATGCCGCCGGGATCGCCACCTGTTCCACCTTGCAGCCGCGCGACTTCATCCGCGCGACATGGCCGTCAATCGCGCCCTTGGCCTCGGCGGTGATGACCGGCCCGATATCCACCGCGAGTTCCTGGGTATTGCCCACGCGCAGTTCGGCAAGCGCGCCCTTGAGCATCGTCAGCGTGCGATCGGCCACGTCCTCCTGAAGGCACAGGACGCGCAGCGCCGAACAGCGCTGCCCGGCGGAATCGAAGGCCGAGGCGATAACGTCGGCCACGACCTGCTCAGCAAGCGCGGAGGAATCGACGATCATCGCGTTCTGGCCGCCCGTTTCCGCGATAAACGGAACCGCGCGCCCGTCTGCCGAAACCCGGCCCGAAAGCTGCTTCTGGATCAGGCGCGCCACTTCGGTGGAACCGGTGAACATCACCGCAGCCACTTGCGGTGCCGCGACCAGAGCCGCCCCTACCCGGCCATCGCCCGGAACCAGCTGAAGCGCGTCCCTGGGAACGCCCGCCTCGTGCAGCAGGCGAACGGCCTCGGCAGCGATCAGCGGGGTTTCCTCGGCGGGCTTTGCCAGGACCGGGTTGCCCGCCACGAGCGCGGCGGCCACTTGCCCCGCAAAGATCGCGAGCGGAAAATTCCAGGGGCTGATGCAGACCACCGGGCCCAGCGGTGCCTGTTCGGCGCCGAAAGTCTCGCGCGCCTGCTTCGCGTAATAACGCAGGAAGTCGATCGCCTCGCGCACTTCGGCGATGGCATTGGCGGCGGACTTTCCGGCCTCGCGGATGACCAGGCCCATGAGCAGGCCAATCCGCTCCTGCATGGCATCGGCGGCAGCGTCCAGCATGGCGGCACGCTCGGCAACGGGCACACCGCCCCAACGGCTGATCGCGGCCCGCGCAACCGCAACCGCAGCCGCTTCCGGCGCGACCTCGATCACCTTGCCCACCACGTCGTCATGATCCGCCGGATTGAGAACCGCACGCGCCTCACCCTGTGCATTGGCGGGCATGGCGAACCATTCGCGCGCGGCGGACCGGCGCAAGTCTTCCGAAAGCGCGGCAAGCGCAGTCTCGTCGGCCATGTCGATCCCGTCCGAATTGCGGCGGCCGGGGTAGAGATCCGCGGCAAGCGGGATCAGGTCGTGACGGGCACCGGGATCGGGCATGGCGCGAACCACGTCCACCGGATCGGCCACCATGTCCGCCACCGGCACGGCAGGATCGGCGATGCGGTTCACGAACGAGGAGTTCGCACCGTTCTCCAGCAGGCGGCGCACGAGATAGGCCAGCAGCGTCTCGTGCGTTCCCACCGGGGCGTAGATACGGCAGGGACGGTCGAGATTGTCCTTGCCGACGACCTGCGAATAGAGCGGCTCGCCCATCCCGTGGAGGCACTGAAACTCATAGCGGCCAACCACGAAGTCCGGCCCGGCGAGATGGTAGATCGTCGCCAGCGTCTGCGCATTGTGCGTGGCGAACTGCGGGAACACGGCGTCCGGCGCCGCCAACAGCTTCTTCGCGCAGGCAACATACGACACGTCGGTATGGACCTTGCGGGTATAGACCGGGAAGTCGGCAAGCCCGTCCACTTGCGCGCGCTTGATCTCGGCATCCCAGTACGCGCCCTTGACCAGCCGCACCATCATGCGGCGGCCCGAGCGGCGGGCGAGATCGATGATCCAGTCAAGCACGAAGGGGCAGCGCTTGCCATAGGCCTGCACCACGAAACCGAGGCCATCCCAGCCCTTGAGTTCGGGATCGAGCGCCAGCGCTTCGAGCAGGTCGAGCGAGAGTTCGAGGCGGTCGGCTTCCTCGGCATCGATGTTGAGGCCGATGTCGTAGCCCTTGGCCAGCACCGCCAGCGCCTTAACGCGCGGCAGCAATTCGGCCATCACCCTGCCGGCCTGCGCGCGGCTGTAGCGCGGGTGGAGGGCCGAGAGCTTGATCGAGATTCCCGGGCCTTCGTAGATGCCCCGCCCCGCGCCGGCCTTGCCGATGGCGTGGATCGCATTGACGTAATCGGTGTTGTAGCGTTCGGCATCGGCGGCGGTGGTGGCCGCTTCGCCCAGCATGTCATAGCTGTAGCGGAAGCCCTTGGCCTCCAGTTCGCGGGCGCGCTTCACGGCCTCGCCGATGGTTTCGCCGGTCACGAACTGCTCGCCCATCAGCCGCATCGCAAGATCGACGCCGCGCCGTATCACCGGCTCGCCCGCCCGGGCGACTAGGCGCGTCAACGCCGCGCCCAGTCCCGTGTCGTCGACCGATCCCACCAGCTTCCCGGTCACCACCAGGCCCCAGGTCGCGGCATTGACGAACATCGACTTGCCGCCGCCGAGATGCGCGCTCCAGTCGCCATCGGAAATCTTGTCGCGGATCAGCGCATCGCGGGTCGCATTGTCGGGAATGCGCAGCAGCGCTTCGGCGAGGCACATGAGCGCGACGCCTTCCTGGCTGGAAAGGGAGTATTCCTGAACCAGCCCTTCGACGCCTGTGCCCTTGTGATTGGCGCGCAGCGTGGTGACGAGCGCGCTCGCGGTCTCGCGCACGTCCCGGCGCTGAGCATCGGGCAAGGTCGCCGCGTCGAGCAGAGGTGCCATGCAGGCGGCCTCGTCACGGCGGAAAGCCTCGGTGATGGCACGGCGCAGCGGGGTGGGTTCGCTGACGGCGGGGGCGAATGCGGCGAAGCGGGGCGTGTGGGTCATGAATCGCCAATATCCCAAGACCGCTTGGCAATCCGCCTTTTCACAGGCACAGATCGGACCATATGAACTTATATTTCGGCATCATGCAGGCCAAATGAATGGTAAATAGCCAGAAACAGGTCAATCTGGATGATCTTGACCGCAAGATCATTGCCGCCCTGCGCGCAGATGGCCGCATGAGCGTGACCGAACTCGCCCAGGTGGTGGGCCTGTCAAAGACGCCCTGTCAGGTGCGGATGCGGCGGCTGATCGATTCGGGCGTGATCCGCGGCTTTCGTGCGGTCGTCGATCCCGCCACCCTCGGGTTCGACCACGTGGCCTTCACCGAAGTGAAACTGTCGGATACGCGCGAACAGGCGCTGAAGGAATTCAACGCCGCCGTCCGCCGCATTCCCGAAGTGGAAGAGTGCCACATGCTCGCCAGCCATTTCGACTACCTGCTGAAAGTCCGCACCACCGACATCCGCCGCTACCGCGAGGTGCTGGGCGAAAAGCTGTCGAACCTGCCCCACGTTTCCAGCACATCGACTTATGTGGCGATGGAAACCGTGAAGGATGCAAGCAGCTAGCGGCAAGGAAAAGCAGGCCATGCGCAAGATAACCTTGGCGTCATGAGGGGGCCGATTGCGGAATGTCGGCTCACCGGCTCAGATCGACAGATAGCTGCCTGTCGCCTTCGGAGTGGCGCATCGCCGATCAAGGAGAATTCCGGCCGTCGGCAGGCGCCCCATAGCCGACCTTGCTGTGATGGGCTAAGATGTCTTTATGCCACCTGCGAACCCGCCGATGCCGCCGCGCAAGCCGTGCGAACTTACCCCGGAGCTGGCATCATTCATTCGTGAGACTGCGCAACGCATCTTCGGCAGCGAAGTTGTCGTGCGCAATTATGGCATTGATCCTAAGGCTCTCCGAATCCACGTGGAAACCGATGCCCACAACCTAGTGGTTGCCGATTTTATCGGTGCTCTTGTTACGCGCATTAATCACATTCCGAGTGTGTCGGTCACGGAAAGCGGAGCAAAACCTCAGGGCGATGCAAAGATTGCCTACCGGCAGGGTGACGTCCTTTAGGACAATCACGCCCGACGTCCGCTACCCACCCCCTCATCGCCGCTAAAGCCGCGGATTTGGACTGCCTGAAAACGGTCGGGCGGCTTTACCTCGCCAAACGATGCGATCGGCGCCCCGGAAAGGCGATGAAGGGTGGTAAGCTGCCGCTACGCGCCGTCTCGGTCCAAACGGATTGCCTCTTCCAAAAAACGTTGCGGTTCTCGAACAAACTTCATGGCCCGCGATTGCATGATCGTTCTGACGACAGCTTCCCGGTTCGGCAGAAGGATCGCCCCATCCCTCGTGGCAAGGATGCAATCGAAATGGCGCGCGAGTCCGCAGATACCACCGACTAAATGTAATGAGAGGTCTGCCACATTAAGGCGGAACTGAATGTCCTCAATGACCTGCCCATCGAAGAAGACCTGAATGTCATCGGTCTTCTCATCGCCCCAAATTCGTAGGCTGGCGGACCAAGAATTTTTCTCGGGTAGTAGTGTGCCAAGCCTGGCAAACAGCACATCGGCATCGGTGCTTGAGAAACCCAGACGAATTTCATCGAGTTGCTCGCGCCTCATCCGTGCAGCAGTGGCTCCAGCGATACGGGCCGATGATGCTGGAACGAGGTCAAGAACGAATTGCCAAACCGCCATCGTCATATCGTAGCGCGTGATCGAACGTCCGCAATAGGGCGTTGTCCGGTCAGGCTGCATTTCTTCCCGAGCGGCGAGCACCGGACGGACGGCTATAGAGCGCGGCGCTCCCCGCCCGGAATAGCGAAAACGAGCGCAATGCGGTTGTTAATCCCACCAGCTCGGAAAGAGCCTGCTTCAGCCTGCCCGCTCGCCCGTCACCTTGGCCGAGCCGAACATGCCCATCTTGCACTTGCCTGCAATGGTGCTGCCGGTCACGGTCAGGTCGTATTTCAGGGTGATCTTCATCGGCTTCTCGACCTTGAGGTCGAAACGAACGCGGTTTTCATCGACGGTGCCGCCCTCGAAGTCCTGCGTGCCTTCCGGGCTGGTGAAGCGTCCCGAAACGGCTGCGCCCTCGGTACGGAAGGTGACGACCATCGCTTGAGGCCCCATCGGGGTCTTGAGCACCATGTTCCAGTCACCGTCGAGCCCGGCGGGCGGCACCTCGGATTCGGGAACCGAGGCCGGCTCGGCCTGCATGACGGGCTCCATCGCCGGCACTGGCGCCGGGGTTTCTCCCGCCGCCATACCCGACTGCCCTCCATCTTTGCGCACGCCTGAAACATCGCGTTGCTCGATCACGTCGAGGATGCGGGCAGGCGTGAGCGGAAGCACCAGGTCCTCGATCTCGCCAAAGGGGCTGAGCGCATCGGCGATAGCGTTCACCAGCGTCGGCGGGCCGATGATGGCACCGCCTTCACCTACGCCGCGCATCCCGCCGATCGTCTGCGACGGGGTATTGGCATGGACGAACTCGAACACCGGCACGTCGCTGATCGACGGGAGGAGATAGTCCTTGAACGTCGCCGCCTGCGGGTTGCCGCGCGCGTCGTATGGCATCTCTTCCAGCAGGACCATGCCGATCGCCTGCGCCAGCCCTCCGGATATCTGTCCCTCGACGACACCGGGGTTGATGACGGTCCCGCAATCCTCGCTCGATATCCAGCGCAGGATCTTCACGAAGCCGGTTTCCGCATCGACTTCCACCACGCAGGCATGCGCCGCGCTGGTGAAGGTCATCGGCGGGGGCTGGTAACGGAACTGCGCTTCCAGCCCGGCCTCGAAACCGGGTGGCAGACGGTGCGGTTCGCCATAGGCGATGTTCGCGATCTCACCCAGCGATCGCGACATTTCCGGGGCGCCGGCGATGTGGACCATGCCGTCCTCGATGGTCACGGTGTCGATGGAGGCGTTGTACAAGTGGGCTGCCAGAACCTTTACCTTGTCCGCCAGCAGTTCCGATGCGCGGATCGCCGCGCCCCCACCGATCACCCCCTGCCGGCTACCCGCCGCGCCGGGGCCGAAGCCACCACGCGAACTGTCCCCCTCGAACACGGTCACGTCGTCGTAAGCCACGCCGAGCCGGTCGGCGATGCATTGCGCCATGGTCGTGGCGGTGCCGTGGCCCTGCGAATGGGTGGACATCAGGGCGGTTACCTTGCCGGTCGGCTCGATCCGCACTTGCGCCAGTTCCCCGGTCATCGTCACCATGCTGCCCGCCGAGCCGGTCGGCTCGATATAGGCGGCAACGCCGAGGCCGAGATAGCGCCCTTCCCCCCGCGCCTTCGCCTGTTCGCGGCGGAAAGCGGCCACGTCGAAATGCGCAACCAGCTTTTCCAGACATTCGCCGGGCGTGATATCCTCCAGCGGGATGCCCATGCTCGACACCGTCGGCTGATCGGAAAGATAGACGAGATTGCGGCGGCGCAGTTCGATCGGATCGATGCCGAGCTTCCTCGCCGCCTTGTCCAGCAAGGTTTCGCGAATGAGCGATTCCATCGCCCACGGCCCGCGATAAGCCGCCAGCCCGTTGGTATTGCTGTACCACCCGCGTGAGACAAAAGCGTAGGCGGGCATCCTGTAGGCCGCCCAGACGAACATATGGACGGCGATATTGCTGTCCGCCCCCTGCGGATAAGCGCCGTTGTTGCAATCATAGATGCCGTGGCTGGCGATCAGCCGCCCCTCGCCGTCAAACCCGGCCTGGAGGCTCATCTCCGCTTCCCGGCACTGGCTCGACGCGGTGAGCGCCTCGTAGCGATCCTCGGTCCACTTGAGCGGACGCCCTAGCAGCATGGCCGCGCAGATGACTGCGCATTCCTCCTTCCACGGTGTGTTCTTGAGCCCGAAGGAGCCGCCCACGTCCTTGGCGATCACCCGGATCGCGGCATCCGGCAGGCCAAGCGCCAGGCTGACCCAGCGCGCGATGTTGTGCGGGCTCTGGCAGGTGATCCAGAGGTTGAGCTCCTCGGGTCCGTCCCGGCTCGCCAGGATCGCGCGGTTTTCCATCGGCGACTGCGAGATGCGCTGGTGGACGACCTTCTGGCTGACCCGCAGCGCTGCGCCCGAAAGCGCCGCTTCCAGTTCCTCGTCAAGCTCCTCGTCGCCGATCTCCGCCGCGACATTGCTCTCGGTGCCCGGATGGATCGGCGCTGCCGCCTTCGCCTGGGCAAGGGTGACAACCGGTTCGAGTTCCTCGATCTCGACCTCGACGAGCGAAGCGGCATCTTCCGCCTGGGCGCGGGTCTCGGCCATGACCATCGCCACCGGCTCGCCCACGTATTGCACCAGCATATCCGCCAATGGAGCGACCGGCACTTCCGAGGGCGTGAAGAAGAAGCTCATCATCGTGATCGGCCGCAGCGCCAGGTCGGCGGCGGTCAGCACCGCGTGGACGCCGGGCATCTGCAGCGCTGCGGCGCCATCGATCGAAACCAGCCTGCCGCGCGCCACCGGACTGCGCACGAACGCAACGTGAAGCATGCCGGGCAGCACCACATCATCCGTGAACTGGCCGCGCCCCGTCAGCAGGCGCGCGTCTTCCTTGCGCGGAACCCGCTTCCCGATCCAGCGCGCAGCGCCAATGCCCGAGGGTTCTGCGTTCATGCCGCCTCTCCCGCGCCGGAGACGGATTGGGCCAGTGCCTTGGCCGCGCGGCGTATGCCCTGATATCCGGTGCAGCGGCAGATATGGCCCGACATCGCCTCGATCATCTCCTGCTCGCCCGCGGCGGCCTCTCCCGCCGTCAGCGCGGCAAAGGTCATCAGCACGCCGGGCGTGCAGAAGCCGCACTGGAGCCCGTGCGCATCGCGCATCGCCTGCTGGACCGGGTGGAAAGTGCCGTCAGGCGCGGCAAGGCCCTCCACCGTGGTCACCTCCGCCCCATCGGCCTGGACCGCCAGCATGAGGCAGGATCGCACCGCCCTGCCGTCCACCAGCACCGTGCAGGCACCGCAAACCCCGTGCTCGCAGCCGAGGTGGACACCGGTGCAGCCCGCCTCCAGCCGCAGATAATCGCCAAGGCTCGTGCGCGGCTCGACGGTGGCGCTGCGATGCTGGCCGTTGACGGCGAGTTCGATCCGCCATCCGCTTTGAGGCTCGCTCATGCCGCATCCCTCAGGTCGAGTGTTTCACGAAGCGTCCGTGCGAAGATCCTGCGGCCCACGGTCCGGCGGTATTCGGCGCTGGCGTGGTGATCGTCGAACGGCGCGGCGTCGGCCACGGCCAGTTCCGCCACGGCGCCGGGATCGATCTCGGAAAGGCTCCTGCCGATCAGCGCGGCTTCTGCCCGGCGCATTCGGATCGGGGTCGGGCCCATGCCGAACCAGGCCAGCCCGGCCCGGGAAACGACGCCGCCATCCAGAACCACGCAGCCTACCATGCCGACCAGCGCGAAATCGCCCGGTCGCTGCGCCACTTCGCGAAACAGCACGAGGTGGCCTTCGGGCCAGTCGGGATAGACGATGCCGGTCAGCAGTTCGTCACTCTCCAGCACAGTCATGTAAGGGCCTATGTAGAAGTCCGTGGCGGCAACCGTGCGGCTGCCGCGCACCGAGGCGATCTCCAGCGTCGCGCCGAGCGCCACCGCCGTGGCCGGCATTTCGGCTGCAGGCTCGCCCAGCGCCACCGAACCGCCCACCGTTCCCCGGTTCCGCGTCTGGTAATGCCCGACATGGCCAAGCGCCGTCACCATCGCCGGCAGATGGCGCGCCAGCGTGGCATCGACCAGGGCATCGGCCTGCCTTGTCATCGGCCCGACGCGGATGCCGCCCGTGACGCGGGACACGCCGGTGAGTTCGGGAATGCGGTTGATGTCCACCAGGATGAAGGGCTGGCTCATCCTGAGATTGAGCAGCGGCATCAGCGTTTGCCCGCCCGCGATCACGGTTGCGCCGCCGCCGGCCTCGGAAAGTATGCGGCAAGCCTCGGCCACGCTGGATGGCCGGGCATAGTCGAAGGGAGCAGGCTTCATCGGCGCGCACCTCCAACGTTTCCGCGTCGCCCGGCCTCGAAAGCCGCTGCCGCAGTCACCACGAGCAGCATGAGCACCACCAGCATCTCCGCATGGAGGCCGCGCGCGCCCAGCGTGAAGCCGGCGAGCAGTGCCAGCACCAGTGCGGCGATCCAGCCCCAGATCGTGCCGCGACCAGCCGCCGCATCGGTAACGACGGGCCTGAAGGCGGCAGGTGCCGCTGCCGCTGCGGCTGCCTCAGGCTCTGCCTGTCCGGCGCCGGTTGCCTGCTCCCCCGCACACACGCGCCGGAGCGCCCCCCGTGACCACATCGCCGAACTTCGAAAAGAACTTCCCCGCAAGGTTCCTTGCCGTGGCGTCGATGATCGGACCGCCAAGCTGCGCCATGCGCCCGCCCACTTCCGCCTCCACCTCATACACAACCAGCGTACCGCCATCGCCGGTGTCGCTCAGCCGGACGTTCGCGCCGCCTTTGGCACTTCCGGCGATCCCGCCGTTACCCGTTCCCGTGATCCTGTAGCCATTGGGCGCATCGAGATCGGAAAGCTGCACCTGCCCTTTGAACCGCGCACCGATCGGCCCGATCTTCACTTCGGCCGCCGCGACGAAACGGTCTTCGCCATCGCGTTCAAGGCTTTGGCAGCCGGGAATGCACTGTGCGAGCACTGCCGGATCGTTCAGCGCCTCCCAAACCTTTCGGCGCGGTGCTGCGACCCTCTGCTCGCCATTCATCTGCATCCGCGCACTCCCAGATCGCTGCCGTCTTGCCCGCGGCCCATCGGCGCGGATGAAACGACGGGATGCGGTTCAATGCAAGAAGTATGAGCGACACTGTATCTTATTCCCCGGGGCGATGAGTGCCTCAGGCGCTGGCTAGACCTCCCGGCGCCCGTTACCACTTCGCCCGATGCCGAAGGAACGGCGCGAAAAGGAGAGGTCATGAGCGCAACCGTCATCATCACTGGCGCCGCCGGAGGCATGGGCCGCCCGGCCGCAACCCGTTTCGCCGCGCAGGGCTATTCCCTGCTGCTCTGCGATGTGAACGCCGAACGCCTTGCCGCGCTCGCATCGGAACTCCGCGCGGGCGGCACCGAAGTCTCGACCCTCGCCGGGGACATTTCCGCACCGGAGTTCCCGCAGCAGCTACTGGACGCATTGGGCGACGCCCCGCTGTTCGCGCTCGTTCACACCGCCGGGCTCTCGCCCAGCATGGCAGAAGCGCCGCGCATTCTCGAAGTGAACTATTTCGCCACCGAAAGGCTTGTCGCCGCCCTCCTGCCCCGCTTCGAAGCGGGCGGATGCGCGGTGCTGATCTCGTCGATGTCGGCCTATCTGCTGGGCGACCCCGCCATGGTATCGGCTGTGCAGGACCTCGTCGCCGGCAAGGGCCGCGAAGGGGTGGACGGGCACGCAACCAATCCCGGCATGGGCTACACGCTTTCCAAGCGCGCAGTGATCGGCCTCGTCGGGCGCGAAGCGGCAGCCTACGGTGAACGCGGCGTGCGGATCGTCTCGATCGCGCCGGGCTTCATCGATACCGAAATGAGCCGCGCCGAAGCCAAGGCCAGCGAACAGATGGTGCGGATGATGGGAATGACCCCGCTCGGCCGCCTCGGCGTGGGCGACGAAATCGCCTCGGTCGCGGAATTCCTCTGCTCTCCGGCGGCAAGCTACGTCAGCGGGTGCGACATCAAGGTGGATGGCGGAATCATGGGGCGGCTGGGGATCTGATCCCCCCGCCGGGGTGATTGCCCGCGGCTTTCACCCCGTCGATGCGCTTTCGCATTCCACCACCGTCGCGATCCGAAACGAGGCGCGGTCGAACAGATTGCGCTCGTCGGCGACGATCTCGTCCGGCATCAGGCTGGTGGTGATATAGCCGAGCGTGGCGCGATAGATCGCCTCGTCCTCGAACCAGAGTTCGGTAATGACGTCCGGCCCGTCAAGGAAGGCGCCGGTTTCGGGATGGACTTGCGGATCGACATAACGCCGGATGTAGCGACTGACCCCGCGCGAATAGCGTTCCGCCAGCGGCGCATGACGCGTCTCGTAATAAGCGCGGAACTGCTCGACCGTCAGATCGGGCCGACGCTTCATGAACAGCAGGATCTTGTGGAATGGCCCGGCCATGACGCATATCTCCCGTTCCACCGGTTCGTCCGGCGTTCGCGGGATGGCCTAACATGGCCTCTCTGCGGAAGGCAGGGCGGGCCGTGCCGCCACGGCGATAAAGGACGCCAGGCGGTCCGGCGTCCCTCTATTCTGTCAGGCAAACCATTCCAGCCGCCCGATCACCTCATTCGGCTTCGCCGAGCGGCGCGCCCCTGGCATCATTTGCGGCGGCTACGATCGGAACCGAAGCGGGCGCCTGCACCGCGCCCTGCACCAGATTCGCAAGCGAAGCACCGTCGAGCCCCAGTTCCTTCATCAGCCCGTCGATCACCGGCGCCTGTGCCCGATAGGCCAGCGCCGCGCTGACCGCGTCGTTGGCCAGATTGCCCGAACCACCTGCCGCAGCCGGGGAAGCTCCCGCGCCGCCCTTCTGGGTCAGCCCGTCGACCTGCACGATCTTGATCGAATCGATAGCCTCCAGCGGCCGCACGGATTCGCGCACGATTTCCGGCAGTACCTTGAGCAGCGCCAGCTTCATCTGGAGCGAGATCTGGTCGGACGAAAGGAGGTTCGCCGCCTCGTTGACGGCACGCTGACCGGCCGCCTCGACCTCGAAGCGAACGCGCGACGCTTCGGCGCGGAGCTTTTCCGCTTCGGCCTCACCTTCGGCGGCCAGCCGGAAGGCTTCCGCCCGGTTGGCAGCCGCCTCGCGCTCCGCCTCGGCCTCTACCTTGATGGAGATCGCCTGCCGCTCGGCTTCCTTGCTGGCCTCGATCAGTTCGATACGCTTGACGCGCTCCGCCACCTCGGTTTCACGGCTGGTGACGACCTGTTCCTCGGCGGCGACCGCCTTGGCGCGCGCCTCATCGGCCTCAGCCTTGGCCTGGCTTTCCTCGCGGCTCTTGTTCTGGATCGCGATCTGCTGGCCCTGCCGCGCCAGTTCGACGGCCTGCGCCTGCGCGATCTTGGCCTGCTGGATGGTGCGGTCCGATTCGATCTGCTGGGAATCGACCTGCTGCTTGGCGATGATCCGGGCTTCTTCCGCCTCACGGCTGCGCAGCGCCTGTTCGCGCGCCACTTCCGCGGCCTGTTCCGCGCGGCGCATCTCGATCTCGCGCTCCTGCTCCAGCTTTGCGAACTCGTTGTCGCGCTGGATCGAAAGCGAAACGCGCTCCGCTTCGAGGTTCTTCGTCTCGATCTGGACGCGGGTGTCCTGCTCGATGTCGTTCCGGGCCTTCTTGCGCAGTTCGATCTGCTCGGTCAGCTTGGTCAGACCCTCGGCATCGAAAGCGTTGTTCGCATTGAAGTGTTCGATCGAGGTCTGGTCGAGGCCGGTCAAGGAGACCGATTCCAGTTCCAGCCCGTTCATCGCGAGATCGGACGAGGAGACCTGCTGCACCTTCTGCACGAAATCCGCGCGCTGTTCGTGAAGCTGGTTCATCGTCATGCCTGCCGCCACCGAGCGCAGCGCATCGACGAACTTGCCTTCGACGAGTTCCTTCAGCGCCTCGGGATGCATGGTCCGCGCGCCGAGTGTCTGCGCCGCCATGGCGATGGCGCCCGCATCCGGGCGGACGCGGACGTAGAATTCCGCCTTCACGTCAATTCGCAGTCGATCGAGGGTGATGAGCGCATCCTGGTTCTTGCGCTCCACCGCGAGACGCACGGTGTTCATGTTCACCGGCATCGTCTCGTGGAATACCGGCAGGACCAGCGCGCCGCCGTTCATCACGACCTTTTCACCGCCGAAGCCCGTGCGAACGAACCCGATTTCCTTCGAGGCACGCTTGTAGAGCCGCGCCAGCATGAGGCCGAGCGCCAGGAACAGGACCAGAGCGATGCCGGCCAGAATCGCGATGCCGACGAGGTCTTGCATGTTAAGAATTCTCCCGTTGATGCCCGCCCGAGAAAAATGGCGCGCAGGCATTGAATTTCACGGAAGTTCTTATCCGAAATTCGCAAAATCTTCCATAAAAACCGGACCGGTTTGCTCGATTTTCAGTGCTTTAATCGAACCGATCCGGAGTTTCCCATCCTCAATTCAGTCAAGGCGCGGAAGATAGTGGTCGCCCCGGGCGATGCCCTTGAATACGTCGCCATCGCGGCGGACCAGCAGGACCTTTTCGCCCTGTACGAAGCGTTGGCCGTGCTCGTCAGGCTCGACCATGACATTGTGGGGCTGCCCATGGAAATCCACCACCCGGCCCCGCGCGGGACTGCCCGGCGTTGCCGTGCCGACGAGAATCTCCGCCTCCCGGCCGACGAGGGCGGAAATGTCGATCGCGGTCGTCTCGTCCTGCGGGATGATCCGCCCCAGCCCGCGCGACAGCATGCCGGTGACCGGCAGCGAAGCGAGGCCGACGACCGGGGCGACCAGCCATGCACTCCAGGTGTGGCCCGTCAGCGAGAGCAGCAGTTCCTGCGCCGAAATGCCCACCAGCCCAAATACGGTGAGCAGCAGCATCAACCACATCAGGAACGGCACGCGGCCGATGCCGAGAACCGAAAGCAGGCCTGCATCGATCCCGCCATGCGCATGGACACCGGCATGGGCATCGACATCCGCGTCACCGCCCAGAAAGTCGCCCGCGCCCACGATCTGGAGCAGCGCAAACATCAGCATCAGCGCCAGCGCGACGGAGAACGGCAGGCTCCCCGCCCGCGTCAGCAGGTCAACCATCGTCGCGGGCGTCGATATACTTGGTTTCGAGAAAGCGTCCGCGCGTCGCCAGCGCGTCGAGATCGTTGCGCGACAGATCCAGACTCATCGTCTCGATCTGCCCGGCGATGACATCGAGGCCCTCGACCAGTTGCTGCGAAGGCGTGGTTCCCCCGGCATGGGGCTTGTTCCGCAGTTCTGCGGGAATCCGGGTATAGCTGTCCACCAGCGAGGGCAGGTGTTCGGATAGCAGCTTCCGCACCTCGCGCGCGGCGGGGCCGCTATCCTCCAGCGTGGCGAGTTGCGGCGCCAATTGCTCCAGGCGCACACCGATCATGTCCACCGCGTCCACCGCGGCATTGGGCAGGGCGCGGCGGCGGCTTTCCAGCCAGAGTTCGGTCGATCCCGCCAGTTCCGGCAATGTCGCGCTGCCGAGTTGCTCGGCACGGGGCCGGGGCGAAGAAGGATAGATCGAGAGAACGATGAACACCGCAAAGGCAAGCAGCGTGGTGAGGACCGTCGTCGTGAAGGACAGCCCGCCCAGGATGAGGCCCGCCGTCAACGCCACGATGAAGATGCCGAACAGCGCCAGGAACGCCCGACGAATGCGGCGCCAGCGGAAGTTCCAGCGCTCCTTGCGCGCGTTATAAAGCCGCGCCGCGCGCTGGCGGCGGGCGGCGCGGATGATTTCCTGGTTCACGGCACTGCGATTGCGGGGAGTGACGGGATTGGCCATGGCGGTCAGTCGAGCGCCTCCAGCATGGCTTTCGCCGCCTTGTCGCTACCCAGCGCGGTGCCTTCGGCCTGCCCCTGCGCGCGGGCGATATAGGCCTTGGACTTCGTGACCTCACCTTCGAGCGATTGCACCGTCTGCTTCATCGAATCGAGCGCCTGCATCTTGAAGGTGTCGATCGAATCCATCGTGTCGTAGATGTTCTGAAAGGCGCGGCTGAGGGTTTCCAGCGGGATCGTGGAATTCGCCGCCTGCTCGTGGATGCGGGCGGTGTTGTCCTTCAGCATCTGGCCGGTGCCGTCGATGATCCGCGCGGTCGTGGTGTTGAGCGCGGTGATCTGGTCCAGCACCAGCTTCTGGTTGGCCATCGCCTGCGCCACCGTAACCGCGGTGCGCAGCGCGCCGACGGTGGTGGTGGAGGCCCGGTCCACGCCCTTGATCAGTTCGACGTTGTTCTTCTTGACCAGATCGAGCGCGAGGTAGCCCTGCACCGAAACCGCCATCTGCGTCAGCAGGTCCTGCGTCCGCTGGCGCACGTAGAACAGCGCGGATTCGCGCACCGCCTTGGCCTTGGCAGGGTCGGTATGGTCGAGGTCGTTGGCCTTCTGCTCCAAGGTCTCGTCCAGCGCCTTCGACATGAAGATCATCTGTTCGAGCTTGCCCATCGCCGCCCAGAGGTTCTGCCGCTCCACGTCGATACCGGCATTGTCCATCAGCAGTTCGTCCTTGCCCCCCTGCAGGCGGGCGAGGATCGCGCTGATGTGGCCCTGCGCGCTCTGATAGCCGTCGAAGTAGTTCCGCAGCTTGTTGCCCATCGGGATGATCCCGAAGATCTTGCGGCGCGAGAGCAGGTCGCCCTTGGTCGAAGGGTCGAGGTCTTCCACCGTGCGGCGCAGCTCGGCAAGGTCGGCGCCGACGCCGGCGTCCTTGTCCATCGCCCGCACCGGACGATCGAGGAAGCGGTTGGACTGGCCGGCGGCCTCGGAAATCTCCTTGCGACCCATGTTGGTGATCTGGTCGACACGGCGGCCGAATTCGGGCGAGTTCACGTCCTGGGACACCAGGTCGTTCACGAATTCATCGACGCGGACCTGCAATTTGGACTTCTGCTCGTCGCCCACGGGGACGAGACCGGCCGCCTTCTCGGGCTGGACCACCGGCACCGGATCGGGAGGCGTCAGCTTCAGCTCGCCTGTGGTCGCCTGATCGGTCGTAGTGGCCATGGAAGAAAGTCCCGTCCTTCAAGAAGTGTAGTCGTCGTCTGCGAATCTAGGATTGCGCGCGAATACTGCAAGCAAAACAGGAAGACGCCGGTTTACTGTTCGACGAGCCGCATGGCACGTTCGTCGGTCTCGTCGCAGTCGTGCACCAGCAGCATCGTATCGTCCCGCGCCACGAAGCACAGCTTCAGCCCCGCCGCCCGCGCCCGGCGAACGGCCAGGTCGGT
This sequence comes from Novosphingobium sp. ST904, assembly GCF_001298105.1. Taxonomy (GTDB): domain Bacteria; phylum Pseudomonadota; class Alphaproteobacteria; order Sphingomonadales; family Sphingomonadaceae; genus Novosphingobium. Next base: position 111,573 of record NZ_LGJH01000158.1, on the reverse strand, counting down.
GGGTGCGGAAATCGCGACGAGCAACGGGCAACCGGCGCGCGCGGCCTTCTCCACCAGTTCGTAGGAACAGCGCGAGGTGACGATCATGAAGCCCGCGCCCGGATCCATCCCGGCCCGGGCGAGCGCGCCGACCAGCTTGTCCAGTGCATTGTGCCGCCCCACGTCCTCGCGCACCAGCACCATGCGGCCGGACTCGTCGCAGAAGGCGGCGGCATGCGTGGCATGTGTCTCGCGCCCCAGCGCCTGCCCGGCCTGCAAACCGTCAAGCCCGCGCCGGATCGCCGCTGCCGTCGCCCTGCTCGGCCGCTTCAGCACCGGCAGCGGACGCAGCGCCGCTTCCACGCCTTCGATACCGCAGATGCCGCAGGAACTGTCACCCACGCGCCGCCGCGCCCGCGCCACGATCGCGCCGATGCGCTCAGGCGGCAGGTTCACGCGGGCCACGTAGCCGGTGCCCCATTCGCCGTTCTCCACCCGGTGCACGGCCACTTCGCCGACTTCGTCCGCCTCGGCGAGCCCCTCGGCCATCAGGAAGCCGGTCACGAAATCCTCGATGGCGGTCGGAGTCGCCATCATCACGGCATAGGCGATGCCGTTGGTCTCGATGGCGATGGGCGCCTCGACCGGAATGGCGAAACGTTCTCCCGCGCGCAAGTCCGTCCCGTAAGCATTGCGGCGGACCGTGATCGTCTTTGCACCATTCATCTCGCCGTCCTAGCCTGCATGCCGGGCAAGGTCATCCGTCAGATTTCGGCCTTGATCTGCGCAAAGGCCAGAAGCGCGAACAGACCGGTGCCGCCGATCACATTGCCGACCAGCGTGGGCGCCAGATGGAGAGCGAAGGCATCGAGCATCGGTATCTCGCCGTGAAGGACGAGGAGGAACATCTCCGTCGATCCCGCTACGACATGCGCGAAGCCGCCCGCCGCGATCAGCCAGGCGAAAAGACCGACCACGAAAATCTCGAAGCCCTTGGAACTGGGCAGCATCCACACGAATGCGGCGATGAAGAAGCCCGCGGGAATGCCGTCCAGCAGCGCGGTCAAGCCGCTGGCCTGCGCGGCCTTGCGAGAGACATCGAGCATGCCCGCCAGCGTGGGATGCGCGGGATCGGCGAAGATGTCGATCAGCAGCGCTGTCAGGAAAGTGCCCACGAGGTTGGCGGCGAGCACGATCGCCCAGAGCCTTGCCGTGCGCCATAGCCGCTCCACATTCGGCCCTGCCAGCAGCGGCAGCACGGCCGTGAGCGTATTCTCCGTGAAGAGTTGCAGGCGTGAGAGCACCACCAGCACGAAGCCCATGGCATAGCCGAACGCGGAAATGAGTTCGCGCTGGGGGTGATCCGCGAAAGACTGGTGGAGCAGGCCCTGCGCGAAGACCGATGTGGAAATGCCGATGCCCGCGGCGATGCCGGACCACCAGAGCGACATGGCGGGGCGGTGGAGTTCCTCTTCGCCCTCGCGCCGGATCACCGAGAACACGGTAATCGCCGAAAGCCGCAGGTTGTCCTTGATCTGGCCGCGTTCGTGGCCGGTCAGGCCGGATTCGTCGGCCTCGATCTCGCGGTCGGATTGCCGGCGCTCGGGATCGTCATGCGAAAGATCGCTGGCGTCGTCGGTTTCCGGGTCGGTCTGGGCGGCATTGTCCATGCCGTCAGAACCGTCCCGGAGAGCCTATGTTCCGTCAGGGCTATCGGCCGGTCAGGCGTAGTCCTCGGTATCGATGGTCGGCTTGATCATGTCCGGGTAGCGATGGCCGGCAATGGTCTGCTGGTTCATCAGCGCGCCCGCCTTCTCCAGAACGGCCGCATCGATTTCCAGCGCGGCGGCCGCGTGATTCTGGTCGAAGTGGGGAATCGAGCGGGTGCCGGGGACGGCATGGACATGCCCGGCCTGCGCGAGGACCCAGGCCAGCGCTAACTGCGCCGGGGTGACGCGGATCGACGAGGCGAGAGCGTTGAATTCCTCGATCAGCGCGAGGTTGTGCGTCCAGTTCTCGCCGACAAAGCGCGGGAAATTGCGGCGCAGGTCCTTCTCGGTGAGCGTGTTCACATCGGCCAGCTCGCCGCCCAGCGCCCCGCGCGCGACCGGCGAGAAGGCGACGAGCGCAATCCCGAGTTCGCGCGTGGCGTCCAGCACGCCCAGTTCGACATTGCGCGTCCAGAGCGAATACTCCGTCTGCACCGCCGCCACCGGATGCACCGCGTGTGCCTCACGGATATGCGCGGTGGACCATTCGGACACGCCATAGGCGCCGATCTTGCCCGCCTCGATCGCGCGCACCATGGCGCCCACCGAGTCGGCAATCGGCACCTTGGGATCGAAGCGGTGCATGTAGAACAGATCGATGTGATCGGTGCCCAGCCGCTTCAGGCTGGCGTCGAGCGAGGCGGTGATGCTCTCCGGCGCACAGTCGATGCCGCGGCGGGCGCCATCGATCAGGATGCCGGTCTTGGAGGCCAGCAGGAACTCGCCGCGCCGGTCCATGATCGCTTCGCCGAGGATTTCCTCGCTCAGCTCCATGCCGTAGATGTTGGCGGTGTCGAAGTGATCGCAGCCCGCGTCCAGCGCGTGGCGGAACAGGCGGGCCGCCTCCTCGCGAGACGGCGGGTTGCCGTAGGCCCAGGCCACATTCATGCAGCCGAGACCAACAGAGTGGACCGGACGGCCCGCGAGGAGGCGTTTCGTCATCAGGACCAGCCGTCCTGCGCTTCGAGGCTCTGCGCCAGTTCGCCGATCACGCGGTAGCAATCGAGCACCTTGCCGACCGACGAGTTGGGCTCACGCCCTTCGCGGATGGCGGCGACGAATTCGCGGTCCTGAAGCTCGATGCCGTTGTTCGACACGGTGACGCCGGTGAGGTCGATCGGCTCTTCACGGCCGTTCACCAGATCGTCGTAACGCGCGATGTAGGTCTCGCTGTCGCCGATGTAGCGGAAGAAGGTGCCGAGCGGGCCGTTGTTGTTGAACGAGAGCGAGAGCGTGCAGATCGCGCCGGTCTCAGCCTTCAGCTGGATCGACATGTCCATGGCGATTCCCAGTTCCGGGTGCTTAGGCCCCTGCAGCACGTTGGCAGCAACGATCTTGCCCGACTGATAGGCGAACAGGTCGATCGTGTGCGCGGCGTGGTGCCACAGCAGGTGGTCCGTCCACGAGCGCGGCTGGCCCTTGGCGTTCATGTTCTTGCGGCGGAAGAAGTAGGTCTGCACGTCCATCTGCTGGACGTTGAATTCGCCCGCGGTGATCTTGTTGTGCACGTACTGGTGCGAAGGATTGAAGCGGCGGGTGTGGCCGACCATGCAGACGAGGCCCGTTTCCTGCTGCTTCGCCACCACGGCTTCGGCATCGGCCCAGCTGTCCGACAGCGGAATCTCGACCTGCACGTGCTTGCCCGCGTTCATGCAGGCGATAGCCTGCTGCGCGTGCATCTGCGTGGGGGTGCAGAGGATCACGGCATCGACATCGGGCAGCGCCAGCGCTTCGGCCAGATCGGTGCCGGAGTGCGGCGCGCCGTACTTGGCGGCGACTTCGGCGGCCTGCTCGGCCGAGCGGCTGATGACCGAGGCGATCTCTACGCCATCGATGTTCTTCAGGCCGTCGAGATGCTTTTCACCGAAAGCACCCGCGCCTACGAGGGCAATACGCATGGAAATCTCCTTGGAAACTCTATCAAGGGAAGGAGCGTGCCGGCGTCAAGCACCGGCACGCGGAATCAGTCTGCGAGATGCTGCGAGGCCGCGCCTTCGACGGTCGTCGAGGACGGCACGTCGCCGTTCACCGGCTCCAGCACGATGTGGCCGACCGCCGTGTTGCTGGCAGGCACATGGTAGAAACGCCGCAGTTCTCGGGTTTCCTTGCCCAGCGCGCCGCGCATGATCAGCCACATGACCATCTCGATGCCTTCGCTGCCGGTTTCGCGCAGGTATTCGATATGCGGAATGCACCGCAGTTCCTGCGTGTCGCCCGACAGCTTGTCGAGGAACATGTTGTCCCACTCGGCATTGATCAGGCCCGCGCGCGGACCCTGAAGCTGGTGGCTCATGCCGCCGGTGCCCCAGACCTGCACGTTCAGGTCCTCATCGAAGCTTTCGACGGCGCGCGCGATCGCCTCGCCCAGCGCCCAGCAGCGGTTGCCCGAGGGCGGCGGATAAGTGACGACGTTGACCGCCAGCGGGATCACCTTCACCGGCCACTTTTCCGGCTTGCCGAACATCATCGACAGCGGAACGGTAAGGCCGTGATCGACGTCCATCTCATTGATGATGGTCATGTCGAATTCGTCGAGGATCAGGCTCTGCGCGATATGCCAGGCAAGGTCCGGATGGCCTTCCACGTCGGCACGCGCGCGGGCCCCAGCCCTCGTCCGCCGGCTTGTAGCTTTCGCCGCAGCCGATCGCGAAAGTGGGGATGATCTTCATGTCGAACGCCGAGGCGTGGTCGTTGTAGACCAGGATCACGACGTCCGGCAGGTTCTCCGCTTCCCACTTCTGGGTGGGCGCGAAGCCTTGCTGGATCGGCTTCCAGTAGGGATCTTCCCACTTGTCGAAGTCCGACGCGACGCCGAGCGCCGGGATGTGGCTGCAGGCGATGCCGTGCGTAATGCGGGCCATCTTAGCGGTGCTCCTTAATGGAGCGCTGGCCCTCGGGCGAGCGGCCCCCGGCGATCATCATCGCCTGATAGTCTTCCAGCTTCATGCCGGTCATCGTCGAGACGGCCTGAAGGAAGCTCAGGCCATCGGTCGAGAAGACCTTGGCGAGGAAGTAGATATTGCCGCCCAGATCGAGCAGGCGGTTGTAATCGCGGGCGAGAACGCCCTGCTTCTGGTCCTCGGTCATCGGCCATTCGTCAAGATAGGCGCGCTCGTCCGCCTTCCAGCGCTCGCGATTCTCGGCCTTCATCAGGCTCATCGCGAACTGGTTCAGGTGATAGCCCTGCCGTGCGCGCTTCGCGGTGTAGACGCGCGTGCCCGGAATATCGTCGAACTCACCGAGATAGGCGTGGATGTCGATGGGACCACCCGCGTTCTCGCAAGGATTCTTGTCGGTCGGATTCTTGGCGTTCACAGGCCACGTTCCTTGAGCTTGGCGTCAAGGCGCGGGAAGACCTTGCGCACGTTGCCTTCGAAGATCGCGTGGCGCTCCTCGTCGGAGATGTCGAGCGCATCGACATAGCGCTTGGTGTCGTCGAAGTAGAAGCCGGTCTGCGGGTCGATCCCGCGCACCGCGCCGACCATTTCGGAGCCGAACAGGATGTTCTTGTTGTCGATCACGTCGGCCAGCAGGTTCACGCCCGGCTGGTGGTAGACGCAGGTGTCGAAGAACACGTTGTTCATGATGTATTCGTCCAGCGAAGGCTTCTTCAGCATGTCCGCCAGACCGCGATAACGGCCCCAGTGGTACGGCACCGCGCCGCCGCCGTGCGGGATGATGAAGCGCAGCTTGGGGAACTTCGCGAAAAGATCGCCCTGCATCAGCTGCATGAAGGCCACGGTGTCCGCCGCGATGTAGAAGCCGCCGGTGGCGTGCATCGCCGGGTTGCACGAACCCGAGACGTGGATCATCGCCGGAACGTCCAGCTCGCTCATCGCCTCGTAGATCGGGAACCAGTATTCGTCGGTCAGCGGCGGATGCTCGAAGTGGCCGCCGCCCGGATCGGGATTGAGGTTGCAGCCGATGAAGCCCAGTTCCTCGACGCAGCGGCGCAGTTCCTTCACCGAGGCGGAAAGGTCCGCCTTGGGGCTCTGCGGCAGCATGCACACGCCCACGAACGTCTCGGGGAACATGTGGACCACGCGGGCGATAAGATTGTTGCAGTGGACCGCCCATGCCTCGGACATGGCCTGATCGCCGACATGGTGCGCCATCGCGCTGGCGCGCGGGCTGAACACGGTAAGGTCGGCGCCGCGCTCCTTGATGAGGCGAAGCTGGTTGTCCTCGATGGTCTGGCGGATCTCGGCGTCCGAGATTTCCGGGTAAGGCGGCGCGGCTTCACCGGCCTTGAACGCGGCGATCTGGGCTTCACGCCAGGCGTCATGCGCCTTGGGCAGGACGGTATAATGTCCGTGACAGTCGATGATGAGCGACATGCTCAATTCTCTCCCTTGAGTACGCCTGCCGCGACTGCCGCCGCGAGCTTGGCTTCGAATCCTTCGGGCGGCGGCACCAAGCCCAGCGCGCCCAGCGCCTGCTGCCAGGCAACGGTGTTTTCGGTCATGAGCGGCGGGATGCCCAGCGAACGCAGCATTTCCGCCGCCTCATCCATCTCGGCGGCGCGGCGGCGGCCGTGGACCAGCATACGGTCGAGATTGTAGTCCGCGCGGCTTGCCCAGGGAATGGTCTTCTCGCTGGCATCGAGCGAGGACAGCACCTCGTCCGCCACGCCTTCGGCATGGGCGGCCATCATCATCTCGGCGGTCAGCGCCTCAAGCCCCTTGACCATGACCGAGCGCACCAGCTTGATCGCCGAAGCCCGGCCGACCGCATCGCCGACGACGCGGACATTGGTGAAGCCCACCGCCTTCAGCGCGCTTTCCGCCTCTGCGGCATCGGGGCCGGACACCAGCAGCGGCACCTTCATCCGCGCGGGGTTCACCGGCGCGAGCACGGCCACGTCGACATAGCGGCCCTTGCCTTGAGCGATCACCTTTGCGGCCGCCCGCTTGGTGCCCGGCGCGACCGAGTTCATGTCGCAGAACAAGGCGCCCTCGCCCAGGAGCGGTGCGACCTGTTCCGCCACCAGCGGCGCAGCATCTGCGGTGACGAGCGAGAGCACCAGCGAGGCGCCCGCAAGCGCCTCGGCCGTGCTGTCGCAGGCGGTGATGCCGAGTTCGGCCATGACGTCACGGCACGCGGGAAGAATGTCGAAGGCACGAGCCTGCGCCGACCAATCTCCTGCTCCCGCGAACGTCGATCCGGCTTCTCCAAACCCGATAAGGGCGATCGATCTGTCCATGCCTCCTGTCATGCCCTGATTGGCTGAAAGCGGCCAATTGGAACCACCCGGAAGCTATAAGCCCTGCCTAAAAGCAGCTCAGCGCGAAACCTCTCGCGCCGCCCATTCCAGATCGGCGAAAAATTCGCTCTGAACCTCGGTCGGACGCAGGGAAGCGCGGGTCGTCATGCCGATATGGCGGGTGAATTCGGCCGGAAGCCGCGATAACTCGCAGAGCCAGCCCGCTTCCAGTTCCACCGTCACCTGATCGGGCGACAGCACGGTAAGGAAATCACCGCCCATCATCACTTGCCGGATCATCATCACCGATCCCGATTCGACCGGCACTTCCGGCAGCGGCACGCCGTGCTCCTCGAAATAGCGCTCGAAACTGTCGCGCAGCGGCGTGCCGCGCGGCGGCAGCGTGAAGGGAAAGCGGGCGACATCGGCAGCGCGGGGGTTCGTACCTTCCAGCGGATGCCCCTTGCGGCCGTAGACCGCCGGACGATCCTCGAAAAGCGGATGCTGGATCAGGTCGCCCTCCACCAGCGGATCGCGCAAGGCGCCGACCATGAGATCGAGCGTGCCGTTGCGCAGCGGCTCGACCAGCTCGGCGCGCGATCCCTCGACGATGTTGAGCTTCACCCTGGGCCGCCGCGACAGGAATCGGGCCACGGCGGCGGGCAGGATGCGGGCACGGGAAAGCGGCATGGCGCCAATGGCGATGCGCCGCGTTTCCAGCCCGCGCAGCGCCTCGACCTCGGAAAGACCGGCCTCCAGTTCGACTTTCGCCAGGCGGAATTCGCGGGCGAGCTGGGTGCCGGCCTCGGTGGTGATCACGAACTTGCCCTGCCGCGCCACCAGCGGCCGCCGCAGCGCCAGCGCCAGATCGTTGACCGCGCGGTGGATCGAAGGAAGCGACAGCCCGGTTTCCTGTCCGGCCCCGGCATAGCTGCCCGTTTCCGCCAGCGCGAGCAGCGCCCGCAGGCGCGACATGGTGACGTGCGGGCTCTGGATATGGGAAAGCGCCGCGCCGATGCGGGGGGCGAGGATTTCTCCGGCCCGGGTCGGGATCATGCCATCGTGACGACGCTCGAACAGCGGCAGCCCGATCATTGCCTCAAGCCGCCCCAACGCCTGTGTTATCGCAGGCTGACTGAGGTTTACGGCCAGGGCGGCGGCATTGACCGTCCCCAATTCGGCGATCTTGGCGACTGCACGCAAATGCCGAAGGTTGAAGTTCCAGATGTCCATGGGGCCACTCTTAGCCAAATCCTATGGCGCGTCCAAAGTTTCTCTTTCCCCCTTCCCGCACGCTCCGGCAGGAAGCCGACTGCGGGACAAGGAGATGGCGTGATGAGTGCAACCGGGCCGGTCGAGCAGGGCGTTCGCTGCATGTGGATGCGCGGCGGCACTTCCAAGGGCGGCTATTTCCTCAAGAGCGACCTTCCCGAAGACACCGCGGCCCGCGACGCGTTCCTGCTTTCCATCATGGGCTCCCCCGATCCGCGCCAGATAGACGGCATGGGCGGCGCCGATCCGCTGACCAGCAAGGTGGCCGTCGTCAGCAAATCCACGCGCGAGGGCATCGACGTCGACTACCTGTTCCTTCAGGTCTTCGTCGATCAGGCGCTCGTCAGCGACCAGCAGAACTGCGGCAACATCCTCGCCGGGATCGGCCCTTTCGCCATCGAGCGCGGGCTGATCGAGGCCCGGGGTGACGAAACCGCCGTAGCCATCTTCATGGAGAATACCGGACAGGTCGCCGTCGCCACTGTGCAGACGCCCGGCGGTATGGTCTCCTACAAGGGCGAGGCCGCGATCGACGGCGTTCCCGGCACCCATGCCCCGATCCCGCTGGAATTCCGCGACACCGCCGGTTCTTCCTGCGGCTCGCTGCTGCCCAGCGGCAACGCGGCCGACGAAGTGAACGGCGTGCGCGTGACCCTGATCGACAACGGCATGCCCTGCGTCGTCATGAAGGCCGAAGACGTGGGCGTCACCGGCTACGAGGACCGCGAGAGCCTGGACGCCAATACCGAATTGAAGGCCAGGATCGAGGCCATCCGCCTTGCCGTGGGCGAACGGATGAACCTGGGCGACGTCAAGGACAAGTCGGTTCCCAAGATGATGCTGGTCGCCCCGCCGAAGCACGGCGGCGCGGTGACCGTGCGCAGTTTCATTCCCCACCGCGCCCACGCCACGATCGGCGTGCTCGGCGCGGTCTCGGTGGCCACGGCCTGCCTGATCGAAGGCTCGCCCGCCGCCGAAGTCGCCCAGATCCCCGAGGGTCGCCGCAAGACGCTGTCGGTCGAACATCCGACCGGCGAGATGTCTTGTGTCCTCGACACGGACGAGGGCGGCGCCGTCAAGAGCGCCGCCCTCCTTCGTACCGCGCGCAAGCTGATGGACGGGGTGGTTTTCGGGTAAGCATCAAAAACCATTCGCTGCATGGCAACAACAACGGTTATCAAGCGCTTGGGACCAGGGCCGACGGGCAAACAAGTACGGCCTCCCCGCTTTTTGGAAGATAACTGCCAGGAGCAGCGACATGGCATCGAAGACCATCCTGACGACAACCCTAGCCGCATTTGCGCTGGCAGCCGCCATGACCGGCTGCAAGGGCTCCGAACCCGCCGCGACCACGACGAACGCCTCGGGCGAGCCGGTGGACGTTTCCGAGACGATCGAGCGCGCGAAGCCAATTTCAAGGCGATCGGCAAGGCCAACAAGGCCGCAAAGTCCGCACTGGAGGCCGCAAGCCCCGACTTCGCCACGGTCGCCGCCTCGGCAACCTCGATCCAGACCGATGCGGGCAAGATCGTCGGCCTGTTCCCTGACGGCAGCGGCAAGGAATCGGGCGAGAAGACCGAGGCCCTGCCCACGATCTGGCAGAAGCCTGCCGAATTCAAGGCTGCGGCCGACAAGCTGGCAACCGCAGCCGGCAACCTCAAGGTTGCGGCCGACGCCAAGGACGCCAAGGCCGCGACACTGGCGATGGGGGAGATCGGCGGAGCCTGCAAGGGCTGCCACGACACCTTCCGCGAGAAGAAGCAGTGAGTTCACACAAGGGTGCGGCGACCGTCCGCACCCCGCTGTGGGACTGGCCGGTCCGAATCATCCACTGGAGCTTCGCCCTGTTGATCCCGGCGCTCTGGTGGACGGCCGAAAACGGCGAGATGGGCTGGCACACCAGCATCGGCACGATCCTGATGCAGTTGGTGGTGATACGCGTGCTCTGGGGTTTCGTGGGCAGTTCGACGGCGCGATTCTCCTCGTTCGTGCGCGGACCGGGCGCGGTGCTGAGGCACTTGCGTTCACAGAACGACACGCCGACCGCCGGGCATAACCCCGCAGGCGGCTGGAGCGTCGTCGTCCTGCTCGGCCTGATGGCCCTGCAAATCGCGCTAGGCCTCTTTGCGGGCGATCCCGACGACGGCACGACGGGGCCGCTCAATCACCTCGTCTCCTCGACGGCGGCGAGCCGCGTGACCGACCTGCACGAAACGGTGTTCTACCTGATCCTCGCGATGATCGTGCTGCACCTTGCGGCGATCGTCTATTACCGCGTCATCAAGCGCGACAACCTGATCGCACCGATGATTACCGGCGCCCGCGCCATGCCCGCCGGGACGACCGGCATGGTGAAGGCACCGGTCTGGCGGCTGATCGCCTGCATCGTCGCGGCCTGGCTGACAGGCTGGGTGGTCTGGGTCGGCGCGGCCTGAGATTGCGCTATAAAAAAGGGGGGCGGGCAAATGATGCCCGCCCCCCTTTTCATTTCGGCGATCCTGAACGCGCTACCTCAGAACATGTCCGCTTCGAGCGCCATCATCGAAGCCTTGCCCGACTTGATGGCGAGGAACGCTGCAGTGGCCTGTGGCAGCAGACGGTCGAAGAAGAACCGGGCAGTCGCGATCTTGGCGGTGTAGAACGCCGCCTCGCCCGTGCCTTCGTCCAGCCGCGCCTTGGCGATCAGCGCCGCCTTGGCGAAGCAGTAACCCATGGCGACAAGACCGAGCAGGCGCAGATAGTCGGTCGCGGCAGCACCGGCTTCCTCAGGGTCCTTCATGCCCTTCTGGGCAATCGTGCCGGTCGAGAGCTGCAGCGCGCCGAAGGCCTTTTCCAGCCCCTCGATCATCTTGCCGAAGGTTTCGTCCGCCTTGTTCGCCTCGATGAAGTCCGAAACGGGGTGGAAGAACGAACGCAGGTAGCGACCGGCGTGCGCGGGCATCTTGCGGCCGACGAGGTCGAGCGCCTGAATGCCGTTGGTGCCTTCGTAGATCATGGCGATGCGGGCATCGCGCACGAACTGCTCCACGCCGCTTTCGGCGATGTAGCCGTGGCCGCCGTAGACCTGCACGGCAAGGTTCGCGCTTTCATAACCGCAGTCGGTGAACAGGGCCTTCACCACCGGGGTCATCAGCGCGATGAAGTCTTCCGCGCGGGCCTTCACGGCCGGATCGGTCGCGTGCTTTTCGGCGTCGAGCGCGCGGCTGACCCAGGCGCCGAGCGCGCGGCAGCCTTCGTTGTAAGCGCGCGCGGTCATCAGCATGCGGCGCACGTCGGGGTGGACGATGATCGGATCGGCCGGGCCCTTGGGGTTCTTCACGCCTGACAGCGAGCGGCCCTGCACGCGGTCCTTGGCGTACCACACGGCGGACTGATAGGCCGCTTCACCCACGCCAAGACCCTGAATGCCCACCGAGACGCGCTCGGTGTTCATCATCTTGAACATGGCTTCCATGCCCTTGTTCGCGGTGCCGACCAGCCAGCCAATCGAATCGTCGAAATTGAGCTGGCACGTGGCCGAGGCCTTGAGGCCCATCTTGTGCTCGATCGCCGCGACCGAAAACGCCGTTGGACGGGCCGGGCGTGCCGTCTTCCTTGGGAAGATACTTGGGCACGAGGAACAGCGAGATGCCCTTCACGCCTTCCGGTGCATCGGGAAGCCGCGCGAGGACGAGGTGGATGATGTTCTCGGTCAGGTCGTGCTCGCCCGCCGAGATGAAGATCTTCGCGCCGGAGATCTTGTAGCTGTCGTCACCCTGAGGAACGGCCTTGGTGCGCAGCATGCCGAGGTCGGTGCCGCAGTGCGGTTCTGTAAGGCACATCGTGCCCGACCATGTGCCCTCGACCATCTTGGGCAGGTAGGCCTGCTTCAACGCGTCGCTGGCGTAACCCTCGATCGCGGTGGTCGCGCCGTGAGTGAGGCCGGGATAGAGGCTGAACGACAGGTTGGAGGAGCAGATCATCTCCTCGGTCAGCTTGTTCAGCGCTTCAGGCAGGCCCTGCCCGCCCCACTCGGGATCGGACGCCAGCGCGCACCAGCCGCCTTCGCGGAACATGTCGTAGGCTTCCTTGAAGCCTGCGGGAGTGCGGACCACGCCGTTCTCCAGCGTGCAGCCCTCGATGTCGCCGCTGCGGTTCAACGGCAGCAGGACTTCCTGCGCCACCTTGGCGGCCTCTTCCAGCACGGCGTCCACCAGATCAGGCGTGAATTCGGCCAGGGCTTCGAGATTGCCGAAGCCGTCATCGTTGTGGAGTTCGTGGAGCACGAACTTCATGTCGCGCAGGGGCGCTTCGTAGACTTGCATGTCACTCTCCTCGCGCGCGCCGCCGGATCACCGACGGGCGCGCATTCATACCTTATCAGTTACGCAGCATCAGTTCCGCAGGGGCTTGCCGGTTTCGAGCATGTGCTCGACGCGGGCGACCGAACGGCCATCGCGCAGGCGGCCCATGAAGGCATCGCGTTCCAGCTTGAGCAGTTCGCCCTCGCTCACCGTGTCGACGAGGTCGAACTCGTCACCGCCGGTCAGCACGTCGGCCAGCACGCCGGAGACGACCACGTCGTAGTCGGTCGCCATGCCGCGCTTGTGGAAGCCCTCGACAGCCAGACCAAGCGCCGTGCGGCCACCGGCGCCGGGCAGCTTGAACTCGGGCGCTTCGGGCGGGGTGTAGCCTTCCACCAGCGACAGCGCCTTCTGCTTGGCGTCGTAAAGCAGGCGATCGCGGTTCATCGAGATGCCGTCATCCTTGCGCAGGATCATCATCTCGCGCGCCTGCTGGGCAGACTTGGAGACTTGCGCGGTCGAGACCATCTCGAACACCTTGGCCACCGCCGGCATCGGGCCCTTGGGCATGCCGGGCGCCTTGCGCCAGCGGTCGATCATCTCGCCATTGCCGCCCCAGCCCGGAACGAGGCCGACGCCGCATTCCACAAGGCCGCAGTAGAGTTCGGCATAGGCCTGGATCGCGTCGCAATGCAGCAGGATCTCGCAGCCACCGCCTAGTGCCATGCCGGCAGGCGCGCCGACGACGGGGAACGGAGCGTACTTCAGGCCCTTGTAGGCAAGCTGGCCGCCGGCAACGAGCTTCTCGATCTCGCCCCACGCCGCGATGTTCACCGCGAAGAGCGCGAGGCCGAGGTTGGCGCCTGCCGAGAAGGTATCGGCATCGTTGTAGACGACGAGCGCCTTATACTGCGCCGCCACCAGCGGAATGGCCTGCCCGATCAGCTTCATGACTTCGCCGTCGAGCGCGTTCATCTTGCCGGTGAATTCAAGACAGACGACACCGTCGCCAATGTCCCAGAGCGCCGCCGAGGCGTTCCTGAGGATCGGCCTCGACGAAAGCTTCACGTCGGCAAGGCGCATCACGCCTTCGGGGCGGACGATGTCGCGGTATTCGCCATCGAGGCCGAGGAACTGGCGCTTGCCGTTCTCGATCCGGTAGAACGCGCGGTCTCCCGCCACGGTCAGAATCTCCGGCACGGCCTTGCCTTCGGCGGCGAGGCGTTCGGCAAGGTACTTGGCACCCAGCTTGTCGATCATCTCGAACGGGCCGGCCTTCCAGTTGTAGCCCAGCTTCATCGCGTCATCGACGGCAACCACGTCATCGGCAGCCGAGGGCACGAGGCTGGCGGCATAGGCCAGCGTGGCGCCGAGCACGGCCCAGGCGTAAGCGCCGATGTCGCCCTTGCTTTCGACCAGCGCCTTGAGGTCGCCCTTGGCGGCAGCACCGCGCGGGCCCTGCGCGGTGATGGTCGGGCGATATTCGCCGGTCTGGAGGTCGATGGTCTCCTTGCGGCGACCGGCCTCCTTGTTGAGGCGATAGAAGCCACCCTTGCCCTTGCGGCCGGTATAGCCTTCGCCGATCATCTTGTTGATCAGCGGGATGTCGCGGGCAATGCCGTGATAGAGGTCGCCTGCGGGCAGCGTCGAGGTGAGGCTGGCCTGCAGGTGCGGCATCAGGTCGATGCCGACCAGATCGACAAGGCCGAAGATGCCGGTCTTGGGCACACCCATCGGCTTTCCGGCAATGGCGTCGGCCAGTTCGACAGTGATCCCCATGTCGAACGCGGCGTTAAGGCCAAGCTGGATCCAGTAGGTGCCGATACGGTTGGCGATGAAGCCCGGGGTATCCTTGGCCGTGACCACCGTCTTGCCCAGCGAAATGTCGGCGAACTGCTCGACCCTGGCGGCAACGGCAGCGTCGGTGGCGGGGCCGGTGACGATCTCCAGCAGGCGCATGTAGCGCGGCGGGTTGAAGAAGTGCGTGATCAGGAAGTCGCGCTTGAACGCATCCGAACGCCCTTCGACCAGATTGGCAAGCGGGATCGTCGAGGTGTTCGACGAAACGGCGGTGCCGTCGCGCTTTACCGCTTCGAGCTTGGCGTAGAGGCCCTGCTTGATGTCGAGACGCTCGATCACCGCCTCGATTACCCAGTCACACTCGGCAACCTTGTCCAGATGATCTTCGATATTGCCGGTCTCGACCAGCTTGGCGGCGGACTTGCTCATGAACGGCGCAGGCTCGGTCTTGAGCATCTTCGCCACCGCACCTTCGGCCACCACGTTCCTGTTGGTAGCGTCCTTGGGAACGATGTCGAGCAGCAGCACCGGCACGCCGGCATTGGCGACCTGAGCGGCGATCCCGGCACCCATGGTACCGGCGCCGATCACGCAGACTTTTTTGATGGTGTCGCTCATTCCACCGACTCCAGGATCGTGGCGATGCCCTGACCGCCGCCGATGCACTGGCTGGCGAGTGCATACTTGCCGCCTTCGCGCTTCAGCAGCGAGGCCGCCTTGCCGACGATGCGCGCGCCGGTGGCGCCCAGCGGGTGGCCGATGGCGATCGCGCCGCCGTCGATGTTCACCTTGGCAGTGTCGAGGCCGAGGTCCTTGATGCACGCCAGCGCCTGCGAAGCGAAGGCTTCGTTCAGTTCCACCACGTCGAGATCGCCGGCAGCGATGCCCGCGCGCTCAAGCGCCTTCTGGCTGGAAAGGATCGGGCCAAGGCCCATGGTTTCCGGCGCACAGCCCGACACCGCGACCGACTTGATGCGGGCGAGGATCGGCAAGCCGTGGGCGCGGGCATATTCCTCGGTGGTGACGAGCACGGCGCTGGCGCCGTCCGTCAGCGGCGAGGACGTACCCGCGGTCACCGAACCAGCCGCGTCGAACGCGGGCTTCAGGCCGGCAAGGCCCTCTGCGGTGGTTTCGCCGCGAATGGTGCCGTCTTCGCTTACCACGCCGCCCTTGGTCTGGATCGGCACGATCTCGTCGGTCAGCTTGCCGGCGTCACGTGCAGCCGAAGCCTTCTGCTGGCTGGAGACCGCAAGCGCTTCCTGATCTGCGCGCGAAATCTGGTACTTGGTGGCGACGTTCTCGGCCGTCTCACCCATCGACATGTAGGCCGCGCTCTTCGCCGCCAGCGCCGGGTTGGGCAGCGGGTTGAAGCCCATCATCGGCACCCGGCTCATCGATTCGACGCCCGCGCAGACGAACACTTCGCCCGCGCCGATGGCGATCTGGCCCATGGCGTAGTGGATCGAGCTCATCGAGGAGCCGCAGAACCGGTTCACGGTCATACCGCCGACCGAGATCGGCAGGTCCGCCAGCAGGCCGATGAGGCGTGCGACGTTGAAGCCCTGCTCGCCTTCGGGGAATGCACAGCCGACAATTACGTCTTCGATATCAGCAGCTTCCACGCCGGTCTTCGCGATCAGGCCGCGAATCACCTGGGCGGCAAGGTCGTCGGGGCGGACGCGGGCCAGCGCGCCCTTGTTGGCCAAGTGGAAGGGCGAGCGGGCGTAACCCGCGATCACGACACTTTGCATGCACTCTCTCCGTGGGCGGACGCGCCTTGGGCTTTTCCCGAAGCTGCGTCGTCGTCTTCCCTAAGGGTGCAATTCTTTCCCTATACGTCAAGCAAATTTTGGGTTACGACAAATCAGCATCCCACCGTAAGGGCCCCGTCCCGCCGGTGAGAAGATGTCCGATTGGAGAGACGATGGAGAGGTCGCTCATGAGAAATTGGAAACCCGTGGGGCTGGCATTGGTTGCCGGCGCGGTGCTGCTCGCTCCCGGCATAAATCCGGCGTTCGCGGCCGGAAACGACTCCGTCGTCGGCAAGTGGCGCACGCCTTCGAAGCACGGCGTTGTCGAACTGGGCCGCTGCGGCGAATCGGTCTGCGGACGAATCGTCGATTCGGATGGGCTGAAGGCCAACCCCGACCTTCGAGACATCAACAACAAGGACACCACCAAGCGCACCCGCAAGGTGAAGGGCCTGCAGATCGTCGGCGGGTTCAAGGCCAAGGGGAACGAATGGGTCGAAGGACAGATCTACAACCCTGAGGACGGCGGCACCTACAAGGCGACGATAACGCCTGTCGGCGCCGACACCCTCAAGCTCAAGGGCTGCATCGTCTGGCCCCTGTGCAAGACCCAGACCTGGACGCGCATCCCCTGAGGCGCGCCGGGAAAACGACAGAGGTTCAGGGAATGAAGATGAATTGGGAGATTAGGGACATGAAACGCACTTCGGGCCGCATCCTTCTTGCAGGTACCGCATCGGCCATCGTGCTCGGCTTCGCCGGCTCGGCCCATGCACAGGCCTTCTACCTTCAGGAACAGTCGGTACGCGCACAGGGACGCGCCTTCTCGGGCGAGGCCGCCGATACCGGCGTCGACTCGCTCTGGTGGAACCCGGCGGCCATCGGCGGCCTCGATGGCGGCCAGGCCTCGGTCCACGCCAGCGTCATCCTGCCGCGCGGCAAAGTGGTGGACGACGGCACCGTGATCGTCCGCCCCGGCCAGGCTCCCGCCCCGGTCGGTGGTAACGGCGTGGCCAAGAACCCCATCAACAACGGCGTGCTGCCTTCGGGCTCGATCGCTTACGGCACCGGCAAGTTCGCCTTCGGCCTGACGGTGACTTCGCCCTATTCGTTCACCACCAACTATGACGCCGACAGCTGGGCGCGCTACTCGGCCGACAAGACCAAGCTGCGCACCATCGACATCCAGCCGAGCGTGGCCTTCCAGCCCTTCGAAGGCTTCTACGTCGGCGCCGCCGCCAATGTCGAATATGTCGACGCGACCCTCGGCAACTACCTGCCCAACCTCTCGCCCCTGCTCGCGGACGGCCATCAGCAGCTCAAGGGCAATGGCTGGGATGTGGGCTGGTCGGTCGGCGCGCAGTACCACAACGGCCCGGCCTCGATCGGCGTCGCCTACAAGTCGGCGATCAAGCACAAGCTCAAGGGCACGCTGACCATCGACGGACTGCTCGGCCCGCTCGCCCCGCAGAACACCTCGCTCGACGCCAACGCCGAATTCTCCACGCCGTGGCAGGCGATCATGTCCGGCCGCATCAAGGCGACGAAGCAGCTCACGCTCAATGCGCAGGTCGTGGCCTATGGCTGGAGCAAGTTCGATTCGATCGACCTCGGCGCGCCGATCAACCAGTCGATCCCAGAGAACTACAAGGACGGCTTCTCCTACGCCTTCGGCGTGGACTACGACGTGAACCCGAAGTGGACGGTTCGCAGCGGCGTCCAGTACGGCGAGACCCCGACCTCGAACGGCAACCGCGATGCCCGCGTGCCTGACAGCAACCGCTGGAACTTCTCGGCCGGCACCACCTACAACATGAGCGAGAAGATCGCGATCGACGCGGCCGCATCGTACATCACCTTCAAGGATGCACCGATCGACCGCATCACCGCGGCCTATCCCGGCACCGCCGCGCAAACGCCCGTCATCACCAACGGCAGCCTCCAGAACGCTTCCGCTCTGGTGTTCTCGCTCGGCGCGCGGGTGTCCTTCTGATGGGCGCCGCGGCGACGATCGGCGGCCACTCCGTCCCGGAAACCTCCTCCCAACACCCGGAAGAGATGCCGCCGATCGCGCCGCGGTTGCTCACCGACCTGCTCGACCATGCCGTGGAAGCCCACGGCGCCTGGCCGGCGATCGACTTCATGGGCCGCAAGTGGACCTACAGGGAGATCGGCGACCTGTCCCGCCGCGCGGCGCGGGGGTTCCAGGACCTCGGCGTCAAGCGGGGGACGCGGGTGGGGCTGTGCCTGCCCAACACGCCCTATTACGTGATCTGCTACTTCGCGATCCTACGCATCGGCGGGATCGTGGTGAACTTCAACCCGCTCTACACCGAGCGCGAGATGGCGCATCTGGTGGACGATTCGGGCGCGGAATTCATCGTCGCCTCCGACCTTGCGCTGTCGCTTCCCAAGATCGAGCCGCTCGTGGGGAAAGGCGCGCTGCGCCGGGTCGTGGTCTGCCCGATCGCCGATGCCCTGCCCCGGCTCAAGGGCCGCGCCTATCGCCTGCTCAAGCGCAAGGACATCGCGCATGAGCCGCATGACCTGCGCTTCCTGCGCTTCGCGGACCTCATCGCACGCGATGCCGATCCCGATCCGGTAGAGCGTTCGCCTTCCGACCTTGCCGTGCTCCAGTACACCGGCGGCACTACCGGCGTGCCCAAGGGCGCGATGCTGAGCCACGCCAATCTCGCCGCCAATTCGGCGCAGATGATCGCGCACGTCGGCCACATGCCCGAACAGCAGGAGCGCACGCTCGGCGTGCTGCCGCTGTTCCACGTCTTTGCGCTGACCACCGTGCTCAACTACTCGGTGGACACCGCGGCGGAGATGATCCTCCTGCCGCGCTTCGAGATGAAGTCGTTCCTCGCGACCGCCAAGCGCACGAAGCCCACGCAGTTCTTCGGCGTGCCCACGCTCTACACCGCGCTCAACAACCAGCAGCTCCACGGCGAATTCGACCAGGTGCGCGTCTGCATCTCCGGCGGCGCGCCGCTGCCGCTGGAAGTGCGCCAGAAGTTCGAGCAGCGCACCGGCGTGCGCGTGGTGGAGGGCTACGGCCTGTCCGAAGCCTCGCCGATCATCGCCTGCAATCCGCTGGAAGGCGATGTGAAGGACAACTCCTGCGGACCGGCCTTCCCCGGCACCGCGCTGGAGATCCGCGATCCCGACAATCCGCACCGGATCATGCCCCAGGGCGAGCGCGGCGAAGTCTGCGCGCGCGGGCCGCAGGTCATGTCCGGCTACTGGAACCGTCCCGAGGAATCGGAAAAGACCTTCATCTTCGGCGCCTTGCGCACCGGAGACGTTGGCTATCTCGACGAAGACGGCTATCTTTTCCTCGTGGACAGGATCAAGGACATGATCCTGTGTGGGGGATACAACGTTTATCCGCGAACGATCGAGGATGCGCTTTACGAGCATCCGATGGTTCACGAGGCGATCGTGATCGGCGTGCCTGACGCCTATCGCGGGCAAGCCCCCAAGGCATTCGTGGCGCTGCACCCGGGGGACGTCTTGGACCAGGATACATTGATGGCCTTCCTCAAGGAGCGGCTCAACAAGATCGAGATGCCCAGCAGCATCGAGTTTCGCGACAGCCTGCCCAAGACGCTCGTCGGCAAGCTTTCCAAGAAGGAACTGGTCGAGGAAGAAGCCGCGCGCCGGGCCGCAGGATCGGCCCAAGGGTCCGCTGCGTGACCGGAACCGGGGCAGCCTTGACACCTGAAGAGAACACGCCGGCCGCCGAGGCGGGCGGCGTGAACCCCGATATGCTCGGCATCCAGGAAGCGGCCACCGAGCTGGGCGCTACCATGCGCACCTTGCGCTTCTACGAGGACAAGGGCCTGATCGCGCCGCAGCGCGTCGGCACCACGCGGATCTACTCCCGCCGCGAGATGGGCCGGATGCAGCTGATCCTGCGCGGCAAGCGGCTCGGCTTCTCCATCCGGGAGATCAAGGAATTCCTCGACCTCTATGACGTCGACCCCGAACATCACGAGCAAGTGCGCGCGCTTCTGGTCAAGGTCACGGATCGGGTAAACGAGCTGCGCCAGCAGAAAACCGCGATCGAACAGACACTGGAAGAATTGCTCTCGATCGAGCGCCAGTCGCTCGCCTGGCTGAAAGGCACGCCGGTCGAACCGATCGAGGCCGCGCTCAGGGAAAACCATGCCGATGACTGATGACGCCCGCCTTGCCGTGGCGGAACTGCGCGGCCTGCTCTCCGTCGAGGAAATCGACACCGGCATCTTCCGGGGCGCCGCTTCCGCCGAGCAGCCCGGCCGGGTCTATGGCGGGCAGGTCGTGGCCCAGGCGCTGGACGCCGCCGCGCGCGGGATCGATCCCGAGCGGCAGGCCCATTCGCTCCACGCCTATTTTCTGCGTGCGGGCGATTCCGGCCGCCCGATCATCTACCGCGTCCTGCCCGATTTCGATGGCGGCAGCTTCTCCAACCGCCGCGTCGTCGCCATGCAGGGCGGCAAGCCGATCCTGAACCTTGCCGCCTCGTTCCACCGGCACGAGGAAGGGCTTTCCCACGCCGTGGCCATGCCGGACGTACCCGAGCCCGAGCAGTGCCCGGATTTCCGCGATGCGCTGGCCGCCGCCGGACAGAAATTGCCGCCGTTCCTGGTGCACCGCCTCGCCTCTTTCGACATCCGGCCCTGCCCGCCGGTTCGCGGCGGCGAGCTGCCGCAGCGCCACCAGTGGTTCCGCCTGGCGCACCCGCTGGATGCCGAGCCGGCGATGCAGCGCGTGATCCTTGCCTATGCGAGCGACTTCGCGCTGGTCTCCACCGCGCTTATGCCGCACGGGCTCGGCTTCTTCTCGCCCGGCGTCTCGGGCGCGAGCCTCGACCACGCGGTGTGGTTCCACCAGACCCCGCCGATGGACGACTGGCTGCTCTATACGATGGACAGCCCCTGGTCCGGCCACGCGCGTGGCTTCGCACGCGGGGCGATCTACTCGCGCGGCGGGATGCTGGTGGCAAGCGTGGCGCAGGAGGGATTGCTGCGGGTGAAGCAAGGGTAGGACGAACACGAAAGCGCGCCGCGATTCGGCGGCGCGCAATTCAGAGGCGGGACAGAGATTCCGCGAGTTCCAGGGGATCGCCCCCCGGAAACGCTGTTGTTCTCAAGCCCCGATCAGTTCCCGCCCGATCAGCATCCGCCGGATCTCGTTGGTGCCCGCACCGATATCCAGCAGCTTGGCATCGCGCAGATAGCGTTCGACCGGCCAGTCCTTGGTATAGCCTGCACCGCCCAGCGCCTGCACCGCCTCGCCCGAGACGCGGAAGGCGTTCTCGCTCGCCAGCAGGATCGCGCCGGCCGCGTCGAAGCGGGTGGTCTGCCCGGCATCGCAGGCCCGCGCCACCGCATAGACATAGGCCCGCGCCGATTGCAGCGCGACGTACATGTCCGCCACTTTGGCCTGCATGAGCTGGAACGTGCCGATGGCCGCGCCGAACTGGCGGCGTTCGCGCACATAGGGAATCACCGTGTCGAGGCAGGCCTGCATGATCCCGATCTGCAAGCCCGCAAGCACCACGCGCTCGTAATCGAGGCCGCTCATGAGAACCTTCACGCCGCCGTTCAGCGGGCCCATGACGTTCCCTGCGGGCACGAAGCAATCGTCGAACACCAGTTCGCAGGTCGGCGAACCGCGCATGCCCATCTTGTCGATCTTCTGGCCGATGGAGAATCCGGCCATGTCCTTCTCGATCAGGAAGGCGGTGATACCCTTCGATCCCGCTTCGGCATCGGTCCGGGCATAGACGACCAGCACATCGGCATATGTGCCGTTGGTGATCCAGAACTTGGTGCCGTTGAGGCGGTAGCCGCCTTCCACCGCGTCCGCCCGCAGCTTCATCCCTACGACATCGGACCCGGCGCCCGCTTCGGACATGGCCAAGCTTCCCACGTGCTCGCCCGAGATCAGACCCGGCAGGTACTTCGCCTTCTGCGCATCGTTGCCCCAGCGGCGGATCTGGTTGACGCAGAGGTTGGAGTGCGCCCCATAGGACAGCCCCACCGAAGCCGAAGCGCGGCTGACTTCCTCCACCGCGATCACATGTTCCAGATAGCCGAGGCCGGTTCCGCCCCATTCCTCCTCCACGGTGATGCCGTGCAGCCCAAGCTCGCCCATAGCAGGCCAGAGCTCACGCGGGAACCAGTCCTCGGCGTCGACCCTGACGGCAAGCGGGGCGATCTGTTCGTCGGCGAAGCGGGCAACGCTTTCGCGGATCATCACGGCGCTTTCGCTCAGGCCGAAATCGAAATCGGGGGTGGCTTTCATCTCTCTTCCCAAACTTTCAAGGCCCGCCGGAGATGCGGGCCATCGTTGCCGGCAAGCTATCGAAACCCCCTCACGCAAACAAATTGAAACTTGCATGGCATTTGAATAGATTTTTCCAATGATAAAGCGCGCGCATATCCGCCATTTCCTTGCCGTTGCCGATTCCGGCAGCTTCAAGCAGGCATCGGCGCGGCTGCATGTCACCCAGCCCACCGTCTCGACCAGCATCGCCGAACTGGAACGACTGGTCGGCACGCCGCTGTTCGTGCGCGACCGGCGCCATGTCCGGCTGACGGAATCCGGCGGGGCCTTCCTGCCGATCGCCCGCGACCTCGAAGCGGGTTTCCGCCGCGCCGACCAGTTCGCCCGGCCGGTCCAGGAACAATGGCCGGGACTGAAGCTGGGCGTCATTCCCACCGTATCCGGCGCGATCCTGGAACGGGTCGCCCGCGAACTGGCCCGCGAATTCGGGATCGAACTGGTCGAGGGGGACGACCGGGATCTGCGCGGGCAACTTGCCAGCGGCAAGATCCACCTCGCGCTCACGCTCATGGCAGAAGACGAGGGAGCGCCGGGCGAGGTGCTGGAGGAGCCTTACCTGCTGGTCATGCCCGCCGCGCACCGCTTTGCCGGGCGAGGGGAGGTCGCTCCGCAGGAACTTGCCGGCGATATCATGATCGCGCGCCGCTCCTGCGAGGTGCTGCAGCGGACCAGCCGCTTCTTCACCGATGCCGGCGTCCGCCCCCGCTTCGCCTTGCGCAGCGAGAACGAGGACCGCTGCATGAGGATGGTCGCAGCGGGGCTCGGGGTGACGGTGGCGCCGCGCTCGCTGGCGGGGCAAGGCACCGTCACGGCCGCCATCACAGGCTATGGGCTGCGCCGCCGGCTTGGTTTCCTGCGCGGCCCCGGCCTCCCGGCCGAGGCGGGAGAACGACTGACGGCAGCGCTGGAGATCGCCGCCGCCAGTCTTCCCTCCCTGGCTCGTGATCCCGCCGCTTATTCCGGCAGTTCGTCCTTGTAGCGATCCCAGTCCGCCAGCCACGCATCGACCACCTTCGAGCCGACGAGATAGAGGCTCTCGACCGAGGCCTGGAGCCCGGCGTAGCCTTCGTTTTCCCGCAGCAGATAGGAGGCCGCATCCACGCCGGGCGGCGGCATCGTGTAGTTCGAGCCCGCACGCAGCACGAGCACGCGGTCCTTGTCGGCCCGGCCAATCCGGTCGAGATACGTCATCGCCTGAAGCACGCCGGTGTCCTCCATCGCGGAAGTCACGAACTCGCCCTTGCCCTGTGTCCAGTAATGGACCCAGTCGTTGGCCCAATCGGTCAGCAGCTTGCCGTGCCAGAAGGTCATCGCGGAAAGCTGCTCCCCTTCCAGGACGAACGGCGGCTTCTGTGCATTGGGATATCCGGTGAAGCGCATGCGCTCGGCCCGGATTTCCGGGCTGTCGGGGATCTTCACATCCTTGGTCAGGTTGAAGGCCCAGCGCTCCAGCCGGGGGTTGATCTGGTAGACTTCGCCGCCCGTGGTATCGATCGGGGTGGTCTTGTCGTTCGGCCCCTTGAGGTGTCTGGGGAAGAAACCGCTCTTCCAGTCCTTCGGGATTTCGCGCGCATCGATCTCATGCGCAAGGTCGCCGTCCACCACCCAGCGCGCCCAGGCGGCCGAACCGATCGAGGCATCCTGGGGATCGATCCCGGCAATGCCCGCGACAAGCCAATAGGACTTCGACAGGTCGAAACGCGGATCGAGGCCGAGCGCCATGGTCGCCGCGGTCGATCGTGCGGTGCCGACGCCGGTGACGATCCCCAGCACTTGCGTCTCGGGGTTGTAGTAGAGATCGTGGAACGATTGCGGGAAGGGAATCCGCATCGTCAGCCCCCGCCGTTCCTTCCAGAGCTGGAACTCTCCGGCAGTGTCGCCCTCGTCCTTGCCGATCTCGAACAGGGAGACGACCACGACCTTGACCGGCAGCGGCGCGGCGCAGGGCTTGCCGGGCTCGCAGGCGGAAATATCGGGAACCGGCGCGGCGGCCTGGGCGGAGACGCCGAAGGCCAGCGAAGCGGAAGCACCGGCAAGCAGCACGGCGCGGGTCAGGAATGTCATCGCAGGATTCATCTTTTCGTCGATGGCGGCGGGGACGCCGGTAGGGAGGCGCCCCCGCCGCTTTGAGGTCAGAACTTGTAGACGATCGAGCCCTGCCAACTGCGCGGGGTTTCCGGCAGCACGATGGTCGAGCCGAACAGTTCGGTGAAGTTCGCGCGGAAGTAGCGTTCGTTGGTGGCGTTCTTCACCACCACGCGGAACAGCCACGGCCCGGTCTCGTAAGATGCCGAGACGTCCACCTTGGTATAGGCGGGCAGCTTCACGACCTGCGACTGGCCCGAATAGACCGAATCCACCTTCACGGCGCTGGCGCTGAGCGCGATGCCGTTGTCGAAGGCGTAAGTGGCCGTCAGCGAGTAGAGGTTGGTCGGAATGCCCGCGCGGCGCGAGGCGTTCTTGTCGGGGATCAGCACCAGGCCGATCGGCTGCCCGCCGAGATAGAGCGTGGGGTCGGTGACGTTGACCAGATCCTCGATGCCGAAGAAGCTGAACAGCGTGCCGTTCTCCAGCGCGGTCAGGTTGTAGACCTTGGTGCGGGTATAGCCGCCGGTGATGAGCAGGTGGTCGTTGACCGACCAGCGCGCCTCGGCTTCGAGGCCCTTGGTCTCCACCGACTGGTTCACCGTGATCGACTGGATGTTGTAGTCGGTGCGCTTCTGCTTGTAGACCGACAGCGCAGCGTAGAGACGGTCGTCGAGGAAGCTGCCCTTGATGCCGCCTTCATAGAGCTTCGACGCCGAGATGAAGGTCTTGCCCGCGATGTCCCCGGCGTAAAGCTCGGCACCCTGCCCCGCGATCACCGTGGACTGGCGGGCGATCGTGGCATAGGGGATCAGGCCGAAGGGCAGCTTGTAGTTGGCGCTGGCCGACCATGACCAGGCACCCTTGCTGCCGCTGGCGCTGTAGAGCCCGCCAAGGTCGGCGACGTCCGCCGGGAGCATCTTCGTGATGTCGTAAGTGGACTTGGCCTTCACGTAATCGTAGCGCGCGCCCACGGTAATCCCGAGGCCGAACGCGAAGTCGATGTCGGCAAGGCCGGCCATCGCATAGTCGGTATAATGGCCGCTGACGTAATTGTTGTAGCCGCAGTCCGCCGCCGTATAGCCGGGCTCGTCGCTGAGCGGGCATTCGGTGGCCAGCAGGCGGTCGGAGGCGGCGGTGTAGCCCTTGGTCAGGTCCACGCGGTGGAAGTATTCGTAGTCGAAATCGTCACCGTGCTTGAAATCGGTGTAGCGGATCGACGGCGAGAGCTGGAAGGCGAACTTG
Source organism: Novosphingobium sp. ST904 (assembly GCF_001298105.1). GTDB lineage: Bacteria > Pseudomonadota > Alphaproteobacteria > Sphingomonadales > Sphingomonadaceae > Novosphingobium. The sequence continues at coordinate 85,847 of NZ_LGJH01000158.1, read as the reverse complement.
CCGAGGTCGTTCTCGAACTTCTTGGCGACGACGATCTTGTCCTCGAACACCCAGGAATCGTGGAACTGCGCGAAGCCGTAGCTGTTCTCGTTGATGTTCTCGTAGCTGTCGTAGAACGCCTGGTTCTTGACGCTCCAGTCATCGTCGCTTCCCAGATCAGGTCGGCATAGAGCGTGGTGGCGCGAGTATCGAGGCGGTCGTTCTTGCCTGCCAGCACATCGCGGCGGCTGAGCTTGGCGGTGCCGGTATCGGTAAGCGCCATGAGCGGGTTGAAGGAACTGTCGGTGAAGGAGGAGGCAGGGACGCCGAACGGCCCGAAGTTGTTGCCGTGCGCGATGAATTCGCCCGCCGATATCTGGCCGTCGCCGTTGTCGTCGATCGATTGCGCGGAACCGGTGATGTAGGTGCCGTTATCGACGAGATCCTGCGTCAGGCGGTTCCAGCCGCCGTTCTGCACGCCCTTGAAGTTCTGGTACATGCCGCCGAATTCAAGCCGCAGGTTGGGCGTGAAGTCGGTATCGAACGCGGCCTGGAGCACGGTGTTCTTGGTGGAGATGTTGCGGTAGTAGCTGCCCGAATCCTCCACCTCGGCAAACAGGCTGTAGCCGAATTCCTGCGAGCCGATCTTGCCGGGGCCGCGCATTTCGGCCTTGAGGTCGGCCTTGTCCCACGAACCGCCGGTAAAGCTCACTTCGCCTTCCGGGTGGCTGAGATAGGAACCGCCCTTCACGCGCGCGGTCTTGGGAACGAAGTTCATGTAGCCGCCGGTCTTCGACGGGCCATAGATCGGCGAGGCCGGGCCGCGCACGATGTCGATGCGGTCGGAAGCGCCGATCGGGGTCGGGTAGTTGCCCGGATTGTCGAGACGGCGCATGCCGCGGAAGTAGACTTCGCCCGGCGTGCCGCGAATGTCGAGCGCGCCGCCGACACCGAAGAACGAGTTGGTGAACGTGCCCGGCGCCTGCGCGACGAGATCGTAGATGTCGCTGATGCCGAAGCGTTCGATCTGCTCGCTGCTGATCGTCGATGCCGAGCGCGGCGTCTCGGTCAGCGTCTTGTCGAAGCCGAAGACCGATCCGACATCGGCAACCGGCAAGGCGCCCAGCGAACCGGTGACGACGATTTCCTTGCCCTCTTCAGGCGCGGGTTCTTCTGCTGCCGCTTCCGCCGCGAAGGCGGGAGCCTGGATCGCCGTGCAGCACAGCAGCGTGGCGGCGAAACTCAAGGCGGATCTGCGCAAGGCATGACGCCGCGGCGCGGTACGGGATTCCATGTGCGTATCAATCGATGCGGCCATCGTGCCAGCCCCCTGAAACCGTACGGATAATCGCGCCCCTCGCGGTTCCGCCGGCCTGTTGTTGAACCCCGTCTCCCGTGAGGTTGTGATTGTTGCGGCGCACCGTGACCGGGCGCGCCGGGTACTCGAAACTATCCCTTGCCGCCCGGTGCGGGCATGAGCCGGTCAAGGCCCTGCTCGAACGCGTCGAGCCGCTGTTCCAGCGTGACCTGAAGCCGAGCCTTCTCGCTGCGCGCCAACAGCGCGCGGCATGGCGCGGCATCGAACCCGGCGGTGCAGGCGGCGACCGGCTCACCGGGCACGCGCCCGCGCCAGAGGCTCTCACCGGGCACGAAGGCGAATTCGAGGCTGGCGCGCGTCACCTGCTTGAGGTCCGCATAATGCAGCCCCTGCTCGCGCGCGGCGCGCATGTATTCCTGGGTAAGATCGGTGCGCAGGATGCCCTGGTCATCGGTGGAAAGCGTCACCGGCACGCCGAAGCGGCGGTAGAGCTGGATCGGATGCTCGCCCCCGCGAACGCCCAGGATCACGTCGTTGCTGGAGAGGTTTATCTCCACTGCGACGTGATCGCGCGCCATGCGGCGCAGCGTGCCGGCGGCATCGTCCTCGTAAGCGATGGCCACCCCGTGGCCGATGCGCTCCGCCCCGGCATCGAGCGCCTTGCGCATGTGATTGCGGATACCGGCAGGCGGCACCAGCCCGAAGGCAAGCTCGCCCGCATGCATCGTGCGGTGGACGCGCGGATACTTGCCTTCGAGGAAGCGGAACATCGCCATGTGCAGGTCGTAGTCGCGCATCGAGACCGGCCAGTCTTCGGGCTGGACGATGTTGACGCCGACATAGCGCGGATCGGCATCGGCCAGCGCGAACGAGGCGATCAGCGAGCGGAACACCTGCGCGGGCGGCAGCGCGCGGAAGGCGCTGGCAAGATAGTGGACCGCAAGGCCGCAGGCTGCCTCGGCCGAGGACGTGCCGCAGCCCATGTCGGCCCGTACCTGCTTCTCGTCCCGGTCCAGTTCGGCGCGGGCCTTGGCGATCGCCGGGGCAAGACCGGCCAGTTCCTGCGCATAGCGCGCCTCAAGCCCCGTCTCGTCCAGCGGCACATCAGCGCGGCGAGGATATAGGCCATCATCGCATCCGGATTGTGCATCAGTTCGAGGTACGTCGCGCTGTCGCCCGCGGACGTGCGCAGCGCGACTTCCATCGCCGGAACCGTATGCCCCGGCGCAACTGGGCCGAAGCGCTCGAAACTGATGAAGAACTGGGTGTGCCCGGAAACCTCGTCCCGGCCGATCCCCTTCTGCCAGCCGCGCGTGCCGAGGTGATCGACCAGCCGCGCATAGTCGAAGGGCCGTTCGGCGGCGATGCGGGTGATCCTGTCGGCATCGGCGCAGGGCGGCGGCAGCAGCTTGAGATCGCTTCCGGCGCAGAAGCCCGCCTTGCCCGCCCAGTCCAGCCAGTCCTCCGCCGAAGGGGTGCCGCCAAGGTGGTTGTGCAGGTCGCCGCCCTTGGGCATCGCCTGAAGGAACAGGCGCAGCATCGCCGCGTTGCCGGACAGTTCGTCGAACAGCGCCGAGGCTTTCGCCTCGCCCGCCGCATCGGCATGAGCGACCGACACCGACGCCAGCATCGCCGCCAGCACGGCCGCCGCGGCAAGCCCCCGGGCAAGCGCGCGTCTCAGGCCCGGCTTCACGGCCGTGGCGCTCCGGGAACGGTATCGCGATACTTCGCCCAGCCCGCCAGCAGTTCATGCACCACCGGCGCGCCGACGCGATAATTGGCCTCATAGGCGACAAGCTGGCCGGGGCCTTCGTCACCCACGCTGTTCAGCGCATCGACGCCCGGCGGCGGCATGGAAGGGTTGCTGGCCGTGCGCAGCACCAGCACGCGCCGGGGATCGACGAGCCCCTGCGCCGCGCCGTTCAGCATGGCGCCCGCCATCGACTGGCTCTCCATGTTGGTCATGACGAAGCGGCCCTTGCCGCCGGTCCACAGCCTGACCCAGTCGCGCGCCCATTGCGTGCGGGCCGGGCCGTGCCAGTAGCGCACCGAGCCCAGCGTCTCCCCCATGAGCACGAATGGCGGCTTCTGGGCATTGGGATATCCGGTCCACGCAGCGCGCGCCCTGGCGAGATCGGCGTTGTCGGGGATCGGCACGGCTTTCGTCATGTCGAAGGCCCACTGCGCAAGCCCCTGGTCGAGCGTGACCGCCATCGACAGCGCGCCCGCATCGGTCATGCCGGCGAAACTGTCGGGATTGTCGGGAAGCTGGTTTGGAGCCTTGGCGCCGATGGCGAAGAGCCCGTAAGGCCAGTTCTTGGCCACCTCGCGGTCGTCGAACTCGCGCAGGGTATCGCCCGAGACCACCCAGCGCGACCAGGCCGCACTGCCGACCGAGGCCACTTGCGGATCGACCCCGGAGATGCCGGTGAACAGCCAGTAGGTCTTCGAAAAGTCGAAACGGGGGTCGAGCAGCAGCGCGGTAAGCTGTTCGCCCACGCCGCTTAGAAGCGAACCGGCATTGCCCCAGACGATGCCGTAGAGCCCATCCTTGTTACGCAGCAGTGGATGAAGCACGCCGCGCACGGCGATCTTCTCGTCCAGATGTTCGCGCTCGGCCCAGAGCTGGAATTCGCCGGGGGCATCGCCCTTGTCCTCGCCCGGTTCGAAATTGGCGACGACCACGACCTTCACCGGAATCGGCGCGATTTTCGGAAGCTGCGGCACCGGCGGCTCGGCAGCCGATGCAGCAGCGCATGGAACCGAACCGGCCATCGCCAGCGCAGCCAGAAGCCGCCCCCACCGGGGACGTTTTTCGCAAACCCTCATCATTGCCCTGAACCCCGCAAGCGGGGGCGCCTCCGCGTCGGGTGTCCCTTTTACAACCCTTCGCGGAAGATGCGCCCCCTACCGTCATGCGCTCGTGCACCGGCCGCCACCTCTGTTGGGAGAGGAGAAATCGCTGCCGGTGCCGTCGCACGTTTCGGTGTTGCCCATTGCGTAAGGGCTTGACACGGTGCGAGCAAACGCAATGAATTCGACACATCATTGCAAAAATTAGAGCGGGTCCAGAAACACCACCATGCCGGCATTTTCGCGCTTCCTGCGGTACTTCATGGCGGTGGGCCGCCTCGGCTCGATCCGCAAGGCCGCCGACGAACTGAACGTTTCCGCCTCGGCGATCGACAGGCAGATCCTCAACGTCGAGGCCGAACTGGGCCTGCCGCTGTTCGAACGCCTGCCCACCGGCCTCCGGCTGACGGCGGCGGGCGAGATGATGATGGCATCGGGATCGCAGTGGCAGCAGGGCATGGTCAGCCTGCGCACGCGGATCGAGGACTTGCGCGGGCTGAAGCGCGGCCACGTCGAGATCGCGGTGATCGACGCGCTGGCCAAGGGGCACGTTCCCGCCACCATCCACGCGATCCAGCAGCGCTATCCCGGCATCACCATCGGCGTGAAAGTGCTGGGCAACGACGCGGTGCGGCGCGCGGTGAGCGACGGCACCGTCGATTGCGGCATCCTGTTCGAACCGCATTCCTATCGCGACCTTTCCGTCCGCGCCTTCACCGAAGTCGTGCTGGGGTTCATCACCCCGCCCGAGCACCGGCTGGCCACCCTTCCCGAAGCGCGTTTCTCGGCCTGCGCGGGCGAACCGATGATCGTCCCGGCGGACCCGCTTGCGGTCTACCAGCAGATCGCGGTGCTCGAAGGCGCCACCGGCATCACCCTCGACCGCAAGGCCAGTTCGGACAATATCCAGATGATCACCTCGCTGGTGCTCCAGGGCACCGGCATCGGCGTGCTCACTTCGCTGGACGTGCGCACCGAGGTCCAGCGAGGACTGCTGAACTTCACGCGCATCTCCGATTCGCTGCTCAGACCCATGACTCTGGCCCTCTGCACCGCCACGGCACGCACCCCGTCCTATGCCGCGACGATGGTTCTGGGCGAATTCGAGAACGGCTTTGCACAGCTTGGACACGCCGCATCAAAGACTTAGGTGCGACATATTCGATTACGCGACGTGCGGAAAATTGCCGTGATTGCGAATTCCGCATGAAATCGATAACCGGGCTACTTTCCCGACATGATCGTTTCAGGATTCGCCCCGCATGAGTGAAGCCGCCGAGCCCCAGCTCCATTTCCTCGAATACTACGAAGATTTCCTCGCCAAGGTCCGCCAGCTTTCGCGGCAGATCCAGCAGAACGAGTGGCAACCCGAGTTCGTGATCGGCGTCGGGCGCGGCGGGCTGGTGCCGGCCGTCTATATCTCGCACCAGCTCGGCCTGCCGATGCTCTCGATCGACCATTCGGCCAAGATCCCCGGCTTTGCCGACGAACTGATCGCCAAGGTCGCGGCGATGAGCGCACAGGGCACCCGCCTGCTGTTCGTGGACGATATCAACGATACCGGCGGCACCATCGAATATATCCGCGGCCAGCTCACGCAGGGCGGCGGCGATCATGACAACTTGCGCTTCGCCGTCGTCATCAACAACAAGAGCTCGAAGGTCGAAGTCGACCTCTGGTCCGAAGTGATCGACCGCGCCGACGACAAGCGCTGGTTCGTGTTCCCCTGGGAATCTGTGGGCACCCGCGACAGCATCGTGGAAGAAGCGCTTTCGGTCCCCGAACGGCTGGCCTGAACGCTTCCTTCAAGCACCGGTGAGCCGGGCCGAGCGCCCAGCTTGCCGGTGGCCCAGCTTACCGATGGCTGGCAGCCATCACCTGCACCATCAGCGCGTCCAGCCGCGCCGCGTCGATCTTGCGCACCACGGTTGCCTTGCGTTCGCCAAGGCCGGGCTGATATCCTTCGCGCCAGCTCAGCATGTCGCCATAGCCGGCGCCGAACTGCGCGTTGTAGTCCACGTAAAGCTCTTCCGCCTCGGTCACCATGCCCGGGTCGAGCAGGACACCGGCGGCGATCTCGTCCCACATCGGGAAGCCTGCCTCCATGCCGCCGATGAACCGGCCCAGTTCCGGCGCGGCCGCCGCGCTCATCGCCTTGACCAGTTCCGGGGTCAGCTGCGTGCCGGTGGCGGGATCGGCGGGCACCACCGTGATCTTGCGCCAGGGACTGCGCGAAACGATGCTCGCCGCCTCGGGATCGAAACGGGCGTTGAATTCGCGGCGCGGCGAATTGGCATATTCGCGCGCGAACTGCGCGGCCGAAACGTTGTCCAGTTGCTGCTGCGGATTGAGGCTCCCGCCCATGTAGACCAGCTCTCCCGCCAGCGCGGCGAACTCGGGATCGAGCCGCTGCGCCAGCGCAAGGTTCGTCAACGGGCCGCAGGCGACGATGGTGATCTGCCCCGGATACTTGTGGACCATGCGGATCAGGAAGTTCGCCGCGATTTCGGGCGAAGCCTTCAGTCCTGGATTGCCCCAGGGCAGGTCCACCGGATCGGTCGGTCCATGGTAGGCAGGCGTCGATTGCCGGGTAGGCTCGACCCACTGCTTCATCCACGCGCCCTTCCACGTCAGCTTGCCGTAGAGCGCTTCCCAGCGCTCCGTCAGCGCTTCGGAATTGAGCAGCGGATAAGTCGCGCCCTGGACCACCGGCACATCGCCGCGATGGGCGATCTCCAGCCCGCGCAAGGCCATCGCGGTTGCCCGATTGGCCCAGGTATTGCCGGAGACGGTGGTGATGCCAAGCACATCGACCCGATCGCTTTCCAGCAACATCAGGTGCATGAGCGCGAAGCCCTCGTCATCGATGATGACCTTGCGCCTCGCGCCGTCGGCATGGGCGGCAACCGGCAGCAGAGCCGCAAGCACCGCCAGCAGTACGGCGCGAAGCAGGGCCTTCATCGGCGATGATCCGCCATGTAGGCGTCAAGCGCGCCGAGATGCGCCGCTACCGCGCTTTCGGGCAGGAACGAGCCGGTGAAGCTGTTGCGCGCCAGCGTGGCCAGCGCTTCCTTGCCAAGCCCGCGAGCCGCCGCGACGGCGCGGTAATTGTCCGCGACATAGCCGCCGAAGTAGGCCGGATCGTCGGAATTGATGGTAGCCTTGAGCCCGTGAGCCAGCATCGCGTCGATCGGGTGATCGGCCAGGTCGTCCACCACGCAGAGCTTGTGGTTGGAAAGCGGGCAGACCGTCAGCGTCATCTCCTCGCGCACCAGCCGCTCGATCAGGGCCGGGTCTTCCAGCGCGCGATTGCCATGGTCGATGCGGTGGACGCCCAGCAGGTCCAGCGCCTGGTGGACATATTCGGGCGGACCTTCCTCGCCCGCATGCGCGGTGATCCTGAGGCCCTTCGCGCGCGCGGCGGCGAAGACGCGGGCGAACTTCTCGGGCGGATGGCCGACTTCCGAGGAATCGAGCCCCACCGCCCCGATCCGGTCGAGCCACGGCTCCGCCTGGGCCAGGGTGGCGAAGGCCGCCTCTTCCGAAAGGTGCCGCAGGAACGAGAGGATCAGGCTGCTGGACATGCCGAACGCCGCTTCGGCGGCGGCCATGGCGGAAAGCAGCCCCTCGATCACTTCGGCGAAGGGCACGCCCCGGTCGGTATGGGTCTGCGGATCAAACATCAATTCGGCATGGACCACGCCGTCCGCCGCCGCCCGCGCGAAGTAGGCCATCGCCAGATCATGGAAATCCTGCCGGTTCAGCAGCACGTTCGCGCCCGCGTAATAGATGTCGAGGAAGTCCTGCAGGTTGGAGAATTCATAGGCGGCGCGAACTTCCTCCACGGTGGCGAAGGGGATCGACACGCCGTTGCGTGTCGCCAGCGCGAACATCTGTTCGGGTTCGAGGCTGCCTTCGATGTGGAGGTGAAGCTCGGCCTTCGGCAGGCCGGCGATGAAAGTGTCGAGGTCGGTCATTCGGTATCCCTGTCCCAGGCGCAGCGGCCCAGCAGATAAGTGCGCGCGACGGCGCGGTCGTCGCCCAGCACCTGCAACGCGAAGAGCCGTTCGGCAAGGTCGGCGTGGCGGGTGCGGCGGGCGAGCAGCGGTGTCGCCTGCGTATCGAGTACCACGAAATCGGCCTCCTGCCCCACTTCGAGGCTGCCCACCCGGTCAGCGATATGAAGCAGGGCGGCACTGCCCGCCGTCGCCAGCCACAGCGCCCTGAACGGATCGAGCGCGGTGCCCTTCATCAGCGCGGCCTGATAGGCGATCCCCTGGGTGTGCAGCAGCGAGAAGGTCGTCCCCGCCCCCACGTCCGAGCCGAGGCCGAGGCGTATCCCGTGCCGGTCGGCCTGTGCGAAATCGAAGAAGCCCGAACCGAGGAACAGGTTGGAACTGGGGCAGACCGCGATCCCCGCGCCGCTTTCGTGCAGCCGCCGGCAGGCGCGATCCGGCAGGTGAATGCCATGCGCGAACACCGATCGGCCGGTGACGAGGCCGAACCGGTCGTAAGCGTCCAGATAGTCCGCCGCCGCGCTGAAACGCGCGGCCACTTCGGCGCATTCGCGGCGGTTCTCCGCAAGGTGGGTGTGCATCAGCACGTCCGGATGCTCGGCCAGCAGGGCGCCCGCATCGGCAAGCTGGGCATCGGACGAAGCCAGCGCGAAACGCGGCGTCACCGCGTAGCCCAGCCGCCCGCGTCCGCGCCAGCGGCGGATCAGCGCCTCGCTGCCCGCCCGGCCCGAGGCCACGGTGTCGTTCAGGCGGTCGGGCCCGAGGTCCATCAGCACCTTGCCCGAGATCAGCCGCATGTCCCGGTCAAGCGCGGCCTCGAACAGGGCATCGACGGACTGCTCGTGCACGGTCGGGAAGACCAGCGCGCTGGTGGTGCCGTTCCTCAGCAGTTCGCCCAGGAAGAAGGCGGCGACGGCATCGGCATGAGCCTTGTCCGCGAAGGCCTTTTCCGCCGGAAAGATGTGGCGCTCCAGCCAGTCGAGCAATTGTTCGCCATGAGAGGCGATGCGGTCCGTCTGCGGATAATGGACATGGGAATCGACGAAGCCCGGCACGACGAGGCCCGGCAACGCTTCCACCGGGACACCGGCATATCGCTCCGCCAGTTCGGCATGGGGGCCGCGCGCCGCGACCACGCCGTCCTCGACCACCAGCAGGCCGTCCGCTTCGTGGCGGACGCCTGGGGATCGCTGCGCGGGTCTCGGGAAACGGACAGGAATTCGCCGCGAAAGGCGCGGATCATGCAGCAGGCCTCTTCAGGATCGGACGCGGCGCCATGTCAGCTTCCCCGGTAAGTCGAATAGCCGAAGGGAGAGACGAGCAGCGGAACGTGATAGTGCCCCTGCCCGTCCGCCACGCCGAAGTCGATGGACACACGGTCAAGGAACGGCGGTTCCGGCAGGGTCATGCCCCTGCCGCGAAAATAGGCGGCCACCGCGAAAGTCAGGCGGTAGGCCCCCGGATCGAGCGCGGGAATGCCCGGACAGCGGCCATCGGCATTGGTCGTGCCGGTGAACAGCACCGCCCCGCCGGCGCCGCGAGTTCCAGCGCGATTCCCTCGGCCGGGCAGCCATGGGCCGTGTCGAGAACGTGCGTGGAAAGCGTGCTCATGCGGCAAACTCCGGCAGCACCGGCCATGCGCCCAGGAACTCGTGCTCGTCATAAGTCAGGAACTCGGCCACCAGCACCTCCCGGTCATCGAGGAACAACTGGTCCGCCACGCCCCTGACAAGCGCGGCAGGGCGTTCTGCAGGCCCGAAAGCGCCGATGCGGAAAGGCCGAGGCTGACGAGCGCGGAATAGTTGAACGCGAACAGCCCGTGCAGCGGCGCGGGGTCCACGCCCTGCCGCGCGGTGAACTCGAATGCGGGGCCAAGGTAGGGATGTGCGTCGATCAGGGCATTGCGCGGCCCGGTCGGCACCACTCGCTCGCCCCAGCGCTGGATAAGCCCGGCCACTTGCGCCAGTTCGGGGCGCAGGCCCGGATCGCTGACGAGCCCGGTGGAAACCACCACGAAGTCGAATTCGTGGAAGCCCAGCGGCGTCGTCACCCGCACGCGGCCCTCGTGCTCCGCCACGCCGAGCCACGGTGCGCCAAGGTGCAGCGCAAAGCCGGGCCATGCGGCGGCACGTTCGAAAGTGTCGTTGGTCGGCGGCTGGTTGTGGCCCAGGAAGCAGTCCATCGCCGCATACTTGGTGGCATCGTCCAGCGCGGGATAGCGCGCGGTGAATCCCACCCGTTCCATGAAGCGGATCGGATTGACGCGCGGCAGCGCCTTGCGGCGAATGAAGACTTCCGCCGCCGCCACGCCTTGCGAAAGCGCGAAGTTGGCATTGTCGAAAGCCGAAGCCCCGCCGCCCAGGATGCCGATGCGCTTGCCGTGCAGCGCGGCGAAATCGATAGGCTCACTGGTATGCGCCCAGAGCGATCCCGGCAGATTGTCGCGCACCATGGCGGGCGTGTGCCATTCCCCCCCGCCCTGGATGCCGGTGGCGAGCACGACCTTGCGCGCCTGTTCCACTTTGCCGTCCGCGAAGTGCAGGCGGTGCAGCCCGGCTTCGGGCAAAGGCTCGATCCGCAGCAGCTTCGCGCCGTTCGTCACCGGCAGGGCGAGCGCGCGGCGATACCAGCGCAAGTATTCCATCCAGTCGCCACGGGCGATCTTGTCCACCGCCGCCCAGCCTTCGGCGCCGTGCTGCGCTTCCCACCATGCGCGATAAGTGAGCGAGGGAATGCCGAAATCGATCGGGTTGAGATGCTTGGGCGTGCGCAGCGTGACCATGCGCGCATAGGTTTCCCACGGCCCTTCGAACCCGGGCTCGTTTTCGTCGAACACCATGACATTGCGCACGCCTTGCGAACGCAGCCCGAAGGCGGCCGAAAGCCCGCACTGCCCGCCGCCGATCACCGCGACGTCAAGCACGTCCGCACCCTCGAACGTGCGCGGCCGCACCCATTCGGGCCGGTCATGACCGATCAGCTCCAGCTCGCGCGCCAGCCGCTCTTCGAGCGCGGCCAGTCCGACCCCGCTCATGCCGCATCCTCCAGCCGCAGGCGCACGATCTCGCCGATCTGTTCCAGCGCCGTCGCCACTTCGGCGTCGCGTTCGTTGCCGAGGCGGCGCTCCATCGCGGCAAGGATGCCCGCCTTGTCGGTCAACCGCACGCAGATGATGAAGGGGAAGCCGAACCGGGCGCGGTAGGCGGCGTTCAGCGCGTGGAAGCGTTCGTATTCCCCCGGCGTCAGGCGGTCGAGACCGGCGCTGGCCTGTTCGGCGGCCGAAGCCTCGGTCAGGGTCCGGTCGATCGCCGCCTTGCCCGCCAGTTCGGGATGCGCGCGGATCAGGGCGAGCTGTTCCCCGACGCTGGCCTCATGCATAACCGCCAGGAGATCGGCATGGCGATCCCCCGAGGAAGGCCGCGCATCGGCACGCTCCTCCACCCAGGGGCTATGTTCGAAAAGCGCGGTCACGACGTGCTCCCTTCGAGGCTGACATGAGCGGAAACGACCTTCCAGCCGTCATCGAAACGCACCCAGCTCTGCGTCTGGCGGCCGCGACGGTCGGAACCCTCGCGGAAGAATTCGGCATCGGCGGTGGCGAAGCTGTCACCATAGACGGTGATGGCGACACGCCCGAGCCGGCGCTGCGGCGAGCCTCCGCGTCCCTTGCGGAATGCGCGGATTTCCTCGATCCCGTAAAGCACTTCGCCCACGCCGTAGCGGTTGGTGGTGGGCGCCTGATGGAACAGGGCGTCCATCGCCGGAACATCGTCCGCCATCAGCGCGCGCTCGTAGGCGCGAAAGGCAGCGGCCACTTCGGCGTGAAGCACGGGATCGTCGATCTTCATGCCGGGAAACGCTCCTGCCAGTGGCGCGCGATATCGATGCGCCGGGCAACCCATCCGTCTCCGCTGGCGACGACATGATCGAGGAACCGGGCAACGGCGCGGGCGCGGCCGGGCTTGCCGGCGATGCGGCCGTGCAGGCCCACCGACATCATCCGCCCGCCTTCCTCGCGAAGCTGATCGTAAGTGTCGCGCATGTGGCGGAAGAACTGCTCCCCCTCGGTAAAGCCGTTGAGCGCCACGATCTTCATGTCGTTCACGTCGAGCGTATAGGGCACCACGAGCTGCGGTTTGCCGTGCCGCCTGTCCCAATAGGGCAGGTCGTCGGCATAACTGTCCGCATCGTAGAGGAAGCCACCCTCCTCGGCGACGAGCCGCGCGGTGTTGGGCGAGGTGCGGCCCTGATACCAGCCGAGCGGGCGGCTGCCGGTGAGCCTTTCGTGAAGCGCGATGGCTTCGGCGATGTGAGCGCGTTCCACCGCTTCGGGCACGTTCTGGTAATCGATCCAGCGCAGGCCATGGCTGGCGATTTCCCAGCCGGCCTCCAGCATCGCGGCGACGGCTTCGGGGTTCATCTCCATGGCCCTGGCCACGCCGAACACCGTCACCGGCAACCCGCGCCCGGTGAACAGCCGGTGGAGCCGCCAGAACCCGGCGCGGCTGCCATATTCGTAAAGGCTCTCCATCGCCATCGCCCGGTCGGCATGGCTGGCCGCGCCGACCATCTCGCTGAGGAAGGCCTCGGAGCGTTCGTCGCCGTTGAGGACGGAATTCTCCGCGCCTTCCTCGTAGTTGATGACGAACTGCACCGCCACGCGCGCCCCGCCGGGCCACTGCGGATCGGGAGGCGTGCGGCCATAGCCGACGAGATCGCGGGCCATGTCCGCGCCCTTGCTCATGCCCGCTGCTCCCGAACTTGCGGAAAGTCCCATGCAGCCATGGCCGCCGGAACCGCCTCGCCCGGCGCAGCCTGAAGCCTCCCATGCCGAGGCACGCTTCCAGCGCCGCCAAGGTCAGCAGCACCTTGTGCTTCATGGCATTGTACCCCATCGCGCCGATCCGCCAGATCCGGCCCTGCAGGGGGCCGAAGGCGGTGCCGATCTCGATCTCGAACTGCTGCCGCATCGCCATGCGCACCGCTTCGCCGTCCACGCCTTCGGGAATGAACACGCCGGTGACGTTGGTCATCCGGTGGGCATCGTCGCCGAACAGCGTGAGCCCCATGGCGCGCAGCCCCGCCGCCATCGCCCGGCCCGCAGCCGCATGGCGGGCATAGCGGGCCTCCAGCCCTTCCCCCAATGCGATGCGCGCGCATTCGCGGGCGGCATAGAGCATCGAGGTCGCCTCGGTATGGTGGTTGAGCCGCTTGTCCGACCAGTAGTCCATCACCATGGCAAGGTCGAAATAGTTGGAACCGATGCGCGGCCCCTGCCCGTCCACGATGTCGTCGCGGCGGATGCCCTGTTCCACGTGGCGGCGGCGTCCGATGTGCTCGGCCGCCTTGTCCGAAATCGTGATCGGCGCCGAGCCGGAGGGGCCGCCCATGCACTTCTGCAAACCGCCGGTGACGACATCCACGCCCCAGCGCTCCGCCGCCAGTTCCATGCCGCCGATGGTCGCCGTGGCATCGACATAACTGAGCGCGCCCGCCTGGCGGCAGAGTTCGCCGAAGCCGTCGAGCGGCTGCGCCATCGTCGTCGAAGTGTCGCCGTGAATGGTGGCCACGACCTTGGGATGGCAGCGGGCGATGGCCTCGGCCACGCGTTCCAGCGGCACGACCTCGCCCCAGGGCGCGTCCACCGTCTCGATCACCGCGCCGATGCGGGTGAGGATTTCGGCCAGCAGCAGGCCGAAGCGCCCGAAGTTCACCACCAGCACCACGTCGCCCGGCGCCACGAGGCTGACCAGCGCCGCCTCGATCCCCGCACGCGCGGTGCCGTCCACCAGCATGGTCCACTGGTTCCGCGTGCCGAAGATCGGACGGTAGAGCGCCATGACCTGGTTCATGTAGCCGGTCATTTCCGGGTCGAACTGGCCCAGCAGGTCCGCGCTCATCGCCCGCAGCACGCGGGGGTGCGCGTTGATCGGCCCCGGCCCCATGAGCAGGCGCTGGGGCGGGTCGATCTCGCCGAAGAGCAGCGGATCAAGTTCGGTCGGCAAAGCTGTCTCCCAAGTGTTTCTGGCCCAGTTTCTCGATGAAGCCCCGCATGACCCGCAGCGCCGCATCGGCGTCGGCGGGTTCGACATGCTCGGCGGGATTGTGGCTCACGCCGTCCTTGCAGCGGATGAACAGCATCGCCGTGGGGCAGAGCGATGCCATGACCATGGCATCGTGCCCCGCACCCGAGACGAGACGGCGCACCGGCTGGCCAGCCTCGACCATGGCCGCGTCCAGAAGGTCCATCAGCACGGGATCACAAGGGCTGGCCGGCAGGTCGTGGACCCGCGCCAGATCGAGCACGAGGCCGCGCTTCGAGGCGATCTGCTCCAGCCGCGAGAGAATTTCCCGCGCCGCACGGTCCCGCCGGGCCGCCTCGCCCGAGCGCACATCGATGGTGAAGCGCACTTCGCCGGGGATCACGTTGGCAGCGCCGGGCATGGCCTCCAGCCTGCCGACGGTGGCGACGAGATCCGATCCATCCGCGCGGGCGATCTCCTCGATCGCGAGCACCATTTCGGCCGCCCCTGCCAGCGCATCGCGGCGCAGCGGCATCGAACTCGTGCCCGCGTGGCCCGCCATGCCACGCACGGTGGCGGCATAGCGCAATTGCGCGGCGATCCCGGTGACGGTGCCAAGCGCCAGCCCTTCCGCCTCCAGCGCCGGACCCTGTTCGATATGGGCTTCGAGATAGGCCACGATGTCTTCCGGCGCGCGGCGCGCGGCGCGGTAGGTCCGTGTCGAGAAGGTGTTCGTCGGCGTCTTGGCCGTCACCACGTCATAATCGGTCTTGAACGAGCCGAGCGCCACTTCCATCGACACCCCCTCGGCATCGGCAATCGCGCCGAGATCGACGTCCAGCGTTCCGGCCACGGCGCGGCTCGTCAGCATGGCGGCGGGAAAGCGCGAGCCTTCCTCGTCCCCGAAACCGTAAACCTCGATGGCGAAAGGCAGGCGGCGGCCCTGCTCGTTGAGCGCGGCGACGCATTCGATGCCGAGCATGACCCCCAGCGGGCCATCGTAGCAGCCGCCGTCCCGCACGGAATCGAGGTGGCTGCCGATCACCAGCGCCGGGGCGCCGGCCGCCTCGCCTTCGTAGCGACCATGGAGATTGGCGGCGGCATCGAGATCGACATCCATCCCCGCATCGACCATCCACGCGCCTACGAGGTCCACCGTGGCATGGTAGGCCGGGGTCAGGTAGCCGCGATAGAGGCCCTGCTCCAGCTCGCTGTAAGGCGCCGCGCCAAGGGCATCGCAGCGGGCGACGGCGCGGGCTCCGCCGGTCTCTACCATGCGGCCACGCCGCCATCGCTGCGAGGGTCGGTGGCGCCTTCGAACGTGCCGCCGGGCAGTCGCACCACGGCGCCCGCATGGCCCATCGTCGCGGTCAGCGGGCCGACCCGCTCGACGTCGTGCCCGGCCTGCGCCAGCGCGGCGTAGAGCGCCTCGTCGAAACCGTCCTCCAGCTTGAGCGAGGTCGTCGCCTCGCCCCATGTCCGGCCCAGCAGCCAGCGCGGCGCGCTGATCGCGGCCTGGAGGTCGGCGCCGTAGCGGGCATAGCGGCTGAACAGCGCCGCCTGCGTCTGTGGCTGCCCCTCGCCCCCCATGGTGCCATAGGCCATGACGCGCCCGTCCTCGAACACGGCGAGCGCGGGGTTGAGCGTGTGAAACGGCTTGCGACCGGGCTTGAGCGCATTCCACCCCGTTTCGGCCAGACGGAACGAGCTGCCCCGGTTCTGCCAGACGATCCCGCTGCGCGGCAGCACCAGGCCGGAACCGAACTCGAAATAGGTGGACTGGATGGAGGAGACCACGCAGCCTTCCCCGTCCGCCGCGCCGAACCAGCAGGTATCGCCCCACTGCGGCGGCTGCGGCCAGGGCAGCGCGCGGGCCGGATTGATCCGCGCCGCCATGGCATCAAGCGCCTGCGGATCGTCAAGCAGGGCCTGAAAATCGTAATCGGAATAGGCCGGATCGCCCACGTGCGCGTCGCGCAGCAGGAAGGCCTGCTTGGTCGCCTCGACCAGCCCGTGGACATGGGCGAAACCGCCCGGCCCATCGGCGGCGAGCCGGTCGAACAGCGCAAGGATCACCAGCGAGGCGAAGCCCTGCGTCGGCGGGGCGCTGTTGTAGAGGCGCGCGCCGCGGATGGGGACGGAAAGCGGCTGCAGCCGGGTGGCGCGATGCGCGGCAAGGTCCGCCGCCGAAACGGGGCTGCCCAGCGCGGCAAGATCCTCGGCGATCGCGGCGGCCACTTCGCCCCGGTAGAAACTGTCCAGCCCCTCTCTCGCCAGCGTGCGGAAGGTTTCGGCAAGCGCGGGATTGCGCAGCACGTCACCCTCGGCAAGCGGGCGGCCTTCCGGCTCGAACACCGCGGCATAGGCTCCCGGCGCGGCGCGCAGTTCGGCGCCCTTGGCAGCGGCGATGACAGCGCCCCCGGCGGTCACGGTCACACCTTCCCCGGCATGCCGGATCGCATCGCGCAGCAGGCGTTCGAGCGGCAGTGTCCCTCCCGAGGATTCCAGCGCCGCCGCCCAGCCTGAAATCGTCCCCGCCACCGTGTTGGCCGCCAGCGGCCCGCGCGTGGGCACCGCGTCCAGTCCGGCATAGAGCGCAAGGTCGGCGCTGCCTGACGCGCCGCCGCAGCCGTGTACCGAATGCACGGCGCCGTCCGGTTCGCGGATCAGCCAGAAACCGTCTCCGCCGATCGCGGTCATGTGCGGATAGACCACCGCCAGCGTGGCGGCCACCGCAACGGTAGCCTCCACCGCATTGCCGCCGTCCATCAGCACCGCCAGCCCCGCTTCGGCCGCAAGGCGATGCGGCGCCGTGACGATGCCGCGCGTTCCGGTAACCGTCGTCAGTTCCATCGCCTCAGTCCGGCAGCGCGGCGACGAAGGCGCGCACGACATGGGCGGAATTGACCGAGGCCAGCGCCATGAAGGCATTCATCTGGTTCGCCCCGGCATCCCCCCCGGCGAGATCGGAAAGGCTGCGGAACACGATGGCCGGCACCCGGTTGGCATAAGCGACCTGCGCCACCGCCGCGCTTTCCATGTCGAGCACGCGGGCGTGCCAGGCCTGCTGGAGATAGCCGCGAAACTCGGCATTGTCGGCAAAGACGCCCGCGCTCACCCCGGTTCCGCCCACGACGATGCGCGGCGTCTGCGGCAGGCACGGCCCGGCCTGCTCGGGCGGACCGTCCTTGGCGCAGCGGCGCAGCGTGACTTCGGACGTGACCTTGCGGGCAAGATCGACGAGGCCGGGATCGACCGCGATCGTGTAATGCCGCTGCATCGGTTCCGCCGCATTGCCCAGCCGCACGCCGCGCGGAACATCATGTTCCAGTTCTTCGGTCGCCCCTGGCATCGACTTCCTCGGGCACGACCAGCCCTGTTCGGTCTGGCGCGCGAAGGAAACCTCAAGATACTGGGCCCAGTCCTGCGCCACCACCACGTCGCCGATGGACAGTTCGGGATCGACGCCGCCGGCGATCCCGGAAAAGACGATCCGGCGCACGTTGAAGCGATCCAGCACGAGCTGCGTGTTCATCGCCGCGTTCACCATCGACACGCCGCTGGCCATCAGCACCACCGGCTTGCCCTCCAGCTTGCCGGTGAGGAAGGTAAGCCCGTTGACCTTGTATTCGCGCGGCTTGCTGATGGCCGGGGCGAGTGCGTCCCATTCGGGCGAAAACGCGGTCATCACCACGGTGCGCGGCGTATCGTCGAGCCGCTTCGCTTCGGCGGGAACCGCGCCGCAGACGGCGGCAAGGGCGAGGAACATTGCAATGGCGCGCATCAGGCGGCTCCCATCCAGACGAAGCGGGCGATGAACAGCAGGGCCAGCACCAGCAGGAACCAGTCCTTCTTCTCGATGGTGCCGCGCACGATCTTGAGCCCGGCATGGGCGGTGATGCCGAAGGCGAGGCCGTTGGCGATCGAGAAGGTGAGCGGGATCATCGCCACCGTGAGGAAGGCGGGGATCGCCGCCAGCGGATCTTCCCATTCCACCTCGGTCAACGGCAGCAGCATCAGCCCGCCGACGATGATGAGCGCGGGCGCGGTTGCCGCCAGGGGAATGAGCTGGGCGTAAGGCGCCACGAACATGGTGGCCAGGAACAGCAGCCCGGTGACCACGGCGGTCAGGCCGGTGCGCCCGCCTTCCTGCACGCCCGCCGCGCTTTCCACATAGGAGGTCACCGTGCTGGTGCCCGCCATCGAGCCGACGATGGTGGCGGTGGCATCGGTGATGAGGATGCGGTTGAGGCGCGGGATGCGGCCGTTCTCGTCCATCAGCCCGGCGCGCTTGGTCACCGCCACGAGGGTTCCGATATTGTCGAACAGGTCGACGAAGAGGAACACGAAAAGGATCTCCAGCAGACCCAGGCCATGGCTGCCGGAAAGGCCGAACACGCCCGCAAGGTCCAGCTTGAAGGCCGTGCCGGTCAGGGCTTCGAGCGAATAGGGTTCCGGCGAGACCGAGACCATGCCGCAGAGCCAGCCGACCACGCTGGTCGCCAGGATGCCGATCAGCATCGCCCCGCGCACGTTCCACACGCTGAGCGCGCCGATCACCGCCAGCCCCATCAGCGCCAGCGCCGCGCCGGGCGCCTTGAGATCGCCGAGCGCCACGAAAGTGGCGGGATTGGCAACGACGATGCCGGCGTCCTTGAAGCCGATGAAGCCGATGAACAGGCCGATGCCGCCCGCCACCGCCGCGAAGAGATATTGCGGGATCGAGGCGACGATCAGCTGGCGGACGCCGGTAACGGTCAGGACGAGGAACGCCACGCCCGATATGAACACGCAGCCCAGCGCCACCGGCCAGGGCACGCCCATCTGCTGGACGACGGTGAAGCTGAAATAGGCGTTGAGCCCCATGCCCGGCGCCAGCGCCAGCGGCGTATTGGCAACGAAGCCCATCAGGATCGAGGCGAAGGCGGCGGCAAAGCAGGTTGCGGCCGCCACCGAGGCCACCGGCATTCCCGCCGTGCCCAGGATCGCCGGATTGACCAGCACGATATAGGCCATGGTCAGGAACGTGGTCACGCCCGCCAGAACCTCGGTACGGGCGGTGGTGCCGCGCTCCTTCAGCGAAAACCAGCGCTCCAGCGCGCCCGCGCCGGGTCCTGCGGGCGGCGTGCCCGGTTCGTCGTCCGCCGTCATGTCCACTTGTGTCACCTGTCTGCCCCTTGCAGCGAGCGGATGGGCTCGCTCACCCCGATAATTCCCTGTCGTTCAAGCTGCGCGGCGAAGCGCAGCAGGGCCGGTTCCCCGTCCGGCGCGCCGATCAGTTGCAGGCCCAGCGGCAATCGCCCCGGCCGGTGCAGCGGCACGGCAAGCGAGGGCAGGCTGGTGAAGCTGATCGGCTGCGTGTGAATGCCCAGATCCGCCCTTGCGGGCGAAAGCGCGCCGTCGATCTCGATGCGCGGATCTGCGATGAGCGGGGCCGCGCAAGGTGTCGCGGGCGCCAGCAGCACATCGAAATCGGCCATCATCAAGGCGATCCGTTCCCGGAAGGCATGGCGGAAAGCTACCGCCTCCTCGTAGAGCGCGCGGGGCAGCAACGCACCTGCGAGGAGACGGTCCCGCGTTGCGGGATCGAAGGCCATGGCCTGTTCGATCAGGGCATGGCGATGGAGGTTGCCGCCTTCGAAGGCGGTAATGAGGAACGCCGCCGAACGGGCGCGGGCGATGTCCGGCAGTTCGACCTGCGGGGCATCGGGCGCGATGGCGTCGATCGCGGCGAGCTGGCCGGCATCGGCATTCTCGCGGAAGCGGCCGCCCAGACGGCCGAGGCGCAGCGGCCGATCCCCGTCTTGCGCGCTGCGGCCCGATAGCACTTCCCACACGAGCGCCATGTCCGCCGCTGTGGCGGTGAACGGCCCCACGTCGTCGAAACTCTCGGCGAAGGGAAACACGCCTGCCAGCGGAAGGTCGCCATGCGAAGGCTTCAGCCCGTAGATCCCGGTGAGGCTGGCGGGCACGCGCACCGAGCCGTTGGTGTCCGATCCCAGCGAAAACGCGAGCAGCCCGGCCGCGACCATCGCCGCCGAGCCGCCCGAGGAACCGCCGGCAAGGCGGGAGGGATCGTGAGGATTGCGGGTGGTGCCGTGGCGCGCGTTGATCGTGGCGAAGCCGTAGGCGAACTCGTCCATGTTGAGCGTGGCCACCATCACCGCGCCGGCAGAGCGCAGCCGCGCAACAGCCTCGGCATCGGCAAGCGCGGCCGGCGCCTCGGCATAGATCGAGGAGCCCGCCGTGGTCGGCAGCCCGGCCACGTCGAACAGGTCCTTCACCCCGTAAGGCACACCGGCGAGCGGTCCGGGGTCCTTGCCCGCCGCGATCGCGGCGTCGACCGCCGCCGCCTCGGCAAGGGCACGCGCGGGCAGCAGCCGCGTGATCGCCACCAGCGGATCGGCGCCGGGGGCGGGCAGCGCGGCAAGGCACTGCTCCACCACCTGCACGGCGCTTGTCCGGCCGCTGCGAACGGCCTCGGCAATCTCGCGGACGGATTTCACTTGGTCGTCCCGCGCAGGGTCTCGGCATGGCGCGCCAGCAGCGCGAGATTGGTCATGACGCCCGCCATGCAGGCCGGCGCGACGACGAGCCCGCGCTGGTCGGCAGCGCGCGCCACTTCTTCGAGGGTCAGGGGAATCGCGGGACGGTCGGACACGAAAAACGGCCTCCTCAGCAGCGCCCCGCCGCGCCGACGGGCACGGACCTCGGACACCGCGCGATCATGCCCGGCGGGCCTGGGACGGACAAGCGGGTTCGGGAGGTTTTCCGGGTTTCGGAACGGGAGGACACGCGACATGACCAAGGCTCTGCCCGTTGGCCGGTGTTCGATCAAACGCTATGATCGGGATGGATCGTTGCAAAAATTAGAGCGGCCTGCAAACCGCCGCCTCCGGCTTGCGCGGGAACCTGCGGGCGATCCCGCCCGGCACCCTAGTTCTCGGCGACCCATTCCCGCCGCAGCGCCGGTCCGGCCAGGCTCATGAGCACCGCCGCCAGCAGGTAGAGGCCAAGCCCCAGCAGCATGGAATAACGCAGCGATTCCGCTCCATAAACCGGTGCCAGCGTCTTCGACAGCGCACCCAGCGCGTAGATGCCGCCGCCAAGGCCGATCAGGTTGTTGATCAGCAGGAACAGCGCCGAGGCAGTCGCCCGGGCGGGCGGCTCGACAAGATGCTGGACCGCGCTCGTCACCGGGCCGAGCCAGACATAAGCGAGCGCCTGCGGGACGATGAACAATGCGAAGGCAAGCGCCACGCTGGATGTCCAGATTCCGCCCGCGAAAAGCGGCACCGCAACGACATAGGCCAGGGCCGGAACCCGGCCGTACCAGGCGCGGTCGGCCTTGCCGAGACGATCCGCCAGCAGGCCGCCCGCAAGCACGCCCACCGTCCCGCCGATCAGCAGGACCGCGCCGATGAACCACGATGTCTGCACGAGATCGAGCCCGAAACTGCGCTGGAGCAGGCTCGGCAGCCAGAAGGCTAGGCCGTAGCCCAGCATCGAACTGGACGCGGCGCCGAAGCTCAGCAACCAGAACGCCCGCTTGCGCACGAGCAGCGCGGCCACTTCGCCGAAGCGAACGGCGGGCGCGGCGCGGGCGGGACGGGGCTTGTCCCTGACCACCAGCCTGAACAGCGGCGCGATCAGCAGTCCGGCCAGCCCGACGGCGACGAAGGCGGCCCGCCAGTCCACACGCGCGGCAACATAGCCGCCCGCCAGCACGCCCGCCGCCGATCCCAGCGGAATGCCCAGCGAATAGACCGAAAGCGCGAAAGCCCGCCGCTCGCTCGGGAAATGATCGCCGATCACCGCATAGGACGGCGCAACGCCGCCAGCCTCGCCCACGCCCACGCCCAGCCGGGCAAGGAAGATATGCCAGAACCCGGTGGCCGCGCCGCACAGCGCAGTGAACAGGCTCCAGATCACCAGCGAACCGGTGATGACCCACGACCGGCTGGTCCGATCGGCAAGCCAGGCAAGCGGAACCCCCAGCGTGGAATAGAGCATGGCGAAGGCGAGACCTCCCAGCATGCCCATCTGCGCATCGTCGAGCGCAAGCTCCTTCTGGATCGGCGCGGCAAGGATGGCGAGGATCTGGCGGTCCACGAAGTTGAAGATGTAGACCAGAAGCAGCATCGCCAGCACCAGCCGGGGCGAGGTTGACTTGTGTAGCGTCTCGGTGCCGTTCTGGCCGTGTTCTGTGCCGCTCATGTCAGCTTACGTATTCCTTGAGAAACGCCGAGATTGCCGCCAGTGCGGGCAACTCGTCGAGGATCGGGGCATGGCCGACGCGCGGCACCTCGACATGGGCATAAGGGCCGGAGTGACGGCGCGCCATCTCGCGGACGGTTTCCATTCCGAGCAGGTCAGACAGCGCCCCTCGCACCACCAGCACCGGCGCGGCGCCCAGCAGGTCCCACAAGGGCCAGAGGTCCGGCGGCACGGTTGGCAGGGCGTCACCGTCCATGCTTCTGGAAATGGCGGGATCATAGTCGAACGAGACGGTCCCCTCGGGATTCTCCCGACAAGTGCGCCGGGCGAAGGCCAGCCAGTCCCCGCCGCCGAAATCGGGGAAGGCAACCGCATTGATCGCCCGGCACCGTGCCGCCGCCTCTTTCCACGAAGCCATCGCCCCGCCCGGCCCGACATAGCCCTGTATCCGCGCAAGTCCCGCAGGATCCAGGACCGGACCGATATCGTTGAACACGAATCCGCTGGCGAGCCCGGGCCTCAGCGCGTTCATCACCATGGCCATGAGCCCGCCCATCGAAGTGCCGACAAGACAGGCCCGCGCGATGCCGAGCCCGCCGAGCAGCGCCAGCATGTCCTGTGCATAGACGTCGGGCCGGTACTGCGCGGGATCGGGGTCCCACTGCGAAAGCCCGCGGCCCCGCTGGTCCGGCACGACCAGCCGGTAGCGCCCAGCGAGATGCCTCGCCAAGGGCTCGAAATCCGCGCTGTTGCGGGTCAGGCCGTGCATCATCAGCAGAACCGGCGCCCCGGCCTCCGCCGCCGGATAGTCGCGCGCGGCAAGATCGAGCCTCCCGCAGGCGCTGCGGTAGCGGTGGAGGCGATATTCCATCGAAAGCTAGTCCTTTCACCGCTGCCGGGCCGAACGGGTGGCCTCGGTCTCCCCGCAAGACCGGGGAAATCCCGGGCCTCCGGGTGCGATCAGAATTCCAGCGTACCGGTCACGAAGACCTGCCGGGGGTTGCCGTAGAACGCGGTCAGGGTTCCTTCCTTGCCCAGGGTCGGGATCAGGCTGCCGTCCGCGCCGGTGCCGACGAAAGTATAGCCCGAGGTCTTGTATTCCTTGTCCAGAATGTTCTTGCCGTGAACGCCAAGGCTCCAGCGACCGCCCGGAGCGGTATAGACGAGGCTGGCGTCGAGCAGGACATAGCCCTTCTGGTCGATATAGGGATTGGGAATCTCGAACTGGTAGGTCTTGCTGCGGTAAGACAGCGTGGTGTTCAGCGAAACGTCGCCATCGCCCACCGGGGAGGTATAGGCCAGCGTCGCGCTGCCGTTCCACTTGGGGGTGTTCTGCACCTTGCGGGCATCGGCAACGTCCACCGGGCCGACACCGGGAACCTGCGTGATATATTCCTTGTAGCGCGCATTGATGTAACCCAGCGAGCCCGACAGGTTCACCCTGTCGCCCGAACTTACCAGATTTTCGCCGAGACGGGCATTCGCCTCCAGTTCGATACCGTCGATCTTGGCCTTGCCGGCATTGGTGATGACACCGCAGAACGTTGCGATCCCGCCCACCGTGCAGCCCGCCGATCCGGGAACCTGAACGTCCTTGTAGTCCATGTGGAACGCCGCCAGCGCAATATAGAGGCCGCCGCCGAACAGGTTGCCCTTGTAGCCAAGCTCGTAGCTATCGACCGATTCCGGCTTGAAGCTGAGGTAGCTGGCGATCTCAGCATCGCTCGGAATGCCGCTGGGGTTGGTGGTCGGCGCGTTCACGCCGACCCCGCGCGGATCGAAGCCGCCGCCCTTGAAGCCTTGCGAAAAGCTGGCGTAGAGGTTGTGGTCGGGCGTCGGCTTGAAGCTGAGCGAGGCGCGCGGCGTGAACTTCTTGAAGGTCGCCTTGCCCGAAAAGTCCGTGCTCGGCGCCCCGAACGGCACGCCAAGCCCGCCGAACACGGGCGATCCGCCGCCGAGATAGTTCTGACGCAGTATCTGCGCCTTGCGCTGGTCCCAGGTGTAGCGCCCACCCACCGCGAGGCTCAGCTGGTCGGTGAAGTCGAACGTGAAGTCACCGAAGACCGCCCAGGTATCGGTATCGACATCGGCCTGGGTATAGGCGGTAAGCCCGTTCAGCGTGGTGAAAAGTCGCACATCGAAGGCGGTATCGGCCTTGGCCGCGAGATAATAGCCGCCGATCATGCCCTGGAGCCAGCCGCCGTTATCGTAAAGCAGCTGGAATTCCTGGCTGATCTGCTCGTTGTTGTAGAACGCAGGCACATCGACATCGACGGCGGGCAGCGCATCGAAATCGATCGGCGAAGCGCTCTTGTCCTTGCGCCAGGCGCTGATCGAGCGGAACGTCAGGGCATCGGTCAGTTCGGCACTGGCGTTGACGGCAAGGCCATAGGCTTTCACGTCCTGCCGAGGATCGTCGAGGCCGCCCTGGCTGTCGAACACATCGTCAAGCACCGGCGTGCCCGAGACCAGGGCAGGGATCAACCGGTGACCGCCCCGTGAATTGGACTTGTCGCGCGTGTAGTCGCCAGAAATACGGATCAGGACCGGCTGGCCGTTGCCGCCGATCTCCACAGTGCCGCGTCCGGCCCAGATATCCTTGTTGTAGTTGTCCTCGCCAGTGGTCAGGTTCTTGCCGAAACCGCCGCGCGACAGGCGCGCCACCGATCCACCGACCCGCAGGATATCCGTGATCGGAGCGGAAACGGTCAGCACGCCGTCCGCCTGGTCATACGTTCCGTAAGTGCCGCGAAGCTTGAGCGAGAACCGGTCCGGGAGCGACTTCGTCACATACTTCACTGCGCCGCCGATGGTGTTGCGGCCGTAAAGCGTGCCCTGCGGTCCGCGCAGCACCTCGATCCGTTCCACGTCGTAGATGTCGAGCACGGCGGCCTGGGGACGGTTCAGGTATACATCGTCGAGATAGATGCCCACGCCCTGCTCGAAGCCCGAGACGGGGTCCTGCTGGCCGATGCCGCGAATGAAGGCGGAAAGCGTGGAATTGGTGCCGCGCGAAACTTCCAGTGTCACGTTCGGGGTGGACTGGGCAATGTCGGTGATGTCGATCGCGCCGGACTTCGCAAGCTGCTCCCCGCTGAAGCTGGTCACGGCGATCGGCACATCGACGAGGCGCTCCTCACGGCGGCGCGCGGTGACGACGATCTCGCCCACGCTCACTTCCTCGCCGGAACGGGATGCCTCGGCCGACTGACGCCCCTGCTCCTGAGCCAGGGCGGGAACGGCAACGCCGATCGCGGCGGCCAGCGCCAGACAACTCGAACCCATGCTGCGGAATCGCACCTGCTGCATCCCCGTTACTCCCAATAAACCTTGTTGTTGTCCGCCCCTGATATTGAAAGTTGAACCGAGTTTCAACATTGAAGGTTTGCCAAGCTGCCGATCAGGGTCTAGCTGTGCTCTTGTGATCACAGATGACACCCAGCCCCCTCTGCCCGAACCCAGGGAAGAATCCCGCCGGCAGGATGCGGGGCGCGAACCGGCGATCTCGGCCAAAGTGCCGCGTACCGAACGGGGCCGGCGAACCTTGCGCAAGCTGCTGGATGCAGCCGCCGTGGAGTTCGGCGAACGCGGCTTTCACGAAGCCTCGATAACCGGGATCACCAAACGGGCGGGCACGGCGCTCGGCAGTTTCTATACGTACTTCGATTCAAAGGATGAAATCTTCCGCGCGCTGGTGGACGACCTCAGCAGCAAGGTCCGGCAGGCCGCGCGCGAAGCGCTTGCCGAGCCGATGCCTGCGCTGGAAGCGGAAAAGGCGGCGCTGACCGCGTTCCTGCGCTTTGCCCGCGAACACAAGGAAATCTACCGGATCATCGACGAGAGCGAATTCGTCGATCCCGCCAGTTTCCGCATCCACTACGAATCGACCGCCCGCCGCATCCGCGAACGACTCGCCGACGGTGCAAGCAAGGGGGAATTGCGCGAAGGTCTGGGGGAAGCCCATGCCTGGGCGATCATGGGCATGAATGTGTTTCTCGGTCTGCGCTATGCCGTATGGTCGAACGACGGTACGCCCGAGGAACTGGCCGATCTGGCGAATTCGATCCTCCGCTCCGGGATCGCCGCGCCCGGCTGGGAATGACGCCTTCCCCGCGTTAACTTTCACCCCGGCCAAGTCCCCTTGCGGGACACCGCTGAAGCCGCACTGGCGCTCGCCCAC
This sequence comes from Novosphingobium sp. ST904, assembly GCF_001298105.1. Lineage (GTDB taxonomy): Bacteria > Pseudomonadota > Alphaproteobacteria > Sphingomonadales > Sphingomonadaceae > Novosphingobium. The sequence continues at coordinate 59,261 of NZ_LGJH01000158.1, read as the reverse complement.
CTCCTGCGCGATGATAACAGCGTGAAAAAAAGCCCCTCAACCACAGGATTTCCCGCCAGGTGACACCCCGCCTTTTGCTCACCTCGGGCCTGCTGGCCATCGCCGTGATCGTGGGCGTGTTCATCATCACCTCGCGCCAGACAGCCCGTGACCACACGCCTGCCCCTGTCGTTGCCCGGCCCGCACCGGTAACGCCGCCACCGGTACCGTCCCCATCGCCTGCCGCCAGAGACGAACCCTTCGTCATAAAGCACATCCTGCCGATCGAAGGGCCGATCAAGTATGGCGAATGGCACTGGGACGAGGCGAAAGTTCCCGCCGGGCCCATCGTCGTCACCGTCGATCTCGAAGCACGCGTCCTCTCGGTTTTCCGAGGCGGCTACGAGATCGGCACAACCGCGGTCCTGCTCGGCACGGAGGACAAGCCCACCCCGCTCGGCGTGTTCCCGATCACCCAGAAGGACAAGGACCACGTCTCCAATATCTATACCGGCGCGCCGATGCCTTACATGCAGCGCCTGACCGACGACGGCATCACCCTTCACGGCTCCAAGGTCGAACTGGGCTATGCCAGCCATGGCTGCGTGGGAATGCCCGAGGATTTCGCCGCCAAGCTTTTCGCGACGACGAAGATCGGCGACAAGGTCTACATCACCCGTGGAAAGCAGGTCGGGCTTGGAGACAACCTGGTCGGCGGCTAAGGCATCCTTCGCGTCCCCGGCACTCGCTGACCGGAAACCTAACCCTCGCTCTTCACCGGCCGGGTTCTCTTCGCTGCCCGAACGGGCGCCTTCGCAAAACTCCAGCCGCCGGCATTGGGCCGCACGACCAGTTCTCCGATCGAGGCGGGCCGCCCTTCCTGCAAGCTTGCCAGCAAGCGCGCCACCGCGCTTCCGCGCGGCTCCTCACCGCCAAGTTCGACCACGCAGCGCGCCAGCACGCGCAGGACCACCGCGCGCGGCGCCTGCGGGCGGTAGCGCAGTCCCATGGGCTCCCGGGTGATGCAGGACCGCCATTCCAGTGCCGCCATCCAATCCAGCGCAGCATCGGCCTCGGCAAGATGTTCCGCGCTCTGGGCAATGGCGGCAACGTCCAGCCAGTCGGCCGAAGCAAGCGCCTTGCGGATGCGCACGCGGTCGAACCGGTCGTTGGCATTGCTGGGATCTTCCGCCGGAACGACGCCCGTGGCCGCTACCACCTCGGCCAGTTCCTCCCGCCGCCAGCCCAGTACCGGGCGCAGCAGGGGAATGGCGGTTCCCGGCAGCTGCCCCCGCCCGCGCGTTCCGGCAAGGCCGCTGACCCCGCTCGCCCGGTTGAGGCGCATAAGCAGGGTCTCGGCCTGATCGTCGGCATGATGCGCGGTCGTGAGCGCGGCGAGACCGCGCTCCGCGATCCATTCCGCCATGGCCGCATAGCGGGCGGCGCGGGCCTCGGCCTGTACGTTGCCGGGCGATACCTCAACCTGCAACGTTGCATGAGCCACGCCGAGCCGGGCGCAGAGCGCTGCGACCGCCGCAGCTTCCGCCGCGCTCGCAGCGCGAAGCTGATGGTCGACGGTTGCGGCCTCGATCCGGCCGGGCAAGGCGGCCTGCGCCAGCAGCAGCAAGGCCGTACTGTCCGGCCCGCCGGAAACCGCAACCGCAAGCCGCGCCCCCGGCTCATCGATCGCTTCGCCCCAGATCGCAGCCAGCCCCGCCCGAAACCGTGCAACGGCTTCGGGCGTCGGCATCAGCATCGGGTCAGGCGCAGCCAAGTCCATTGCGCGTGGAATCGTACGTGCCCTTCAGGCGACCGGCGGCCTCGCTGGCGTAAGTCTCGCTGAACTCGGCGAGAGCGATGCAGGCGCGCTTGTTGTCCTTGAGCTGCTTCATGGACACGGCGAGATAGAGCAGGCTGTCAGGCGCACGATCGCCCCGCTTGTCGGTCTGGTAGTTCTGGACGAACCACTTGGCGGCCTCCAGAGGGTTGCCGTCATCGAGATAGGCACGGCCCAGCAGGTTGCGGCCCCAGCTCGCGCGGGCATGACGCGGGTACTTTTCAAGGTAGAGCTTCAGCTGCTGCTGTGCTTCGGGATAGAACTTCGCTTCCCAGAGACGGAAGCCGTAGCTGTACTCGTCATCGCCCGGATCGGCGGACTGCGGCTTCACGATAGCCTTCACCGCCTCGATCCGCGAGTTCGATGGTGCAGCCGGGCGCGGCGTGGAGGGCTGCGCGGCAGGAGTCGTCGAAGTCGGCGCGGGGCTGGCCCCGCCGCTCATCGCGTTGAGATTGGACTGCGCGGCAGGGCCGCCCGACAGAGGCGCCTGAGCCGGCACACCTGCGGCAAGGCGCGCCTCAATCTGGTTGATGCGGTTGGTGTTCTGTTCGACCTGCGAGGTCAGACCGCGGATCTGCGCCTCGATCGAATCCATGCGCAGGAGAATATCGCTGACCGGCGTGGTCGCGGGCTGGCCCGGTGCCGGGGCAGGCACCGGCGTGCCGGGCGTGATTTCAGGCTGGAAGAACTTGCCGTCTCCGCCCGGGAACACCTTGCGCTGAAGTGCGCGAACCTCGGACTCCACCTTCTTGAGGCGGGAATCCGTGGATTCCTGGGCCTGGGCAGGCAGGCTCATGCCGACCAGCGCCAAAGCAACGGCACTCGTCGCGGCCAGGCGCATCGAGCGGATTGCCACAAGGGAACGATTCATCGCCAGGTCTACTCCGTATCGGGGCGCCCCGCGCCCATCGCGTTCCGTCACGCCATGCAGGGGCGCGACAGAACCGCTCGTTAACCAGAATTGTCTTGCGACCGATGTGCCGCAAGCCCCGCCCCCTTGTCGAGGCGGGCCTATTGGGAAGTCGTGGAAAGCGGCGCGGCAGTCTGTCCCGCATTCGGCCCGACAGTAGGCCCAGCAGTGGGAACCGCAGCCGTTGGAGCGGCGATTCCGGTTGCGCCTGCCGGCGCCCCGGCCTGTCCACGCGCCAGCAGGTCGGCAGGAACCAGCGAAACACCCGACATCGTCATCGGCTTGGCCGCGAGCGCCGGAATGGCCTTTCCGCCGACCGTGATCGCCAGCCCATCGGGACGGCCGGTACGAAGCTGCGGAGCCTGCGCGCCCTCGGGCACGGTCCAGGTTTCACCCTGCTTCAGAACCTTCTCCACCAGCTTGCCCTTGGCATCGGTGACACGCAGCCAGACGCCCTCGACCGTGGCAGCAAGCACCACCGGACCGTTGGTGGGCTGCACCGCAGGCGCAGCGGGTTTCGCGGCCACGACTGCGCTCGGAGCAGGCTTGGGCGCATCGGAGATCAGGTCGGGCAACTTGCCCTCAGGCGCGAGATAGCTGCTCCAGAACACCAGCAGCAGCACGATGACCACCAGCGCCCCGGCGGCGGCCACCCAGGCGAGGCGCACCGAAGGCACACGCGCGGGATCGCCCGGCTCGAAATGCGGAACCATGACCGGTTCGCGGCTATGTCCTTCAGCATCGAGCTGCCGGCGCACCTGCTCCGCAATGGCTTTGTCATCGAGCCCGAGCGCGCGGGCATATGTGCGGGAGAAGCCCACCGCATAAGTCCGTGCGGCAAGGTCACCCAGCCGATCTTCCTCGATCGCGGAAAGATGACGCTCGGCGATGCGAGTCTGCGCGGCGATGTCAGGAAGGCTCAGGCCCTTGGCTTCGCGCGCCTTGCGCAAGGTCGCACCGACGGTGGACGCCGAACCGCCGGCCGAGACACTGGCCAAACCTTCGGACGGGCCCTGATTTTCAACGTGTTCCATTCCGCTCCCGAAGGGACTGGTAAATCTGATGATGAACGGAATCTACCAAACCGCGCGAGAATCCAAAGTCAATCACGACGCGGGCGATTGTTCGAATTTTTTGCGGTGGATGCGACCCCGTGTACGGCGAGTAGCATTCCCGCAAGACTCCTTCGTGTCAATCGTACCACGGTGCAAAATCCCGTGGGATCAGCCTGCTGCCCCGTTCGATCCACGGCTCCGTTCAGTCAACCGGGATATCCCGCTCCACAGCCCAGGCCGTGAGCGTCGCGCGCATGTCCGCTGGCGGCGCGGCAAGCCATTGCTCCATCGCCGCGCTGATCTCCGCAAGATTGACCTTTGCGACGAGGTCCTTGGTGGGCCCGACCGAGGCCGGCGTGATCGAAAGGCGCCTGATTCCCAGCCCCAGCAGCGCGAGAGCTTCCAGCCGGCGCCCGCCCATTTCGCCGCAGACCGCAATTTCCACGTCATGCCCTTCAAGGCTGCGCACAACGCGCCGCAGGAAGCGCAGGATCGCCGGGCTCAGCCAGTCGTAGCGCTCGGCCAGCTTGGGGTTCGACCGGTCGGCCGCGAAGAGGAACTGCGTGAGATCGTTGGTCCCGATCGACAGGAACGAGATCTTCGGCGCCAAAAGATCGAGTTGCTCGGCCAGCGCAGGCACTTCCAGCATGATGCCGTAGTGGATCGCCTCGGGCAGCAGCTTCTTCTGGCCGCGCAAGTAGGCGAGCTGCTTTTCGAATACGGCCTTGGCCTGGTCGAATTCCCAGGGTTCGGCCACCAGCGGGAACATGACATGAAGCGTGCGACCGGCAGCCGCCTCAAGCAGCGCGCGGGCCTGCACCTTGAGCAATCCCTCGCGTTCGAGGGCAACGCGCAGCGCGCGCCAGCCCATCGCCGGGTTCTCTTCCCCCTCGCCGTCGTCGTGGCGCAGGTAGGGCAGCGTCTTGTCACCGCCGATGTCGACCGTGCGGAACTTCACCGGCTTGTCACCCGCCGCTTCCATGACATCGCGGTACAGGCGGGTCTGGCGTTCGCGAGAGGGTAGCGTGGCCGATACCAGGAACTGGAACTCGGTGCGGAACAGGCCGATGCCGTCGGCACCGGTCATGGCGAGATTGGCGATATCGTCGCGCAGCCCCGCGTTTATCATCACCTGGATGCGCGTGCCGTCCAGCGTGGTGGGCTGGACTTCGCGCAGGGCGGCATAGGCCGCCTGGCGCTGCCGGCTCTTGGCGAAGCGGGCCTCGAACGCCTCGACCACGCCGGCCGGGGGGCGCACCATGGCGCTGGCCTGGTCGGCATCGAGCAGGAGCTGGTCGCCCTCCCGGACCACGCCGCGCAGGCCCCGTACACGGCCGAGTACCGGGATGCCCATGGCCCGCGCGACGATCACCACATGGCTGGTGAGCGAGCCTTCCTCCAGGATCACGCCCTTGAGGCGGCGCTTGTCGTATTCGAGCAGTTCGGCCGGGCCGAGATTGCGCGCGATCAGGATCGCGTCGTTCCGCAGGCCCATCGATGCTGCCGTGCCCATCTGGCCGGACACGATCCGCAACAGGCGGTTTGCCAGATCCTCCAGATCGTGCATGCGGTCCGCCAGCAGCGGATCGTCGATCTGGCGCATGCGCATGCGGGTGCGCTGCTGCACGCGCTCGATCGCGGCTTCTGCGGTGAGGCCGGAATCGATGGCTTCGTTGATCCGCCGGGTCCAGCCTTCATCGTAAGCGAACATGCGGTAGGTTTCGAGCACTTCCTCATGCTCGCCCCCCATGCCGAATTCGGCCTGGCTGGCCATCCGGTCGATCTGTTCGCGCATCTTGTCGAAGGCATGGATAACGCGCTGCCGCTCCGCCTCGGTATCCTCGGCAACGACATGCTCGATATTGACGCGCGGCTGATGATAGACGGCCTGTCCCGAGGCAAGACCCTTCACCAGCGTAAGCCCGCGCAATTGCTCCGGCCCCGTCTGCGCGGAGCCGAGGGCATGAACATCCACCTCGTCGATGAGGTCGGCATTGGTGATGACTTCGGACAGGACCATGGCGACGGTCTGAAGCGCCTCGATCTCCACTTCCTCGTAGCGGCGCGGCTCGACGTGCTGGACGCAGAGCACGCCCACGGCGCGTTCGCGCCGCACGATCGGCACGCCTGCGAAGGAGTGGAAACGGTCTTCCCCGGTTTCCGGGCGATAGGAAAAGTCCGGATGAGTGGCGGCTTCGGCGAGGTTGAGCGTCTCGATCCGTTCCCCGATCATGCCAACAAGGCCTTCGCCTATGGCCATGCGGGTAACGTGGACGGCTTCCTGGGCCAGGCCGCGCGTGGCGAAAAGTTCCAGCATCCCCTCGCGCAGGAGATAGATCGAACAGACCTCGCTGTTGAGGCATTCGCCGATCACTTCCACCACGGTATTCAGCTTGGCTTGCGCGTGGTTGCGCGACGCCATGACCTCATGGAGGCGGGTGAGGATGTTTCGTGCTGCTTCTACGGCTCCGCTGGTCATGGCAACCCGAGTAACCCAAAGAGTCCGCTTTGGGAACGCAGCGTGCGGTTAAAAGATCAGTTAGTTCGCCTTGGCGCGCACAGCGATCAAGCCCGCGCTCCGGCGATCATTTGCGCAGCATCCCCCCATTTGCGCAGCCTCACCCCCCATTGCGCACGCACCCCCGATGCGTCGACGCACCGGGGGGCACCTCTGGAGCGGCGCCCGGTCCCTTCAGGCAGACCCGTGGGGGACGCGCCGGCTCAATGACGCAAGAGTTCTTCCTTCAGCTTCAGCTTTCGCTTCTTGAGGGCCTGGATCATGACGGCGTCAGGCATGGGTCGGCTCAACTCGTCATGAATCTGTCTTTCGATTCCGGCATGTTTGAGCTGCAAGGCGCTGACGTGCGAACTATCCATGGACGGTTCTCCTCTTTTCCGGGGGGTGGGCCGTATCCTTGCCGGCGACCATTGTTGGCGACTCGGCATCATCGATGCGGCGCAAAAAGGATGGAACCACATCCTGCCCATCTTGCGAAGACCGCTAATGCTACATATCGGTGAATCGCACGCCTGCTGCGTCAAGCGGGAGGCGGCGAAAGACGCAATGATGACAGCCATTCGATGACAGGGAATTCCGGCGTGACCGAAGAGGAAATGCGCAAGCGCCTGGAAATTCTCAGGATTGAACACCGCGATCTCGATGCCGCGATCGACGCGCTGAATGCCGCCGGTGCCGGCGACCAGATGCAAATCGCCCGCCTCAAGAAGCGCAAGCTCAGGCTCAAGGACCAGATTTCGGTGATCGAAGATTATCTGATCCCCGACATCATCGCCTGACTGGCACAATCACGACAAGGCGAACCGGACGCTAGGTTCGGAAAAGCGTGCCGAACGGGGACAACGCCCGATTTGCTTCGGAAAATGGCATTCGGCCAGTTGCCCGGGACTCGCTGTTCCGAAATATGAATGCCGATGCCCAATTCCGCGACCATAAACCCGCGCATCGTCGAGGCGCTCTATTGCGAGGCGTTGGTGCTTTCGGACGAGGTGCGCCACGCCTTCACGCTGGCGCGCCGCCTTGAAGGCTCGATGGCGGAAGAGGATCTCGCCCGTGTCGCGCTCTCGAGCGAGGGCCTGCGCACCACCACCCGCATGATGCACGCGATTGCCTGGCTGCTGAACCACCGGGCGTACTTCATGGGCGAACTTACCGAATTCCAGCTTCGCCGCCATGGCCGGCTTTCGTCCATGCTGCGCAACTCCGAACCCGCCCAGCTCGCCCTGCTCGAACCGCAGGTTGCCGAACTGGTGGAAACGACCCGCCGGTTCTACGACCGGCTCATGAGGCTGGACCAGCGCTGGCGGCTCACCGAAGAGGCCGAGCCCAGCGGGATCGAGCGCCTGCGCGAACGGATCGAACGCCGGCTCGCCGATACGCTCAAACCGAAGCCAGCGCCTTTTCCCACAACCTGACGCGCTCGTCGCGCACCGCTCCCGCCATATCGGGCGAAAATGCCCGGCGCTTTCCGCCCATGGCCTCTACCGCTGCCACCAACGACGGGAACAGCCCCGCGCCGTGCGCAGCCAGCACCGCAGCACCAAGCGCAGTGGTTTCGACGAATTCCGGACGCTCCACCGTGAGGTCCAGCACATCGGCGATATCCTGCGCCATCCAGTCGTTTGCGCTCATGCCGCCATCGATCCTGAGCGAAGTCCAGCGCGCACCGTCTGCGGCGAACGCTTCGGCAAGGTCGCGGGTCTGCATCGCCATGGCCTCCAGCGCCGCACGGGCCAGGTGCGCGCGCGAACTGGCGAAGGAAAGCCCGGTGATAGAAGCCCGCGCCTCCGCCCGCCAGTGCGGCGCCCCCAATCCCGACAGCGCCGGTACGATGACCACGCCGCCACAATCCGGCACCGAGCGGGCGAGAACTTCGGTTTCGGCCGCAGCATCGACCAGGCCGAGACTGTCGCGCAGCCATTGCACAAGGCTACCCGCCACGAAGACCGAACCTTCGAGCGCATAAGTCCGCACGCCGCCAAGCTGGCACAGCACTGTCGCCAGGAGGCGGTGACGCGAGGCAGGCACTTTGTCGCCCATGTTCGCCAGCACGAAAGCACCGGTGCCGTAAGTCGCCTTGGTCGCGCCGGGGGCAAGGCAGCCCTGCCCCAGCGTTGCCGCCTGCTGATCGCCCGCGATCCCGGTGACCGGTACCACCGCGCCGAACCACTGCGCCTCAACCATGGCCAAGTCTCCCGCGCTGTCGCAGACTTCGGGAAGGGCCGCGCGCGGCACCCCGAACAAGTCGCATAGCGCCTCGTCCCAGCAAGCGCCCTCAAGCGGCAAAAGCGCGGTACGGCTGGCATTGGTGGCATCAGTCAGGTGCGCGCCGCCGGTAAGGCGGAACAACAGCCATGAATCGACGGTTCCGAAAGCCAGCCTTCCGGCATCTGCCGCGTCACGGACTTCAGGCACTTCATCCAGCAGCCAGCGCATCTTCGTGGCGGAAAAATAAGGATCGAGCAGCAGGCCGGTGCGGGCCTGGACCACCGCCTCGTGCCCGTCCCGGCGCAGCTGCGCACAGGCCGGTTCGGTGCGCCGGTCCTGCCAGACGAGAGCGCGGGCGAGCGGGGTGCCGCTCTTCTTGTCCCAGGCAACCACCGTTTCGCGCTGGTTCGTCACGCCGACCGCCGCGATCCGGGCCGCGCCGCCCACTTGCGCCACGGCCTGCCGGGCGCAGGCAAGCACCCCCTGCCAGATTTCCTCGGCATCATGTTCGACCCAGCCCGCGCGCGGATAGTGCTGCGTCAATTGCCGCTGGGTCAGCGCCCGCAAGGCTCCGTCAGGCGCGAAGACCATGGCCCGGTTCGAGGTCGTCCCCGCATCGATGACCAGAATCAACTCGGCTTCGGACGCCATGCCTGCTTCTCTCCCCACCCGGGCGTCTCGACACATGCCCGGCGAATGACCATATCGGCCACATGAACGCGCTGAAAGACATCGACAAGCCCTATGCCGTATCCGAGCGGATCGCCCCGCTGGTGCGCCGCGTGCTGGCGCGCAACCCTTCGCCGTTCACTTATACCGGCACCCAGACCTATCTCGTCGGCGACGGCGCGGACGTAGCGGTGATCGATCCCGGTCCCGCCGATCCCGAGCATATCGAAGCGATCCTCGAAGCCGTGGGCAAGGCGCGGATCGCCGCGATCTGCTGCACGCATACGCACCGCGACCATTCGCCGGCCACCGTGCCGTTGAAAGCACTCACCGGCGCCCCGATCGTCGGCTGCGCACCGCTGACGCTCGATGACGACGGCCCCCGCGCCGACGCCGCCTTCGACCCCGACTATCGCCCCGACCGTGTTCTGGCGGACGGCGAAACGATTTCGGGAGAGGGCTGGACGCTCGAAGCCGTGGCGACACCCGGGCACACCTCGAACCACTTGTGCTTCGCACTGCCCGAAACCGGGGCCATGTTCACCGGGGATCACGTCATGGGCTGGTCCACCAGCGTCGTATCCCCGCCGGATGGCGACATGACCGCTTATCTCGCCAGCCTCCAGAAGCTCTACGAGCGGGAGCAGGACGCGATCTACTTCCCCGCCCACGGACCCGCCGTGGAAAAGCCGCGCCAGCTCGTGCGCGGCATGATCGGCCATCGCCGCCAGCGCGAACGGCAGATACTCAGGCAGATCGAGGCCGGCCGAGAGACCATCGCCGAGATGGTACCGCTCATGTACAAGGGCGTGGACGAAAGGCTCTGGCCTGCCGCAGGGCGCTCAGTACTGGCGCATCTCCTTGACCTGGAAAAACGAAACCTCGTAAAGCGCCATGAAGAGTCATGGTCTCTGATGGATAAATTACAGTAATCTGTAGAATTACTGTAATTTTACTTGAGAACATCCATTAAAACTCCGCCACTCTTGGGATGGCGGGGAAATCTTCATGGCAACTTTGCATCGCGTGCGCCTTGGCACCTTGTCGTTCTGGCAGAAAATGGCGATCGGCCTGTCGGCCTTCATCGTCCTGGCTTTCGCGCAGTTCGCACTTAGAGGCATGGCCGATTATCGTCATGCTCCACTTGTCATGCACCTGCACGGCGCGGCGATGCTGGCGTGGCTCGGCCTGCTGGTGACCCAATCGCTACTCGCCGGACATGGCGGGATAGCCCTCCACCGCCGACTCGGCTGGGCCAGCGCGGTGATGGTGCCGCTGATCTTCGTGCTGGTCATAACGCTCAACGTGACGGCGATCAGGCTCGGCATCCAACCGCCGTTCTTCAGCCCGGCCTACTTCCTCGCGCTCGGCATCGTCAGCGTGACGATGTTCGCATTGCTCGTGACGATGGCCGTATCCCGGCGCGGCCAGCCGGACTGGCACCGGCGACTCATGCTGGGATCTACCGTGATCCTGCTGGACCCCGCATTGGGCCGGGTACTGCCGATGCCCTTCATCATGCCTTGGGGCGAATGGCTCTCGCTGGCGATCCAGCTTGGCGTCGTGGCGATCGTCGCGCGCCATGACCGCGAAACGACGGGCCGCACACATCCGGCAACGCTGGCCGTCGCGATCTGCGCAGTCCTCACGCACGTTCTGGTGGAACTGCTGGCGGTCATGCCGTGGTGGGTCGATTTCGTCGGCCGGATAGCCCTCGCCCGCGATTGACCGGGGAAGCGCATATTTCCCTTGGGCATTGCGGCAAGCATCCCTAGATAGGCCGCAAATCCCGGCAGCCGGATTCCGGCAGGTGACCGGAGCGACCAGACAGAGGGATACCATGACCGTAATGCCCGCCGACCTTTCCGGTATCGACGTGCGCGCCGAAATCGAACGGCTGCGCAAGGAACGCAACGCGGTCATCCTCGCGCATTACTACCAGCGCCCCGAACTTCAGGACATTGCCGACTTCGTGGGCGACAGTCTCGAACTCAGCCGCAAGGCCGCCGAAACCGACGCCGAAGTGATCGCCTTCTGCGGCGTGAAGTTCATGGCCGAAACCGCCAAGATCCTCTCGCCGAACAAGATCGTGGTCCTGCCCGATCTCGAAGCCGGTTGCAGCCTTGAGGATTCCTGCCCGCCGGAGAAGTTCAAGGCCTTCCGCGAAGCGCATCCGGATCACATCGCGCTCACCTACATCAACTGCTCGACCGAGGTGAAGGCGCTGTCCGACATCATTGTCACCAGTTCCAGCGCCGAGACGATCCTCCAGCAGATTCCCGCCGACCAGAAGATCATCTTCGGCCCGGACCGCCACCTCGGCGGCTACCTCAGCCGCAAGTTCGACCGCGAAATGCTGCTCTGGCCCGGCGTCTGCATCGTGCATGAGGCATTTTCGGAAACCGAACTGCTCAAGCTCAAGGCGCAACATCCCACGGCGCCGATCGCCGCGCATCCGGAATGCCCGCCGCACATCGTCGACCATGCCGATTACGTCGGCTCGACCAGCGGCATCCTTCAGTATGCGAAGACGATTCCCGGTGATACGCTGATCGTCGCCACCGAGCCGCACATCATTCACCAGATGCAGCTCGCGATCCCGAACAAGACCTTCATCGGCGCGCCGGGTGCGGACGGCAACTGCAACTGCAACATCTGCCCTTACATGGCGCTCAACACGATGGAGAAGCTCTACGTCGCCCTGCGCGATCTGGAGCCGCGCATCGAGATCGAGGAACAGCTCCGCCTCGATGCCAAGCGCAGCCTCGACCGAATGCTGGAAATGGCCAGCGGCACGGTGGGCAAGGGCGATCTCGGCACCCGCTGAGCGTCCACGCGCGCTCAGGTCGTCAGACAGAAACCTCGCGCCATTCACCCGGCGCGAGGCCATCCAGCGCCCACTCGCCCACCCGCTGGCGCACGAGGCGCAGGGTGGGATGGCCGATCGCCGCAGTCATGCGGCGCACCTGCCGGTTGCGACCTTCCGTGATGGACAGCTCTATCCAGCAGTCCGGCACCGTCTTGCGGAAACGCACCGGCGGATTGCGCGGCCAGAGCTGCGGATCGTCCAGACGCTCTGCCCTTGCCGGGCGGGTCGGCCCATCGTTGAGCATCACCCCCTTGCGCAGCGCCTCCAGCGCCGGCTCGTCGGGCTCTCCCTCCACTTGTGCGAAGTAAGTCTTGGCGATCTTGAATTTCGGATCGGCGATCCGTGACTGGAGCCGCCCATCATCGGTCAGCAGCAGCAATCCCTCACTGTCACGGTCAAGCCGGCCTGCCGGGTAGACTCCGGGCACGTCGATATAGTCCGACAGCGTTGCGCGCGGCGTGGGCGAGCGCACATCCGTAAACTGCGAGAGGACATCGTAGGGCTTGTTGAACAGGATGAGGCGCGCCATGGCCTATGCCCTAGCAGGGCGCCTCATCCGTTCATAGCCACGCGTCAGTGTCCGATCCGGGGCTCCTCCCCGCGCGTCTTCCACAAGGACCAGCCCACGCCGCCCGCGATCAGCGCCAGCGTGACGCCCAGGCTGATCAACGGCGGGAACTTCGCTCCGCCCATCACGAAGTCCGCAACGAGAATCTTGGCGCCGATGAACACCAGCACGAGTGCGAGGGCATACTTCAGGTAATGGAAACGGTGCACCATCGCCGCCAGCGCGAAGTAGAGCGCGCGCAGGCCGAGGATCGCCATGATGTTCGAGGTATAGACGATGAAAGTGTCGGTCGTGATCGAGAAGATCGCCGGCACCGAATCCACTGCGAACACCAGGTCGGCCAGGTTGATGATGACCAGCGCCAGGAACAGCGGCGTGGCCGCCCAGACGAGCCTGCCTGCCTCATTCCTCTCGCGCACGAAGAAGTGCTCCTCGTGATGCGCCTTGGTCACGCGCATGTGGCGTGAAATCCAGCGGATCACGGGGTTGTTGCCGATATCGGGATCCTGCTCTTTCGCGAACAGCATCTTCACGCCGGTAAACACGAGGAACGCGGCGAAGATGTACATCACCCAGTGCGCCTGCGACACGAGCGCCACGCCGCCCGCGATCATCAGTCCGCGCAGCACGATCACCGCCATGATGCCCCAGAGAAGCGCGCGGTACTGGTACTTGGGCGCAATCGCGAAGAAGCCGAAGATCATCGAGATCACGAAGACGTTGTCGATCGAGAGCGCCTTCTCGATGAAGTAGCCGGTGAAATAGGCAATGCCGTCTTCCGAGCCCTTGGCCCACCAGACCCACGCCCCGAAAACCGAGGCGATGGCAATGTAGAAGACCGAGAGCCGCAGCGATTCGGCAATGCCCATTTCCCGGTCTTCCTTGTGCAGGAAGCCGAGATCGAACGCGGTCAGTACGAAAACGAGGCCGGCAAACGCCAGCCAGAACCAGGCGGGCGTACCCAGCCAGTCATAGAAAAGAAAATCCACGGCGATCACCTGAAGCAGGAGAAGAAGGAAGCGCGGCGCGAAAAGGGGGGGGGGATCGCGCCGGCGCAAGGGTTACAGGCTGTGCGCAACGGCGCTGGGGGGGAGTAGCAACCGTGCCAGCCTGCCCCTGAACTCCTGTTTCCTTCTCTTCAGCTTCGCGATCTCGAGAGGATCGGCGATGGGCCTGCCCTGCGCGAAACGCAGCAGGGCATCGAGCTTCTGATGGCGCTCGAGCAGTCGGAACATATGATCGGTCATTGTCAAAACCCTATCGAACTTGAGTTGGTTCGATCGGATGACCCGAAGCAAGGTTCCTGTGCCGGAGCTATTTTGGGCTTGGAAGACCCCCGGAACCTGCATCGGTTTCACCCGATGCGGTCCGACATCACGAGGCGCCCGCGTGGATGAAACCACGACCGACGCCGCGCCAGAGGGGCCCGGCCCGCAACGCCCAGATAGCGGCGAATCGTCTGTTTTTCAACCCCGCTTGACCGAATGTGCACATTTGATATTAAAGTGATATCACTTTCAAGGGAGCGTTTTCGATGTCCGAGTCGCATTTGCCCATCAATTCCAGCCGGGAATCGGTGGCCTCGAGCATAAGCGGATATCTGATGCTGGCGGTTCTCGTCGCGCTTCTGGTGCTGGCGGTGGCAAGCATCGCCATGCTCGCGGGCAGCAACGATCCCGCGGCGGGCACGGTGTTCGCAACCCTCGCCCTGATCGTCCCGCTCGTTGTGGTGGCAATTCTGATCGCCTCCGGCTTCTACATGATCCAGCCCAACATGGCGGCCGCGATCACCCTGTTCGGCTCATACCGCGGTACCGACCGCGCCGCCGGACTGCGCTGGGTCTGGCCGTGGATGGCAAAGCGCCGGATTTCGGTTCGCGCCAACAATGTGGTTTCGGAGAAGCTCAAGGTGAACGACTTGCGCGGCAATCCGATCGAAATCGCCACCAATGTCGTCTGGCGCGTCGCGGACACCGCTCAGGCACTTTACGACGTGGACGACTACAAGGCTTTCGTGAACGTGCAGATCGAGGCGGCGGTCCGCTCGATCGGTTCGCGCTATGCCTATGACGATGTCGAGGATGCCGAGATCACCCTGCGCGGGAGCCATGCCGAAGTGAACGCCGAATTGCGGGCCGAACTGATCGAGCGCCTGCACGTCGCCGGCCTCACCGTGGACGAATGCGGCCTCACCCACTTGGCCTACGCACCCGAGATTGCCGGCGCCATGCTGCGCCGCCAGCAGGCCGAGGCGGTGATCGGGGCGCGCCGCAAGCTGGTGGAAGGCGCGGTCTCGATGGTGGAGATGGCGCTGGCACAGCTCTCGGAAAAGAACGTGGTCGAACTCGACGACGAACGCCGGGCAGCGATGGTGTCCAACCTGATGGTGGTGCTCTGCGGCGAACGTGACACGCAGCCGGTGGTCAATACCGGCACGCTCTACCAGTAAGGCTTTCGGGCGAATGGCCAGTCCCGGCAAGAAGGCGTTCGCGCTGCGGCTTGACCCGGTGCTTCACACCGCGCTGGAGCGCTGCGCCGCAGCCGATTTCCGTTCGGTCAACGCCCAGGTCGAGGTGCTGCTGCGCGAAGCGCTTGCCCGGCGCGGGATCAAGGTCGAGGCCAGCGAGCCGGCCCGGCGCGGCCGGCCACCGGCTCGGGAGGACGAAGCATGATGCACGAATCGACGAAAGACGGCGCCTGGTTCGCGCCCAAGCGCTTCGGCTACGGCGCGGGCCTGCCGATCGCATGGCAAGGCTGGGCGCTAATGCTGCTCTATGTGGCCTCGGTCGCCGGAATCGCGCTGCTCAACCGTGCCGGCACCACAGGCGCGCGCATGGCCGCCCTGGCTCTGTTCCTGCTCGTGACGGGACTGTTCGTCGTCATCGCGGCAAAGCGCACACGCGGCGGATGGAAGTGGCGCTCCGGCAAGCGCGACTGACCGTCCTGTTCCGGGACGCAGCAAAAGCCGTTAACACAGAGGCGCTTCCGCCGCGCTAGGCAGGGGCATGAACCGCCTCGTTCGACTCGCTCTCGCCTCCGGCGCCCTGCTGCTGACCACCCTTCCCGCCACCCTGTCTTTCGGGCAAGGCGCGCCGTACACCGTGGTCGAAACCGGACGCAGCTACACCCGCCTTCAGGATGCGGTGGACGCCATCGGCGAAGGCCGCGGAACCATTCGGTTCGCCTCCATGCGGTTTGCCGACTGCGCGGTGCAGGGTAAGGGCGACGTGACTTACCAGGCGCAGGTTCCCGGCCAGTCGGTGCTTGATGGGGTCGCCTGCGAGGACAAGGCCGCACTGGTCCTGCGCGGGCGCAACGCCCGGATAGAAGGCATGGTCTTTGCCAATATTCGCGTTTCGGACAAGAATGGCGCCGGCGTGCGCCTCGAACACGGCAACCTCTCGATAACGCAGGCCTGGTTCCGCGACAGCGAACAGGGCCTGCTGACCGGCGACGATCCGCAAGGCTCCATCGCGATCGACAAGTCGACCTTTTCGCGCCTCGGCACTTGCGAGGGGTCGGGCTGCGCGCACTCGATCTATGTCGGCAACTACGGCGCGCTGTCCGTCACCCGCAGCCGGTTCGAGGCAGGCACCGGCGGCCATTACCTCAAAAGCCGCGCCGCCCGCATCGAAGTGCTCGATTCCAGCTTCGACGATGCGGCCGGTCGCTCCACCAACTACATGATCGACCTGGCAGACGGTGCAACCGGGCGCGTCGTGGACAACTGGTTCGTCCAGGGGCGCGACAAGGAGAACTACTCCGCCTTCATCGCCGTCGCCGCCGAACACCGCAACCACACCTCGCAAGGGCTGGTCGTGGACGGCAACAACGCCCGCTTCGCACCCGGTATCGACCGCAAGAGCGCCTTCGTGGCCGACTGGTCGGGCGATGCGGTGAAACTGGGTGCCAACACGCTCGGCACCGGACTGGTCCGTTACGAGAAACGCTGAGCCCCTGCATCGCCCGGGCCGATGGATGCCGTGCCGCCGGCTTGTCACGCGCGCCGCGAACCCCTAGCTAAATCACATGCCCCTGGGCTTCGCCTCGTTCCCGCGCTTTCACTTCTGGGCGCTTCTCCTGCTGGCCGCGATCGGCCTTCAGGCCGGCGATCCGATTCGCGCACCCCTGGAACGCACGCAAGGATCGGCGTTCAGCGCGGCCACGCTTGATCTTGCGCTGACTTCCGGCCGCCGTGTCGAAGCAGGCCATGTACAGGCGGTCCCGATGCCGCCCGCGCCGCCAAGAGCCATCCGCGAGATTGCCGTCGTCCGGCTGACAACGCTGGTTCCGGCATCGCCCAGGCACCTGCAACCCGATGTGCGCGGCCCCCCGCCGCGCCACCACCCCGCACGGGTTCCCGACAGCACCGCACCGCCGCTGGCCTGATCCGCTCCTCGCCCGGCGCGCCCAGACGCGCGCCGCACACGAATGCAGATCAAGGGTCATACCATGTCACCAGAAATCAGCGACGCCGCGCGCGTTGAAGATCGAGAGCGCATCTCCGCGCTGCTATCCCGCTATCCGGCGCTGACCGAAGCGGAACTTCAGGAAATCGACATCTGGTTCAAGCGCAGGGCCAGTTCTCTGGACCTCGGCATTCTCGCCGGAACGCCGGAAATCTCACAGCAATACCAGGACTACCGCGCCCAGCATCAGGACCGCTTCAAGCCGAGCGACATCGGCAAGGCAGCCCTGTTCATAGGCGCGGTCGCAGCCGTGGTCGGATCGATCGTACTCATGATCCCCTGACGACGGTGCCGGGGCGCGGCATCCCCCTCACCCCTCGTTCGCGCCCCGGCCTTTTTTCGGATGCACCGCCGCATTGACGGTATGTTCGCCCGGATCGCACCCGGGCGGACGAATCAGAGGATATGCCCCGTGCGATCGCGCTTGGTTTCCAGGTAGCGCGCATTGTGCGGGTTGGCCGGCAATTGATGCGGAACCCGCTCGACCACGTCCACGCCGACACCCTCTAGCGCGGAGACCTTGGCGGGGTTGTTGGTCATCAGCCGGATCGACGATACGCCGAGCAGGTCCAGCATCCGCGCCGCCACGGGAAAATCGCGCGCCTCGGTCGGCAGGCCCAGCCGGTTGTTGGCATCTACGGTGTCATAACCGAGATCCTGCAGACGATAGGCCCGCAGTTTGTTGACGAGGCCGATCCCGCGCCCTTCCTGACGCAAATAGAGCAGCACGCCCCAGCCGCCGTTCTTCGCCTCATCGGCCATGGCGCGCAGGGCGGCATCGAGCTGAGGCCCGCAATCGCACTTGAGGCTGCCCAGGATATCGCCGGTCAGGCATTCCGAATGAAGCCGCACCAGTGGGGCGCGATCGCCGTCCTGCGTGCCGATCACAAGGGCCACATGCTCGCGAAGATCATCGAGCGCGCGGAAGGCAACGATCTCGGCCTCCTCGCACGCGGCAACCGGCAGGCGCGCACGCGAAGCGATCGCAAGCCGGTCGGTATCCTTCCATTCGGCCAGATCGGCCGGCGAAACGGGCTGCACCTCACCGCCCAGTTCGGGTGCGATCAGGAATGCGGGCAGGATGCCCGCAAGGCGTGCCAGCTCCATTGCGGCGCGGGCCATGTCCATGTCGCCGATGTGCTCGGCCGCGAACGGCCCCTTCATCGGATGGGCGAGGTCCAGCGCGGGATCGGCCACCGCGCGGGCGGTTTCCAGATCGAAAGGCTCGGCAGCACGAATCAGCACCGGTGCCTCGGGCACGGCGGCCTCGCGCTGGTTGGCCAGCTTGAGCGTCACCGCGCGGGCGGCCGAGATCAGCATCCGCGGCGCGGTTACCCCCGGCGCGAAGCCGGTTTCGGCCGGCAACAGGATGGCGCCCCCGCCTTGGCCGTCACCGATTCGAATCGCCCAGCCGTGACGCAGCGCATCGAGCGCCAGTGCGACACGGCGAGCCCCGGCCGAAGGTTGCGCCGCGCTCAGAGCGCGAACTCCGTAATAAGCGGGATGTGATCGCTGGGCTGCTCCCAGCGGCGGGTTTCCTCCACGAAGCTGTGTGCACGCGCCTGCTTCGCGAGATCGGGAGAGGCCCACATGTGGTCGAGCCGGCGCCCCTGGTCCTTCTGGCGCCAATAGCTGCGGTAGGACCACCAGGAATAGTTGCGTTCGGGCGCGGGAATGAACTCCCGGCCGAGATCGACCCAGCCGTGCGCATCCTTGAAACGGGTCAGCGTCTCAACCTCGACCGGCGTGTGACTGACGACCTTGAGCAGCGCCTTGTGATTGTAGACGTCCGATTCCAGCGGGGCGATGTTGAAATCGCCGACGATCAGGGTCGGCCGGTCGACCTTGTCGGCCCAGCGCGTCATCCGTTCGAGGAAGTCCAGCTTCTGACCGAACTTCAAATTCACCTCACGGTCGGCCACGTCGCCGCCTGCGGGGATGTAGACGTTTTCGAGGATCATCCCCTGCCCGGCGCCCTGAAGCTCCACGCCGACATGGCGGGCTTCACCATTGTCCTGCCAGTCATGCCGGCTGAACTCGGTGAAAGGCACGCGGCTGACGGTGGCGACACCATGGTAGCCCTTCTGCCCGTGGATCGCCCGGTGCGTGTAGCCGAGTCGCTCGAACATCTCGTGCGGAAAAAGCGGCTCGGCGACCTTGATCTCCTGAAGGCAAAGAACGTCGGGCGACTGTTCGGTCAGGAAACGCTCGACCTGGTCGATGCGAAGGCGGACAGAATTGATGTTCCAGGTGGCGATCTTCATGCCGCAGGCTTTAGGCATGCCCTTGGCGAATTTCCAGAGCCACGCCGCAAGAAAGCGGGCCCCCTGCCTTCGCGGGCAACATATGACCCAAATCACGAGCGCGTTTTTCTGGCCGATTTTTTCGTCCGGCGGGAGCGAGAATGCTGCCGATTGAGAACCGGAGCGGAGCGGCCTTGATGGCCGTGAGCACCGGAAGCGCAGAGCGGTAGCGTTCGCAGCCCCGCTGGGCGGAAAAAGCAGCCAGAAAAACAAAAACCCTCGGTCCGGGGGCAGAGGACCGAGGGTTCATGTAAGCGTTCGTCACGCTAAATCAGAGGGCCCTGTGGGAGGCGTGGGCAACAGGGGGGAAACCCGCCTCGAACCGCTCTGACCATTTCAATCTAGGCGCTGTTGGCTTGCTGCCAAGTGAACGGAATTCAGAAAAGTGTCGCATTCCGTCGCACGGAGCACTCAGCTCGCGACAAACCGTTGCGCTCTATCGACGGTTGCGGGGGCGCGGGTCGTTCCAACGGAAATCCGCATCGCCAACCGGCACGCCATAGCGCTGGTTCGAAAGCGAGATCGTGGTGCGCTTGTTCTGCGAATCGAGCGCGACCCAGTAGCTCAGCTCCAACCCACCCGGCGCCGAAGCCTTGCGGGTGAAGATCAGGGTGATGACGCCGTATTCCGGGTGCGAACGATCGCGGACCTCGATGCTGACGACATTGGGATTGCCGGTCTGCTTGACCGTGCCGTATTTCGTCATGTCGCGCCGGGGGTCGATGATCGGTCCCAGCGGAGTATTGCTGATCGGCCAGCGCTGTACCTGCTTCACCGAGTAGTCGATCATGGTCAGCGCCTTGCCGTCGCTGACGATCAGCAACTGGGCGCTCTTCTCGTATTGGAAGCGGATCTTGCCGGGACGCATCAGCGTCAACTGGCCGGTCAGGCTCTGGCCGTTGCGGTCAGTCTGGACGAAATCGGCCTTCATCGTCGAGATCGCGCGCAGCGCCTCGACGGCTTGGCTCAACTGCGCCGAATCATCGGATGGCGCGGCCAGTGCGGGCGTCGCCGGAAGGAGGGCAGGAACGGAAAGCGCGGCCAAACTGGCCGCGCCTACGCAAGAGCGAAAGATCTTGAAGGTGCGGTTCATGATGCTCCCATTGGGTTTGCAGGCTTGAACCGCCCCTGAATTGTAAGGTTCCGAAAAACCTTACTTGATCTTGGCTTCCTTGAACTCGACGTGCTTGCGCACGACGGGATCGTACTTGCGGAAGTTCATCTTCTCGGTCGTGTTGCGCGGGTTCTTCTTCGTGACGTAGAAGAAGCCGGTGTCGGCGGTCGAGACAAGACGGATCTTGACGGTTGCGGGCTTCGCCATGGCGGTTTCCTGTATCTCTCGTTTCAGCCGCCCTGGCCGGCCGGCATGTTCCGTTGAAAAATTTCAGGGCGGCAATCGAGCGCCGCCCCTCAAGGTTGCGGCCCATGCGATAGTGACAGCCCAAAGTCAAGCGGAAGAGGCCCGACTTACTCCGTGTCGAAAGGCGTGATCGGCTTCAGAACGCCGAATTTCTCATTGTAGGGCGAGTGATTCAGTTTCGGCATTTTGATCGTCTGCGGCTCGACCTTGGTATCGGGCAGCCGGTCCAGCAGGTCGCGTACCAGCGTGAGTCGACCGATTCGCTGGTCGTTGAAGTCCACCACCGTCCACGGCGCGTGCTTCTTGTGCGTGGCCTTGAGCATGACCTCGCGCGCCTTGGTATATTCTTCGTACTTCTCACGCGCCGCCACGTCGATCGGCGACAGCTTCCAGCGCTTGAGCGGATCGTCGAGCCGTTCGTGAAGGCGCTCCTCCTGCTTCTCCTGATCGCAGGAGAGCCAGTACTTGAACAGCAGGATACCGTCATCGACGAGCATCCGCTCGAACACGGGGGCCTGCTGGAGAAAGCGCTTCACTTCCGAGCCGGTGGCGAAACCCATGACTTTCTCCACGCCGGCACGGTTGTACCAGCTGCGGTCGAAGAGGACGATTTCGCCCCGCGTCGGCAAATGTTCGGCATAGCGCTGGAAGTACCACTGGCCCTGCTCCCGCTCGCCCGGTGCGGTGAGGGCGACGGTGCGGCACTGGCGCGGATTGAGCTGGCCGCCTACGGCCTTGATCGCCCCGCCCTTGCCCGCCGTATCGCGCCCCTCGAACAGGACCACGATGCGGGCGCCGGTGGAGGAAGCCCAGCGGGCCATCCCCACAAGCTCCTCCTGCATCGGCTCCAGCAGCTTTTCGTATTCCTTGCGGCCGAGCTTCCTGTGATCGTTCTCGGCCATGGTTCAAACCCCTGATCAGACCCGCGAAAGCAGGAAGAGCGCGAGTGCGCCGGCGACGATACGATACCAGGCGAACGGTGCAAAGCCCGAGCGGCTGACGAAGGCCATGAAGGCCTTGATGACGACCAGCGCCACCACGAACGAAACGGCGAAGCCGATGCCGATCTCGCCCCAGCCGACCGGGCCCGTGCCCGCCATGAGCTGTTCGCGCGCGCCCAGCAGTTCGAGCGTGGAGGCACCCATCATCGTGGGAACGGCAAGGAAGAAGCTGAATTCCGCCGCAGTACGGCGTTCGACGCCCATCGCCAGCGCGCCCATGATCGTCGCGCCGGAACGGCTGACACCCGGCACCATGGCAAGGCACTGCGCGATGCCCACGCCGATGCACTTCACCATCGGCAGCTCGGCAACGCCGGTGAGCGGACCGGGCTTTGCCACCTTCTCGATGGCGAGGATGGCGATGCCGCCCACGATCAGCGCCCAGGCGACGACCGAAGGCTCGCCCAGCAGGCCCTCGATATGGTCCTTGAGGATCAGGCCCAGCACCGCCGAGGGGATGAAGGCCAGCAACACGTTGCGCACGAAGCGGATCGATACCGGGTCAAGCCGCAGCAGACCCACGCCCACCGCCCAGAACGTGCGCCAGAACTGCACGATGACAGCCAGGATCGCGCCGAGCTGGATCACGATGTTGAAGGTTGCCCACTGCGAAGCGTCGTACCCGAACAGCTGCGTGGCAAGAATGAGGTGCCCGGTCGAAGAGACTGGCAGGAACTCGGTGAGGCCCTCGACAATGCCGAGGAGGATCGCGGTTAGGGTCAAGCTCATCGGCGAGAGGTCATGCCGCACACACCGGGCAAGTCAACCCGAAGCGTGCGGCATGAGGCATTTAGGCGATAAAAATCACCAGATACGCACGCGCTCGGCAGGCGGAAGATAGAGAGCATCCCCCGGCTTCACGTCGAACGCCTTGTACCATTCGTCGAAGTTACGGACGATGCCGTTGATGCGGTAATGCGCCGGCGAGTGCGGGTCGGTGATGAGCTGCTGGCGCACCGATTCCTCGCGGTACTTGCTGCGCCACACTTGCGCCCAGGCCATGAAGAAGCGCTGGTCGCCGGTCAGGCCGTCGATCACCGGGGCTTCCTTGCCGTTCAGCGAGAGCTTGTAGGCGCGGTAGGCGAGGCTGAGACGCCGAGATCGCCGATGTTCTCGCCCATGGTCAGCTTGCCGTTGACGCAGGTCTTGCCGTCGTCGAACGGGCAGAAGCTGTTGTACTGGGCTTCCAGCTTGTCCTGCAGCTTCTGGAAGTTGGCCTTGTCGGCCGGGGTCCACCAGTCGCGCAGGTTGCCGGTGCCGTCCGACTTGGCGCCCTGGTCGTCGAAGCCATGGCCCATCTCGTGGCCGATCACCGCGCCGATGCCGCCATAATTGACCGCGGGGTCCGCCGAAACGTTGAAGAACGGCGGCTGGAGGATGGCTGCGGGGAACACGATCTCGTTGTAGGGCGGGTTGTAGTAGGCGTTGACCGTCTCGGGCAGCATGAACCATTCGGTCTTGTCGACCGGCTGGCCGATGCGCTTCATCTGGTCGTCGTTCTCCCACGAACCCGCGGCAATGGCATTGCCGAGCGGATCGGTGGCCGAGAAGGTCAGGCCCTCGTATTCCTTGAACTTCGCAGCGCGCCGATCTTGGGAGTGAAGGCATTGAGCTTGGCTTCGGCTTCCTTGCGGGTTTCCGGGCCCATCCAGGCGAGGCTCTGCAGGTTCACCGCCATGGCCTTGCGCAAGTTCGAGACGAGGTCGGTCATCGCCGCCTGCGCTTCGGGCGGATAGTACTTCTCGGCGTAGATCTTGCCGACCAGTTCACCGGCCATGCCTTCGACTGCGGCGACGCCGCGCTTCCAGCGGGCGCGCTGCTCCGGCTGGCCGCTCATGGTCTTGCCGTAGAAGGCGAAGGTGGCGTCATCGATGTCGGTGGGAAGAACCGAGGCATGGCCGCGCAGGAAGTGCGCGGCAAGCCAGGCCTGCCATGTCGAGACCGGAACCTCGGAAACCAGCCGGGCGACTTCCGGCACACCACCGCCGAACAGCGTCTGCGCCTTGGCGGGATCGATGCGGGCGACCTTCAGTTCCTCGGCCGTGGGCGGCATCTGATCGACGAGGATATAGGCGGCCTTCCCGGCGCCCATCGTCTCGATGAAAGTACGCATCAGGCCGGGTGCGGCAAGGCCCTCGAACTCGGCGACGGAAAGCTTGTTGTAGGTCAGGTCCGGATCGCGGCTGGCTGCGCGGTCCCAGTCTGCCTGCGCCAGCCGGGTTTCCAGCGAGAGCACGGCCTTGGCGGCACTCGACGGGTCGGCATAACCGGCCTTGCCGAGGACGAAGGTCAGATACTCGACATACTTGGCGCGGATGTCCTGCGAACGCTTGTCGATCTTCAGGTAATAGTCACGGTCAGGCAGGCCGAGACCGCCGACGCCGACTTCGAAGGCATTCACATCGCTCTGCTTGGCATCGGCCGTCACATAAGCGCCGAGCGGCGAGGCGAAGCCCGGGGCCGCGAAGATCTTCATCAGGTCGTCGGGCGTCTTGGCCGCGAAGATGCGTTCGAGGTAAGGCTGCGCCGGAGCGAGCCCGGCCTTGTTGATCGCATCAACGTCCATGAAGGCCGCATAGGCCGCCTCGACGCGGGCAGCGTCAGTACCGGCGGCGGGCTTCGAGGCGATCAGGCCATCCATGATTCCGTGAACGCGCTGTTCCGAAAGGTCACGCAGGGCGGTGAACGACCCCCAGTTGGTGCGGTCGGCCGGGAGCACGACAGCGGCTTCCCACTTGCCGTTCACGAACTTGTCGAAGTCCGCGCCGGGCCTGGCGGTCTTTTCCTGCCACTGGGTCTGGATGCCGGACTTGCCCCAATCCATCTTGCCGGGATCGAACTGCATCGCATCGGAGGACGCGCCTGCCGACGCCGGCGCCGGAGCGTCGGCAAGAGCCGGAACAGCGGAAAAGCTCAATGCGGAAACGAGCGCTGTCGAAGCGAGCACCCGGCCGAGAATGCGGGTCATGGTCCCACCTTTCTGAATTGCAATGACACGAACGGTCTGGCGACGGACCGGAACGGCCCGTCGATAGCGGCGCAACATAATTGCCATATTCGGCAACGCCAGCCCTGAAATGTCGTTCGTCGTCGCAGGTCAGGCGTTCGTCGAACGCGCGAAGGCCGATGCGGTATCCATATCGAATTGCAGCGAAGCCAGCCGCGCATAGAGCCCGCCGGCCTGGCCAAGGCTTTCGTGCGTGCCCTGTTCCACGATCCGCCCTCCGTCCATCACGACGATGCGATCCGCCTTGCGCACGGTGGCGAGGCGGTGCGCAATGACGAGAGTCGTGCGGTTCTCCATCAGGTGTTCGAGAGCGTCCTGCACCAGCCGCTCGCTTTCGGCATCAAGCGCACTCGTGGCCTCGTCCAGCAGCAGGATCGGCGCGTCGCGCAGCAGCGCGCGGGCAATCGCCACGCGCTGACGCTGGCCGCCGGACAGGCGGGCGCCGTCCTCGCCAAGGAAAGTATCGAGCCCCTGCGGCAATTCGCGCAGGAAACGCTCGGCATTGGCGGCGCGCGCGGCGGCCCAGATGGCCTCGTCGTCCGCGTTCCAGTTGCCGTAGCGCAAGTTGTCGCGCGCGGAGGCGGCGAACAGTACACCCTCCTGCGGCACCAGTGCGATGCGCTGGCGGATCTCTCCGGGATCGGCGGAAGTCAGCGGGACGCCGTCGATCTTGATCGCCCCGCCCTGCGGATCGTAGAACCGCTCGGCGAGCTGGAACAGCGTGGACTTGCCGGCCCCCGAAGGGCCGACGATCGCCACCGTCTCGCCCGGTTCGATCGACAGGCTGAAATCGTGCAGCGCCGCCATTTCCGGGCGCGAAGGGTAGCGGAAGGTCACGCGCTCGAAGGCCAGCTTGCCGCGCGCCGGCAGAGGAAGCGCCTGCGGGCGGGCGGGAGCGGTGATCGCAGGCATCTCGCCCAGCAGTTCGGCAAGGCGGCTGGCCGCACCGGCGCCGCGCACGAGATCGCCGTAGACTTCGGTGAGCGAGCCGAAGGCGCCCGCCACGATGCCGGCCGTCACCACGAAAGCGGCGATCGTACCGCCCGTGATGGAACCTTCGGCAACGCCGATGGCACCGCGCCACATGATGACGGTGATGGAGCCGAAGATCAGGAACATGATAACCGCCGTCATCGCGGCGCGAATGGTGATGCGATGCTTTCCGGTCTCGAACGTGCGCTCCACTGCGCCGGCGAAGCGTTCCATCTCGCGGCCTTCCTGGTTGAAGGCCTGCACGACCCGCAGTGCACCGAAGACTTCGCTGGTGGTAGCGCCGATATCGGCCACGCGATCCTGGCTCGCCCGCGCCACGGTGCGCAGGCGGCGGCCGAAGGCGGCGATCGGCAGGATCACCACCGGGATGGCGACGACGAGCCCCAGCGTCAGGTGCGGCGCCAGCATGAAGAGGTAGATCACCCCGCCCACCGCCATGATGGCATTGCGCAGCGCGACAGAGACCGTGGTGCCGACGACCGTTTCGATGATCGCGGTGTCCGCCGTCATCCGGGACGCGATTTCCTTGGGACTGTTTTCCTCGAAGAAGCTGGGCGACAGCGTGAGCAGGTGCCTCTGCACACGCAGGCGAACGTCCGCCACCACACGCTCGCCAAGCCAGGAAACGCTGTAGAAACGCACCGCCGTGGCCACCGAAAGCACGATCACCACGCCCAGCAGCATGATGAACCACCAGCGGATTGCCGAAGGGTCGGCGCCCTGCGCAAAGCCCTGGTCGACGATCTGGCGGAACCCATAGGGAATCGCGAGGGTCGAAGTTGCCGTGGTCAGCAGCGCGAGCCCCGCAATCGCCATGCGGCCGGGATAGTGGAACAGTTCCCGCCAGACCATGCGCAGCGCCCCAAGGCTCCTTCGGCGCGGAGCCTTGGCATCGGTGGTGGCGTTCTCGTTCTCAGGCAATCCTGCCTGCCCCGCGTTGGCGTCCATGCGCGCGGCCTTATCCTGTCCATGGCTTCAGGAAAAGATATATGAAAAGCGCCTTTACGATCAGAGTGATCGGGCGGCTCGAATGCCGAAATCGGGTGCGCCGCATTGCGCCGGTAACGATTCGGCCCCAAATGGCGTTCATAACCTTTGCAGGACGGAAGGGTCGCTTCACCGTCCGGGAGACGCACCTTGCTCTATAATGCCTACGAATTGCAGCGCACGATGCTGAGCGGCGCCGCCGCATGGGCCTCGGTCGGCGCTGAACTGCTTGCCAACCCCGCCCTGCCGATGGGTTACTTCGGATTCGGCCCGGTGATGGCCTCCGCACTGGACGTCTTCGCCCATGCCGCCGCCCCGCGCGGCAAGCCCGCTTTCGACATCGAGGACGTGACCACCGGTGGCCAGACCT
Organism: Novosphingobium sp. ST904; assembly: GCF_001298105.1. Taxonomy (GTDB): domain Bacteria; phylum Pseudomonadota; class Alphaproteobacteria; order Sphingomonadales; family Sphingomonadaceae; genus Novosphingobium. Next base: position 32,158 of record NZ_LGJH01000158.1, on the reverse strand, counting down.
GGCCCGTCACCGAATCGATCGTGCTGCACCGCCCATTCGGGAACCTGCTGCGCTTCGATCATCCCGGCCTGCCCAAGGATGCGCCCAAGCTGCTGATCGTCGCCCCGATGAGCGGCCACTTCGCCACTCTCCTGCGCGGCACCGTGGCGCGGATGGTGGAAAGCTGCGAGGTCTACATCACCGACTGGGCCGACGCGAAGATGGTCCCCGCCGCCGCCGGTCACTTCGACCTTGACGATTATATCGATTACCTGATCGGTTTCCTCGAACATATCGGCCCCGGCACGCACATGCTCGCAGTTTGCCAGCCGTCGGTCCCGGCGTTCGCCGCCGCGGCGATCATGGGCAAGCAGGAGCATCCCTGCCGCCCGGCAACGCTCACCATGATGGGCGGCCCGGTCGACACCCGCGAGGCACCCACCAGCGTCAACGACGTCGCCATGGACCAGCCGCTTTCCTGGTTCGAGAACAACGTCATCGCCACCGTGCCGCTGGCCTATCCGGGTGCCGGCCGCAGGGTCTATCCCGGCTTCCTGCAACTGGCCGGCTTCATGGCGATGAATCTCGGCAGCCACATGATGAGCCACTACGGCATGTTCAAGCACCTCGTCGAAGGCGACGGCGAGGGTGCGGCGTCGACCAAGGCATTCTACGACGAGTATCGCTCGGTCTGCGACATGACCGCGGACTATTATCTCCAGACCATCGAGCACGTGTTCCAGAAGCATTCGCTGCCCAAGGGCGAATTCGTCCATCGCGGTGAGCGAATCGATCCCTCGGCCATCCGCGATACCGCGCTGCTGGCAGTCGAGGGGGAGCGGGACGACATCTCGGGCATTGGCCAGACCAGGGCAGCGCTCACGCTGGCGACGCATCTTTCCGAGAGCCGCAAGAAGTACCTGCTGGCCGAAAATGTCGGACATTACGGTATCTTCAACGGCAGCAAGTGGCGCACCCGGATCGCGCCGGTGCTGGAGGACTGGATCCACCAGCATTCCCGCAAGCCGCTCAAGGTCGTGGCCTGACGAATCGCTGGCAGGTGCCGGGCGGGTTCGCACGGCATCTGCCCACCCGGCGACTCGCCGCAATCGGCGAATCGTGGGAACGATACGATGGCCCGCCTTCGCGCCGGGAACTCTTCCTGTCGGAGTAACTGGCGCTTCCGATCCAATTGAGTTAACTTACTGCGATGGAACAGACGTTGGGTCGGCGTGCTGTCCTCATGGGCGGATTGGTTGCGGGCGCAAGCCTGGCAATACCTTCGCGTGTGCTGGCAGCGGAAAATTTGGCAGGAACAGCTTCGGGACAGATTGGCCCGGTTGCCGCGGTGCCGAGCGCCCTCACGCCGTATCAGCGCCGCGTCCTCGATGTCGCCACGCAGCAGGTCCAGCGGACGCAGGGCCATATCTGGCGCACCGATCTCGTCGGCATCGCCGATTTCGCCCAGCCTTCGTGGAAACCGCGCCTGCACTTCGTCAATATCGAGAACGGGACGGTGCGCTCTTTCCTGCTGGCCCACGGGCGCGGATCGGACCCGGCGCACAGCGGCTGGTTGCAGAGCTTCTCGAACATGCCCGGCTCGGAAGCCACTTCGCGCGGGGCCTTCCTCACCTGCGAATGGTACACCGGCAAATACGGCACCTCGATCCGTCTCAAGGGGCTCGACCCGGATAACTCCATGGCGCTCGAACGCGCCATCGTGATGCATCCGGCGTGGTACGTCGATGCCGCGATGATCGAGAAATGGGGCAAGCTCGGCCGCAGCGAAGGCTGCTTCGCCATGAGCAATGCAGACTTCAACGAGGCGTTGTGGCACCTCTCGGGCGGGCGCCTGCTCTTCGCGGATCGCATCGGGGAATATTGAACCCCATTCATGGCTTCATGCCGAAATCCGCCATGTCGAAGTCTGCGCAGGCGGGTTAGACACCCTTGCAGCAGGGTGTTACGGATCGATCATGAACGGAAATCTCGCGGGATTCAGGAAAGACGCGCCTACCGACGCGCGGCAGGTACGCTCGCGCAAGGCGCTCAACGCGGCCATGCTTTCGCTGCTTGAGGAAAAGGCCTTCGACCAGATCACCATCCGCGAAATCTCGGCCCGTGCCGGCACCGGCTATGCCACCTTCTTCCGTCACTACCCGACCAAGGAAGCGCTGCTGGGCGATGTCGCGTCCGAGGAAATCGCCGGACTGCTGGCGCTGTCGATCCCGATCCTCCACGCCTCGAACAGCTACGAATCCACTCTGGCGCTCTGCAGCCACGTCGGCCAGCACAAGGCCTTGTGGTCCGCGCTTCTGGCAGGCGGCGCCGCAGGCATCGTGCGCGATGAGTTCATCCGGCAAGCCCGCCGCCTCATCGAAGGCGTCGCCAATCCGGCGGACTGGCTGCCGCAGGACCTGGGCGTCGTTCATGGCACCGGTTCGACGATCGACATCCTCGCCTGGTGGCTCACGCATGGAGAGGACCAGACCCCGGAAGCCACGGCCCGTATCCTCCACCGGCTGGTGATCGCACCGCTGGTCGGCGACCGCGTAGAGGCACGCGCCGCGGCAGGATGACGTGAGCGGTAGCATCGACAGTGCGGACTGGCCGCTGTTCGGCTGGATCGACGACATTCGGCGGCCACTGGCGGAGGCTTTCGGTGCGGGGCATCCCGTCGCCCTTGCCACGCTCTATCGGGTCGGCGGCAGCGCCCCGCGCGGCCCCGGTGCGCAAATGCTGTTCGTCGCGCCGGAGAATGCCGGCGGCGGGAGCGACATTGCCGCGAGCGGCTACTTTTCGGGAGACTGCATCGAAGGCGACGTGGCCAGTCACGCCGCGCAGGTCCTGGCCGATGGTGAGCCCCGGCACCTCCATTACGGCGCCGGAAGCCCGTGGATCGACATCCGCCTGCGCTGCGGCGGCGCGCTCCACGTCATGGTCGAACGCATCGCCCCGGATAGTCCGGCGGCCACCGAATTGCTGCGCCATGCCGCCGAACGTCGGAGCTGCCGCTGGCACAGCGACGGCACGCGGCAATGGGTCACGGTGGACGAAGGCCCCCTGCTGGCCGTGGAGGAGGAGCCCTTCCTGCTTTCGCGCCGCTACGATCCGCCCCGCCGCCTCGTCGTTTCCGGCGGCGATCCCGGCGCTCTGGCCGCAGCACAACTCGGCGCGCTCGCCCAGTTCGAGACGATCCTGCTCCGGCCGGACGGGCCGCACCAGCCGCCGCCCTTCCCGGTTTCGCGCTACTTGCGCGCCGACCCCGCCACCGCGCTCGATGAACTCGGCATCGATCGCTGGACAGCCTACCTCGGCGCCACGCATGAGGATCACCACGACCTCGGCGGCTGCCTTGCCGCGCTGCGGGGCGCGCCGGTTACGTCGCCATGATCGGCGCCAGATCGCGCGCGGAGACAAGGCTCGGCGCCTTGCGCGCCGCGGGCGCCACGCCGGAGGAACTGGACCGGCTTCACCTCTCGCCGGGTGTACCCGGTCTGGGAAAATCGCCCTGGGAAGTCGCGACGGGGATCATGGCAGAGATCATGCAGGCCCTGAACCCGGCGCGGGAACGCGCATGAACCGGGCGGCGATCGTCCTTGCCGCCGGATCGTCGCGCCGCTTCGGGGGCGACAAGCTGTCTGCCCCCTTCGAGGGCGAGCCGCTGCTGTTTCACGCGGTCCACGCCGCGCGCGCGGCGCCGGTGTCGCGCATTCTGATCGTCGCCCGCCCCGACCTCGATTGCGGAACGTGGGACGGCGCGCCGGCGGTAGAGGTGCTGCGCGTTGAGAGCGATGCCCTTTCCGATTCCCTCAAGGCCGGCATCGCGGCTCTCGGCGAACCCTGCGATGTCTTCGTGTTCCTGGGCGACATGCCCCGCCTGCCTCACGGCGAGGCCGCCCGTCTTGCCGATGCGCTGGGAAGTGGCGCCGCTGCGATGCCTTGCCGCCAGGGCCATCCAGGCCATCCGGTCCTGCTGTCCGCGCGGCTTCTGCCGGAGCTTGCCGGGCTGACCGGAGACGAAGGCGCCGGACGGCTGCTGCGCGGCCGCGACGACGTAATCTTCGTGGAATGCGACGATCCCTCCATCCATCTCGACATCGATCGCCCGGAGGATCTCTCCGCCCTCTCGGAAAGCACGCCCCCTTCGCCCGCCCGGACCTGATCCGGGACAGCCGCAAGACAGGCGATCAGGCGCGGCCGGTCTGACTCGACAGCAGCGCCGGATCGATCCCTTCCGCCCGCCAGGTCGCGGTCCAGCGGGAATCGACCGGCGTATCGAACAGGATCTCCGGATGCGGATCGGCCGCATGCCATCCGTGCTGCCGCATCTCGCCTTCAAGCTGACCGGGCGCCCACCCCGCATAGCCGAGCGCCATGAGCCACCGGCTCGGTCCACGGCCTTCGGCAATCGCGCGCAGCACGTCCATCGAGGCCGAAAGCGCGCAAAGCGGCTGCACTTCCACGGTGTCGCTCCCGCCCCAATCGGTCGAGTGCAGCACGAAGCCCCGGCCCGGCTCCACAGGGCCGCCGTCGTGAACCTCGCAATCGGGGGCGACGCCGGGATCGATGCCCAGTTCCTCCAGGATTTCATGGAAGCGCACGCCTTCGCGCAGCCTGCCGACGCCGATGCCCAGAGCGCCACTTTCGTCGTGCACGCAAAGCACGCTTACAGTGTGATCGAAGCGGGGGTCGAACATGCCCGGCATCGCGAGAAGGAGTCGCCCGGATAAGTATTGTTTCTCTGTCACACCGGCAAATGTAAGCGCTTCGCAGGGGACGGCAAGCCGGTTGCGCTTTCCCCGCACGCCATCGCGCTCTATGCCTCCGCCGCAACCAGGGAGGAAATCGCGAGTGAGCCTGCTGTTCGAACTGCCCGAAGTGCCCAGCGTCCCCGTCGTCGGTGAGGAAGCGCGTTATCCGGTGCGCCGCGTGTTCTGCGTCGGCCGCAACTACGCCGCCCATGCGCGCGAACTGGGCAACGCGGTGGACCGCGAGGCGCCGATCTGGTTCACCAAGGCGCCCGCCGCCATCTGCGCCTCGGGCAGCGCGATCGCCTATCCGCCGGGAACGCAGGACTGCCACTACGAGATGGAACTCGTCGTCGCCATCGGCGGCCACGGCTTCGAGATTCCCGCCGAACAGGCCATGGCGCTCGTCTACGGCTATGCCTGCGGCCTCGACATGACCCGGCGCGACCTTCAGAACGCCGCCAAGGCCAAGGGCTACCCCTGGGACACCGGCAAGGACTTCGAAAACGGTGCGGTGATTGCCCCGATCACCCCGGCTGCCGCATTCGGCGCGCCCGGCGAACAACGCATCACCCTCGCCCGGAACGGCGTGACGAAGCAGAATGCGCCGCTCTCCGAAATGATCTGGAGCCTGCCGGAACTCATCGCCGACCTTTCACGCCTCTATCACCTCGCGCCCGGCGACCTCATCTACACCGGCACACCCGCCGGCGTCGGTCCGGTGGCGCCGGGAGATCGGCTCGAAGGCCGCGTGGAAGGGCTGGAGCCCGTCGTTCTGGCGATCGAACCGGCCTGACCGATAGATGACGTATCAACGCTCCTTCCGGCTCGTGGGCGGCCTGCTTGCCGGCTGTCCGCTGCTGCTGCTTGCCGCGCCTGCTCTTGCCGATGAAAACGCGGAGCCTGCCGGGCCGATAATCGTCACCGGCCACGGCCTGGAATCCGGCCCGGCGACACCTGCCTACGACGTGGAAACGATCGAGCGCGACGCGGTGATCGCCAGCGCCTCGGGACGGATCGAGGACGTACTCAACTCGGTGGCGGGCTTCGCGCAATTCCGCCGCTCGGACAGCCGCTCGGCCAACCCCTCGTCGCAAGGCGCAACCTTGCGCGCGCTCGGCGGCAATGCGTCGAGCCGGACGCTGGTATTGCTCGACGGCGTGCCCGTGGCGAACCCGTTCTTCGGCTACATCCCCTTCAGCGCCATCGCCCCCGAACGACTTTCCTCGATCCGGGTGACGCGCGGCGGCGGTTCCGGAGCGTTCGGAGCCGGCGCGTCGCCGGAACCATCGAGATGACCAGCGCCGGGCCGGACCAGATCGGCGCGCTTCAGGGCATCGCGCTCGTCAACGACCGGGGCGAGACACAGGCGTCGGCCAGTGCCGCACCGAAACTTGGCGCGGGCTACCTCGTGGCCAGCGTGCAGTGGGACCGGGGCGAAGGTTTCTGGACGACCCCCGCCAGCCAGCGCGTGCCCGCATCGTCGCGCGCCGCCTATGACAGCTGGTCGGCATCGCTGCGGGCCGTGGCGCCGCTGAACGCGGACGTCGAGCTTCAGGCATCCGCCCTCGCCTATGGCGATACCCGCAGCCTGCGCTTCAAGGGCGCCGATTCCACCTCCGACGGGCAGCAGGCCTCGCTCCGTCTGGTCGGCCGGGGAGACTGGCAGTTCGATGTGCTGGGCTACGTCCAGGCGCAGGATTTCTCGAACGTCGTCATCAGTTCCAGCACCTTCAGGAAAACGCTCGACCAGCGCCGCACGCCGACCACGGCGATAGGCGGCAAGGCCGAACTGCGCCCGCCGGTGGGCAAGGATCACGTCCTGCGCATCGGCACCGACCTGAGGCTGACCGAGGGGCACCTGCTCGAACTGCCGTACAACGCAACCGGCGCCTTCACGGCCGTGCGCCGTGCGGGCGGCAACCAGTCCGACCTCGGGTTCTACATCGAGGATGACTGGACGCTGGGCGACCTCGTCATCACCGCCGGGGGACGGGCGGACCGCTGGACGATCCGGAACGGCTTCTACCGTTCGGTCAGCCCCGCAGGCGCGGTGACGCAGGACAGCGCCTATGCCGATCGCTCCGGCTGGATGGGCAATGCGCGGGGCGGGCTCGTCTGGAACGCGGGCAAGGCCGTCAGCCTTCGCGCCGCGGCCTATACCGGCATGCGCCTGCCCACGCTCAACGAACTCTACCGCCCCTTCGTGGTCTTCCCGGTAACGACCCAGGCCAATCCCGACCTCAAGCCCGAACGCCTGCGCGGTTACGAGGCGGGCGTGGACATCCATCCGTTCGAAGCGCTGACGCTTTCGCTCACGGCCTTCGACAACAAGGTGAAGGATGCCATCGCCAACGTCACCGTGGCCACCAACCAGCGCGAGCGGCAAAATGTCGATTCCGTCCATGCACGCGGACTGGAAGCGGCGGCCGCGCTCGATCTCGGCAAGGTCCGGTTCGACGGTTCGCTGGCATGGACCGACGCCAAGGTCAGGGCGCAGGATCCCGACCTTGACGGAAAGCGCCCGGCGCAAGTCCCCAGGTTCGCCGCCAGCGCGACGCTGGCCTGGCTGCCGGCCGATGGCTGGCGCTTCGCGGCCACGCTGCGCCATGTCGGCGCGCAATACGAGGACGACCTCCAGAGCTATGTCCTCCCCGCCGCGACCACGCTTGACGGTTATGTGCAAGTACCTGTCACAGGCCCGGTCTCGCTGGTGCTGCGCGCCGAGAACCTGACCGACGAGGACATCGTGACCCGCAATCAGGACGGCTCCATCGACCTTGGCACGCCGCGCACATTCTGGGCAGGCGTGCGGGTGGCCCTGCGCTGATGCGCCTGGCGGTCCTCTCGGACATCCACGGCAACCTGCGCGCGCTCGATGCCGTGCTGGAGGACGTGACGGCACGCGGCATCACGCGCATCGTCAATCTGGGCGACATCCTGAGCGGCCCGCTCCAGCCCGCCCGGACCGCCGAACGCCTGATGGCGCTCGGCCTCGAGACGATTCGCGGCAATCACGAACGGCAATTGCTCGAACTGCCGCGCGAACGCATGGGCCTGTCGGACGCGCACGCCGATGCAAGGCTGGAAGACCACCACCGTGCATGGCTGGCTGCGCTGCCGGATACGCTCTGGCTGGAGGAAGACCTCTACGCCTGCCACGGATCGCCCGGCAGCGACCTGCAATATCTGCTGGAAACCGTGGAGCCGGACGGCTGCCGTCAGGCCACGATAGCGGAAGTGGAAGCCCGCGTTGCCGGCCTCGATGCCGCCATGATCCTTTGCGGGCACACGCACCTGCCGCGCAGCGTCCGCCTTGCCGACGGACGTCAGGTGGTCAATCCCGGCTCCGTGGGCCTGCCCGCCTACGACGATGACCATCCCTATCCGCACGTGATGGAAAGCGGATCGCCCCATGCGCGCTATGCCGTGATCGAGCGCGCGGAGGGGGAATGGCGCGCCGAGCTGGTTGCCGTGGCCTACGACTGGCAGTCGGCAGCGGAGGATGCGCTGGCGGCCGGGCGCGGCGATTGGGCGCGGGCACTGGCGACAGGCCGTGCATGAGCACCGTTCCGCCGCACATGCCGCACTGGCGCATTGCCGCGTGCGCGCATAAGGAGGGCCGATGCCGCGCCTGACCGTCAACGATCACCCGGTCGAAATCGCCATGGACCCGCAGACGCCCCTGCTTTGGGGCCTGCGTGACGGCGCGAACCTCACCGGCACCAAGTACGGCTGCGGCGTGGGAGATTGCGGCGCCTGCACGGTCCTGGTCGATGGCGCGGCGCTGCGTTCCTGCCTCGTCTCGCTGGGCGAATGCGAAGGGCGCTTCGTTACCACCATCGAAGGCCTGTCCGCGGATCGCTCGCACCCGATGCAGCAGGCGATGGTCGCCGAACAGGCGATCCAGTGCGGCTTCTGCACGCCCGGCATCGTCATCGGCGGTGCGGCGCTACTCGCCCGCAATGCCGATCCCAGCGATGCCGAAATCCGCGAAGCGATCCCCAACCTCTGCCGCTGCGGCGTCTATCCGCGCCTGATTGCCGCCGTCCAGCGCGCCGGCCGGGCCATGCGCCGCGAGGAAACGCTGAGCGCTGCGCCCGCGCCCGGCATCTCGCCGCAGGACGCCGCGCGCGCCGTCCCGGCCATGGCGCCGCTGCAAACGACTTCCCAAGGACAACAGGAGACACGCCCGTGAAGGCGACCATCTGGCACAACCCCAATTGCGGCACCTCGCGCAAGACGCTGGCGATCCTTCAGGAAACGCCCGGCGCCGAAGTGGAAGTGATCGAGTATCTGAAGAACCCGCCCTCGGCGGAAAAGCTTGGCCAGCTCTACAGGGACGCCGGGATTTCGCCGCAGCAGGGCCTGCGCATGCGCGGCACCGATGCAGCGGAGCGCGGCCTCCCCGATGCCGACGACGGCACCGTTCTGGCCGCCATGGCTGCGGAGCCCGTCCTGATCGAGCGTCCTTTGGTGGAGACCGACAAGGGCGTGCGGCTGTGCCGTCCGCAGGAAAAGGTCCACGAGATTCTGTAACTCCCCCGTAACATTGGGCCGACGCTTGCTTGCAATATCGGCCCCGATCTGTCACCGAATCGCCCTTCGCCGGACGACAACTAAGCGAGAGCTTCCGCCAGCATGACCAGTACCGAGCTTGCCCGAGAGGCGCTGCCCCAGCGGATCAAGCGGAAGATCAAACACAGCCTCGGACCATGGGGCGTGTTCATTGAAGGCTTCCTGCGCAATCCCGTGATGGTCGGCTCGATCGTCCCGTCCTCGCGTTTCACGATCAACCGCATGCTGGGTCCAGTCGACTGGGCCAACTGCAAGCTCTTCGTCGAATACGGCCCCGGCGTCGGCACGTTCTGCCGCCCGGTGCTGGACCGCCTCGGTCGCGACGGGCAGCTGATCGTGATCGACACGAACCCGCTGTTCATCGACTATCTGCGCCGCACGATCACGGACAGCCGCTTCATCGCGGTGCTCGGATCGGCCGCCGACGTGGAAGATATCGTGCGCGCCCATGGCCACGAAAAGGCGGACTACGTGCTGTCAGGCCTGCCGTTCTCGACCCTGCCCGACGGTGTCGGTCCGGCGATCGCTTCGGCAACCTACCGCGTCATCCGCAAGGGCGGCGCGTTCCTGGTCTATCAGTTCACGCCCAAGGCGCGCGAATTCATGGCTCGCCACTTCACGCGGATCGACAACGGCATGGAGCCGATCAACGTACCCCCCTGCTTCCTGTTCTGGGGCTGGAAGGACGAGGATTGAGGCAGCGCCCTGCGGCGCGCTTCCTGCCTCCTCACACAAAAAGGCCGGCGCCATGGCGCCGGCCTTTTTCGTTTTCGGCTTATTCGAACGTGCCCGCTATCCGCTCGGGCGAAGGGCCGGCAAGCTGGCGATGCACCTGCCCGATCACCGCAACGAAATAGAGCGCCATGATCGTTGCCAGGATCGATTCGAGCACTGCTCCCGCAACGCGCGCCACTTCGGCCGGAGCCAGCAAGGCGATCGGCAGCGTCAGCACATTGGCGAAGATCATCAGCACCATCATCGCCAGCATCAGCAGGGCGTAGAAGCCCAGCAACCTGCCCGTGTTCCCCTTGGTCAGGGCCCAGGATCGGGCCAGCGCCGCGATCGGGTTGAGCGTCTTCTCGACGGCGACGACCGGCGCCGTCACCGACAGGCGCACGCCGATCGCGATGGCGAGAATCAGCGCAAGGCCAAGGCCGATGGCCGCACCGGCCTTCCCACCCGCCACGCCCAGAACGCCGCCGACAACCATGGCGACCATGGCCAGTGCCAGTCCGGCCACGATCTGCGCCAGCAGGTAGGGCAGCAGGCCCTTCAGCCCGGAGCGAATCGCCTCTCCCACCGTCGGGCGGCGATCGGTGTCAAGCAGGCAGAGCAGCGAAAGCGTGCCCAGCGCCTGAAGCAGGGCGACCGGGATCATCACCGGCAGCACCGAGTTCCAATAGGCCCTCACCGCCTCGACGACCTGCGTCTCGCTCAGCCCCGAGCCCATTTCCGGCTGCGGGAAGAAGATCGCGAAAACGAGTTGCGGCAGCAGGAAGAAGACGCCCGCCAGTGCCAGAACCACCTCCCGATTGGCGGAAACCGCCAGGGACGCCTGGCTCCAGGCCTTGTTGCTGTCGAACCTCATAGATGCTCCTGATACGCCGTTCGAGGGCGCCATGTTAGCGCGGCGCCTCAAAGTGACTTGATAACCGCAGGGAATGACGCCACGCAACGCGGCATGACTTTTCCCGACACGCTTCCCGGTGATATCGAACTGCGGATCAGCGCCGAACCCGTGCCCTACCGCGCCGCGCTTGACGAAATGACCGAGCGCAACGCCCGGATCGCCGCCGGCGAGGCGCGCGAACTGGTATGGCTGCTCGAACACCCTCCCGTCTACACGGCCGGCACCAGCGCCGACCTGACCGAACTGCTCGATCCGCGCTTCGAGGTCGTGGAGGCCGGTCGCGGCGGGCGCTATACCTATCATGGGCCGGGCCAGCGCGTGGCTTATGTCCTGCTGGACCTGCGCAAACGCGCCCGCGACGCACGCGGCTTCGTCCATGGGCTCGAAGGCTGGGTGATCGCAACGCTGAAGGATTTCGGAGTCGAAAGCTTCCGCAGCGAAGGCCGGATCGGCATCTGGACCCAGGACGTGGACGGGCGCGAGGCCAAGATCGGCGCGATCGGCGTGCGCATCCGCAAATGGGTGACGATGCACGGCTTCGCGGTGAACATCCGGCCCGACCTGTCGCACTTCACCGGCATCGTTCCTTGCGGGATCGACGAGTTCGGCGTCACCAGCCTTGCGCGCCTTGGACGCACGGTGGAGTTCGCGACCTGGGACGAAGCCCTGATCGCCCGCGCGCCCGCCTTCCTCGCCGCGCTAGACCGCCCATGCCCACCGGAGCAGCCAGCATGACCCGTCTTTTCCGGATGCTGCCCAAGGCCGCACTGACACTCGCCCTGACCGCTGGCACCGCCCTGGGCGGCTGCAATCAGCAGGACGCGCCAAGCGAAAAGGCCGCCAGCGGCGCGAAGCTCCTGCCCCGCTCCGTCAGCGACGACATGCTGCCTTACGATACCGTGCGTTCGCAATCGCCGCTGGCGGCGCCGACCTACTCGAGCTCCGGCTCGGTATCCCCGCGCAGCAGCGCCACGGAAGCAGCCCTGCCCGAGGACGATACGGCCAATGCCGCAGCCGCTGCCGCCGCCGAAGTGGAAGCCGCCGCCGCCGAGCCTGCGCCGCAGCAATAAGCCCCGGCGGCGGTTGCCCGGCGCACTGCGGGACAACCGCGCCGCCCGTTTCAGAGCGCCTTTTCGTAGATCGCGTATTCGCGGTTCACCTTGCTGTCGATGGCCCCTGCAATGGCGACCATCCCCTGGTTGTCTTCTAGAACCCAGCCGATCTCGCCGCGCCTGGCGCCGAACTTCGCCGTGGCCGACCGACGGATGTACTCGATCATCATAAAGGCGAGCTGGCTGGCCAGACGCGAGGATTGCAGCTTCTTGCGCACGCCCATCAGCGGCACGCGCATGTCGGCCGGCTTCGGCTTGCGCAGCCAGAGCAGCAACTTGATGAGCCCGAGGATCGACGGCTTGCCCTTGGTGCCGTTCAGCCGCTTCTGTGCCTGGTTGAGATCGGGCCAGGTCATCATGAACGCCACGGCTCGCCTTCGTATTCGGCGATCCGAATCAGTTCGGGATGAACCAGCGGCTTGAGCGCCTTTCCGGTGTAGGCGATCTCGCGGTCAGTGAAGGGCACGAAGCCCCAGTTGTCCGACCAGGCATCGTTGAGGATGTCGCAGATCAGCGCCGCTTCCTCGTCGAATCGACTGGGATCCACTTCGCGGATGCGGATCTTGGCGTTCTTCTCGCCCGAGGAGACGATGCGCTGGATCAGCGGGGGGAAATTCTTCGTCACGTCCAGATCGTAGGTGAACAGGGTCTTCACCCGGTCATAGCCCGCACCCTCGATCCATGGCTGATAGGCCGAATCGTGGTGCGCCATCATCACCATCGGCGGATGATCGAACCCGCGCACCTGAAGGCCGGGCTCTTCCCAGACCGAAAGGTTCATCGGCGCCAGAACCCGGGTCATGCCCTGCTCGCGCAGCCAGTTCTCGGCCGTTTCGATCAGCAGTCTCGCAACCGCCTCATCGTCCGCCTCGATGGCGCCCCAGTTGCCGGTTCCCGGCCCCATGCCCTGCTCAGGCGGCTGTTTCAGCGCCAGTTCATCGATATGCGCCGAAATGCGCCCGACGACGGCACCACCGCGCTTTGCCAGGAAAAGCTGGCCGCGCGCATGGTCCCAGAAGGGGTTCTTGCCCGGCGTGAACTTGGAAATCTCTTCCGAGCGCAGGTTGGGCACCCAGTTTTGATCTGCCGCATTGTGCCGATAAGCGTAATCGACAAAGGCGATGCGGTCGGCCTTGCTGGAAACGGGTGTGATGACTAGTTCGGCGTTGGCCACGATCCTGCCTTTGTTCCGCTATATGGGGAATGCTTGGATCGCGACCTGCGGTCGGTCCCGTCACCTTGTCAAGCAGGACCGCACGGCAGTGCCGCTGCAAAACACGCACCGGGGCCAATTTTGCCCCGAGACTTTGGGCTTGCACCGATCTTTCGGGCCCGCCCTGAACTTTGGACCCGATTGTATGATTGCCCAGGAAGCCATCGACCTGTCACCCACCGCACCGCGCGAAGCTGCTGCTCGCCCGCGTTCGTCGGAGATTCCCGACGACAAGGCGATGCTGCGCGCGGCAGTCGAACTGACCCGCGACATCTCGGCCGCGCGGCCCGAAATCTACTGGCCCGACATGCTGGCCTCGGCCGCGGTCGGCTATGGTGCGCTGGCCGGTGCAATCCTGGTGGACAGCCCCTGGGCGGCGCTCGGCTGTGGCCTGCTGGCGGCGCTGGGACTCTACCGGGCGCTGCTGTTCATTCACGAACTGAGCCATATTCACCGCGATGCCCTGCCCGGCTTCCGCTTCGGCTGGAACCTGCTGGTCGGCATACCGCTGCTCACGCCGTCTCTGATGTACGAGAACGTGCACACCATCCACCATACCCGCACGCGCTATGGCACGGTGGAGGACCCTGAGTACCTGCCGCTGGCGCTGATGAAGCCCTGGAGCCTGCCGGTCTTCGCGCTGACCGCCATCCTGCTGCCGGTGGCGCTGCTGATCCGCTCGGCTGTGCTGGTGCCGCTGGGCGCCGTGATACCGCCGCTGCGCAAGCTCGTGTGGGAGCGTGCGTCCGCGCTCGCCATCAACCCGCAGTTCCGCCGGCGGCCCGCCGAAGGCAAGTTCGCTCGCATGGTCTTCTGGCAGGAAGTTGGCTGTTCGGCCTGGGCCATCGCCGTGCTTGCCGCAAGCGCCGCATATGGCTGGCGCCCGCTGCTGATCGCGCTCTGCGTGGTTTCGCTCACCGCATTCCTCAACCAGGTCCGCACCCTTGTCGCTCACCTCTGGGAGAACGACGGCGACGCCATGACAGTGACCGCGCAGTACCTCGATTCGGTGAACGTTCCGCCCCCCGCGAAGTTCTCCGAACTTTGGGCGCCGGTGGGCCTGCGCTACCATGCGCTGCATCATCTCCTGCCCTCGATGCCGTATCACTCGCTGGCCGAAGCCCATCGCCGCCTTGCCCGGCAACTGGGAACCGATTCCACTTACGCTAAGGCGAACTACCCCGGCCTGATGCCGCTGGTCGGACGCCTGATCCAAAGCACCATGCGAACGCGCTGATCGTCCGTTGGGACGAGAAAGAAAAAGGGGCCTCGCGGCAATCCGCGCGAGGCCCCTTTTTCATATCCGGTGATGTTGGAAGAAGACGGGCTATTCCTCGGTTCGGATCAGCACCGTCTCGCCGATCAGGGCGAAGAGCACGAACGGCGCCCAGGCCGCGATCAACGGCGGATAGCCGCCGAAGTTACCCATCGCCAGCGCTGCATTGTCGAGCACGAAATAGGCAAAGCCCAGAGCCATGCCGATGACCGCGCGGATCAGAAGCTGGCCCGACCGCGCCAGGCCGAACGCGGCAACCGCGCCGAGCAGCGGCATCAGCACCGAGGAGAACGGCCCGGAAAGCTTGTGCCACCACGCGGCTTCTAGCTCGCTCGTCCGCCGTCCGGCGACCTTCATGGCTTCGATCGAAGCGGAGAGTTCGAACAGGTTTTCCGAATCGGCATCGACATTGGTGATCATGATCTTCGCCGGCGTAATGCCCGGGGCGACAGTGGCGGAGGCGAGCTTCGTCGTCGTGGTCGTCGCCACTTCGAAACGGGTGGGATTCTCGAAACGCCAGCCCGGGTTCTGGTATGTCGCGCGGTCCGCACGCAGCTGCTCGACAACCATGTCGTTCGCATCGCGGCGATAGAACGTCACGCCGTTGAGCGTCATCTGGCTGCCGTTCCCGGATAGACTCGCCGCCATCAGCAAGTCCTGCCCGTCGGCCAGATAGAGATTCACCTTCGCCTTGGTGTCCTTGGGAACAGGCCCGTACTTCACGGCCTGCCAGGCGTCGAGCGCCGCCGAGGCACGTGTGACCACGCGCTCGTTGAAGGCAAGGCTACCCACGGAAATCACCATCGCGGCGAGAATCAGGGGTGCCAGCACCTGATGCGCCGAAAGGCCCGCCGCCTTCATCGAGATGACCTCGCTGTTCTGGTTCAGCGTGGCGAGCGTGATGATCGTCGCCAGCAGCACCGAGTACGGCAGGAACCGCGCGACAAGCTGCGGTATCCGCAAGGTCACATAGTAGAACAGCTGGGCTTCGCCGTTACCGGGATAAGCCAGGATGTCTCCGCTTTCGCCCAGCAGATCGAGGACCTGAAGCACGAGAACCAGCATCAGCAGCACCGCCAGGATGCGGGTGATGAACAGCCGCGCGAGATACCAGGTCAGGGTGCGCGAGGGAAAGAATTCGAACTGCATCTCAGGAAGGGTCCGCGGGTTCAGGCAGGAGCGGTCCGCTCTGGCGGCGCTTCAATAGGGACTTGAGGCGTTTCACGACAATCTCGACGCCCTTCTCCAGCCAACCGATGGCCTGACCGCCGGGGACGTAGGCAACCCGCCAGTACATCCAGAGGATCAGCGCGGAGAGCATGAGGAACGGTCCCCAAAGCCCGAAAATCGGATTGATCTTGCCCAGGGAGGCAACGTCGGCCGCGTACTGGTTCACCTTGTGATAGGCGACGACCATGACGATAGAGACGAACAGGCCCAGCGCGGACGTAGAGCGTTTCGGCGGAATCGCCAGAGCCACCGCCAGAAGCGGAAGCAGCAACATCATCACGACCTCAACCATGCGATAGTTGAAATTCGCCTGGCTCGAGACCCGCTCCTCCTTGGGAAGGCTGTCATTCCAGCCGAGCTTGGCAAGTTCGGGCAGCAGATATTCACGGTCCTGCCCGCCGCGCTGGCGGAATTTCTCGATCTGGGGAAGTTCGATCGGCAGGTCATGACGCGTGAACGACAGGACGCGCGGCTCCTTGCCGGGCATGTCCTGAATGATCTGCCCCTGATCGAGCCGCAGGATGATCGTATCAGGTGCCCCCTTGAGTGCCAGGAATTGCCCCTCCCGCGCAGAAATCGAAAGCACCTGGCCCTTCTCGTTCGCGACGCGGGCGAAAATACCGATGAGACGACGCCCGTTGTCACGGCTTTCGTCGATGCGCAGCGCGATCCGGTCCTTGAGCGAAGTGAATTCACCGACCTTGATCGAGGCTCCCAGCGCACCCGATTTCAGCTCGTAGTTCAGCTCTTCGTAGTAATATCGCGCCAGCGGCTGCAGATATCCGACGATCGCGAAGTTCAACGCTGCCAGAACCAGAGCGATGATATAGGGCACGCGCAGAAGGCGGGTGTAGCTGAGGCCCACGGCACGCATGACGTCGAGTTCGCTCGAAGTGGCGAGCTTGCGGAATGCAAGCAGGATACCGAGCATGAGCCCCAGCGGAATTGCAAGGCTCGCATATTCCGGCAGCAGGTTTGCCAGCATCTTGAAAACGACGCCGATCGGCCCGCCTTCGGTCGCCACGAAGTCGAACAGCCGCAGCATCTTGTCGAGCACGAGCAAGGATGCCGCGAGCAGAAAAATGCCGAGCATCGGCATCAGCACGAGGCGGAAGATATAGCGATCGATGGCGCTGAAGAATTTCACGCTGAGAGGTTCACCGGGGCGTCGTGAGAAAATCGTGCTCCCAGCCCTTAACGGCTTGGCGCGAGTGGGCAA
Organism: Novosphingobium sp. ST904; assembly: GCF_001298105.1. Lineage (GTDB taxonomy): Bacteria > Pseudomonadota > Alphaproteobacteria > Sphingomonadales > Sphingomonadaceae > Novosphingobium. Next base: position 15,170 of record NZ_LGJH01000158.1, on the reverse strand, counting down.
AGCGAATTGTCTTTGCAAGCGGAGGGAACATTCGCGCAGGCCGTTGTCGAGCGACAAACGGGCATTCGGATGCGGCGGACGGAGCCCCCAAAAGCTTCGCCGCCCGGGCGCGCCCGACCTTGCGCCATTTCACGGTTAAATCAGCCCGTTTCACGTTGCCAGCGTCAACCTTCCGCCGAATGGGGCGATCCCCGCGAGCGGCCTCACCTGCACTCGCATCGCCCCCCGACGAAAGCCGCCATGCCGTCCGACAATCCTGAAGCCATCCCCCAGCCTCCCATCCCCCAAAGCCCGCCTGAAGCCGCCATACCAGGCCTTACCGACGGGTTTCGGCACTTTGCCGCCAGAGCGCAAGCCGCAACACGATCGGACACTCCGATAATCGTCCGCGAAGCGATGCTGGTCCTGGGTCGCTGGCGGCGGCCTGCGAACCCGGAAAGCTGGAATGTTCAGGAACGGGAAGCAGCGAGGCTTCTGGGCAGGAACGACTGTGCCGGCGCTGCGATAGCGTTGCTGCCTGTCGGCGCGCTCTTGCGCATCGAATCGCTCAACCCGTTGCACGACTGGGCGGAAGTGACGTTACCGAATGGCGGACCGTCCGCAGAGGCCACGGCACAATCATCCGCAGCAGCGATCATCGCCGCTCTCTTCCGCGCTCTGGCCGAAAAGTATGAGGTCCCGCCCGGCAAGGCCACCACGCCCTGACCGGATCAGGCGAATCAGCCGTTCAGGCCTTTTCCAGCGTGCACTGGAGAGGATGCTGGTTCTGCCTGGCGAAATCCATCACCTGGTTCACCTTGGTTTCGGCGATCTCGTAAGGAAAAATCCCGCAGACGCCGACGCCCTTCTGATGGACATGAAGCATGACCCGCGTCGCCTGCTCCAGGTCCATGTGAAAGAAACGCTTGAGGACCAGCACCACGAATTCCATCGGGGTGTAATCGTCATTGAGCATCAGCACTTTGAACTGGCTCGGTTTTTTCGGCTTGGCCCGCGTCTTGGTCGCGACGCCGAGCTGATCGTCGTCACCGCCCCCCCGATCGGGATCCTGATCGTCTCCCGCTCCCACTGGTGCGGAAAGCACACGTTCGGCGCGCGCGCGCATGATGTGCGCAGGCACGGAAAGGGGCAGCTGGGAATCGACGACAGGGGAAAGCATGATGGCAGAATATCGTATCGGAGCGCCGGGAAACAAGATGTCCCGCCAAGATTGCGCCGATTGACGGCAGAACGTCGACGAGTTGCCTCGTCCGACCGTCAAATGATGACTGCGAGATAACCCGAAGCGGCTTAGGCAGCCGTCTGGCGGGCCTTTTCCACTGCGAGGCTAACGCGGCCCGAAAGCGGCGCGAACACGTCGCTCATCAGCTTGAGAACGGCTTCGCTGTTCTTCGAACCGTAGGCAACGGCGCTGTCGAAGTTCTTGCGGGCCAGATCACCCTGGAGCTTGAAGAAGTCGTTGGGAGACTTGGCAGCGGCAAGTTCCTTGATGTCACCGGTCAGCGTCTCGAAAGCACTGCGACCTTCAGCGACGAACTCGGAACCGAAGCCCTGGAGGCCTTCAGCGAAGATCTTGCCCGATTCGAGCACGGCTTCGACATTGCCCTTGGTGAAATCGCCCACTTCGCCGAACGCGACAGCGCTCTTTTCGAATGCGGCCTTCGCCTTGGTCTGAGCTTCGGTAATGGCATCCTGGAAGCCGGCGAAGTTAGCGCTCATGTCCATCGTTTTTTCCTCGAGCATGAATGGTGTGAAAAGTCCTGCGAACTTGACTGTCTTGGTCTCAGCGGTCTTTTTTGCCGCGTTGGCTTTTGGCGCCAAAGGCTTCGTCGCGGCCACGAGGACCGGCTTCGCCTTGGCGGCCTTGATGACCGGCTTTGCCGCTACGGGCTTGGCCGGAACAACTTTCTTCGGCGCGGCGGGCTTGGCCACCGCAGCGATCTTTGCCGCAGGCGCAGCCTTGACCTTGGCCACGGGCGCCTTTGCCGGCTTCGCCGCAGCCAGGACCTTCACGGCCGGTTTCGGCGCCTTCGCAGGCTTTGCCTTTACAACCTTCGCCTTGGCAGCTTTCGGAGCATCAGGCGGGCTGGCCTTGGAAACAGCTGGAGCCGGCTCGGCCTTGGGAGCAGGAGCGGCAACAACCGATTTCGGCTCAACGGCCGCTTCCGCGATCTCGGAGATGGGCTTTGCCGATTCCGTCTTCGGAGCAGGAGGCACTGGCTTGGGCACCTCTACCGGCGCTTTTGCAGCGGCAGCCTCATAGGCCTTTTCAGCAAGCACCTCATCCTTTGTCTCTTCCTGGCCGGCCATATGACTGTTCCTGCGTTCCTGCTGGCAAACGGGTCTCGGGCGGATCGCGATCAATCATGAGGCGGCGGATAATTTTCCGCCATGGGGCCCCGAAGCTGAAAGATTGCGATTCGGAAATATCTTTGTTGCAATGCACAATATGATTTCGCAGGAGCGAAGTCAATGCCCTTATGCTGCGCTGCAGCGCAAATGTTGCAATGCAGCATCCGCGGCGAACTGTGGCTCCCGCGGGGTTTTCGAACGGCGGATGGGCGACGCATCGTCCCGTAAGCAACGGCTTAACGGCAACGAAGTTTCAGTAAAATACGGACAAATCCTTGGATGCCACCATTTTCGCGCGGCAATTGCGAAGCGCTCTATCACGCCAATCTGAGGCGAAGGGACTACTCCTGCGCCGGACTGGCACTATTGATACCGCCGTCCGGATGCGAAAGTTCCGGACCGTCTCCGCAATGGGGCAAAATCAGCGCGTGGCCACGTAACGGCCCGGCGCATCCTCGATCACCTTATCCCCCCGGCCGCCGGGGCGCCGCTTTCCACGGGCGGGAATCTCAGCCGAATCCAGCTCCCGTAGCCATTCGGCCCAGTGCGGCCACCAACTTCCGGGATGCTCATGAGCCCCTTCGATGAAAGCACCGAGAGTGTCCGGCCGCGCATCGTTGACCCAGTACTGGTACTTGTTCGAACTGGGCGGATTGACCACGCCGGCAATATGACCTGACCCTGCAAGCAGGAAGGTCCAGGGACCTGCCAGATAGTGGGTGAGCTTCCACACGCTCTGCGGGGGCGCGATGTGATCTTCGCTTCCCGCCTGAATATAGACCGGCGTAGCGATCCGGTGAAGGTCGATCGGGACACCGCAAGCCTGCATCGAATCGGCGACCACCAGCCGGTTATCGCGATAGAGGTCCCGCAGATAGTCCCGGTGCCATCCCGCCGGCAGGTTCGTCACATCGCCGTTCCAGTGGAGCAGGTCGAACGCCGGATATTCCTCGCCCTTGAGGTAGTTCTTCTCGACGTAGCTCCAGATCAGGTCGTTGCCGCGCAGGATGTTGAACGTGGCGGCAAGGTAGCGCCCATCGAGATAACCTTCGGGCGAAAGCTTGCCGAGCGTCTCGATCTGCTGGTCGTCCACGAAGTTCTTCAGGTCTCCCGCTTCCTCGAAATCGACTTGTGCGGTGAAGAAGGTGGCACTGGCCACCTTGTCAGCCTCGCCCTTGCGCGCCAGCACGGCCAAGGTTGCGGCAAGCGTGGTTCCGGCGACGCAGTAACCGATGGTATGGACGGAAGGTACGCCGAGCCTTTCGCGCACATGGTCGATCGCTTCGACCTGCGCGGCGATATAGTCGTCCCACACGACACCGGCCATGCCCGCATCCGCCGACTTCCACGAAACCATGAACACGGTCACGCCCTGCCCAACGGCCCAGCGCACGAAGCTTTTCTTCGCATTGAGGTCGAGGATGTAAAACCGGTTGATCCAGGGCGGGAAGATCAGCAGCGGGGTCTTGAGTACCTTGTCCGTTGTCGGCGTATACTGGATCAGCTGGTAGAGCGGAGTCTCGAACACGACCTTGCCCGGCGTTACCGCGATGTTCTCCCCCAACACGAAGGCACCGGGCCGCGTGTGGGTGAGTTGTCCCTTGCGCATATCATCGAGCATGTTCTCGAAGCCGCGCACCAAGCTCTCACCCTTGGTGCGGCTCGCGGCTTCCAGAGCGACCGGATTGGTCAGGGGGAAGTTTGCCGGGCTCAGCGCATCGACGACCGCACGCGCCGCGAACATGAGCTGCGCCTTCTTCGCCGGCTCCAGCCCCTCGACCGCCCCGGCCATGCGCGTCACCTCGTCCGCGAACAGCAGATAGAGTTGGTGAAGCACCGCGAAGAACGGCTGGCGGCGCCATTCCGGATCGGCAAAACGGCGATCGCTACGAGGCAGTTCGGGCTGCGCCTCTCCATTGTCCTGCTTCAACCCGCCGCGGCCGAGACCGTACTGACCAAGCACCCCGTTGACGAGATCCACGGCTTCGCCCCACAGCCGCTGCTGGATCTGCGGATCGGAAAACGGCAACTGGCGCACTACCGCCTCGGCCGTGGCAATCCACTTCATGGGATCGGCATAATGCGGCGTGCCCTTCGCCTTGCCGAGTTGCTCCACCTGGAACTCGGTCCAGATCGAATGCATGCGGCTGGCAATCTCGGCCCACTGGACGGCAGTCTCGGCCTCGGGCGTACCTTCGGCCGGGACAAGCTGCCCGAACAGGCCCGTGACCTGCTGGGCCTGGCCCCGGAACATCTCGGTGAACAGGTCGGTGGCGTCGGTCGCCATATGCGGTCGAACTCCAATTGCAGCGGGCGATCCCGGGCGAATCCCCTCGCTTCGATACCTATCGACTGCACCGCCCGCCGCCAACCGGACAAAAGTTGCGCGGGACATCATTTGCACGTCGCACAATTGCGTATCGGCCATTTGCGCCGGGGCCTTATTCCCCTACAGGAACCCGCGCGGCACTTCTCGCCGCGTGTTTTATGGATTCACCGAGGTCATGGAAGACGAGTTCTACCGCATCAAGCGCCTGCCACCCTACGTTATCGCCGAAGTCAACGCGATGCGTCATGCGGCACGCCAGGCGGGTAAGGACATCATCGACCTCGGCATGGGCAACCCCGACCTGCCCCCGCCCGCCCACGTGATCGACAAGCTCTGCGAAGTCGCCCGCAAGGAAGACGCGCACGGCTATTCGGCATCCTCGGGCATTCCGGGCATTCGCCGCGCCCAGGCGAACTACTACGGCCGCCGCTTCAACGTCGATCTCGACCCCGAGACCGAAGTGGTAATGACGATGGGTTCGAAGGAAGGCCTCGCCAGCCTCGCCACGGCGATCACCGCCCCGGGCGACGTCGTGCTGGCGCCCAACCCCAGCTACCCGATTCACACGTTCGGCTTCATCATCGCCGGGGCGACGATCCGCTCGGTGCCGACCACGCCGGACGAACGCTACTGGGAATCGCTTGACCGCGCGATGGCCTTTACGGTGCCGCGTCCCTCGATCCTGATCGTGAACTACCCGTCGAACCCGACGGCCGAGACGGTGGACCTCGCCTTCTACGAACGCCTGGTCGCCTGGGCCAAGGAGAACAAGGTCTGGATCCTGTCCGACCTTGCCTATTCGGAACTCTATTTCGACGGCAACCCGACCCGCTCGATCCTCGAGGTGCCCGGCGCCAAGGACGTCGCGGTGGAATTCACCTCGATGTCGAAAACGTTCTCGATGGCAGGCTGGCGCGTCGGATTCGCGGTGGGTAACGCCAAGCTGATCGCCGCGCTCAAGCGGGTGAAGTCCTATCTCGACTATGGCGCATTCACGCCGATCCAGGCTGCCGCCTGCGCCGCGCTCAATGGCCCGCAGGACATCGTGGAAAAGAACCGCGCGCTCTACCAGAAGCGCCGCGACGTGATGGTCGAGGCGTTCGGCCGTGCCGGCTGGGACATCCCGAGCCCCAAGGCTTCGATGTTCGCCTGGGCGCCCCTCCCGCCTGCGCTGAAGGAAATGGGGAGCCTGGAATTCTCGAAGCAGCTTCTCACCGAGGCCGAGGTCGCAGTCGCGCCGGGCGTCGGTTACGGCGAGGACGGCGAAGGCTTCGTCCGCATCGCCATGGTCGAGAACGAACAGCGCCTCCGTCAGGCCGCGCGCAACATCAAGCGCTTCCTCGCCTCGAAGGGCGTGAACACACCGGCAGGCTGATTTGGACTACAGGCAGGCCATGACAGACGTTCAATGGCCTGCCTGTAAGAATTTAGGTGTTGTTCCCTAGGGCACATAGCCCAGTATATAGACTTCTTTTAACACCACTGGGGCTGATCAGATTGGGGGGGGAATGACCTATCTGGGAAAGAGCGAATGCCACGCGCCAAGATTTCGATGGCTGGCGCCTGAGACAATGCCTGAAAGACTCGACCTGCAACGCTGCGGCTGGATACTCGATCCAGACGGGCAACCATCGTCCGACTGCGTCGGGCTGATAGACGCCGCCGAACTCGACAGTGTCGAGTGGATGCGCCTGCTATCGTCGCTTCATCAGGAAGTTCGCAGATGCGTCCTGATCGTGGGCGTCCAGGAAGCGCGGGAACGCACGTCACTGCTCGAAATCGGCTTTGGCGATGTGGTGACCGATCGCATCTGCATCGAAGAGCTTGGCGCCCGCGCCAACCGACTCGTGCAGTTCACCCAATGGCTGCCCCGCAGCCGGCGGATCGGCCGACTGACCCTTGACCTGCTCGCTCGCGAAGCATTCGGGGACGGCAAGCCGCTCAATCTCAATCCACGTGAGTTTGCTCTGATCTGGCGCCTGGCCGATTCGCTCGACCAGTTCGTCAGCAAGCAGGAACTCATCTACGATGTGTGGCGCATGGGCTTCGTGCCCGAAACCAACAGCGTGGCTGTCCACATGTCGCGCCTGCGCCGCAAGCTCGCTTTCGTGGGGCTGGCCGGAGTTATCGAAACCTCGCCTTCCGGCGGTTACCGCCTGAGGGTTCCAGATGGTTGCCCCGTCGACGAAGCGTCGGCGCAAACCGAAGGGGCGCCGAAGTCCGTGAAGGTTCGCGCAGTCGCGCACTGATGCCGAAAGGCCTGACGCCGGACATGCGTCAGGCCTTTGAGCCAGCCTCGCAAGATCCTGCGGTGTGTTGATATTCGATACCGGAACCGCCGTTTCGATCGGCCGCGCACCGACCAGTTCGGCAAACCGCCGCATGGAATGACGCTCCTCGCTATGGAGCAGGGCTTCCAGCACTTCCAAGGTAGCGGCAGGCCATAGGCCGATGACCGGCTGCCCTGCGAGGCAGGCAGGACCTCTTCCCAATAGCTCGAGCAGGTTGTCCGGCAGGACGGCAGCATCCACCCCGCAGCTCAAAACCGCCTCGTAGCCTTCGTCGCGCGCATGGTGGAGCGCCGCGGCCAGGCCGCCCAGCGGCCCCATGCCGCTCCTCGGCCAATCCGGAAGCGTGGGCGCCGGCGCGGTTTCGCGGCCGACCACCACGACATGCTCGCACCAGCCCGAAAGCGCATCGACGGCAAGGGCAATCAATGTATGGCCGCCGAGTTCGGCCAGTGCCTTGTCGCTACCGAAGCGACTGGACTTGCCGCCCGCAAGGACTGCACCGAGGATCATGGTCGAACTCCGTGAAGAAATGGGAATGCCGGGACTGCACCCTAGCGCCTGAGTGAACAGTTCAGGAAGTGCCCTCAGGCGGTTTGGTTCCGCATCCTCTCGCCCCCAAGGCGCCCGCCTCTGCTTGCCACACCCCCGATATTGCGCTCCAATACCGCCATGAAGACATTGCGCGATCCCGGTTGCCTGCTTCGTGCAGGGCTGGAGCGAATTCGGACCCAGTTCTCCGTCCCGGAGATATTCCCACCCGAAACGCTGGAAGCCGCACAAGCGGCAGCCGCTCGCACGCCGCAAGATCATGCGGACCGGACTTCTCTCCCTTTCGTCACGCTCGACCCGGCAAGCTCCACGGATCTGGACCAGGCATTCGCAATCGAGGCATCGGGCGCCGACTGGCTGCTCCATTATGCCATCGCCGATGTAGCCTGGTTCGTGAACGATGGTGACCCGATCGACCGTGAAGCCTGGAATCGCGGCACGACGACCTATCTTCCCGATGGAAAGGCCAGCCTCTATCCACCGATTCTCAGCGAAGGAGCGGCCAGCCTTCTACCGCAGGTAGACCGCCCTGCTGTGATACTGACCGTGCGGATCGATCCCACGGGCGAAGCGAAGCTGGACGGCGCCGAACGGGCCATGATCCGCAGCCGCGCCAAGCTGGCCTATGAAACCGTCCGCGACGACGAACTGCCGGACGGTTTCCTCGACATCGCCAGACGGATCGATCGCGCCGAGGACAGGCGCGGCGCCGAAAGGGTGGACCCGCCGGAGCAGGTCGTCGAAGTTGACGGATCGGGCGCCTTCACCCTGGCATTTCGGCCCCAGTTACCCTCGGAGCGCCGTAACGCCGCGCTGTCACTTGCCGCCAATCTCGCGGTCGCCCAAACGATGCTGGATGCGAAGACCGGCCTCTTCCGCATCATGGCCATGCCGGACACCAAGGGCGAGGAAAAGCTGCGCACAACGGCACTGGCACTTCACCTGGACTGGCCCGCGCCATGCCCCTCGCCCAGTTCCAACGCCGCCTGAACCCTTCGCGGCCCGCAGAGGCTGCGTTCATGCTGGCGATCCGCCGTTCCGGCCAAGGCGCCAGTTACCGTCCTTTCGTTCCCGAGGAACTGCCATGGCACGCCGCCATAGCTGCCCCCTATGCGCACGCGACAGCCCCGCTGCGGCGCCTCGCCGACCGCTACGTCCTACGCACCGTCCTCGCTCTCACGCAAGGCCGGACGGTGCCTCAGGAAGTGTCGGAAGCTTTCACTACCCTTCCCCGGATCATGGCCCGCGCCGCCTCACGCGATTCCCGAATCGAAAAAGCGGTAGTCGACCTCGCCGAGGCCACCATGCTCGCGCATATGGAAGGCACCTGCTTCACCGCAAGAGTGACGGACGTTCGTGAAGAGAAGGTCCAACTCCAACTCCAGGACCTCCCCGTTATGGCCAGCGCCCGTGTCCCGGGAGCCTTCCCCGGCGATCTGGTTCGCATCCGCCTGACTCACGCCGACACGATAAACGGGAGCCTCACGTTCGAACCTGTCGACTAATTTCACCTTGATCGAGAATCTGCGTTGCACATCGCACGATCCGTTGTTAGGGGCGCCTCTCTCCACACGGATGGCCCGATGGCGGAGTGGTGACGCAGAGGACTGCAAATCCTTGCACGCCGGTTCGATTCCGGCTCGGGCCTCCATCTACAGCCTTTCCAAAGGCGTCTAATGGCGCCGGATAAAGTGGCTGTTTCCGCCAGTTTTGCGCGGCATATCCCCGAAGCCCACCTCGGATTTATCCAGCGCTCCCGTCCGGGCTGGCAGCCACCTCTTCATGGCCTTCGGAAATCCCAAGCAGCGCGGAAAAATGCCGGGTGGGTAAAACGCAAATTCCACCGGAAAACTCTGAACGAGTAATTCCAGGCGGAAGCAGCAGCGCCCTTCATCGCATCACCCAGGCCACACGCAAAGCGCACCTCGGAAATCACCGAGCCCCGAGCACAGCGATCAGGCCCTTGCGGGCTGGAATACATTTGTTCGAGGGAAATGGCGGAGCGGGAGGCAGCTACATCAATCGTTTAGTAAGTTGATATAGCTGCATATTTTTGGCCGCTATTTATGCGATACCATGCCTGATACCATGAATTGAAAATTTGCCCCCGTTCGAAGTCGTGAGAGGGATTCGAACCTGCGGTTTGATACCATGCTCCGGAAGCTCTGGCTCCTCCCCATCCATGTTCACCCGCATGACCAGTCCGAGGGTAGCGTCGGGTAGATGGGAGCCCTTCACGCGCTGGACGATCGCTCGCACGTCATAACCGCGATCAATCTTGCTGCCGACCCAGACGGCACGGTCCCGCTTCAAGTATCCCACCTTGACCCCGCGACAGCTTACCACGGCGACGGCCATCCGATCGTGCGGGTTCCCCGGCTCGCGGACTAGCCGCACCTCCTCGCCTGGGCGGCATAGCGCAAGCTCGGCTTGGCGGCTGGTGCCGTCTTCGTTGTCGTGCCGCTCGCCGATCGCCGGCAAGCTGAAATCGTTCCAGCCCATTTTGTCCCTTCACATGAGAACGCAACGGGAACAAAATAATCAGACCGAAATCGATTCGCATAGAGGATTTTGACGATGGGCAGTCTCGAACGACATGACGCCGCCGGCTTCCGCATCAATGTGAGCGAAGCCCCGGAGAAACCGATCCCCTTCGGGCGCTGGGTGCTGGAGCAGACCGGCCGGAGCGGCTTCCTCGGCCAGCTTGCCACGATCGCCAAGACCGATCGCGGCTTCCCCAAAGACGGCGGGCCGGATGCGGTACGCAAGCGGCTGGGGGACACCGGCGCCGACCCTGAGATGTTTGATGCCGTGGACGACGCCGAACTCGACTGGGCGAGTTTCTGACGATGGCCGCGCGGTATCGTATCGCGGTCTTCGGCCAGCCCCGTTCGCCATGGCGCCCAAGCATCGACGAGGCCATGGCGGATGCAATCAAGCTCAAGCTCGCGTCTTGGGATGAAAGCCGCCAGGAATGGTTCCTTGCAGTGCCGGTGGATCTGGCGACCGGTAAAGCTGAAGAAGATCGGCGCGCAGCCTGAACGCACATAAAAAGGCCGCCCCGCAGGCGAGAGGGCGGCCCTAAAAGTTTTGGACCAACGTTCGGCCTAGTCGATACGAACAATCGGCCTTGGCGACTTGCCTCGCGGGTCGTCTGGGAAATTAACGGTACCCAGGCACTTAAGTTCCTTGATGGCTATACGAAAAAGGCCCCGCCGAAACGGGGCCAAGTTCGATTGTGTGATGTCTGGCAAAAATGAGCCGTTCCCCTCTATCGCATGTAATCATGCGATATGCCCCTTTTTGGCAAACGCCGCACTGCGGGCCCACATAGCAGAAATTTAACTATGCCAGCACTGAACGTGGGTCGTATTCGTTCAGCATCCCCCCTTGGATGAGCAAAATATTAGCTAACGCGTAAGTTTAATCAATAGCCATTCTGGTTACCAATGCCGGCCTTTGGAATGCTATGAATCTTTTGCGCAGATTTCGGTTATTTTGCTCAAAAGCACCGGAGAGGTGACACCATGGTCTTGCCAATTTCGATCGAGAAAACCAGAGAGCTCATAGCTGAGCTCGAAGCGGTCCTAGCCAACCTGGATAAAGCTCAGGAGGCTATACCTGCCTGTCATGTATCACTGGCCATTGAACTCCTCCGACAATCCGCAGGTATGAGCGAGCGAACTCCGCCCGCTGCTCGCACGAAAAAGGGCGGGCGCGGCATGCGAGCCTAGGAACGCAACATGACGCTGGCACGATCTCAGCCAATTTAGGTGCGCAAGCCAACTACTGGAAAACGCCGCCATGGCAGGCATCCGATTACCAGATGCCTATCAATCCACTTTTGGAAACATTATGCCTCACCCTTATTGCCAATTCCTTTGCCCATGATACCGAGGCTCTCGCTGCGGCAGCGCGGAAGGACGTGTCCGATTTCATGCCATTGCAGTCGGGGCTGAGCCGGGGGGCTTGCCAGCCGGTATCGAGCCCGGTCCGCAGTGCAAAAGTTTGAAAACGATTAGCATCACGAAAAAGGGCCGCCATCCATGCCAGGGTGGCGGCCTTTCGGGAGTGAAGGGCCTTTGCGGGGGGTGGGGTGAATAGGCCCTGTGAACGCCTCTCCGTGCGTATACGCCTTGAACAGAGCCGGGCATGCTTGGTTCCCGTTCATTTGAACTTCATGGATTAACGTGTTTTAATACGGGCCTCTCCCTAAGAGATGGCCGGGGGGCCGCGTCATGTCGCTACTACCACAGCCGATACGCTGCCTGTTTAACAGGCATGCCGTTGCACGTGATAAAGTCCTATGGGATGGAACCCACTATCACAGCCATTGTGTGAGTTGCGGCCTGAAAATTCGGCGCCAGAAGCATGGTGTTTGGAAGCGAGACTGGTTGACCAACACAAACCAGGACGAAGCTGAATGAGTGAGGGTGGGCGGATGAGCGCAACGGCAACAAGACCCGCCGTATATTCTGATAAGGCCTATAATCCGACTATTGATACCCTGAAAGGGGCCTTGATCCTGCTAGTAATGGTCGGGCACCTCTTTACGGCGAAAGTCGATGGAAACCCGGTAAAATGGGGAATTTATGCCTTCCACATGCCCTTGTTTCTTGGCCTAGGTGGCTTTCTCCTAACAGTAGAAAGTCTGCGTCGGTTGAGTTTTCGCTCGTTGTGGAAAAAGTACGACACTCGAATGCTACTACCTTGGGCATTTGCATTCTTGCTTTGGATTTCGCTCGACAGCGTCATAACTCACGAAATTAACATTTCGTATTTTATCGAAGCTCTTCGTGAACCACCATATCACACTTGGTATATTCCAGTGTTCTTTTTCTTCATTGTGATCGCTTGGGCTGGGCGCTATCACTTTGTCCTGACTTCATTGATAGGTATCTTTCTGGGAGTTTTTGGCCTGCTCGCCTTGGGTGTCGGGCATTACACCGGACCTTGGCGGCATGGCTTCCCGATCGATTATCGCTATTTGACCATGATGCCATTTTTCTTCTTCGGATTTTGGCTCCGCCAGCGAGGCGCGTCTCCACCTAACGCATGGATTGCATTGCTCGTTGCCGCTGCCTTCTCCGCTTACGAAGCATGTTACTTCTATCCGGCAAACGCGGCCGAGATCTTTCCTTATCTGGCCCTAAATTTTAGCATGATCGCTGGCATGCCATGGCTCTTCCGACTGCATTGGAAAGTGCCAATCGTTACCGAGATCGGGCGCGAGTCCCTGTATTTCTATCTTTGGCACCCCTTCATTCTGATTGTGCTGAAAAAAGCGACATATCATTTAATGCCAGAAGCTATAGCTGGACTCTTCGCACTGGTGTTCACGATCGCCACAATGTGGTTCGCCAGAATGGCCATTTGCAACCTATCATGGCTATCGCTGCTGGCCGGGCTTCCGCGCAGAGCCCACTTGAAGGTGTGATGCCGACTCATAATGTTGCGCTCAATAGCTTGGGCGCGTATTAGCGAGTCCTGACTAAATCTGGATTCAAGGCTTAACGAGAGAAGGAGGCGAAGATGCTTCAAAATCTTGTGCTCGCGGCCCTCGTTCTTGCGAGTTTGGTCGGTCTTTATCGTTGGTGCCTGGACTTCAAAACTCCAGTACCCTGTCATTTCAATAACCCCGGTTGCAACAACGCTGAATGCGAAGACTGTCTCCGCTCAGACGCGTGGTAGCAACTCCCGACATCGTCATTTGACCGAAGGTTCAAGCGCCGAATTTGCACGGGCTTTAGCGTCGTGCTCGCGAATGGCATCGATCTTCGCTGCGCATTTTTCGAACCCTTCCTTGTAGATCCCGCGACTTGTGAAGACGTCCGCCGTCGTCTCCAGCGGCACGTCCTTCACCATGCAACGCTCCATCAGGCCGGCGTCAATGCCGCGATAGACCGGCTCCGCTGGGACGGACGCGATGTCACTGCTTCTGGAGCAGCCTGCGCAGGTCAGCAGGGATAGGGCGAGAAAGATACTCTTTGACCTCGGCATTGGTGGCCTCCAGTTTTTTGAGCTGCGCGGCAGCGTCCGTGTTCTGCTGTTCGATAAGGGCTAGCTTCTCCTGAAGCAGTAGGACGTTTTTCTGCTCAAGCGCCCGAATCCGATCTTGTTCTGCTGCACGCGCTGCCCAACTTTTGTTCGCGGTGGCCAAGTCCGAGATCTGGCGGTCCTTCGTCTCGATCTGGTCATCTTGTCGCTGGATGTGCAGATAGCCGGCGATGGTGGCGCCGACGCCGCAGACGGCAAGTACGCCGACCATCGCGAACAGTTCGGATTTGATGGGGGTGAGTAGATTACTCAGCCACTTCATGGCCGGTCCTCCTCTTGGGCAGGCACGACACTCAGGTCGAGGTTGGCGGTCGATTCTCCACACCAGGCCATGAGAATGTGTGCGAACCGGCCATGTGGCTTGGACGCCCAACCGCCGGAAGATCCACAACGCCCGGTTACCGCGCGTACGGCTCCGACGAGGGCATCCAGCAACGCTTCCTTGGACCATACGTTGAATTCGGTCCAAGGGACCGCCACCAGATCGATATCGCGGTTCAGCGAGCCGTGAACCGTGAGCGCATACCCAGCTTCCTTCGCGGCCCTACGCATGGCGGGTAGGATTAAGTCGAGTAAGGCGCGGTTGTATGCGCCCTGACAGATATCGTCGGCTTCGGTGCGCTCACGCATCGCTGCTCTCCTCGTATGCCTTGGCGATCACGGCTTGCCGCTCGCCCTGATCGTGAAGATCTTTCGTCACCTTCTGAAGTTCGGTCAGCTCGCCGCTGTCACGCTTCCAGCCCTGAGCCGTCCACCCGGCGCCGAAACCGCAGGCAGCAAGGATCAACCCTCCGCCGGCAAGCCATGAAGCGGGAATCATTGGCAGCTCGCCCGGTCGACGTTGCCGATCCGGTGCGCGATCCAGCCCCTCAGGAATACGGCCTGCGAAGGTTGGTTCTGGACAATGCGGCGATAGCGTTGCTCCTGCTGCGCATCGAGCGAGCCGAGGACGCGGGTGCAGAACGTCACGGCGCCGATGCTGCGCTGGCACGCTGAATAGGCGGCAATCGTCGCGCGCCCCACTTTCCCGTCCACCGTGAGGCGGGCCGGGGCACAGTTCGCGTTGATGGCGGTCTGAAGGTACCGCGAGGCGATGGCGGGCCCCATGTTGATGCCGGTATCGATCACCTCTGCCGCAACGCCCGGGTCCAACGTGAGCAAGGGGTAGAACCCCGGCCTGCTGACGTACATCTCAGTGTAGATCTTGTCCGCGCAGACGGTCGCCGTCGCGTTGCAGTTCCGCGGGAAATTCCGCATGTCTCCGAGGTAGCCGTTCTGCCGCGCCACAACCTGGGTGACGCCGGAATGCGTTGGGCCGCCGCGATCTTCCTTGTGGTTCACATAGCCACCCTCAACGGCATAGACACCGCCGAGAATGAGAGCGAGCGCGCTGGCGGCAGTGCCGCCGCGTCTGATCAGCGTCTTACGAGCCATTGCGCTTCCTTTCGAGCTTGGGCTGCCGGATTTGGGTGAGGATGACCGGGGCAGCCCAGGTCAGCAGGCCGACGCCAATGGCCCAGAGCGGGCGGTGACGTTCGGGAAGCAGGCGGCCGACAGCAGCCAGCGCCTGGGGATCGCTCAGCACGAGCGTA
>NZ_LGJH01000078.1 GCF_001298105.1 Novosphingobium sp. ST904 | reverse complement strand
GTATTTGGTACCTTTTGCCATCGACTATCTCCTTTGCTCTGACCCCCAGGCGAGCAACGCAGATCGGAGCCAAAATGGCTCCCGGCAGTCATTGGGTCTAACGAAGAACAATCAGCGAACGTTTAGGCTACGCGGCTCTCCGACGGGAGATTGAGGGTCTTGCGGCCAGCGGAAGCGGCTGCACGATCCCAAAGGAAATCGCCGGAAAAAGCAATGTGCTCCCAACCTACCGAGGAGGTATGGGCGAGGAGGTCATCAGGTACCGCGACCGACGTTGAACGGAGATGCTGGGCGGCAGCGTCCATGTAGATTGTGTTCCAATAGACGATCGCGGCGATGACCAGATTAAGGCCGGATGCACGATATTGCTGTGCCTCGTGGCTGCGGTCGATGATGCGGCCCTGGCGGAAGGTGTAGATCGCCTGCGTCAGGGCATGGCGCTGCTCGCTGTTGTTGAGGCCGGCATGGCATCGCCGGCGCAGATCGGGATTTTCGAGCCAGTCCAGCATGAACAGGGTCCGTTCGATCTTGCCGATTTCCTGTAGTGCGACGTCGAGCTGGTTCTGCCGTTCGTAGGCGGCGAGCTTTCGCAGCATGACCGATGGCGCGACATGACAGGCCTTGATCGACCCTACGAGGCGCAGCACGTCGTCCCATTGTTCAACGATGATGTCGGTGCGGATACGCTTGCCCAACAACGGGGCGATGGACGGATAGGTCGTGACTGGCGCGATCGGCGCGAGACGCCGGTCCGGAAAATCGCGCAGGCGCGGGCAGAAACGAAATCCCAGCATCGCGCACAGGGCGAAGACATGATCGGTTGCCCCGCCGGTGTCGGTGTAATGCTCGACGATCCTGAGATCGGTGCCATGGCTGGTGAGGCCATCGAGGACATAGGGCGCTTCATGCGTGGCGGCCGAGATCACATTGACGTGGTAAGGCCCGCGCTGATCGGAAACATGGGTATAGAAGCTAAAGCCATGATCGATGCCATAGCGGGCGTTGATGTCGCCGCCCGATGCGCCGCGCTTCGCGCCCCTGAAGAACTGGCCATCGGAACTGGAGGTAGTGCCGTCGCCCCATACGCGCGAGAATGGCAGGCGGTGATGCGCGTTGATGAGGACGGCCAGCGCCGCGCGGTAGCTGTCGTCGCGGATATAGGCGTCATGGGTCCACAGGAGTTGATCGCGCGTCACGCCCTGGCTTGCGGCGGCCATGCGCGACAGGCCGAGATTGGTGGCATCGGCTAGGATGGTGGCGAGCAGCGCGTTTTCGTTAGGGCACGCCTCGCCGGTGCGCAGGTTCGTGAAGGCAGCAAGAAAGCCGGTTTCCTGCGCCACCTCATGCAGCAGCTCGGTGACGCGGATGCGGGGCATCATCGCATCGAGCCGGTCGGCCAGGGCTTCGGCGTCGGGCGTTGCGATTGTGCGAACCGGGGATATCTGGAGACGGCGTCGCGGAACCGCACACCTTCGAGAGCGTCGCGCTTCAGGCGCTGGGCGAAATTCTTCAGCCGCCAGTCCAGTTCGCGTCCTCGTTGTTCGAGCCATTCGCTGGCTGTCGGCGGCAAGCCAAGAGCTGATACGATCGGCTTCGCCTTCGGTTCGCTGAGCAGGTAGCTGTCGAACCGGCGGTATCCCGCCGATCGCTCCACCCAGACATCCCCGGAACGCAGTTTGTTGCGCAGATGCGCGATCGTCGCGATTTCCCAGAGCCGCCGATTGATCTTGCCATCATCGCCAACGACGATTTTCCGCCATTCCTTGCGGAAGGGCATCGGAGCGCCGGCAGGCAAATCGCGTTTGCCCGACCTGTTGAGGTCGCGCAGCATCTCGATAGCGGCGATCGTTTTCGTACTGCCCTTTCCGGCCCTGAACTGGAGCGTCTCAAGCAGGTCGGGGGCGAACTTGCGCAACGTCGCATAGCGGTCGGCCGCGACCGTCAGCGGATCGAGGTTGGCAGTTTCCGCGATGGTCGCCACTTCCGGCCTTGCCTTCATCAGGGTGTTCCACCCGACCGATGCGTCCAGGACCTCTATTGGATCTTCGCCGGTATCGACCGCATCAGTCAGCGCGTCGATCGTCCTGCGAAAAATCAGCATCAGCCGCGCCACGTTCTTCGACGTGGTGGCATAGCTGCGTGCCTGGGCGTTTTTCGCGCGGGTGAAGATGCTGCCGATCAGCTTGTCCGCCATCTCCAGAGCGCTGTCGGTCAGCCGCTCTTCAAGATCGAGCAGGAAGGCAACCAGCGTGGCACGCCGCCGGGAAGGAACGTATCGCTCGATCATATAGGCAGGCGATGCACGGCCTTCCCTGACATATTGCCGGAATCGGTCCGCGTGGATGCGGCCAGCCACGTCCGGGGAGATGCCGATCTTCCGCACTTGCCGCAGGCGGTCGAGAATCTGGCGGATGTGATCGGGCCTTGCCGCGATGGGGATGGTCTTGAGCGAAGCGAGCTGGCTCATGCCGCCGGCGTCGTCAAAAAGCTGATTGAGGGCTTGGACCTGTTCGGTGCTGAGATCGGCGATCAGAGCATAGGCAGCTTGCTTGCGGGCACGCGCGCGTCCCGCGCTGCTGGCCCGTTCGATGGTGGAGATGGACGGCAGCAGAATTCGGGCCTTGCGAAGGGCGGTGACAACACCGGTCGCAATCGTCATCCCCTTGTCGGTCGCCCATGCCGCTTTCGCGGCCGCTTCGATCATGGAGGGAATATCGGTGCGGGTCGCCCCCCGAAGTCCCAAGCGCACCGCCAGCTCACGGGCATGATCCGTCATTGTCTGATCCCGCGCCGCATAGTTGGCCAGGTCGGTTACGTGCAGACCAAGTTGCTCAGCGACGAAAGCGGCGAGATCATGGGGTATTGCTCCCCTGTCCTGTATCAACTGCGCAAGCGTGATGCCCGGGTGCCGCAGGAGCGCGAGTTGCAGCGCCACGCCCAACTGATTCCGTCGCTCCCGTCGCGCGCCGATGATCTCGATATCGGAAGGCTCGAAGGTATAGAGCCGGGCCAAATGGCGTCACCTCAAGCTTTGTACGCTGAACAACGATTTTCCGGACATAATGTGAACATTGGTGTCAGGCAGCGGCGCGAAGGTACTGGTAGAGGGTTTCGCGGCTGATGCCCATGTCGCGCGCTATGGTCGCCTTGCGTTCACCGGCGCAACGCGGCGGTGCAGATCGGCAATCATCTCATCCGAGAGCGACCGTTTCCGCCCCCGATAGGCGCCGCGCTGCCGAGCGATCGCAATGCCTTCGCGTTGCCGTTCGCGGATCAGAGCGCGCTCGAACTCAGCAAACGCACCCATGTGCACAGCGACATCGCAGTTGAAGGGTCAGCGACATCGTAGATGACGTGTGGGGGGAAGCGGAGGCCGGGCGTAGCCCGGACGTAGCTTCCCCCCACACGGGCGCGGGTTTCCCCGTGCCGTTGGCGGCGACAGCGGTCAGGATGGTCCGATCTTCAACGCCAAGAAGAGGATCGGATGCCTGGCCGTCCCATCACCGACCAACAGCAGAGGTACTACATGTCCCTTCGTCAAAAACACCCGCAAAAAGCGGCCGCCGCCATGGCGGGCTTTTCCACCAGCACGGGCTACCGGACAGAGAAAGATCCCCGGTCGCCATCGGAGCGTCGCCGGGAGCGACGTCATGGCGGCGGCAGGCCAGATCCGCTCGCCGAACTGTGGGATAAAGAAATCGTGCCTTTGCTCGAGAGCACGCCGGGCCTGAAGCCCATCTCTATTCTTGGGGAGCTGGAGCAACGCCACCCCGGTCTCGATCTAACACCAGCCCGCAGGACCCTGGAACGCCGGATACGGCTATGGAAGGCCGAGTATGGACCAGAGCGTGAGGTCATCTTCCGGCAGGACCATCCGCCAGGCCGACAGGGCATGTCGGATTTCTTTGACGCCCGCGATCTGAAGGTCACCATCTCCGGCAATCCGAGCCCGCACCTGATCTATCACTTCGCGCTGGTCTATTCCGGGTGGGAGCATGCCGAGGTCGTGCTGGGAGGAGAAAGCTTCACGGCGCTGGCCTGCGGCCTTCAGAATGCGCTGTGGCAGCTTGGCGGCGTGCCGCACGAGCATCGCACCGATAGCCTCTCCGCGGCGTTCGCCAACCTGGAGCAAGATGCCCAGGAAGATCTGCGGACCCGCTATGCCGCCCTGTGCGCCGATTACCAGATGGAGCCCACCCGCAACAATCGCGGGGTCGCCCATGAGAATGGGTCCATAGAAAGCCGTCATGGTCACCTTAAGGATCGGCTCGATCAGGCACTCCAGTTGCGCGGGACACGTGACTTCGCCTCCATCGAGGACTGGCGCACGTTCCTCGCCCAGATCGTGGGCCGCCACAATGCCCGGCGGCGCGATGCCTTGCGCATCGAAGCTGAGCACCTGCGCCCGTTACCTTCACGCCGCAGCTGCGATTATGATGAAGCTACGGTGCTCGTCACCTCATCGGGCGGCTTCGTGCTGCGCAAGGTCTTCTACACCGTGCCTTCCCGGCTCATCGGCCATAGCCTGCGAGCCAGGATCTTCGATGACCGATCGACCTTTATCTGGCCGGGCAGCCCATCGAGACCCTGCCACGCGGGAGGGCGCCCGATCGCGGACGGGGCGGTCATGACCACGTAGTCAATTATCGGCACGTGATCCACAGCCTGCGTACCAAGCCCCACGCGCTGGCAAACCTTGTCTATCGCGACAAGCTCTTCCCTCGCAGCGAATATCGCCGCTGCTGGGATGCTCTGGAGGGTGCGCTTCCCAAAGCCGCCGCATGCCGCAGCATGGTGGGGCTGCTGTGGCTTGCGCATGACCAGGCCTGCGAGGCTGAGCTCGCCGCGACCCTGACCGGCATACTCGATGGCCAGGGTTTACCCGATCTGAGGGATCTGCAGGAGCGCTTCCAACGCCCCGGCAAAGAGCCGGCCGATGTGGTCGTCGATATTCCCCAGCCTGACACATACGACGATCTGCTCACCGCCAGGGAGATGGCCGCATGAGCATCACTGTCGACACCGCCCAGCTGCCCATGTTGCTTGGCACGCTGCGTCTGCCCACCATTGCCCGTCTCTGGCCGGACTTCTGTTCACGAGCGGACAAGGAGGGGTGGCCGGCTTCGCGCCTGCTGGCAGCCTTGGCCGAACTGGAACTCGCCGAACGCGAACAACGCCGGATCCAGCGCCATCTTACAGAAGCACGGCTGCCTCCCGGCAAGACCCTGGATGCCTTCGACTTCAGCCTCGTTCCCACCTTGAGCAAGGCCCAGGTCATGGCTCTGACCCAAGGAGATGCCTGGCTCAAGGCGGGCCACAATCTTCTGGCATTTGGTCCGCCCGGTGCCGGCAAGAGCCACGCCGCAGCCGCCATCGGCAACGAGCTCGTCGCGCGCGGATACCGGGTCTTCTTCACCCGAACCACCGATCTCGTCCAGCGTTTGCAGGCCGCACGTCAGTCCCTGACCTTGACCCAGGAGATCGCCAGGCTCGACCGCTTCGACCTGCTCATCCTCGATGACCTGTCCTACGTCCGCAAGGACCAGGCAGAGACCAGCGTCCTGTTCGAACTCATCTCTGCCAGATACGAAAGGCGCTCCATCATGATCACCGCCAACCAACCATTCAGCGGTTGGGATTCCATTTTTTTGGATAAGGCAATGACTGTCGCTGCCATCGACAGGCTCGTTCACCACGCCACTATCCTGGAAATGAACGTCGAGAGCTATCGCAGGCGATCCGCCCTGGCCGCAGCGACATCGCTCCGCGACAGTGCTCCTGATCCAGCGACATCGCCCAGCGACATCGAAACCATGCCAGCGACATCGCTGCGCGACAACGCCTCTTGATCCAGGCCAACCTCGTGTGACACTATCCCCAACGTCACCGCTGACACATCACCATCAATGTCGCTGACCAGTCACCGACGATGTCGCGCTACACCCATGACCGAGAGCATCAGATTGGCCATCGGGGAGTCCTCCCCCGAGAAGGACAGGCTTTCCTTCTCAAACTCGATCCGGATACCTCGCTTGGTGAGGCCCTGGACCAGCTTGCGCAGGTCATCCAGATTGCGGGCCAACCGATCCATGCTGTGGACGACGACGGTATCGCCTTCGCGGGCGAAAGTGAGCAGAGCCTCAAGCTGGGGGCGGTTGACGTCCTTGCCCGATGCCTTGTCGGTGAAGGTCCGATCGAGCGACTGACCTTCCAATTGGCGATCCACATTCTGATCGAACGTGCTGACCCGGACATAGCCGATCCGTTGCCCCTTCACTGCGCACTCTCTCCATCAAAATGTCAGGTTGAAATCTATGATACGTAACGAAATTCGTCAACAAATTCCGTTTATCACCCTAATCTGACAGAAACCGCAGTACCGCCCTGACGTCCAGTTAGGCTATACTCCAAGCTGACATCACGAAATCAAATCCCTCAAAGATGGCGTCAATTGCCTTGATGGGGTAAAAACTGGAGTGCTTCCAGGATGGGACATTCGGCAACGTCATCTCCAGTGCATCTGGCTAACGTGGTCGCCAGCGTCACCTCTATCTTCTGCAAATCTGCAATGCGGCGGCGGACATCTTCAAGGTGGAGTTCGGTTCTCGCCATAACCTCCGCGCAGGTTTGTGCACCGGTATCGGTGAGCGACAACAATGACCGTATCTCATCCATTGCATAGCCAAGGTCGCGCGCGCGCAGGATGAACTGCAACCTTTGCACCAGTTCCGGCGAATAGACGCGGTAGCCGTTGGAACTGCGAGGCGGCCCCGGCAGCAATCCCACCTTCTCGTAATAGCGGATGGTTTCGAGATTGCAGCCTGTTTTCCGGGCAAGCTGGGCACGCAAGATGCCGACCTGTTGCTCCATGAAAATACCTCTTGAGTCTGTAGTGGCTACAGAGCCTACACTGCGAATCACTCAGTTGGAACAAGGGATTCAAGCCATGGTCTCAACGCCGGAAGCGGGACAGCCAGCCCTCACCGAAAACCACGAGCCGAAGCAGGCAAACTGGGTTGCGGCGGGCGCATTGATCGGCGCGGGGCTCGCCTCGGCTTGCTGCGTCGTCCCGCTACTGTTGGTTATGCTCGGAATTTCCGGCGCGTGGATCGCCAACCTGACGGCGCTCGAACCTTACAAGCCCTATGTCGCAGGCGTAACGCTCGCGCTGCTCGGCTACGGCTTCTGGCATGTCTATTTCAAGCCGAAACCGCCCTGTGAAGACGGTTCCTACTGCGCTCGTCCACAATCGGCTTGGACCACCAAGGCGGTGCTGTGGCTGGGCCTTGCCGTCGCCATCCTGGCGCTCACCATCGACTGGTGGGCACCCTGGTTCTATTGAAAGGAAATACCCATGAAAAAGACAGTATGTATCGCTATGGCCGTGCTGGCTATGGCTGGCGGCGGGGTCGCCTATGCAGTTAGTGGCACGGCGCAAGATCGCCCCGCGGCTACCGCAACCGCTCAGAAGCAAACCACCTTTGCCATAGAGAACATGACCTGCGCCACCTGCCCGATCACCGTGAAGAAGGCGATGGAAGGCGTCGCCGGGGTAACGGCGGTCACGGTCGATTTCGCAGCCAAGACCGCGCGCGCAACCTATAACCCGCGCCGCACCAATGCTGCTGCGATTGCCGCTGCATCAACCAACGCGGGTTATCCGGCGCGCGCTATTCAAAACTGAGCGGGGCGCCGCCAGCGCCTCAAGAAAGCGATAAGCAATGAACGACTGTTGCAACCGCCCCGGGCAGGAAGGATTTGACGTGGCCGTCATCGGCGCGGGTTCTGCCGGGTTCTCCGCCGCGATCGCCGCTGCCGATCTGGGCGCGAAAGTGGCGCTCGTCGGTCACGGCACGATTGGCGGCACCTGTGTCAATGTTGGCTGCGTTCCTTCCAAGACGCTGATCCGCGCCGCCGAAGCGGTGCATGGTGGGCTTGCCGCCGCGCGCTTTCCCGGCCTTGGGGGCGCTGTCCAGATGGATGACTGGTCCGTATTGGCGGCGTCGAAGGACGATCTTGTCACGACGCTGCGCCAAAAAAAATATGTCGATCTGCTGCCCGCCTATGACGGTGTGAGCTATATCGAGGGCAAGGCACGCTTTGCCGATGGTGCGCTGATTGTCGGCGATGCGCCCATGAAGGTCGGCAAGGTCATATTGGCGATGGGTGCGCACGCCGCCGTGCCGCCGATTCCGGGGATGGACAGCGTGCCCTACCTAACCAGCACATCGGCGCTGGCGCTGGATCGCTTGCCCAAATCGCTGCTGGTGATCGGTGGCGGGGTGATCGGGGTAGAACTGGGACAGATGTTTTCGCGTCTGGGCGTTGATGTCACCATCTGCTGCCGAAGCCGCCTGCTCCCCGAAATGGACCCGGAAGTGAGTGCCGCGCTGAAAAACTATTTGGAAGCCGAGGGCGTGCGGGTTTGCGCAGGTGTCGGCTATCAGCGTATCGCCCAAACACAGAGCGGGGTCGAATTGACCTGCGAGGGGCATTGTGACACCGTCGCGGCGGAACAGGTGCTCATCGCCACCGGACGCCGACCCAATAGCGACGGGCTTGGGCTGGAGGAGCGCGGCATAGTGCTTGCCCGTAATGGTGGAATCGTCGTCGATGACCACCTCGAAACGTCGGTTCCAGGCATTTACGCGGCGGGCGATGTAACGGGACGGGACCAGTTCGTCTACATGGCCGCCTATGGCGCAAAACTGGCCGCGCGCAACGCGGTGACGGGCAACCAATACCGCTACGACAATTCCTCCATGCCATCCGTCGTCTTCACCGACCCGCAAGTCGCCAGCGCCGGCCTCACTGAAACGACAGCACGGGCGCAAGGCCTGGACATCAAGGTTTCGCTGCTCCCGCTCGATGCTGTGCCAAGGGCACTGGCAGCACGCGATACGCGGGGTCTCATCAAACTGATTGCCGACAAGGCGAACGACCGTTTGCTGGGCGGCCAGATCATGGCACCCGAAGGCGCGGATTCGATCCAGACACTGGTGCTGGCGATCAAACACGGCATGACCACCCTGGAATTGGGTGCAACGATATTTCCTTACCTGACCACTGTGGAAGGCCTCAAACTGGCGGCCCAAACGTTTGATAAGGATGTCGCCAAACTGTCTTGCTGCGCCGGGTGATTGCTCGGGGATCAACCGGCAACGAATGGCCTCCCTCCAGTGCAAGCCGCTTTGGTGTCAATTTTGTTATTCGCCTCAGCGGGAGAGCAAAATGGCACGACGCCGACTTCTGACCGGAGACGAGCGCCGGCGCCTGTTCGATCCTCCTGTCCAAGAAACCGCGATCATTGGGCATTATACCCTTTCTGCGGAAGATGTTGAATTGGTTGGGCGCCGCTATGGTCCAGCAAATCGCCTCGGTCTGGCTGCACAAATCGCTTTGATGCGACATCCCGGCTTTGGTCTGCAACCCGAGATCGGGCTTCCCGACGTCATTCTTCAGTACCTCGCGGCACAGTTATTCGTCGATCCTTCCTCCTTCTCTGCATATGGTCAGCGCGCGCAAACCCGTACCGATCATGCCGATCTCGTGGCGCGTTATCTTGGCATACGCCCGTTTCGACGCGGCGACCTGGCACTTGCCCTGAATCTTGCCGCGCAAGCCGCCGAGTATACAGACAGAGGTGAACCGATTGTTCGCGCCCTCATGGTTGGCCTGAAGGGTGAGCGGTTCATTCTTCCGTCAGGCGACACACTGGAACGCGCCGGTCTTGCTGGCCGGGCACGCGCACGCAAAGCTGCCGCAGCCGCAATCGTCGAAGGCCTCAGCTCTGCTGAACTGACACGGCTAGACGAACTCGTAATCAACAACCCGGATTTCGGCATGACACCGCTGGCGTGGTTGCGTAATTTCGAAGAAGCCCCGACTGCGGCCAATATCAATGGCTTGCTTGAGCGCCTGCGCTATGTTCGCGGCATAGGTATCCACCCGGTAGTTGGGGGCGCCATTCCGGAATTCCGCTTTGCCCAATTTGTCCGCGAGGGCGGCGTGGCACCGGCATTCCTGCTTTCGGATTACAGCGTCAATCGCAGGCGGGCGACGTTGACGGCCGCAGTGATCGACCTTGAGGCCAGACTTGCCGATGCCGCGATCCAAATGTTTGACCGACTTATCGGCGGCATGTTCACGCGCGCGCGGCGTGGGCGCGAGCGTCGCTACCAAGATAGTATTCAGTCGGTGGGGCAACTCATGCGGCTTGAAGCGCCCCGGGTTTTCAGGAGGCAGTTTTCATTTGGCTATGCAGCCATATCGAGGTTCTCGAGGGCTGCATAGTAATTGTCTTCGGCCTCAGCGGGCGGGATGTGCCCGATAGGGCCGAAGAGCCGGTGATTATTGTACCAATCGACCCAGCGCAGCGTTGCCATTTCCACGGCCGAAACGCTTGGCCATGATCGCTGCCGCCAGATGACCTCGGCCTTGTAAAGGC
>NZ_LGJH01000079.1 GCF_001298105.1 Novosphingobium sp. ST904 | reverse complement strand
CGTCGCCACCCGTTACGACAAGCTCGCCGCCAACTTCCTCGCCATGGTTCAACTTGCCTCAATGCGGCTATGGCTGCGAGCTTATGAGTCTACGGCCTAATCGCTGTCCCGGTATGATTAGGTTGCGACCTCCACAATTTTCCCGTATTTTCTCAAAAGTAGACCGCCATTGATATGGAGTCGGCAATTGGAAAGCGATGTGATGACCATTCGGGAGGTTGCCGACTATCTCAAACTAGCCGAGAAAACCGCCTATCGCCTGGCGGCGGATGGCAAGATTCCGGGCTTTAAGGTTGGTGCCTCGTGGCGCTTTCGGAAGAGCGAGATTGACCGATGGATTGTCGCTCAAGAACAAGGGCGAAATTGAACCATGGGTAAGATGATGGACTCTGCTCTACTGCCAGTGTTGAAAGTCAGGTTGCTCGTGAGCTTTCTGGGCGAGCGGGCGCAGTTTGGTTGGTGGCCGACGGCTTTTTATGATGCGTCAGGCGACTTTTCCTCGAGCCTATTTTTTCGAAAACACCGCAACTCGCCCAGTATCATGGCGTCGTCGAGGCAGCACGTCGGCTGCACGACGAGCACTTAAATGTTGGGACCTATCACCTTTTTCGCCTGCCGGAAGAGTTGGAGCAAGATCTCCATATACTCGTCCAAGGCGGAGCCGAAGAGCTGTCTCCTGCAGTTCTCTTTCGAGACACCCAGACAGCGCTCGACGCTCTGATCGCCAAAGCAGGTTCGGCAAAGAAGGAGGGAGTTGGCCCGGTAGCAATCGGAAATGTCGATAATATTGCCATTCATCTCAAAGATATCGCCTCAGTTTATGCTGCGGCTTTTTCGTCCAACGCCCAATCCTTCCCCTACCTGGCGAGATAATTGTGGCTGAGGAATCTTTTTACACCACGCAATTGCAGGCAGGCCTAGGTCTCATAAGCGAGACTAAGGAACTGCTGGATTTGTGGGCGCCTGGCATGTCGGTTTCGCAGCTTAATCAGGTTGCGCTGGACTCAGGAAGATTTCCCAATGTCACCGCTCGGCGCCTGCGCAATGTAATTTCTGAGTGTTTTTCTCCCCGCTACCTCATTTCGAATGGTGCTCCAGCTCAACATCTGAAGATACTATCAAGGAATGTTTCTGGATCCGATCTAAGTCAGATTCTCCTGCTATTTACGGCTAGAGCAAACCCAATATTGAGCGATTTTATCCGCGATGTTTATTGGTCCCGATATGCCGGCGGTTATGCCGAGATCTCCACTGTTGATGCGCGTGCTTTTGTGGAGCGCGCAATCGATGATGGAAAAACGGCGATACGATGGTCGGAGTCCACTGTCAGGCGGGTTTCTGCCTATTTGACCGGATGTTGTGCGGATTATGGCTTGCTGGAGCGTGGGACACGATCAAGCCGCCGTATCCTCCCACTTCGAATTTCGCATCTGGCCTCGGCGTACCTTGCTTATGACCTGCATTTCGCAGGCGTTGGAGACAATGCCCTGCTGGCCCATCCAGATTGGCAATTGTTTGGGTTGGCCCGCGAAGATGTGCTGGAGGAGCTGAAAAAGCTCTCCCTAAAGGGACATGTTATCGTCCAAGCCGCTGGCGACGTCGTTCGTATCAGCTGGAAGCAACCAAGCATGGAGGCGCTTTGCGATGTCCTCTCTCAGGGCTGATTTTGACGAATTGCGCGAGCGCATACGGCATGGTCGCGAACTCGGGCATGCGAGTTTCGAACCTATTTATTACCTAATCTTTCCTCCGGAGCAGATCCTGGAGGTCAAGCGCCAAACCCCTGCGTGGCTGGCGAAACTTCATCAGGAAGGTTGGGACGTCCACACGTTCTCGATTGCAGACAATCTGTGGGACCTCCTTCGGAATGATCCATTTTGGTCGCTCTGCCTCATGGAAGACAAAGCGTCCCCTCTCGACTGGGTGCGTACCAATAAGGCGTTGGCCGATATTGTGACGTCTGGTGGTGGCCTTCTTAGCCGCCTGGCAGGAGCGCTTAAGCCTCTGGAAGCCAAGCAGAATGCGCTGCTCCTGGTAACGGATCTGGAGGCGCTCCATCCGTTCTTGCGCATCGGGGCAATCGAAAGCCAGCTTCAAGGACAATTTCATGTGCCGACGGTGTTCCTCTATCCCGGTGTTCGAACAGGGAAAACCAGGCTGAAATTCCTCGGCTTTTATCCCGAGGACGGAAACTACCGGTCCGTCCATGTCGGCGGTTAATGTGCAAAGAATTGGCTGGGGGACTACGCTGTGAGCATTCGGGAATTATTTGATCCGTCCAAGGACATTTATCGGACGATCGAAAAGGTAATCACCTATGGTGCTGCCCAAGAAGACCGGCTGAAGGCTGAAATCTCTGAATATGTAGTCACGGAGAGCATCGAGGAGCAATTCCGCAAGCTCCTTGATCGCATGCAGATGGCCATGGAGGCTGGTGGCGAAAACGAGGTAGGGGTCTGGGTGTCCGGCTTCTATGGCTCGGGCAAGAGCTCATTCACCAAATATCTCGGCCTCGCCTTCGACAACCAGCGAACGATTGACGGCACTCCGTTCATCAAACATCTGCAGGATCGTCTGCATAAGCCCCAGACTAAAGCGCTGCTCAACACTGTTGCTCAAAGATTTCCTGCAGCCGTCGTCTTACTCGACCTGGCCAGTGAGATGCTTGCTGGGGCAACCATGGAAGAGGTGTCCACGGTTCTCTACTTCAAGGTTCTGCAGTGGGGGGGCTATTCGCGCAACCTCAAGGTCGCAGCCTTCGAGCGAATGATCGAAAAGGACAATCGTACCGATGAGTTGCATGGGCGCATTGGAGAAGCCTTGCCCGGCGCCACCTGGGATCGAGTTCAGAACAACCCCCTCGCGATTGATGGGCTCATTCCGAAAATTGCACACGAAATGTATCCAGGGCTTTTCCCCGAAACGAAGTCATTTTCGTCTAACACTGACGGATTTTTTCAGTTCGAGGATCAACGCGTCCAAGAGATGATTGATATTGTCCGAGAAAAAAGCGGCAAGCAGAACATCATCTTCATCATCGACGAAGTCGGGCAGTATGTCGCATCACGTGACAACTTGATCCTCAATCTCGATGGCTTGGCAAAAAACCTTAAGCGCCTAGGCGACGGCAAGGTCTGGATTATATCTACGGCACAACAGACCCTGACCGAGGATGATCCGCGCGCTGCGCTCAATTCGGACAAGCTTTATAAGCTCAAGGATCGCTTCCCGATCCAGATTGATCTCGAATCGAGCGATATCAAAGAAATTTGTTATCGCCGTTTGCTTGGGAAATCCCCTGCGGGCGAAGAGCAGCTAGGAAAGCTGTTCGACACTCACGGCCAAGCGCTTCGACACAATACAAAGCTGCAAGATGCAAAGTACTACGACGCTGACTTCAGCCGCGAAACATTCATCAATCTATACCCCTTCCTGCCTGCACATTTTGACATCCTTTTGCATCTTTTGGGGGCGCTAGCTAAATCGACTGGTGGCATTGGGCTGCGGTCTGCCATCAAGGTCGTCCAGGACGTACTCAAGGGTGAAGGCGGCTCGACGGCAATGGCCGATCAGCCTGTTGGTTGGCTTGCAACAACCGTTACGCTCTACGACGAACTTGAGAAGGACATTCGGCGCGCCTTCCCCTCAATCCACCAAGCGGTCGGCAAGGTTCTTATTCGGTTCCCAGACACGCAGCGCCACCAGGACATCGCCAAATCCGTCGCAGTCTTACAAATTCTGGGCAACTTGCCTGTCACAGTGCAGAACGTCGCCAGCCTGATGCACTCGTTGGTCTCGGCAGCCTCTCAGCTCGAAGATGTGCGCAAGGCAGCCGACGAGATGCTCGGCGATGTTCATGCCCCACTGGGTGAGAAGGATGGAAATCTTGTATTTCTGAGTGAGAAGCTTCGGGATATCGAACAGGAACGCGGCGCGCTGGCCCTGCGCTCGGTTGACGTACGCCGTGCTTTTAATGACGCTCTGCGTGAAGCCTTTGATCCATTGCCCCGGGTCAATCTACACGGGACGTTAGCTGTTGCATCAGGGCTCAAGGTGCAAACGGGCAGTGCAGTGACCAGCCTTGCTGGCGATCAAAATCCCATACAGACAATCGTCGAGTTGGTACCGGCCGCAGATTATGACACGGCGCGCAACCGCCTACTTGATGACTCGCGCAGCCGGACCGGGCGGAATGTGATTGGTCTCTTGGCCAGAGCAAATCCCGACTTGGATGAACTTGCGAACGAGATTTACCGTAGCCAACGGATAGCTGAGCTGCATCGCAACGAACCTGATCAAGAGGTCCGCGACTATTGCGCTGGGCAGCTCGATCGGGCGACCAAGCTTGCAGTTCAGTTGCAGAGCAAGATTAAACAAACCCTGCAGGGTGGATCGTTCGTTTTTCGCGGCCAGGCTACCGCGGTCACGGCACTCAACGTAGACTTGCTGGAGGCGACAAAAAAGCTTCTCGGTGACGTCGCTGAGCAGGTGTACGATCGGTATGCTGAAGCGCCGGTAAGGGCCGCAACGGATTGCGCCGAAAAATTCCTCAAGGTTGCGAACCCTTCGGCTATTAGCAGCGCGCTGGATCCGCTCGGGCTGGTGCAGACGGTTGCGGGTCGCGCGACTTTCCGCAGCGACCATAAGGCGATGATCAGCATCCGCGATTACATCGACAAGCGGGGCACGGTCGATGGCAAGCGGCTACTCGATGACTTCAGCAGCGATCCTTTTGGCTGGTCGCCCGACACCACCCGCTACATTCTTGCGGCGATGCTGATCGCGGGGGAGATCAAGCTCAAGGTTTCTGGACGCGAGGTCACTGCGGCAGGTCAGCAAGCGATCGACGCTCTGAAAACCAACAATTCATTTAAGCCAATTGGTGTTGCGCTTCGCGACGAACGTCCGTCGATCGAGACGCTGGGCCGCGCTGCGGAGCGGTTGACTGAATTGGTCGGCGATACGGTCATCCCGCTTGAACAGGAAATCAGCAAGGTCGCCACGAAATATTTCCCTCGCTTCCAACATGATTACGGATCTCTGTCGGAAAAGTTGAGCGGCTTAGGGCTCGGCGGCAGCGATCGGATTATCACCCTTAATCAGGACCTCGCGGATGTCCTGTTCACAGACGCTTCTGATGCCCCCCAACGATTGGGAGCCGAGAGTTCTGCCATCTACGATAATTTGAGATGGGCGGTCGAGGTGAAACGGGCACTCGATAATGGCCTCGACGTGACCGTGCGTGCGCTGCAGTCCCATCGCCATGAAATCGATGAGCTGCCAAACACCGGTGCCCCTGGGGAACTCCGAAAAGAGCTAAGCGAAGAGATGGTCAACTTGTCCGAGCGACTGAAGAAGGAGGATTTCTTCAAGCACTCCGCCGATCTCAATTCGCTGCTCACGCACATTAAAGGACGAGTTCGTGACACGGTTCTATCTTTGTCAGAGCAGCAGAAGCTGAGACTGAAGGATGGCGTTGAAGACCTGCAGCGCCTGCCGGAGTGGTCGGGCCTGACTCAGGAAGATCGTGGCAATGCGGTCGAGCGCCTGGAAGCGTTAGCGCTGACCGTTTCCGAAGACCTGTCCGGCCTCAAGAAGCTGCTGGCACGCGATTATGATATCAGCAGCACGACCGACGATCTGAAGCGGTCGATAGCCCGCCAGGAGCAGGAGAGGCGGCGGATGGAGCTTGAAGAGGAAGTGGGCAAGAGCGGGGGGCGCGACCGCACCATGCTTTCTCGCTCAATCCCAGTTCCCAGCAAGGTTGCCTCAGCCAGCGAGTTGGACATGCTGATCCAGGCGCTGAACGAGTTGAAAACCCAATTGGCATTGTATGATGATATCGACATCTCGTTCGTGCTTGGCGGGGATGCATAACCATGGCGTTCGATCAGGCCACGCGTAACCGACTGCAGCGCTTTGTCACCGATGCACGCCGGGCGCTGGAAGAAGAATTTACGCGCCAGCTTCATAACGATTTCGGGATGGACCCGGTCGCCGGCACAGTCACACCGATCGAAAGCCTGCGGCACATCAACGACCAGCAACGCGAAACGGCGCGGATCCTTCGGGATACGCTGGATCACTATTGCGCTGGCGGAGACATGGACACGAAGGCCGGCCTCGATCGCATCGTGCGAGAGCAGGCATTTACGGTCTTGAACCGGCTGGCGGCACTTCACATGGCGGAGGCGCGTGGACTGTTGATCGAAACGGTTGGCAACGGGTTTCAGGCCAAAGGCTTTCAGCTTTATGCCCGCCTTGCGGGTACGGGGCTTGGCGAAACGGGCGATGCCTACCGGGTTTACCTTCAAAGCGTCTTTGACGAGTTGTCGCTAGACCTGCCCGGCCTGTTCGACCGCTACTCGCCACAAGGGCGCTTATTCCCGCGGGAGGTCGCGCTGCTCCAGGTCCTGGCGCTCATCAATCATGGTGAGATTGAGCCGCTGTGGGCCGAGGACGAGACGATCGGCTGGATCTACCAGTACTTCAACTCCAAGGAAGAACGCAAAGCGATGCGCGATGCATCGCAGGCCCCTCGCAATAGCCGAGAGCTTGCCGTGCGCAACCAGTTCTTCACCCCTCGTTATGTGGTGGAATTCCTGGTCGACAATACGCTGGGGCGACTGTGGTTCAATTGGACCGGCGGGCAAACAGAATTGCGAGATCGCTGCCAGTATCTGTTGGTAAAACCGGACGAGAACCCTGAGTCTTCCAGCCGCCTTCGCGACCCGCGGACGATCAAGTTGCTCGATCCAGCCTGTGGGTCGATGCACTTTGGGCTTTATGCTTTCGATCTGTTTCAGGAGATCTATCGTGAGGCCTGGGCGTGGGAACAGACGCATATGCCAGGATCGCTCGACACCGAAACCGGCGGCAGTACCGATCTAAAGCCGCTCTGCCAAACGTATGCTGACCAGGATGCCTTGTTGCAAGACGTCCCGCGGCTGATTGTCGAGCACAATATTTACGGCGTCGATATCGACCCGCGCGCGGCACAGATCGCGTCGCTCGCGCTGTGGCTGCGAGCGCAGCGGGCTTGGCATGATGCGGGGGTAAAGGCCAAGGACCGGCCGCAAATAGGCCGCGGGCAAGTGGTGGCCGCTGTTGCGCCGCCGGCTGAGGTAGAACTGCGCCAGCGGTTCATGGCGGAGCTTGATCCGCTGGATGCCGAACTGTTCGAACAAACGCTGTTCCTGCTCAAGGGCCTGCCCGAGCTTGGGGTATTGCTGCAAGTTGAGAAGGAATTGCCCGCGCTGATCCGCAAGGTTTTTGGCGAACATGGCGATCTGTTCCGCGCCGATGACATGGCGCACTGGCAGAAGGCTGAGGCGCGTTTGCACGAGGCGCTGACCGACTATGCCCGCGCGGCGCGCTCCACCTATCAGGGTCGGCTGTTCGCCGAGGACGCGCTGCAAGGATTGCGGATGATCGATCACTGCCGCGAGGTGTTCGACGTGGTTGTGATGAACCCACCCTTTGGGGCGACGGCGGTCGGGGCTAAGGCAGTGATGCAGGAAGCCTATCCCAACAGTAAGAATGATTTGCTCGCAATTTTCGTCGAGCGTGGCTTGGAGCTTATGCGGGCCGAAGCTCGGCTTGGAGCAATTACCTCCCGTACATGTTTCTTCCTAACGAGCTTTCAAAGATGGCGAGAAGAAATTCTACTCGGCATCGCGCAGCCAGAGGTAGTTGCCGATCTTGGATTAGGAGTGATGGACGACGCGTGGGTGGAGGCGGCAGCCTATACTCTGGAGAAGCGGGCATGACGATCTTTTTACGACTGCTGGATGAAACTGAAAAGGGAGAAGCCCTTTCAAGCGCGTCCATTGCCATAAGGAACGGCGCGTGTCCGACCTGTGCTTCAATAATTAACCCATCAGAATTCAACAAAATTCCAGGAGCGCCATTTGCTTATTGGGTAAGTAGCGCCGTACGAGACTCGTTTGAAATTTTTGGGACGGCTGCTGAAGAAGGATTAGAAGCGAGGCAGGGACTGGCTACTGCTGACGACTTCAGATTTGTTAGGCTTGTATGGGAAATTGAACCCTCGCGCGGTATAAAATGGAGATTTTTCTCTAAAGGTGGCGCATATTCAAAATTTTACGGCTCGATCCATCTCCTAGTTAGCTGGGGGAATGGTCAAGACCAAATGCTCGCAATACTTAATCCGAAATCAGGAAAAACCAAATCCAACATCTGGATGCTCCCAGATACAATAAAGTCATATTTTTTTCGGCCAGGATTTACGTGGTCACGCCGATCCGCAAAGGGACTGTCTTTTCGAGCCCTCCCTGAGGATTGTATATTTTCTGACAAAGGGCCGACAGTATTTCTTCCCCATGACGATGTTAGCCAAACACTTTCTGCAATGGCTGTTACGAACAGCTCAGCGTATTCCTTTCTTGTCAGTCTCCAAATCGCGGCAGGCTCTTATGAGGCCGGAGTAATATTGCGAACACCAATTCCAAAGATTTGCGAAGAAGATGAACGACGCCTTGCAGAATTGAGTTTTCAATCATGGTCTCTGAAGCGCAAGCTAGACGAAACAACGGAAACATCATTGGCATTTGTTTTGCCATTCGGATTGAGGTCGAGCCTCGGCGAATATCATCCTCCGGCTATGGAGCTGACGCTGAACGGCTTACAGGCCAACATCGACGACATCACTTTCGACCTCTACGGATTCAGTGAGGCAGACCGCGCCGCTGCGCTTGGATCACCGGGTTCAACGAACGAAGATTCAATGGTCACAGCTCAGGATCCAGAGGATAGTGAAGACGACGATGGTGTCGACGCGATCGATCAGACCGACAGCCTGCTTAGCTGGACCGTCGGCGTCGCTTTCGGTCGCTTCGACTTGCGCCTGGCGACGGGCGAGCGCGAAGCCCCGCATGAACCAGACCCGTTCGATCCGCTTCCAGCTAAGAGCCCAGGCATGCTGCCTGACGGGGCTGCGCCGTTCCATGACCACAGTGGCATTCTGGTGGATGACCAGGGCCATCCGCATGACCTGCCCAGGCTAATCGA
Organism: Novosphingobium sp. ST904; assembly: GCF_001298105.1. Classification (GTDB taxonomy): domain Bacteria; phylum Pseudomonadota; class Alphaproteobacteria; order Sphingomonadales; family Sphingomonadaceae; genus Novosphingobium. The sequence continues at coordinate 2,012 of NZ_LGJH01000079.1, read as the reverse complement.
GGAGGTCCTCGCCCGCGTCCAGGCGGATGTGCCAGGCAACGTGCGCCGCTGGCTGCAGCGTGATTTCTTTCTCCTGCACCTGAAGCAATACAGCAAAAGCCGCCGAAAGGCCCCGATCTATTGGCCGCTCTCGACCAGTTCGGGTAGCTACACGCTCTGGTGCTACTACCCCAACTTGACCAGTCAGACGCTCTACGTCGCCGTCAACGACTTCATCGAGGGGCCGAACGGAAAGCTTTGCCTGGTCAGACGAGAGCTTACGGCGCTGCGCGAAAAGGGCAGCGCCCGTTGTCCGAGGACGAGAAACGCTATGAGGTACTGCAGACCCTCGAACTAGAGCTGATCGAGTTGCGCGACACGCTGTTGCAGATTGCTCCGACATATCACCCCAACCACGACGACGGCGTCCAGATCACCGCAGCGCCGCTCTGGCAGTTGTTTCGCCACAAGCCTTGGCAGAAAATCCTAAAGGACACCTGGGCTAAGCTGGAAAAAAGGCGAGTATGACTGGGCGCACCTGGCGATGGCCTATTGGCGACCCGCGTGCGGGAAAAGTGCAAGACCGACAAGTCGCTCGCTATCGCCCATGATCTTGAGCATCTCTATGCCGAGGCTGAGCCGAAAGGCGCTAAGGCCCGTGGGCTCAAGAAGGACGCGGAATGACTATCGCAAATTTCATCCGTGATACCGTGCTGCGCCCACGCCTGCTCGAAGCGGGATGCATGGTCGTTTATGATCCAGACCAGCGTTATCAGGCGATCTGTGCCGGCCTTGAAGACGATCGCGTGCGGGTGATCGATGCATCGGTGAGTAGCATCGAGAGCCGGTTGGCGGCGATCCAGGCCCTGAGTGAAGTAGGCCGCCCGAAGAGCAGTCTTGATGCTGTCCTTGTTTATGTCCCCAAAGGCCCACCCGCGGCCGACGAAGACAAGCAAATCGATCCTTTTTCGATCTATGCTGCGAGCGGCGCCGTGTTTCCGAAGGACGATGGCGACGACTATCTCAGCCTGTGCCTGCGGGCAAAGCCTGACCATTCGACCGAAGTTCGCCGGGTGTTTGCGGGGGCCACAACCGGGCCTGCCTTCGCCGTCATCGATGCAATTGGCGGCGGGGCCAGTTGGCCGCAACTGCGCTCGGCATTGCAGGTGGAATCGGGACGAGAGGTCCTGACGGCACTGCTGGCGCCGAATGCGGCCCAAGCCGAGGCGTTGAAAGCCCAGGAAGGCTGGAGTGATGAGGCGCGAGAATTCGTGTCGGCGACGCTCGGCCTGAGCGTTAAGACGCGAGGCAAGACTTGGAATTCCCTCGCGGATGAGCTTTGGCGGTTCGTGTTGTTCAGCGAGTTTATATTCGATTTGCCAGTGGTATTGCCGGAAGCCCTAAAGGGTGTGCCGCATGCCCCTGTCGAAGCGCGACCGATCGTGGAGGATGTCTGCGATCGCTTGCGGAGCAACCCCAACACGCGCAGCGGCTATATCGAGCGGGCCGAGGCGATCGAGATCGAGTTGGAATTGGCCGGCCAATGTAGCGCGATCGAAGATCTGGGAGAACGCGACACATTCCCATTTGAGGAACGAACCTTCCTCAAGTCCGCCATCAAGGGGATCACGACCAACGATACCGACGTGACCCGGCGTCTGCTGACGCGCCACAAGAACTCGGTCTGGCTCGGCAAGGGAGAGAGCCAGTCGCAATGGGAGCTCGTTCGCGCGGGGCTTAGCCTCGTCGAAGCCTGTGAGGACTATGAACGCCAGTTGCCAGAGCACGCGCGCTCCCAGGCCGACCTGTTAGACTTTGAAGCGCCCCGGGTTTTCAGGAGGCAGTTTTCATTTGGCTATGCAGCCATATCGAGGTTCTCGAGGGCTGCATAGTAATTGTCTTCGGCCTCAGCGGGCGGGATGTGCCCGATAGGGCCGAAGAGCCGGTGATTATTGTACCAATCGACCCAGCGCAGCGTTGCCATTTCCACGGCCGAAACGCTTGGCCATGATCGCTGCCGCCAGATGACCTCG
>NZ_LGJH01000080.1 GCF_001298105.1 Novosphingobium sp. ST904 | reverse complement strand
CCGATTGTGGTAACCTGTGACACGGACGCCTCCTCAGTGGTGCTTCAACACCTCCACTTTGCCATAAAGGCTGTCGGGGGCGTCCACCCCATCAGCTATCTTGAGTCTATTGCACGCAACTTGTCATTCCGCAGCCGCCCCCCAAATCGTGATCACGGCCCATGGGACCATGTCCGCTTCCTCCGACGATCTGCACACGCTGCCTAGCGCAGCCGCTCGCTCAGGAAATCCACGAAGACCCTGACCCGGGCCGGCATGTTCGGTCCGCCCACGAATACCGCGTGGACCAGTTCGACGTCGCCGGGGTTGTAGTCCTCCAGCAAGGGCACCAGCCGGCCCGAGGCGATCTCCTCCACCACGCTGAACCGGCCGACGCGGGTGATCCCCACACCATCCGCTGCGAGCTGGCCCAGGGTCTCGCCGTTGTTCGCCTCGATGCTGCCGCGCACGCTCAGCGCATGGTCCTGCCCGTCCCGGCGAAACGGCCAGACCGGCTCGGCCCGGCGGAAGTTGAAGTTCAGGCAGTTATGGTGGAGCAGGTCCTCGGGAACGCGCGGCGTCCCCCGCCGTGCGAGATATTCCGGCGAGGCGACGATTACCCGGCGGTTCTCCCCCAGCTTGCGCGCGGTCAGCGGACTGTCGGCAAGCGGGCCGAAACGGATCGCCACGTCGGCATCGCCCGCCGCGACATCGACCAGGCGGTCGCTCAGGCTGATATCGACCAGAATGTGCGGATAGAGCCGCGCGAATTCGCCCAGCAGGGGAACAATGGTCAGCCGTCCGTGCGCATGGGCAGCGCTGATCCGCAGCCGCCCGCGCGGCGTGCCGCGATCGGCGATGGCCTGCTCGGCATCGTCGAGATCGGCGAGAATCCGGCGCGCCGCGCCAAGATAGGCCTGCCCTTCCGCCGTCAGCGACAGGGCCCGCGTGGTCCGCAGCAACAGCCGCACGCCAAGCCGCGCCTCGATGCGATCGACCGTGCGGCTCACCGCCGAGGGCGTGAGGCCAAGCACGCGCCCGGCAGCGGAAAAACTGCCTTCGGCCGCCACCGTCGCAAAGACCTCAAGCGCCCGCGCCCTGTCCGCGCCCAGCGGCGCCTTTGCATCCGGTTCAAAAATCTTGCGCATCCCCGCAGCCTAGGCGGTAAGCCCGTGAACGTCCATTTTTGCGTCGCAGCCCGATATTGCGCCCGCCCCGGCTTGAGGCTAGGCGAACGTCACTCACCTGGACCCGGTGCAATCCCGGGTGGCTATTCCGGCCGCCGATCCGCCGGACAACGCAATTCGCAATCCCTGCCCCGCCCGTCAGACCCCCGGCCAGACCCATGGCCAGCCCACCGGGCGAACGGCGCCGATGCGATTCCTGCGGAAACCCCTATCGATGAATACCCAGTCCCTTGCCCGATATCGCAGCGAATGGTTCAGCGGCGGCGCCGATGCCCGGCGCGACATCCTGGCCGGCATGGTCGGCACTTTCGCGCTGATCCCCGAAGTGATCGCCTTTTCCTTCGTGGCCGGCATCGACCCCGAAGTCGGCCTGTTCGCCTCGTTCGTGATCGGGATCGTGATCGCCTTCGCCGGTGGACGGCCGGCGATGATCTCCGGCGCGGCCGGCTCGGTCGCCCTGGTCGCGGCAGCGCTGGTGAGCAGCCACGGTCTGTCCTATCTCCTCGTCGCCACCATCATGGCCGGACTGCTGCAGATCGTCTTCGGGCTGGTGAAGCTCGACGTGCTGCTGCGGTTCGTCTCGCGGTCGGTCCGCACCGGCTTCGTGAACGCGCTGGCGATCCTGATCTTCTCGGCGCAGGTGCCCCAGATGCTGGGCGTGACCTGGCACACTTATGCCCTGATCGCCGGGGGCCTTGCGATCATCTACCTGCTTCCCCGGATCACCACCGCCATTCCCTCTCCGCTGATCTGCATCGTCGTGCTGACCGGGATCTGCGCGGTGTTCCCGATGCCGGTGCGAACGGTGGCCGATCTCGGCCGCCTGCCTTCCTCGCTGCCTTCCTTCGGCCTGCCCGCCGTTCCGCTGGACTGGGACACGCTGCGCATCGTCGCGCCCTATGCCCTTGCCATGGCCGCCGTGGGTCTGCTGGAATCGATGATGACCGCCAGCGTGGTGGACGACCTGACCGAGACCACCAGTTCGAAGGCACGGGAATGCACCGGCCTCGGCCTTGCCAACGTGGCGGCCGGGCTGTTCGGCGGCATCGCCGGCTGCGGCATGATCGGGCAGACGGTGGGCAACGTGCGCTACGGCGGACGCGGGCGGCTCTCCACGCTGGTCGCCGGCGTGTTCCTGCTCGTCGTCATGGTGCCGCTGCGGCCATGGGTGGCGCAAGTGCCGGTCGCCGCGCTGGTGGCGATCATGATCATGGTCTCGATCAGCACGTTTTCGTGGAAGTCGCTCCGCGATCTGGGCCGCCACCCCAAGGTCTCCGGCGTCGTCATGCTGGCGACCGTCGCGGTCACCGTCGCCACGCACGACCTTTCCGCCGGGGTCGCCGTGGGCGTGCTGCTCAGCGGGGTGTTCTTCGCCTTCAAGGTCACGCGGATGATGGACATCCGCGTCGATCACGATCCCGCCACCGACACCCGGACCTACACCGTCTCCGGGCAGGTCTTCTTCGCCAGCGCCGATATCTTCGCCGACCGGTTCGACTTGCGCGACACCGCCCGCCATGTGCGGATAGACCTGACCGCGGCACACCTCTGGGATGTCACGGCAGTGGGCGCCCTGGAAGAAGTGGTGGCGAAAATGCAGCGCCACGGCATCGCGGTGGACGTGATCGGCCTCAACCGTGCCAGTGCGATCCTGGTGGACCGCTTCGCCCCGCAGGCCAGCGAGGCCGCCACCTGAGACCGGCCTGAGGCCGGCCGGATGGCGCAAAAAACCGGCCAGAAACCGCCGTCCGGCCGCGAATACGAAAAAAAATGATGAATCTCGGCCGCGCCGAACGTCATAGTATTATGCAGATGACAATCACTAGCAGAAATATCGTGACGAGCGCCCCGGAGACACGGCCGGCATCGGCGAAACCGCCGGCCCGTGTGCCGATACCTGCCTCCTCCGTTCCGCCTGCCGATCCCGCCATGCGCTGAGGCACGACGATGACCTACAGCAACCGCTCCCTGCGCCGCCGCCCCCGCGTCGAGCGGCGCGTCCTGTCGCTCCTGCGCGGGGAGGAGACGCTCGCCGAGCATGCGGCCTGCTTCGTTCGCCTGCGAACACTGGCGACACGCCGGGCGCTGACGGTCCTGCAACCCGGAACGCTGTACCTCGGCGATGACGAACTGACACTGCTGGGCTGGATCGCCGCCGCGCAGCGCCAGGTATCGAGGCGCTTCAGGCCGGATGACAGGTGCCTTGCCGCCAGCATCGAACGGTGCGCGGGCATCCTCGACGAGGCGGGGCTGCACCTTCACCCGCTCACGCTCTACGAACACTGGCTGCGCGGGCTGGAGTAGGCCAAAAAAAAAGGCCGGTCGCGAGGACCGGCCTTGGAAAGTTTTTGGGAGAGGATGCCTGAAAGGCCCGTTCCGAATGATCCAAACCGAGAGATTCGGCAAATGAGGAAAATCGAGCGGTAGTTGCATATCACGCAATCATCACGAAAATCCGGTACCTCCGCTGCGATTGCAGGGGCGCGACGCTCGATTGCAGGTGCATGTCTTGCAATCGCAACACAGGTACGTCAACTCACGCAGAAGCCCCGCAATAAATCATTATTTTTCATATGATTAAATGATTTTCAAAGCTTCAGCCCGGGCTGTTCAAGATGCTTTGACACCGTTGCACCGCCGTTACGCGCGGTGAAAAACACCCGCATGATTTGCAAGCGGAGCGGCCGCATCGTCAGAAATGCGCGAGATAACCGCCATCCACCCCGATGACCTGCCCGGTCACATAACTCGCCGCCGCCGATGCCAGGAAAACGACAGGCCCGGCGATCTCCTCCGGCCTGCCCCAGCGCCCCAGCGATGTCCGCCGCGCGAGATGATCCGCGATTTCGGGATCGGCAACCATCGCCGCATTCGCTTCGGTGGCGAAATAGCCCGGAGCCACCGCATTCACCGTGATCCCCCGCGCCCCCAGTTCCGCCGCCAGGGCGCGCGTCAGGGCATCGAGGCCGCCTTTCGACATGGTGTAGGCGGCATCCCCGGCCCGCGCGATCTGCCCCGCGATCGAAGTCACGTTGATGATGCGGCCGCCCTGCTCCATGCCGGGCGCGATCGCACGGGCCAGATCGAACGGCGCCACCAGGTTCACTTCCAGCATCCGCCGCACCGCCTCGCGGTCCAGCGCATCCATCGTCCGCCGGTCGCGATGGCCGGCATTGTTGACGAGGATATCGATGCGCCCCACTTGCGCCAGCGCGGCGGGCAAGGCGGCTCCGTCCTCAAGGTCGAAGGCGGCGATCGCCGTTTCGCCGCCCAATGCCTCGATCTCCAGCGCCAGAGCGCCAAGCTGACCGGCCCGGCGGCCATGAAGAACCACCCGCGCGCCTTCCCGTGCGAGGCCGAGCGCGATCTCGCGGCCGAATCCGCCGGAAGCCCCCGTGACCAGCGCCGTCCTGCCTTCCAAGATCATGAGAATCCGCCTTTTTCGGCATTGTACGGCGAGCGGTGCGCCCATGCGAGCGCGGGAAAACCGGAAAAGCGCGTGTCCATCCACTTGCGTTACAACGCCCTCTCTTTAGGGAAAAGTCCCCTACCAAGGGATTATCCGGGCTTGTGCCCATCCCGGAAAAATCGCGCTATTTCCTTGGGTTACAGGGTCGCATGGCGCCACTTTTCAACCGATCCCAAAATCCCAGCCATTGGCCGCAATAGAAAACCTTGCGCTTGACGCTCAATTCTCAACCAAATAGGTAGACAAGCACACCGCACGGCATGGTTGACCAGGCCCACCGTGCATTTCCAAGGTTTCCTGGTCCGCGGCATTTGATCGGGAAGCAGCTTGCTCCGCGTTACCAACCGCTAAAGCGCGCGATGCTCAGGCGACAGCGCCAGGCATCGTGTTCCCCTCACGCCAATGATGAGGTGATACGATGCAGACGACCATCCAGCGCGACTGACGCGCCCAACGGGCTGAACCGCAGGACCTGAACCGCCAGCCGACCACGGCGGCGGGACGGAAAACTGCGCCCTCCGTCACAGATTTCGCCTGTCTCCCGCCGGAACCGCAGGTTTCGCGTCTGGAGCCGTGCGTCCGCCGGACCTTGCCGGGCCTGATCGCAGGTCCCGCGGCGACGGCTTGCGCCCTGAAGGCACGCGGGCGCCCGAAAAGCCGCGCCCGGCACCCTAACACATTCGAAATACCGAATTTCATGCCCGACGATCGATCGGGCGAGCACATCGAAAACAGGGATCGACCTTAATGCTTCTCAAGTTCGCCATCGCTACCAGTCCACTCGCGCTCGCAGCGACGCTTCTTGCCGCCGCGCCCGCGCTCGCCGCCGAGGAAAACGGGGTTCCCGGCGCCGCGCCCGAAGCCGCCGCCGAAAGCTCAGCCCTTGCAGACACCCTGGCGGACAGCGGCAGCGGCGAGGCCATCGTCGTCACCGCCTCGCGCCGCCGCGATGAAAACGTGCAGGACGTGCCGGTCGCCATCAGCGTGATCAGCGCCGCCAGCCTCGAAAAGCGCGGGGACTATACGCTGGGCTCGATCCAGCAGCAGGTGCCCAGCCTCCAGGTCATCACCTTCAACCCGCGCAACACCAACATCAACATCCGCGGCCTCGGCTCCAACGTCTCGCTCACCAATGACGGGCTGGAGAACGGCGTCGGCTTCTATATCGACAACGTCTACTACGGCCGCGTCGGCCTTGCCCAGTTCGACCTCGTGGACCTTCAGGGCATCGAAGTGCTGCGCGGACCGCAGGGCACGCTGTTCGGCAAGAACACCACTTCAGGCGTCATCAACGTCACCTCGAAGAAGCCCACCTTCGATCCCGAGCTTTCGGCCGAGGCCAGCATCGGCAACTACGGCTACTACCAGGTCCGCGCCTCGGGCTCGGCCGGTATCTTCAAGGACCTGCTGGCAGTGCGCCTGTCCGGCGCGATCAGCGAGAACGACGGGTTCCTCTGGAACAAGACCACCAACCGCCGCGCGCAGGACTACCTGAACAAGAGCATCCGCGGCCAGATCCTCCTCACGCCCGATCCGGACTTCGAGGTCCGCATCATCGGCGACTATGCGCGCCAGAAGCAGAACCACGTCCTCAACGTCTTCGCCGGCCTCCACACCACTTATGCCGACGGCACCACGATCGCCGGCAACTTCGCCCAGCGCGCCGCCCGTTTCCCGGGGTACACGCTGCCCAGCTTCGACGCCTTCGACCGCGTGGGCGAGGCGGACAGCCACTACCAGTCCTACATGGCGGGCTACGGCGTCTCGGGCGAGGTCAACTGGAACCTCGGCGGGCCGACGCTGACCTCGATCACCGCCTATCGCTGGTGGGACTGGGACCCGGCCAACGACGGTGACAGCACCTCGCTTCCGGTGGTGGTCAAGGCCCAGCAGGCCAACCGCCAGCGCCAGTTCAGCCAGGAACTGCGCCTTGCCTCGAAAAGCGGCGGCAGCTTCGACTACGTGATCGGCGGCTATTACTTCTGGCAGACGGTTCGCGGCTACGGCGCCACCGGCTACGGTTCGGCCGCGCCGCTGTGGTTCCTCGGCGCCTCCAACGCGGTGACCGACGCCGCGCTGAACGGCTACGAGGTGAACTCCTATTCCGAGCCGCAGACCAAGACGCTCGCCGCGTTCGGGCAGACGGACTGGCACATCACGCCCTCCCTCACCCTCACCACCGGCCTTCGCTTCACGCATGAGGAGAAGAAGGGCGTCTACCAGCAGTGGGTGGCGCAGGCGGCCGACATCTCGGGCTATTCGGACGCCGTCCAGGCGCAGATCCTCGCCATCCGCGCCAGCTTCAACAAGGTGGTGCCGCTCTACAGCACCAGCTTCAGCGACAACAGCCTCTCGGGCCTGATCTCGCTGAGCTGGAAGGTGGCGCCGGACGTGCTCCTCTACGGCAGCTATTCGCGCGGCAACAAGTCGGGCGGGCTCAACCTCACGCAGCTTCCCGCCAGCGTGACCGATCCAACGGTGAAGCCCGAGAAGGTGGACGCCTTCGAAGTGGGCGTGAAATCCCAGTTCCTCGACCGCCGCGCCACCTTCAACGCCGCCGGTTTCTGGACCGAGATCAGCGATTACCAGACCGCCATCACCGACTTCGACCCGGCCAACCCGCTGGTCAGCCGCCAGTACATCGCCAACATTCCCAAGGTCCGCTCGCGCGGGATCGAGGCGGAGTTCAACATCGCGCCGACGGACAACCTGAGCTTCAACGCCTCGGGCACCTGGACCGACGCGAAGTACGTCAGCTACACCAATGCCCCGCAGGCGATCGAACGGCTGAACCTCGGCGCGGTGCAGGACCTTTCGGGCGAGCGCCTGCCGGGCGTGCCCAAATTCGCCTGGAACGTGGGCGCGGACTTCAGCCAGCCGCTCGGCACGCTGGGCGATCGCGATCTCGGCCTCTACGCCCACGCGGACTACGCCTACCGTTCGAACTTCAACACGTCGGCCTCCAATTCGGCCTGGGCCAGAGTGCCCGGCTTCGGCCTCGTCAACGGCCGCATCGGCGTGAAGACCGACGACGGGCTCTGGGACTTCTCGATCTGGGCCAAGAACCTGTTCGACAAGGACTACTTCGTGAGCCTGGGCGCCGCCAACACCGGCGTCGTCACCGCCCAGCTCGGCGAACCGCGCACCTTCGGCGCGACCCTTCGTACCAAGTTCTGACCCTCCAGACCGGAAGCGCCAGCCATGACTTACGAGACATATCCTTCATCTTCGCCGGGACAGGAACGGCTCGATGGCTGGCGCCTCCTGCGCTTCACCGCCCTGGCGGTGCCGGTCTACGCGGCGGCCCAGCCGGTGATGGCCTTCGTACCGGCGATCCTGTCGCGCCACTACGCCATCCCGCTGGCCGGGCTGGGGCTGGTCTACCTGATCGGCCAGGTGGTGAATTCGCTGCTGGACCCGGTGATCGGTTCGCTGAGCGACCGTACCGTCAGCCGCTTCGGCCGGCGCCGCCCGTGGATCGCGGCAGGCGGCCTGCTGTTCATCATCGGCAGCGCCATGCTGTTCTTCCCGCCCGAAGGCGTGGGGCTCACCTGGGTCGGTATCGGCGTCCTGTGCTACTACACCGGCGCCTCCGCCACCCAGACCACGCTGCTGGCCTGGTCGGGCGAGATCAGCGGAGACTACGACCAGCGCACGCGGATCGCCTCGCAGTTCACCCTGCTGTCGTCCGCCGCGCTGGTGCTCACCCTGCTGCTGCCCACGCTGGCGGACCAGCTTCGCCCTGACGACGGCCCGCTGCGCCTGACCCTGTTCGGCACGCTGGTGCTGTTCACCGCCGTCCCCGGCCTGCTGCTGACGCTGACCGCCGTTCCCGATCGCAGCGCGCCGGTGGGCGGGGAACCGTTCGCGCTGGGCAGGACGCTGAAGGCCGTGTTCGGCAATCCGCTGCTGCTGCGCGTGCTGGCCGCCGACGCCGCCGTCACCGCCGGGCAGGGCGTGCGCACCGCGCTGCTGCTGTTCATCGTCACGATCTACTTCCAGCGCCCCGAATGGGCGGCCGGGTTCTTCCTGCTGCAATATTCGTTCGGCGTGCTGGCCGGGCCGATCTGGCGGCGCATCGGACTGCATCTCGGCAAGGGCCGGGCCGCCGTCGCCGCCGAACTCACCCAGGCCGCGATCAACCTCGGGCTCGTCTTCCTCACCCCCGACCGGTTCGGCCTGATGATGGCGCTGGCGGTGGCGCAGGGCCTCTCGCAAGGGTCGGGCAACCTCATGCTGCGCTCGATGGTCGCCGACGTGGCAGACCTTCACCGCGCCGAGACCGGCGAGGACCGTGTCGGCCTCTACTATTCGGTCTTCAGCGTCTCGATGAAGCTCGGCGGCGCCCTCGCCTTCGGCATTGCCCTGCCGCTCGTCACCGCCTTCGGCTTCGACCCCAAGGCCGCCACCAACACGCCCGACGCGCTTCACGCGCTGCTGCTGGTCTTCGCCATCGGTCCCGCGCTGGCGCACACGCTCGCCGCCGCGCTGGTGGCCGGGTTCCCGCTCGACGCGGCGCGCCACGCAGAGGTCCGCCGCCAGCTCAAGGCCCGCGACGATGTCTACGCCGCCGCGCTCGTCCCCGCCGAATGACCTTGAACACCGACCGTCCCCGTTTCCAGACCAAGCAGAAGGAATGAATGCCATGACTTCGATTGCCACTTACGCCAACGCCAAGGACCCTGCATCGCCGCTTGACGTGGCCCCGATCACCGGCACCATCGGCGCCGAGATTCGCGGCGTCACCCTTTCGGGAGAGCTCGACGGGGGCACCGTGCAGGCCATCAAGGATGCACTCGTACGCCACAAGGTGATCTTCTTCCGCGGCCAGCACGAACTGGACGACCAGCGCCACGAAGCCTTCGCCTCGCTGTTCGGCGATCCCGTCGCTCACCCGACCGTGCCGGTGGCCGAAGGTTCGCGCTACCTGCTCGAACTGGACAGCAAGGAAGGCTACGCCGCATCGAGCTGGCATACCGACGTGACCTTCACGGACGCCTATCCGGCCGGCTCGATCCTGCGCGCCATCACCATTCCCGAAGCGGGCGGCGACACCGTCTGGGCCAATGGCGAAACCGCTTACGAAGGGCTGCCGGAAAGCCTGCGCCAGTTGGTGAACAACCTCTGGGCCGTCCACTCGAACGATTACGACTACGCCCAGGTTCTCGCCAATGCGCCCAAGGCCGACGACGCCGCCGAGGATCGGGTCAAGTTCCACAAGAGCGTCTTTGCCTCCACCGTCTACGAGACCGAGCACCCGCTCGTCCGCATCCACCCGGTCTCGGGCCAGCGCAGCCTGCTGCTTGGCCACTTCGTAAAGCGGATCGTCGGCCTGAACCAGGCGGATTCGGCGCGGCTCTTCTCGATCCTTCAGGAACACATCACCCGCCCCGAAAACGTCGTGCGCTGGCGCTGGCAGCCGGGCGACGTGGCGTTCTGGGACAACCAGGCCACCCAGCACCGCGCCGTGGCGGACTTCGGCCTCCAGCGCCGCACCCTGCGCCGCGCGACGATCGCCGGATCGGTGCCTGTCTCGATCGACGGCCGCCACAGCCGCACCATCCGCAAGGAAAAGGCGACCACCTACGAACCGGCCTGATCCCTCATACCTGCATAGGCCGTCACTTCCCGCGCCGCGTCTCCAGTCGCGCGCGGGACTTTTTCTACCAAGGACCACCTGATGAAAACCACGCGTTTCGCGTTTGCCGCCGCTTTCGGCGCGGCTCTGCTTGCCTCCACCGCCGCCCCGGCCGCCGCGCGGGCGCCTGCTCCCGCCGGTGCGCCGTCCGAAACCCCTGCCCGGCAGGCCCGCCCGAACTTCCTCGTCATCATCGCCGACGATCTCGGCTTTTCCGATGTCGGGGCCTTTGGCAGCGAGATCGCCACGCCCAATCTCGACCGGCTGGCCCTGAACGGGCTGCGGCTGACCGGCTTCCACACCGCGCCCACCTGCTCGCCCACGCGCTCCATGCTGCTTTCCGGCACGGACAATCACCGCGCCGGACTGGGCAGCATGGCGGAACTCACCGCGCCCAACCAGAAAGGCCAGCCCGGCTACGAGGGCTATCTCAGCCGCGACGTGGCCAGCCTTGCCGAACGCCTTGCCGCCGGGGGCTATCGCACGCTGCTTTCGGGCAAGTGGCACCTCGGGCTGACGCCCGACCTCGACCCCCATGCCCGCGGCTTCCAGCATAGCTTCGCGCTGCTGCAGGGCGGCGGCAATCACTACGGCCGCGATCAGGGACCGGACCCGGTCAAGAACACCACCTATACGCGCGACGGCAAAGTGCTCGCCTCGCTCGACAAGGATTTCTATTCGTCGGTCGCCTATGCGACAACCTCATCGCCGAGCTGAAGCAGAGCCGCCAGGAAAGCCCGGACAAGCCGTTCTTCGCCTACCTTGCCTTCACCGCGCCGCACTGGCCGCTGCAGGCGCCGCAGGAAGATGTCGCCCGCCAGAGCGGCAGGTACGACGTCGGCTTCGACGAGATCCGCCGCCGCCGCATCGCCCGGCAGGAGCAGCTCGGGATCGTGCCCAGGGGCACCGTGGCCCACAGCGTGCGCGCGCCGCGCGGCGGCTGGGACTCGCTCTCCGTGGCCGACAAGCGCGAAGCCGCCCGCGACATGGAGATCTACGCCGCGATGGTGGAGCGGATGGACAGCAATGTCGGGCGGGTGATCGATGAACTGCGCGCCAGCGGCGAACTGGACAACACGGTGATCGTATTCCTGGCGGACAACGGCGCCGAAGGGCTGGATTACCGGACCACCGGCGCCAAGATGCTCGGCAGCCGCGTGGCCGAAGCGGACAATTCCTTCGGCAACCGGGGCAAGCCCAACTCCTATATCACTTACGGCCCCGAATGGGCGCAGGCCGGCACGGCGCCGTCCTGGCTGACCAAGGCCTACGCCTCCGAGGGCGGCACCCGCACCGTCGCCTTCGTCAGCGGCAAGGGGCTGGCCCATCCCCGGAGCGTGAACAATACCTACGTCAGCGTGGCCGACATCGCGCCCACCCTGCTGGACTACGCGGGCGTTCCCGCGACCGGCACCACCTTCCAGGGCCGCACCGTCCTGCCGATCACCGGCAAGAGCGCGCGGCCGTGGCTGGAAGGCAAGGCGGCCTTCGTCCACGCCGCGGACGAACCGCTCGGCACCGAGCTGTTCGGCTCCCGGGCGCTGCGCAAGGGAGACTGGAAGGTCACCGATATCGGCGACGGCCAGTGGCGCCTGTTCAACATCGCCAAGGACCCCGGCGAGACTGACGACCTTTCGGCCGCCAACCCGGAGAAGCTGCGCGAACTCACCGCCGACTGGGAGGACTACGCCAAGGCCAATGGCGTGGTGCTGCCCACCGAAGCGCCTTACCGGCCGTAAGGAAACGCACCCGCGCGCGCGAACTCACCGCCGACTGGGAGGACTACGCCAAGGCCAATGGCGTGGTGCTGCCCACCGAAGCGCCTTACCGGCCGTAAGGAAACGCACCCGCGCG
>NZ_LGJH01000081.1 GCF_001298105.1 Novosphingobium sp. ST904 | reverse complement strand
GCCTTTACAAGGCCGAGGTCATCTGGCGGCAGCGATCATGGCCAAGCGTTTCGGCCGTGGAAATGGCAACGCTGCGCTGGGTCGATTGGTACAATAATCACCGGCTCTTCGGCCCTATCGGGCACATCCCGCCCGCTGAGGCCGAAGACAATTACTATGCAGCCCTCGAGAACCTCGATATGGCTGCATAGCCAAATGAAAACTGCCTCCTGAAAACCCGGGGCGCTTCAGGCAAACCCTCGCTCTCGACGGAGAATCCCTGTTCCAGCACCTGCTGGTGTTTGGCGGCACGGGCGACGGCAAGACCACGGCGATTCTGAAACCACTGCTGCGTCAGGTGTTCGCGCAAGCCGAGTGCGGCGCATATATCACCGACGCCAAGGGCGTGTTGTGGCACGACGCCGAGAAGATCGCCGCCGCAGCAGGGCGGTCGGGCGACGTGCTGCGTATCGGCACAGGCACGGGCGACCTTGGCGTGAACATCACCGCAAGCCTCGCACCCAGCCACGTCGCTGCCGTCCTGCGCTCTGTTCTCGCGCAGGTCGGCGGGGCGCAAGGAGATACCTTCTGGCCCGACATGGCCGCCAACCTCATGCGCCATGCGCTCACCGTTGGCCGCGCCTATACGGCAACACCAGAGGGAGAAGCGGAGGCTTCGCGCCTTCATCCGTCAAGCCTATGGTGGGCGTATCAAACCGTGCTGGACGAAAAACGCCTGCAATCAGCCTGCGATGCAATTGCCCGCGCCAACAAAGCCTGCCTTGAGGCGATGGAGGACGCCCGCAAAGCGAGCGATCAGGAAGCCCTCTTGCGCCAGATCGACCGCATGGGGGTATTGTCAGCATCCGATGTTGCCGCCAGCTTGTCCTATGTGACGACCACATGGAAGGACATGGCGAAGGACACCAAGACAGGCATCACCGCCAATATCTCGCAGCTTATGGACGGCTTTGCTGGGGCGACGGCCTTGCGCGAGCGTTTTCTCTGCGGACAGGACGCCGATACCGCCAGCCTCGACGCGCCGCTCAATGGCAAGATCGCGCTTGTGACCTTGAACACGATGGAGGACGGCTTGCCCGCCCGCCTTGTCGCCATCCTGCTCAAGACGGTGCTGTATCGGGAAGCACGGCGGCGCGAAGCTGCGCTGAAAAAGCAGGGCGGCAGCCCGCAATCCAAGCCCTGCGTCGTGATGATGGACGAGGTGCAAGAACTTGCGACCGTTGACCCGGCATCGGGCTTGAGCGACGCGACGTTTTGGAACGTCGCGCGCTCGACAGGGGTTGCGGGCGTATTTGCCACGCAGACCGTCGCGGCGCTGACGCAGGCGATGGGCAAGGACGCCGCCGAAAACTTCATGCAGCAGGCCCGCAGCAAGATATTCCTGCGGAGCGAAGATCAGGCCACCGTGTCCTATGCCTGTTGGCTGGCGGGTGAGTTCGAGCGCAACCGCGTCTTTGGCGAAGGGCAGTGGGAGAGCTTAGATCAGCGGGAATTGATAAGCGGCTGGTCGCCCTTTACGCCAGTGGACAATGATGCACCGCCACCGGACGCGGGCGGGGCGGGGTTCTACTTCAAGGCGGCGCGCGGCTTCTTGGACAGCGCCGCTATCGGCTCGGCGACAGCCAAGCCGACCTATGCGCCGGATATGCGCTTTGTGCCCGAAGCCACCGATCAGGCCACCCAGCTTGCGGCCTTGAGCGCCCAACAACAAGCAGCATGGCGGCAGGAGGATCGGGACCGCCAATACCGCTCCGAAGGCAACGCGATGGCCCCGGCGATGACTCCCGCTGACTTCATCGCAATGGGACGCTGGCACGCCTATGCCCATATCCAGCGTGCCGGTATCGCACGGCAGGACGTGGTGGCACTGTCGCACGAGTTCTGACCCTACAACCCTTGGCACCCCTCGGCTGCAACACCTGTCAGGCTCCCCGTGACAATGTTGCGTGAAATAACCGAGAATCGTGCTATTATGAAAATAGTGAGAGGTGCAAGCCATGTGCGGACTAACCGTCCACACTGGAACCTGACGGTTCGGCTTGGCAAGGGGTCTATTCTACCCCGTTGCATCCCTGCGACCAATGGGAGCCTTCGTGCCCCCCGTTGGAACCCCCAGAGCAGGAGCCTTCCCGCCCCTGCACCCTGGACAGGGCCGCTGCCATGACCCGCATATCGGGCATGTCTGCGTCCCAGCCAAAGGAGCCTTCGCGCTCCCTTGGAACCCATCGACCGCTGTTTCGGCGGCGGCATCGACCAAGGGGCTTTCATGCCCCTTGGAACCCTGACCGGAGCTTTCGCGCCCCGGACCACGAGCAGGAGCGTATCGGCCCCTGCACCCTGACGAAGGGAGGGTAAACCCCCTTCGATCCCCCGGCGGATTTGTTGTCGGGGGCAACGGAGAGGCCACATTATGGCCGACGACGAGCAAACGCCGCCGCGCGAACCATCGCCCGGCACCCGGCGCAAGTCCGATAAACGGCAGCGCACGGAAACCCTTTTTGCCCGTGTCACCCCCGAAGAAAAATCCGCTTTTGTCGCCCGCGCTGACCGTGCGGGCATGGCATCCGCCGCCTTCATGCGCGCACTCGCTTTAGGCGACGCAGGCCCACGCGCGCGTCGCCGCCGCCCCGTCGAGCATCAGGCACTTGTGCAGGCGCTCGCCACCCTCAACCGCGTCGGCAACAACCTCAACCAGATTGCCCGCAACACCAATCGCGGGATGGATATTGACGTGCCGCAACTGCGTGACGCGCTGCACCAATATCATCAAGTGATCGCCGCCATTTACGAAGCCCTCGGCATGGAGCCAGCCCGTGATAATCAAGGGCAAGAGCCGGGCTGGCCCTAGTCAGCTCGCCCACCACCTTGGCCGCGCAGATACCAACGAGCGCGTCGAAATCCTGCAACTGGATTCCGCAGGCACCCCCGAGCAAGCCTTCCGCGACTGGCAGACTTACACCCTCGCCACCAAGGGCAAGCTGGGCCTCTACCACGCCAATATCGACCCCGACACCAAGTATGAAATGACGCCAGAGCAATGGACGCGGGCAGTCGAAATATTGGAGGAGGAGCTTGGTTTGCAGGGCCAGCCTCGCGCCGTCGTCATGCACGAAAAGAACGGGCGCGAACATATCCATGTCGTCTGGGCGCGCACCGACATGGACACCATGACGCTGCGATCTGACAGCCAGAATTATCAGGCGCACGAGCGGGCCAGCTTGCGGATGGAGCAGGAGTTCGGGCACGAGCATGTGCCCGGCAAGCACGCCAAGCGCGACAAGGAGGCCCAGCCCGAGTTCCCGACCGCCGAAGTCAGCCACGACGAATGGCAACAGGCTGAGCGGAGCGGTATCGACCACCGGGAGCGCAAGGCGCAGGTCACGGCGCTTTATGAAGCCAGCGATTCCGGCCCCGCCTTCAAGGCCGCGCTTGAAGATGCGGGATACGTGCTGGCGCGCGGCGACCGCCGCGATTTTGTTATCCTTGATGACGACGCCAAGGTGCATAGCCTTGGCCGCCAGCTTCCCGGCGTGAAGGCCGCAGACCTGCGCGCCTTCATGGTGGACATTGACCCGGAGAGCCTGCCGAGCGTGAAGGAAGCCCGCGCCGCGATCCGCGAAGCTGGGCGCGTCGCGCCATCGCCAGAGGCTGATCAGTCCGGCCAGCCCGACATCAGCGCAGAGCAGGCGATTCAAGAGTCAAAACCCGCTGATCGCGATACACCGATGTCGCAGGAGGCAGCGGCAGAAGCCGAGCGTCAGCATATCGACGCCTTGCGCCGCGCTGTGATGGAGCTTCACGCAACCGAATTGCGGGAACAGGAGCTGCGCCACGCCCGCGAGGTGACGGAGTTGCAGGAAAGCCAGCAGGCCGCAGCCGACAAGGCGATAGAGACATTCGCCAAGGAGCAGGCGCAGCGCATAGTCGCGGATCGCGTGCCCGAGCCGGGTGGTTTTGAGCGTATCTGGCGCAATATCCGCGAGGCCGTGGACGAGGAAGCCCGGCAACAGCGCCTTGCGGACGAGGCACGACGAGCCGCCGACCTTGAAGATCGCCGCAACGATGAAATCCGCATCATGGTGTCCGGCCTTGACGCCGCACAGCGAGCCGAGATCAACACACTCGTTGACCGTCAGGGTAAAGAGCGGGCTGACCTGCTGAAAGAGCAGGCCAACGACCTCAAACGTCGCATCGAGGACGACGAACGCGCGCGCCAGATCGCGCGTGAATATGAGGAACGGCAACGGGAAGCCTTGGCGCGTGAGCGGGAGGGGCCGGAGCGAGATCCGCGCGCACGCTGACAGGCTCGCGTTTCCTGCAATCGCAACCGGGCCTGCTGCTAGGACAGATTGCCAGCCTTGTGCCTCAAGCCGCCAAATCGGTATCGCGGTTCGTGCGCAATACGGCCCTTGCACTCGTGCCGAGCCTTGTATCCCGATTTATGGCAGTTGCCCGCCGCGCCAAGAAAACGAAGGGCGGGGCTGGTAGCGCCAGCCATTCCGAAATCACGTCCAGCTTCTTTTCGACTTCCGGCAGCACGTCTGAGGGCGTGGGCGACGGCGCTGATTTTGGTTCGATGTTCCTTGCTCCGCCGCTGGCACCGCGACCGAAGCCGCCGCGTGCGGTGCGCCGTCGCCTGCGTTCAAGATTCCGGGCGCGCCACTTCCTGAAACCGCCGTGGATGCGCTGACTGGACGCTGGAGCCTCTCGCTTCAACCCCCAGTTGAAATAAAGTTACCGTTATGCCGTAGGGTGATGACGAAGCCACCATGAATCCGCTATGGTTGAGGTTCCGGCGCAAGGGGGATTCGACCGTCGGACTTTCCCGAATCCAAGGCGTAATCTATCGCCTTGCCATCAACAGGATTAGAAGCGCGAGTAAATGAGCCTAATTAAATCTAAAAAGCGCGTATCGGATCATGGGGAAGTCTTTACACCTTCTTGGCTGGTCGAAAATATGCTCGACCTTGTTAAGGGTGAAACGGAAAGAATCGATGCGAGATTTCTTGAACCCGCTTGCGGTAGTGGCAATTTCCTCGTTCCGATCTTGCAACGCAAGCTCGCTGCCGTTGAGCTAAAATTTGGTAAGTCTGATTTCGAGCGGCGGCACTACGCGCTTTTCGGCCTGATGTGCTGCTACGGCGTAGAGCTTCTGGCGGACAACATCGAAGAATGCCGCGCAAATATGCTTGAAGTATTAGGCGATTTCCTCCCCGGCGATGAGGAGGCATTTCGCGCTGCGATGTCCGTGCTGACACTAAACCTTGTTCAAGGCGATGCCATGACTATGCGCACTACCACCGGCGCACCCATCACGATTGTAGAGTGGGGCTACATTGGCAAGGGCAAATTTCAGCGCCGCGATTTCCGCTTGGACGTGCTGACCACCATGTCCGGTTTCAACGCCGAAGATTCTCTTTTTGCTGGACTCGGTAAGCACGAAATCTTCACGCCCACTTCATCATATCCGCCAATGTCGCTCCGCGACTTAGCGGGAACTGTGAACGGCAGTCTAGGGGAAGCCGTATGATCGAACAGGCGGGATTCACGCTGCGGGGGCGAAACCCCGACGTTTTGACGTGCATCGCCAACCTCTCCAACGACGAGGTTTTCACGCCGCCGGAATTTGCCAACCGGATGCTCGACACACTGGCTGACGCTTGGGCAGCGAGCAATAATGGTGCAAATATTTGGGCTGACAAGACAGTCAAATTTCTCGACCCGTTTACGAAATCCGGGGTTTTTCTGCGGCAGATCACCACTCGATTGATTGCCGGTCTGTCAGAGGAAATTCCTGACCTTCAAAGCCGTGTCGACCACGTTTTGACCCAACAAGTGTTCGGCATTGCCATCACAAGGCTCACTTCGCTTCTGGCTAGGCGGAGCCTTTATTGCTCAAAGCACGCAAATGGCGAACACTCAGTAGCGGCGGGTTTTGACACGGATAGCGGAAATGTTTGGTTCGAGCGGATTGAGCATTCATGGCAGGATGCAAAATGCGAATTTTGCGGTGCACCTCGTGCACTATTTGATCGCGGTCCAGAGCTTGAGAACCACGCCTATGCCTTCATCCACACCCACAATATAAAAGCTCGATTAGGCGAGCTGTTTGGAGCCGACATGCAATTTGACGTCGTTATTGGAAATCCCCCCTACCAAATGACTGGCGGTGCTGGTGGTTCGAGCGATTCTTCTATTTACCATCTCTTCGTCGAACAAGCCCTCAATCTCGATGCGCGCTTTGTCAGTATGGTCATTCCATCTCGTTGGCTAGCGGGCGGGCGTGGAATGGACGATTTTCGAACGAAGATGCTCAATGGGGGGCATATCCGACATCTTGTTGACTATACAAAAATGTCCACAGCATTCCCCGGTGTGGATTTTGAAGGGGGCGTTCAGTATTTCCTATACGATCAGAAATACGAGGGGCCTTGTGAATACACTTTGTTTCAAGGTGAAACACAGATGCCAACGGTGAAGCGCGAATTAGGTGCTTACGACATTTTCATTAGAGACCACGTGGCAGTTGGAATACTAGACAAGGTGATCTCTCGCGGCGAACCTTCGATATCAGACATACTTACTAATCGTGAACCGTTTAAGATGGAGTCAAACTTTAGAGGTTTTAGAAAGGAACCAAAGGCAGGCGATATCTCGATCTATTACACCGATAAGGGAACTCGCAGCGTCGGCTATATGACCCGAGAGTCAATCGAAAAAAATAATCATCTAATTGATAGTTGGAAAATTTTGGTCCCGAAAGCTTACGGAGAACGAGGTGCGATACCTGCAATGGTTCTTGGTAAACCGATTGTTGCTGAACCACCATCCGTATGCACTGGCTCTTACCTATTTTTCTTCTGTGGGTCTGAGGCTGAGGCGAAGAGCATTTTGAGCTACTACTCGACTAAGTTTTTCCGACTTCTCGTTTCTTTGAGAAAGATTACACAGGATGCGTTCCGTCCGATGTATTCGTGGGTTCCTCAACAAAGTTGGGACTGCGAATGGACTGATGGTGCACTCTACGAGAAGTATGGTCTTACCGAAGCCGAGATAGAGTATATCGAAACGGTCATTAGGCCGATGGAAATTGGCACATGAGTTTATCTCTTAAAAAGCCCTCAGTTGATGAAATTCTCACCCCGAAGCCCGAAGCGCGCCCGCGCATATACGCTTACGCCATTGCTGCCGAAACGCATAAGGGGCTGCTGAAAGTTGGGCAGACTACCCGCAACGTGCAGCAGCGGGTGGCGGAGCAGCTCAAAACCGCCGCCATCACCAATTACACCATCGAACTGGACGAAAGTGCGGAGCGCGATGACGGCGGGATCATCACCGATCACGCCGTGCGCGATGCCCTCAAGCGCAAGGGCTTTCTGAATCCGCAGCTCGAATGGATGCAATGCACGGTCGCCGACGTGAAAACCGTCCTGGCCGAACTACGCACCGGCCAGATTTTCACCGGCACCCATCACGAGGATTTCCCGCCGCGCGACGAACAGGTGCGGGCGGTCGAGCAGACCTACGCCTATTACCACTCGCGCTGGCAGGAGGATGCCGCTGCTGTGCCGCGTTTTCTCTGGAACGCGAAAATGCGCTTCGGCAAGACTTTCACCAGCTACCAGCTTGCGAAGAAGCTGACGCCAAGCGGGTTCTGGTCCTGACCTTCAAGCCCGCCGTCGAGGACGCATGGCAGACCGACCTTGAAACCCACGTCGATTTTGACGGCTGGCAATACCTGTCGCGCAAGTCCGGTCGCGATCCCAGCCAGATCGACCGCGACAAACCCGTTGTATTTTTCGGGTCATTCCAAGACCTGCTAGGCCGCGACAAGGCGGGAAACATCAAAGCTCGCCACGAATGGGTCCACACGACAAATTGGGATTTGGTCGTGTTTGACGAATACCATTTCGGCGCTTGGCGCGAGACAGCCAAGGAGTTGTTCGAGGGCGAGGATGCTGCCGTCGCCAAGAAGGAAGCCAGCCTCGAATACGCCGCCGACCTTGAGGACGTGAACGAGGATTTGGGCGTCCTGTCCGAGAGCGAAACCGAGTTCCTTCCGATCACCACGCGCGCATATCTCTATCTGTCCGGCACTCCGTTCAAGGCACTTGCCACTGGCGAGTTTATCGAGGAACAGATTTTCAACTGGACCTATACCGACGAACAACGCGCCAAGGCCGAGTTCGCCGCCAAGCATCCCGACAAGCGCAATCCCTACGGGGCGCTCCCGCAGATGCGATTGCTGACCTATCAAATGCCCGACGAGCTGCTGGCCATTGCCAGCGCCGGAGAATTTGATGAGTTCGACCTGAACGCTTTTTTTGCCGCGACGGGCATAGGCGACGCAGCTACATTCAAGCATAAAACCGACGTTCAGAAATGGCTGGATATCATCCGGGGCGGCTACGCGCCGCAGGCGGTCGAGAGCCTGAAAACCGGCTCCCGCCCGCCGTTCCGTATTCAGATGTTCGTTTGCTGCCCTACATGCAGCATTCGTTCTGGTTCCTGCCCAACGTGTCCGCGTGTCACGCGATGGCCAACTTGCTGGCCGAGAAGCACAACGTGTTCTGGCACGATTACTCCGTGGTCGTGTCCGCAGGTGCTTCGGCGGGCATCGGCCTAGATGCCCTGCCACCCGTGCGGCAGGCGGTCGGCAGCGGCTTCGACACCAAAACAATCACCTTGTCATGCGGCAAGCTGACCACTGGCGTCACCGTGGCGCAATGGTCGTCAATCTTGATGCTGCGCAACCTCAAATCCCCTGAAACATATTTTCAGGCGGCTTTCCGCGTGCAGTCGCCGTGGTCGATAAAGAACCCGAACGGCGACAATCCGAACGAAGAAGAAATCCTAAAGCCTGTTTGCTTCGTGTTCGACTTTGCGCCCACGCGCGCGCTCCGTCAGCTATCCGAATACGGCATTGGGTTATCACCCGGCGAAGCGAACCCCGAAAACGCTGTGCGTGAGCTTGTCTCGTTCCTGCCTGTTCTCGCCTACGACGGCGCGAACATGACGCAGATCGACGCCGGCGGCATCCTCGACATTGCGATGGCCGGAACGTCGGCGACGCTTTTGGCCCGCAAGTGGGAATCCGCCCTGTTGGTCAATGTCGATAACGACACCTTGCGCCGCATACTCGATAATGCCGAGGCGATGGCAGCGGTGGAGCGCATCGAGGGCTGGCGTTCCCTTGGCGACAATGTGATTGAGACCATCATCAACAAGAGCGAAGCAGTCAAAGACCTCAAGGATAAGGCCAAGGAACAAGGCGGCGAATTGTCGGCGAAGGAAAAGAAGGAGCTGACGGAGGAGGAGAAGGAATACAAATCCAAGCGCAAGCTCGTTCAGGAAAAACTGATTAAGTTCGCCACCCGAATTCCGGCCTTCATGTATCTGACTGACTTCCGCGAAAACACGCTACAGGATGTTATCACCAAGCTGGAACCGGACTTGTTCCACACCGTCACGGGCTTAACCGTCGCGGACTTCCACCTGCTCGTGCGCCTCAAAGTGTTTAATACGGAACGGATGAACGAAGCCGTCTTTGCCTTCCGCCGCTACGAAGATGCCTCGCTGCGTTACACCGGAATCGAAAGCCATGAAGGGCTGACACACTACGGCCTCTACGACACCGTAGTTGCGAAGGAATAAGGGGGGCGGGGCATGACGACCGAAGTCGAGGCGCTGGCCAGCATCCTTGCATGGTCCGCTGATTGTCCGGGCTGGCAGCGCGACGCCCTGCGCCGACTGGCGACAGATGGTGGCATTGACGCCGCCGCGCTCGACGAGCTGGTGGCCATCTGCAAAGGCGAAAATCCCGCCGTGCCACTAGAAGCTGCTCACCTCCGCGATCCCAACCGCGATCAGGGCGAAGTCTATCTGCGACAGGTGCATAGTGTTCGCCACGTCAACGCGTTGGCTGCCAACCAGCGGCTGACCCTGCATCGTGTCGGGCTGACCATCATCTATGGGGATAATGGTTCAGGAAAATCCGGCTATGCCCGCATCCTGAAACGGGCTTGCCGCGCGCGCATCTCTGGTCGCGGCGAGGAGATTATCCCAGACATCTACGAGGCCCAGCCCAGCACACCTAGCGCCACCATTGAATATTCCATCAGCGGCCAGAACCGCACGTGCGCTTGGCAACTTGGCCAGCCGGGTGACACCGCGCTGTCTGCCGTCAGTGTCTTTGATTCCCGCACCGCCAATATCCACGTCGATGAAACGAACGATGTCGCTTACACGCCGTTTCCGCTTACTCTATTGAGCGGGCTGGCCCAGCTCTCGAAGTCTGTCAAAGACAAGCTCGCCGCTGAAATTACCGAGCTACAGGCGCAAACGCCGCAGAGTATTAGAGTCCCTACTTGCAGCCCGACTAGCAGTGTCGGCCTGCTCCTCTCGCGACTCACCGCTACCACAAACCCTGACGATGTGGAGGCGCTGGCGAATCTCGCACAGGCTGAACAGGACAGGCTGGCGCAACTCACCGCCGACCTCGCTGGTGATCCTGCCCGCGCGGCCCGCCAGCTTGCTGCGCTCAAAGCCAAGGTCGAGGGACATGTCGCGCGGCTGGACTCCTTGATTGACGCGATAAGCGGCGACAGCGCCGCCGAACTACGCCGGTTGGCAATCGCGAACGAAGCGGCGCGGCAGGCTGCACAGGCCGCATCCGGCGCGCTGTTCGCGGGCGAACCGTTACCGAATATAGGCTCTGACGTGTGGCAATCTCTGTGGGAGAGTGCGCGGGCCTATTCAGTTGAAGCTGCATATCCGGAGCAAGAGTTTCCCGTCACCGATCCAGGCAGCGTTTGCGTGTTATGCCAGCAAGAGCTTTCCCCGCAAGCCGCGAACCGCCTCAACCGCTTCGAGACTTTCGTGCGCGATGACAGCCAGCAGCGAGCCGATGCAGCGCGTGCTGACTACGATGCCGCCGTTGCGACTTTCAGCGAATGCGACCTAACCGTGAGGGAGCTTGCCGCCATCGTAGCAACGATCCGCGACGATTTGCGTCAGGATGTGCTGGCAACCGAGGTTAAACGCGCAGCCTTGCAGGCAATGTGGCGTCATCGCCAGATCACCCGCCGTCATTCGGACGCGACCGCCCTCATGGACGCTGAAGTTCCGGTTTTGCCGCGTCAGTCACTGACCGATCAGATCACGGACCTTGAGGCTCGCGGGGCAGCGCTTGTGGCAGAAGCAGATTCCACGGCGCGCGCGGCGTTGATCGCCGAGCGCACAGAACTTGCCGACCGCCAATGGCTTAACGGCATCAAGGCCGATGTGCTGGCGCAAATTGAGCGTCTGAAACTTATCAAAGCGCTTGAGACTGCGCAGCGCGACACCACAACTAACCGCATCACCACGAAAAGCACAGAGATTGCGCAGGCGTTGGTTACGGACGCGCTTCGCGCGCAATTTGCCCGCGAAGTGGCGAGTTTCGAGATCGCAGGTCTTGCTGTGGAGCTTCGCCAGCAGAACAGTGTGCAAGGTGTTCCGCGATTCAAGGTTGCACTCACCCGAAAGCCTACCGCTTCGGTAGGGCAGGTGTTGAGCGAGGGCGAGCATCGCTGCGTCGCCCTAGCCGCGTTCATGGCCGAACTCGCCACCACCGAAAACAAATCCGGAATCGTTTTTGACGATCCAGTATCCTCTCTCGATCACATGCACCGCGAGGCCGTTGCGAAACGGTTGGTGGCCGAGGCAACGAACCGTCAGGTCATCGTATTCACGCATGACCTTGCCTTCCTGTTCGAGTTGAATCGCGCAGCAGACGAGATTGCGCCGAGGCCACAAGTGGCCGTCAGCTCCGTAAGTCGCGGCGGCGACAAAGCTGGTTTCTGTCGCAGCGAGCCGCCTTTCAAGGCGCGGCGCGTTTCCGACATCATAGCCAGTCTGACCAACCAGCTCGCTAACGAACGCTACCATTTCGATCAGGGCGATCAGGACAAATGGCGCGATACGGTAAAGTCTATTGCCGCGTCGCTGCGTGACACATGGGAAATCGCGGTTGAAGAAGCCGTTGGCCACGTCATTCGGCGCCTATCGAATGAGGTCAAAACCCCCGGTCTTGTCAAACTTACCGCGATCAACGTTGCCGACTGCGAATCCATGCGCGACGGTTTTCAGCGATGTTCCGAGTTGCTGCACAGCGCGGCACCGGCATTAAACCGGCCACTCCCGAGGCCGGAAGCCCTTGCGGATGAAATAAACGCGCTAGCGACCTGGGCTGACGATTTGCGTCAGCGTCAAAACGCGGCACGTCTGCCTTAAGGAAGGCGAGAGAGGGGCCTGCTAGTTGGCAAGACGGAGCCATAGTCCCCCTTGTTGGCAGCCGCGAACGTCACGGGCCTCATGCGTGGATTCACTGGCTTAGCCAGATCGGGCGTCAATCGCGGGCGCTTCCGCACTTCGTTTGTGCAGCTTCCCCTGTCGGGCGGTCTTTGACCGGCATGACCCCGCGACCTATTGGCCGCGCCTTGTTCTCCACATCGGCCGCAACGGTTGCGGCTCATAGCCAAAAGGAGAACTGAAGCGCCCCGGGTTTTCAGGAGGCAGTTTTCATTTGGCTATGCAGCCATATCGAGGTTCTCGAGGGCTGCATAGTAATTGTCTTCGGCCTCAGCGGGCGGGATGTGCCCGATAGGGCCGAAGAGCCGGTGATTATTGTACCAATCGACC
>NZ_LGJH01000082.1 GCF_001298105.1 Novosphingobium sp. ST904 | reverse complement strand
ACAGCCTTGCGGTAACCGGAAGAGCACCAAAGAGTATCACGAGCCATCCGGCGATCGGAAGCGCGTGGAGACAATAGCAGCAGCTGATCGAACCGATGAACACGTAGAGGGCAACGGCCGACGTATGGATCGGATCGGCCTCGCTCATCAGCAAGTATCCCCACCACCCGAATGCTGCACTGATGAGAACGGACGCCGCAACCGTCCCGAGCAAGTGGCGTCGGATTTTTGATAGGGGTGGTATACTCCGTTTGCGGCGCGAGAGCCAAAGCAGGGCGCGCACGCCGATCAGGCCGCTCAGAACCATCGGCACCCCTACGCTGTGGGCGTACGGCACCTCCCCATAAGTTGCCCAGGAAAGGAACAGCGCGTTGAAAAACATCAACGCGTACATCAGCGGAACCTGCGTCTGCAGGCTGGCATATTGCGCCTGTTGCGTCGCGTCTGTGCCGCCCAAAACACGACCGATTGGGCTGGATTTCATTTGACGCCCTTCATATCGTACCATTTCGAATGTAGACGGCTCTGCGTTAACAAAAAGTTTGCTGCCGTTGATGGGGCAGAAAGATTGCGGTTGGGGTCCCGGACTTTTGGCCCCTAGGCCAAGCGCATGTAACCGAATATTAATCATCTTGGGTATAGCTATCAGGACAAGCTCGCTATTCCGAATGCAAGGTATGTCCACCGATTGATCCGGTTTTTCACCAGGCCCTGTGCACGCCCTGGCACTGCAACGCTGGAAAGAAGGAGTGCTCCTTCCGGCACCGGTGCCCGTTGTGCCATCACGATTATTCTTCGGATAAGATTCCATGAAGCACGGACCGCGCCTCAATGTTGTCGATATGCGGGCGTCGGCTCGTCAGCCGGTCGACTACGCCGTCATCGGTGAAAATCGCCGGCTCGGCGAAGTGCCGCTGCATATCGTGAACATTTCACCGCAGGGCTTCATGATCCAGGGTGCCCCGGAGATTGGACGTGGGGAGCGTCTCCAACTCCGGCTTCCCGTCATCGGAATGATCGAAGGGCACCTCGTATGGTCTCACGAGGATCGCGCTGGCTTCCAGTTCGAACGCCTGATCCGCGTCGATATGTTCGCTAAGCTGGTCGAACAAATCACGTCACCCCGCCCCCCTAGACAGGGCCGCTGAAGTCAAGGCGTGAAAAGTACGCCTTACGACGCCATGCGAAGATAAGTTCGGCCCAAGGGGGTGCGACTACGAGACCGGGGGTGCTCGCATGACTCGCATGGAGATGTCTCGTAGCCGCGTACCGCGCCTAAACCTCGGGATGTTGAATCGCAAGGGGAAGTGGCCGGGGTGTTGGCGAAGCAGGAAGACTCTCGAGCCCCGGCAACGGCAATCGCCGCCTGATCGAAAGGTCGCGCAAGGCCCGAACCGGAAAGAGCGAGTGAGAAGGCGACGACCCGAATGGGCAAAAATCGAACAGATCTGGAGTAGGAAAACCAGTTAAAAGTCCTGAGCCACGAGCTGGTGAATCAGATTTGAACCTGCTCCGCGGATCACCATACCGGCCAGCGGCCTCTGGAAATCGCCGCAACCAAAGGCCTGACAGAAGACCCCGCTCGATCACTTGCCAACCGGATCAGAAACTTCTTGCATCACGGGCGGCAACCACAGAAATCTTAGACCTGTCACTTTGTGGGCAGGAGTGATCCACGTCTTGCTAGCAGGGCGATATGCTCGTTATCAGGGCGTGATGACTGCCGCCGTTTCCTCCGCCCCTGCCACCGGCCACGCATCCGGTCGGACAAAATCCCTGACGTCGAAGGGGCAGCGCACTCGTTCGGTAATCCTCGACGCAGCCGAGCGCCAGTTCGCCGAACGCGGGTTCGATGGCGTTTCGCTGCGTCAGATCATGGAAGAGGCTGGCGTCCAGATGGGACAAGTCCAGTACTACTTCCCGGCCAAGGAAGACGTAATCGTCTCGGTCCTCGAACGCCGTCTCTCGGAAGTGACGGCAGCCTATCGTGCCTCGGTGGAGAACCTAGAGGCGCGCGCGAAATTGGAACCCATCGGGCTGCGCGCGGTGATCGCGGCGGTCCTGCTAGTGTCGCGCACCTGGCTGGCTTCCGACGATGCCAGTCGGCACCGCTACCTTAGGATGCTGGGCCTTGCGACGATGAGCTTCAACCAGCCGGATTATGTGCGCAGTCATGGGCAGGCTTTCCGCCCCCTTAACGAGCGCGTCATCGCCATGCTGCTGCGGCTGTTTCCGGAGCAGGCGCTCGGCCGCGTGCTTTCGGCCTACCATCTGATCGAGGCCAATCTCCTGTCGGTCTACGTCAACCTAGACGCCCTCTTCGCCCGGCGCGGCGAGGAGCGCAGCGAAGCGGCCGTCCATCGCTATTACGACGAACTGGAAGGGTTCCTCTACGGCGGCTGCCTGGAACTCCTGGGCGACGGCCGTAGGTCAGCCTAGCCATTTCGGCAGTGTCCTCCCCCACAAAATAGTGCGACCGCACTAAATACGAAGCCGGGACGAGTTTCGCACGAGCGGCACCGTTGATCCGGATCATATCGAGGGAGAGGATTATGAGTGGAAATCGCCCAGGCGCGCGGGCCGTTTTCCTTGCGTCCGCATCGTTTGCCATCCTGGCGGCGTCCGGGGCCAACGCCCAGGAAAAGCCCATGGATCAGTCAGGCGACAGCGGCGGTATCGAGGAGATCGTAGTCACGGCGCAGAAGACCTCGGAAAGCCTTCAGCGGGTGCCAATCGCCGTGACTGCGGTAAGCGGCGTCGCTCTCGAGCGGGCGCAGATCAAGGACATTCAGGGGCTCGCCAATTCGATCCCCAACGTCCAGATCAATTCGTTCTCGAACTCGCCGGATTCGGCAGTGTTCACCATTCGCGGCGTCGGCGTGAACGATGCCGATCCCTATGTCGGCACGACGGTCTCGGTGGTGGTCGACGGCGTTCCCGTCGGCGTCAACACTGGCGCGCTGCTGTCGCTCTTCGACATCGAGCGGGTGGAAATCCTGCGCGGCCCGCAAGGAACCCTGTTCGGCGCCAACACCACAGGCGGCGTGGTCAACGTGGTGACCAAGCAGCCCACCGGCAAGTTCGGCGGCGAGGTGCAGGTCGTCTACGGCAACTATAACCGACTGGATGTCAACGCCGCGCTCAACTTCCCGATCACGGAAGGGCTGGCAGGCAAGATCAGCGTGCTGCATACCGGTTCGGACGGTTTCTTCCGGGCCTATTCCGACGGACACCGCCTCGGCAAGCGGGACATGACCTCGCTGCGCGGCTATCTAAAGTACACGGCGGGCGACTATGACGCCACGCTGATCGGCGAATACGATCGCACTCGAAACGGTTCCCAGACCGGCGTGATGATCGCGGGGCCGGGCGAACTGTTCTACGATCTGGTGGAGACCGGTTCCGGCTTCAACTTCCGCCGCGGGCAGAGCAACGACCAGCCCGACTATAACAACCGCGACACTTACAGCGTCACCCTGACCCAGAACCTGACGACCGGCATCGGCGATCTCGTCTCGATCAGCAGCTATCGCAAGTACGACAACGACCTGTACAGCGACGACGATGCGCAGACCGCCGTGCTGCTGCAGACCCACCGCGTTTCCGACCAGCGTCAATTCTCGCAGGAACTGCGGCTGCACGCGGACCTGACGGATTCGATCAAGATGATCGTCGGCGGGTTCTACTTCGATCAGGAGTACGACCTGCGGCAGAGCACCAAGCTTGACGGCTTCCTGCAGGGACTGGGACAGCCGCAGCGCCAGCACCAGAAGAACTGGTCGATCTCCGGTTTCGCGCAGCTCTACGCCCAGTTGACTGACACCCTGCGCCTCCAGGGCGGCATCCGCTACTCGCACGAGAAGACGACGGCGCTTTCGTCCACCGCCAACAGCTTCACCACCACGCCGGGCGGCTTCGCCTCATTCGACGACCCGATCATCCCCGGCAGCCTGATCGTGGCGACCGGATCGAAGGCCTGGAACAACGTGGGCTACAAGATCGGGCTGGACTGGCAGGCCACGGATACGGTGCTGGCTTACGGCTACTATGCGCGCGGCTTCAAGTCGGGCGGCTTCACCGGGCGCATCGCGGTGGCACAGGACATCGGGCCGTTCGACCCCGAGCATCTCGACACCTTCGAGGCCGGCATCAAGGCGGACCTGTTCGACCGGCATCTGCGCCTGAACCTTGCGGCGTTCTACAACGACTACAAGGACATGCAGGTCACCCAGAACCTGACTTATCTTGATGGCAAGAACTCCGCCGCGATCCGCAATGCCGGCGGCGCCAAAACCAAGGGCTTCGAGCTGGAGGCCACCGTCATGCCGGTGGAGGGCGTGACGCTGAACGGTGCGATCGCCTATCTCGACGCCTACTACACCAAGTACGACACCTTCGTGCTCGATGGCGCGGGCAATACGGTGCCGGTGAGCTATGCCGGAAACCGGCTGATGAACGCGCCGAAATGGAATGCTTCGGCAGGTATCACCGTCTCCCGGCCGCTGGGCGGCGGCGAGGTCACTGCGACGGGGCAGTACACATACACCGGCAGCAAATACACGGCGTTCACGGATCGACCCACCGAACTGGTCACGCCAGTGAATCTCGTGAATGCCACGGTGTCATGGTCGCCGGAAAGCGAGCAGTGGTCGATCGGTATCTGGGGCCGCAACCTCTTCAACGAAAAATACTACGGCCAGAAACTGACCCTCTTGGGCATCGGCACGCTCGCTTCGCTCGGAAACCCGCGCGAGTACGGTTTGGACTTCAAGGTGCGCTGGTAAAGGCGCCGGGGCCGACTGCACGCATCCCCCGATCCCTATTGGCGGTCGACCCTTTCAACATTTTTGACAAATGAGGATGACGAACATGACTGCAATGCCGATGGAAGTTCGCACCGCCCTCCAGGATCTGATGACCGCCTATTGCTATGCGGTCGACAAGCTGGACGACATCGACGAACTGCTCGACCTCTTCACCGAAGACGCGATGCTCGATTTCAGCCGCATCGGCCTGCCGCTGATGTCCGGACGCGCAGAGATTCGGGGTTTTTTCGACGGCGTCTTCGCCGACATGACCCATCACGCGCACTATATCTCCAACTTCCGCCCCGTGGCCTGGGACGGCACGACCGGGGCGATGACCGCTTACGTCACCGGGCTCGGCCGCTCGAAGGACGGCAACACCGTGGACGTGAAGGTCCAGTACACCTTCGAGGCGGCCGCGCAGCCGGACGGCACCTGGAAGTGCCATCACTATTCGATGTTCGCGATGATGCCGCTGCCGGGGTCGCTTGCCGAGATCCACGGTGAGCGCTGAGCACAACCGAACCCTTCACTCAATCTGCGAGAGGTACCATGGCCACCACCGCTGAAAGCCGCCCTGCCTATCCTACCCACCCCGACGCGCGCCCCCCCGCCGCGCGCGGCGATGCCATTACCGGCGACCGGTACTGGTCGAAGGAGTTCGCCGAGCGCGAATGGGAGCACATGTGGAAGAAGGTCTGGCACCTTGGCGGGCGCCTCTCGCAGTTCGAGGAAGCGGGCGACTTCGTCATCCATGAGTTCAAGCATGAATCGGTCATGATGGTGCGGCAGGAAGACGGTGCCATCCGCGCCTTCTTCAACGTGTGCATGCACCGCGGCAATCGTCTCGTGAACGTGTCCGAAGGCGGCGTGAACGGCAGCTTCGCGTGCCCCTATCATGGCTGGAAGTGGGGCATTGACGGCAAGCTGGACTGGGTACAGGACCCGGAGGATTTTGCGCAGGGCGATCCTTGCGGCAAGCTCAGGCTCAAGGAACTGCGCTGCGAGACGTGGGGCGGGTTCGTGTTCTGGACCTTCGATCCTCAGGCGAAGCCGCTACTCGAATATCTCGACCCCATTCCCACGCTGTTCGCCAATCGCGACCTTGAGAACTACACCCGAGTGGTGTGGCGCACGCTGCGGGTGAACACCAACTGGAAGTTCGCATCGGACAATTTCAACGAGGCTTACCACATCCCGGTCGTTCATCCGCAGTTCCAGCCGATGATAGATGACCACTACTCCACCTCGATCTTCGAGATGTACCCCAACGGGCACAACCGCATGATCGAGAAGTTGCAGCCGTCCAGCCGCTATCCGGACGCCCAGCAGGTCAAGCCGTTGTGGGCGCAGGTCTTGCGCGAGTGGGACCTCGATCCGGCCGACTTCGAGGGTCGCGCCCAAGAAGGTCGCGTGGCTCTCCAGCAAGCCCGCCGCGCGCTTGGGCCGGCACGCGGATATGGCTATTTCGATGCGCTGACGGACGATGAACTGACCGACCAGATGCATCATACCTGCTTCCCGAACCTGACGCTGACCGCAACGGTCGAGGGTCTCCATGTCTTCAGGACCGAGCCCGACGCGAATGATCCGAACTGGTCGACTTTCGATTACTGGTATCTCGTGCCCAAGGTGGGGGGAGAAAACGAAGCGGCAACGCTTTACGGCATGCGGCCCGTCGTCGAGGCCGAGCAGGAATCCGGCGACTTTGGCGAGTATCGCACGACCATCGCCCAGGGTGACTTCCTCGAACAGGACCTCTCGCTTGCGGTTACACAGCAGAAGGGCCTGCGGTCGATGGCGTTCGAGGACTGCTATCTCGCCGGGCAGGAAATGCGGTTGCGGCGCTTTCACGAAGTGATCAACGACTATTTGGAGGGCCGCGCTGAGCGCCGTCCCTGAATGGGAGAATACTGACATGGGGCGAGTAGCAGGGAAGGTAGCACTGATCACCGGCGGCGCGTCGGGGCTGGGGCTGGAAGACGCCCGATTCCTTGCGCGCGAAGGCGGGAGGGTGGTGATCACCGACGTGCAGGACGAACAGGGGGAGAAGCTTGCCGCGGAAATCCCGGGCGCGCTCTACCTCAACCACGACGTGCGCGACGAGCAGAGGTGGCATGAGGTCGTCGAGCGGACGGTGGAGCACTTCGGCCGGCTCGACGTGCTGATCAACAACGCGGGCCTCGTGCGCTTTGCCTCGGTAGAGGACTTGTCCTACGCCGACTACAAGCTGCAGGTGGAAGTGATGCTGGACGGCACGTTCCTTGGCTGCAGGGCGGCGCTCCCCGCCATCGCGCGGAGCGGTGGGGGCTCCATCGTCAACATGGCCTCGATCGGCGGGATGAAGGGCATTTCCACCATCCCTGCTTATGCCGCCGCCAAGGGCGGCATCATCTCCATGACCCGCTCGATCGCGGTGCACTGCCAGGAACAGGGCTATCGCATCCGCTGCAACTCGATCGCGCCGGGCGGCATTTCCACGCCCATGACCACGCAGGCGGTGGCCGCCCTCGATGCCGACGATCCCGGCCTCAAGCAGAACCGGGACTTCGGCATGGGGGTACCGGCGGACGTCGCGAACCTTGTCCTGTTCCTTGCGTCCGATGAATCGCGCCACATCACCGGCACCAACATGGTCATCGACAACGGCGAAACCATCAACTGACGTGTAGAGGACAATGAGGATGACAGCCGAAGACATGATCGATTTCGTCGACCGCCTCTATGCCGCCACGGGGGCGGGAGACTGGGAGACTGCGTCGGATATGCTGACCGACGACTTCGTCGCGCGCGAGGCGGATGGACTGCCGATGGCGGGGGAATATCGCGGCAGGGACGGGCTTCGTGCGCTCTACGGCCGTGTCATGGGCCTGTGCGACGTCGTGGCCCTGGATCGAGTGGAGACGACCGCCGGCAAGGACCACGCCGTGACGATCCTCTCGCTACGCTTTGCCGACCCAGCCCTTGCCCCTGCGGAGATCTGCGAGATGTTCCGCTTCCGTGATGGCAAGTGCTGCGAGATCAAGCCGTTCTATTTTGATCCCGCATCGTTCATCGCCGCAGCAGATGTGAAGGCCGCATCGGCTTGATCATTCTGCGAGGCGCTGTGCCGATGGGAAACGTGTGAGTGTCGACAAGACAACCGCAGGGCCGTTCCCTGCGTCGAGGGATGCCCGAAGGATGGCCATGAGCAACACCAACTTCATTGTCGTAGGCAGCGGCGCAGCCGGTCTCGTCGGTGCGATCACGGCGCATCGCGCTGGATTGCGTCCTGTCATCATCGAAAAGGCCGACCTCTGGGGCGGCACCACTGCCATCTCGGGAGGCGTGCTGTGGGTGCCGAACAATCACCTCATGACGGCCGGCAAAGACGATACACCCGAGGCGGCATGGCAATACGTTCTTTCGCTGATCGGCGAGGACGCCGACGATCGCGCAATCCAGAAGGCCGAGGCGTTCCTCGCGCATGTCGCGCCGATGGCCGAATTTCTCGCCAAAGAGGGGGTGGCATGGAAAGTTAACAGGGACCATCCGGACTATTATCCGGGCGTTCCGGGAAGTAGTCGCGGCAGGACGCTGGAATCCGAGGTCGTCGACGGCAAAGCGCTTGGCCGTCTTTTCGATACCATGCGCACCCATGACCTCGACATGCCCGCCATCGACAGCGAAGGGCTGGCAAGCCTGACGCGCGCGTGGCGCGGACCGGGCCTGCTGCTGAACGCTGCACGAGTGGCGCTGTCGCATAAGGTGAGCACCCTGCGCGGCCGCAAGCCGCTCGGTCTCGGACGGGCGCTGGTGGCTTCGCTCATGCGCATTGTGGACCGGCTCGGCATCCCCGTACGAATGTCGACTGGACTGGTCGATCTCGTGGTGGAGAACGGCGCCGTGGTCGCTGTGATCGTCGAGCAGGCGGGCGCGCGCAGCCGGATGGAGGCACCTGCCGGGGTCCTTCTCGCAGCCGGTGGTTTTTCGCGCAATGCCAAGCTGCGCAAGGAACTGCAGGGGGTGGAGCGAAGCTGGCCGAACGCGATTCCCGAAGATCAGGGCGATGCTCTGCAGGCGGCCCGAGCGCTTGGCGCCGCCACCGAACTGCTGGACGGTCGCTGGTGGATGCCCTCCATCCAGGTATCTCCCGAGCAGATGGGCCTTGCACTTGGTCTGCGAGCGCTGCCGGGGAGCATGATCGTCGATGCTCGGGGACGGCGATACATGAATGAGGCCGCCAATTACATGACCGTTGGACGCACGATGTTCGACCACGGCGCGGCCGATGAAAGCCACTGGCTCGTCATGGATGACCGTTTCCTGCGCCGCTATATTTTCGCCGAACTTTCGCGCAAGGTGGTCCGCAAGCGAATGATGGATCACGGATTCCTGTTCCGTGCCGACACTGTTGAGGAACTGGCAAGGCAATGCGGGATGGATCCTGCGACCCTGCGCGGCCAGGTCGATCGCTTCAATGGCTTTGCAATCACCGGCGAGGACCTGGATTTCCATCGCGGTGCTTCGGAATACGATCGCCACTGGGCTGATCCGGATCAGCACCCGAATCCCAGTCTTGGCCTGATCGATAAGGGCCCGTTCTGGGCAGCTCTCATTCGGCCGGGTGATCTGGGCACCAACGGAGGTATCAGGACAGACAACCTTGGGCAAGTGTTGACGCAGGACGATCGCCCGATCCCTGGGCTGTACGCTGCGGGCAACAGTGCCGTTTCGCCGTTCCGATATACCTACCCTGGAGCGGGGGCGACTATCGCGGCTGCTGGTACCTTTGCTTTCATTGCGGCCCGGCATGCGTCTTCAAGGAGCACGAACTAAGCTGTAGGTGTTGTGCGCTTGACCTAGATCGCCATCACCCGCTCGAAAGTCTGGGGTCAAAGCTCTGCTCGGCGATCGATGCTATGATGTCAACTGGTTCCGCAAGACACCCGCCAAACGGAACATAACTGCTTGCATCGCCGCAACTGTCATCTTTTGGTTCATCAACGTATCTCAGGTCAGAAGCCAAGGCTGTTCAGTTCTCTCAATTGAAGCGTAACTTGGCAAGCGCCTCGAAGGGTTCTGTCGCAAATTCCTCCGTCGGGTAAATCGGGCCCTCGAGAACCAAGCTTCACGCCGCCAACAGGTTGAACTGATGTCCCAGAGACGGATTTTGGGTATCAGGTACCAGCATCTGGCCTTTGCGGATCATGTGGATCAACTCGATGCCGGTCAGGATGGCAGCGGCCGACGCGAGCGACTTGAAACCCAGCATCGGTCGAATACGGCGCTTAATGCGCCGATGGTCCTGCTCGATCCGGTTTTTGATGTATTGGCTTTGCCGCACTTGAGCGGCTCGGCGTCGGAGCGCGCCTTCAGACGCGCCTCGCCATGGCACAGCCGCGCGACCTCAAGATTGGTCTGGCTGCCGTCGATGGTGACCTGCTGCGGAAGGCCGTGCCGTTCGTAGGCCTGGCGGAAGAAGGCCTCGGCATCCTTGAGGTTACGCGTTGGCGAGAACCGGGAACCGGAAATCGACGGTGGCGCCTGACTTGTCTATCGCCCGGTACAGGTACCGCCATTCGCCCTTCACCTTGATGTAGGTCTCGTCCACGTGCCATTTCGCCATCACCGGGCGCTTGCGGGCATGAAAGGTTCCAGCAACTCCGCGGAAAAGTGGAGCACCCAGCGATGAATCGTCGAGTGATCGACACGAATGCCGCGTTCGGCGATCATCTCTTCCAGATCCCGGAGGCTCAGGCCGTAGCTCAGGTACCATCGCACGCACAGCAGGACCACTGATCGGTTAAAATGGCGGCCTTTGAACATTCTTTCTCTGCGCGGAAATGCCAACAAACGCCTCCCCTACCGTCACCCGCAGAATTTTGCGACAGAACCAGCGCGCGCCCCAAGACGGCGGTCAAGCCCCGCCGCCGCCCTTCGGTGGCAGCAAGACCGGCGAGCCAGGCTATGTTCGGACCAGGCGTCAGCTCGATCAGCAGGACGGCAAGCGCAAACCCAAGTAGGTCCAAATGTGTCTCCCCCTTCGACTAGACGCTGGTGCCGAGTGCCA
The DNA here is from genome assembly GCF_001298105.1 of Novosphingobium sp. ST904. Classification (GTDB taxonomy): domain Bacteria; phylum Pseudomonadota; class Alphaproteobacteria; order Sphingomonadales; family Sphingomonadaceae; genus Novosphingobium. The sequence goes on along the minus strand of NZ_LGJH01000082.1, from coordinate 2,346 downwards.
GTCCGATACCCGCCGTGAGCGCCATCGCTAGTGCGCCCCAGAAAACGACACGTGCGACAGGCTTCAGCGGTCGCGCCCCGCCAGTGACTGCACCGATCCATCCGAGCAGAGCAAGGAATAGGAGCGATGCGACCGCCTCGCCGGGGACAAGCAGGGCCTGCGGGAGTAGCATCGCGACCAGCAGCGGAAGAAGGGCGCCCACGGTGAAGGTGCCTGCCGAGGTGAACGCCGCGGTGATCGGGCGTGCGGAGGTTATTTCGGTAATGTGAAGTTCCTCGCGGGCGTGAGTTCCCAGCGCGTCAAACGCAGTCATCTGTTGGGCAACGGTTCGTGCGACATCGGCATCGACACCCCGCGCCCGGTAAATACCGGCGAGTTCCTCGAGCTCGGCTTTGGGGCCTGTGGCCAGCTCGAGCCGTTCACGTTCGAGATCCGACTGTTCGGTGTCCGACTGTGAACTCACGGAGACATATTCGCCAGCGGCCATCGACATCGCTCCGGCGACAAGACCCGCGACCCCGGAGACAAGGATCGCCGAACGCGGCGCTGCAGAGGCGGTAACGCCGATGATGAGGCTTGCGGTCGAAACAATGCCGTCATTAGCGCCGAGCACGGCCGCACGCAGCCAACCGATGCGATAAACGAGATGGTTTTCGCGGTGGCTTCTCATGCATCTTTTCCTTGTTGCAAAATTTTCGATTCTTTTTATCTCGTCACCATCGATGAGATCTTCGACCATTAAACTGTCTATAATCGCGGAGTCCGCCACGGATTACGTTCTTACGACGTTCAATAGGTCCGTTTATAGGAAATTCGTCTACTAATCGGGTGGGCAGTCATCCCTGTCCCTATTTGTCATTCGGATGCAACTTGGACATCCTGTGTTTGGTTGACAACTGCCGTTCCCAGGATGCACCGTGGCTTTGTCCTACTTTGCGCGTAGGCCACGTTACCAACCTACGATCGCACCCGCGACAACACCCGCGCCGCGACACCGCTCTGCACCTGGAGCTGTCGCCCGTAACGCAAGGCGGTCGAAGGCGATGACCAGCGCAGCGTCAGCGCGATGCCTGCGCCGTCCTCGCCCGCGGCGAACAGGTCCTGGGTGAGCCCGACGCGCAGCGAATGGGTGGACAGCGTCTTGATGGCAGTGTCCAGTTCGCCCGCTGGCAGATCGACCAAGCCGGCGCGAGCAGCGCCGAGAGCGATCCGGCGGTAGATGCCGGTGACGCCCTGTCGAGTGAGGGGTTCACTGCCGACGGTATAGGTGACAAGCAGGGAAGCACCGGCTTCATCGGTCTCGCCCCAGCGGGCGTCGGCGATTTCCTTGGCCCGCTCGCGGCGGCGATCGACCCCGACCCTGCGAAACAATACCCCTTCGCTGATCCCGCTTTCCGAGCGCCAGACGGCGATCCGCCGCATGGTGTCGGCCGACAGCCAGGCCCAGGCACCGAGACCTTCCTGATCGGTCTTGGAGCGGGGCAGATGGAGCAGGCCGGTGCCGTCGCCCTGCGGGCGTAAATCCTTGATCTCGATTGCGGTGAGTTCGCTGACCCGAAGCCCGGCATCGTAGCCGAGCGACAGCAGGGCGGCATCGCGCACGCCCTGGACATCGCTGCTGCACGCCTCGAGCAAGGCGGAGATCGTGAACCCGCCGGCGCCGCCGAGCGCGCCGCCGAAGCGCAGCGGTGCGGCCTGGCGCTGCGCGGCGCCCTTGCGGCGGCGCTGCGCGCGCAGCGCATTGCGCACCATCGGGGCCGAAGTCGGCGGCAGCTCACCGCCAAGGTCGAGTATGCGGTGCACGTCGCGAGACTAGCGATCCGGCGGCTGAGCGTAGCGGGCTTCTTGCCGTCGGCTTCGAGGATGCGCAGATAGCGCACCAGGTCTTCAGGATCAGCCGGCAGCGCGCGGCGGTGTTCGTGCGCGCACCAGTCGAGCCAGCAATCGAGATCGGCGGCAATCGCCAGCTTCGACGCGGGCGCCATCGCCTCGAGCGCGGTCTCGATGCCGATGCCGCTGACGGGGGGCATGTCCTGCGGTGCGGCGCGGCCGAGCGTTGTCATCAGGCGTTCGTCGGGCGTGGGGGCATTGGCGCGCCGCGCATGGCGACGCGGCAGCGGCCCGGAGGCACGCACCATGATCGTGGTCGCGTGCACCGGCGTGGCTGGATTGCTCTGGGATAGTGGATGCACGCCAGAATTTGGCATGCCTGTCTCATCCGGCACGCCGAGATCCGCCAAAGCTAGTGTGTCATCGGGGACTGATTGAGCCTCGTTCGGATCTTCGTGACTCACGCCCTGCCCCGCCGTTCTGTTGTCACCGATAACCACACTGTCATTACCATAA
>NZ_LGJH01000083.1 GCF_001298105.1 Novosphingobium sp. ST904 | reverse complement strand
CCCCGACGCCGCTGGCTCTGCCCCCCGCGTTGGCAAGCGCCAAGGCGGGGGACATCCCTGTTGTGCAGGCAACCGCAAAGGCAATGAGGCCGAGGCGCATCAGAACTTCATCCCCGCACGGATTCCATAAGTGCGCGGCGGCGACGTGATGATGGTGGACGCAGAAGCCGCGTTGTAAGTCAGGCCGGCCGTGATGACGCGATTGTCTTCGATGTTGCGAACGAATGCGCCGATCGACCAACGATCATTCTGCGGCGAGAACGTGATGTTGGCGTTGCTGGTCCAAGTGTCCCCAACCCGCTGCTCCGGCATGTACTGGAAGGCGACGTATCGGCTCGTCTTGTACTGGGTGTCGGCTGACAGCACGATCTTGTAGTCGCCGATGTCGACCGTCTGCTGGGCGCCCAGATTGATCGTCCACTTGGGAGACTGATAGGCTTGGCGGCCGGAGCAGTCGATCTCGTACTGACCCTGCGAAGTCGTGCTCGCGGCGTATGGACACGATGTCAGCGGCGGCGTCGCGCCGATCGGTTCGCGGTAGACGAAGTCCTTGTACTGCGCATCGAGGTATTGAACCTGGGCGGACAGCAGCGTGTTTCTGGTCGCCAGGAACTGGGTCTCGATCTCCGCGCCCTTGATCGTGGATTGACCGGCATTTTCGGTGAACTGCCCCTGGTTGCGGCAAGATCGATGCCGGTGTGGTTCACCTGCTGGTCGCGATATTTCCAGTAGAAGGCTTCCACGTTGAACTGGAGGCGGTTGTTAAAGAAGCGGTTCTTCATGCCTAGGGTGTAGGCAGTGATATATTCCGGCTGGAACGTTTCGTATCCGACCGACATCGAGAAGCCGCCCGAGCGATAGCCCGTTTCGACGCTCGCGTAGAGCAGCGAGTTGGGTGCCACGTCGAACTCTGCGCCTGCACGCCACGTCAATTTCGAAGTTTTGAGCGGTTGATCGACGACCGTTTGCGCGCGGATGAGGAGCGCCCCCGAGGAGCCGATGGGCGTGACTCCGCCAGGTGGCGGTACGATGAACGGCGCCGGAAGCTGGGTCAAGCTGTCGGTCACCGGCAGCAGCGTGGCCGTTGGGCAGCTCGGTACGAAGTTCACCGTACGGGTGCACTTTACCAGGAACACGTCGGCAGTGCCGTCGAAGTCTTTCTCATCGCGAGTCCAGCGAAGGCCACCTATCAGGCGCAGGCGATCGTTGAGATTGGCAGTCAGTCGTCCGAAAACAGCGTAGGAGCGGGTATCGGACTTGAATTCCTGGTAGGCGTTGAGCGCCTGCTGGGCGAAAGTGTAGTTTCCGTCGACGCTTTCGTCGAAATAGTATGCGCCCAAAATGGCGTCGAAGATGCCTACGCGGTTGGCTGCAAATCGCGTTTCCAGGCTGAACTGCTCATCCTTCTCCTGGATGTAGCCGATGAAGCCGGGGTTTCCGAAGCTGTTGTCGAGATCCGAATAGCGCCAGGCCGGAACAACCGTCAGCGTGCCCGCGCCCGTACGCCACGTGACCTCGGCATTGACGCCATAATAGCTGTTGTCCTGATAGAGGTTTGTATCGAGCGGATCAGCGGTCCGGCCGGAAAGGCCAAGAAACAGGGTCTGGCGATAGGCTTGCGAAACGGGATCGAGCAGCCCGGTCGACTTGCTCAGCCCTGACGGAACGAACGTATATCCCGTCGAACCAAAGTTGTAGGCATATTGGCCCTGGTAGGCAGCGCCGACGCCCTTGCCGCCCGTATGCGAATAGTCGCCCGCCACGCGAACGGTGAGATCTGGCGTCAGTTCAGCCAGATATTGCACGCGTAGCGCACCGGTCTTGTCGTCCGACATGCCGTCTAAAAGGTAGCCGTCGTGTCGGGTCAGGCTGCCCGAAATCCGCATGGCGCCGTCTTCGCCGACCGGTACGTTGATGGCACCCTGCAGTGTGAGGGCGTCATAGTTCCCGTAGGAAATGTCACCGAATCCCGAGAATTCACCTGGCTTGGGCTTTGCGGGAATCACGTTGACGGCGCCGCCTGTAGCGTTTCGCCCGTAGAGTGTGCCCTGTGGGCCCTTCAGAACTTCCACTCGCTCGAGGTCGTAGAAAACGCCGGTCGCCGAAGTCGGGCGGCCGATATAGACCCCGTCATAGTTGAAGGCGATCGCTGGATCGGAGTAGCCGTTGACGGTGAAATTGCCGACGCCGCGCAAGAAGAATACCGCGTTCGCACCGCCGTTTTGCTGGACATTGAGCGCAGGCACCAGCTGCCCGAGGCCCGCTGCTTGCGTCAGACCGCTTTTGATCAGGTCTCCCCCGCCGACTACGTCAATAGCGATGCCGGCGCGCTGAGCGCTCTCCGCTTTGCGCTGCGCTGTGACCACGATTTCGTTGAGACCCGCCGGCGCTTCGCTGTCATTTGCCGTGGTCTGGGCCGAATTCGCTGGAGTGCTCTCTTGCGCAAATGCCTGGCTCGATACGAGCGCGAATCCAAGTGCTGTGCCCAGCAGAAGTGCCTGACGCATGTCTTTCTCTCCCCTTTGCCGCTTGGTGCGGCCTCTTGTGGGGAGAGGGATGCAGTTCGATAAATAACAGATCAAATTTTTTGTTTTTGTCAGTTTCCACAAACAAAAATGGTAGTTGTGCTCCGTCCATAAAATGCAGAAGCTGCGGAGAGGGGCGCGCGCGATGCGCCTCGACAAATTTGATCTCAATCTCCTGATCGCTTTTGAGCTCCTTTTGGAGGAGCGCAATGTCACGAGAACCGCCCAGCGGGCCAATCTCACGCAGTCATCAATGGCGCCGCACTTGCCCGGTTGCGGCAGGCCATGAACGATGAATTGCTGGTCGCACACGGTCGGCGCATGATCGCAACGCCGCACGCTCTCGCATTGGTCCCAATGGTTTCCGAAACGGTCCGCAATCTGCGTGTGCTGATCTCGGGCGCAACGGCATTTGATCCGGGCACGTCGGACAGACGCTTCGAGATCGGTGCATCGGACTGATTTTCGACCGTCTTGCTTGGACCGCTGCTACCAAAACTAAAGCGCGAAGCGCCGGGTGTGGGGTTCAACATCCAACTGCCCACGCGTGAAATAAGCGCAGTCCTCGAAGACGGCAAACTGGATTTTCAGATCACGCCCGAACAGTTCCTTAGCCCTGAGCATCCCAGCGAGCTTCTGTTCGAAGAACGCCACGTAGTCGTGGGATGGCGGGAAAACAGGGTTTTCGCCGGCGAAATGACGCGGGAGGCATTCCACTCCTGCGGTCATGTGGCGCTAAGAATCACCGGCGTCGCGACGTTCGCGGACAAGCACTTCATGACCGTGGATGACCAGCGGCGGATCGAGGTGACCGCTCCGTCGATCTCCATCGTGCCCTGACTGCTTCCCGGAACGAATCTCCTGGCGCTGATGCACGAGCGGTTAGCTCGCGTCTTCGCACCATTGTTGCCGCTGGAAATCCGCCCGGCTCCGAGTGAAGTTCCGCTGATGCGTCAGATGATTCAGTATCACGCAGCGCGCTTGACCGATGCGGGGATGCTCTGGCTCAAGAACCGCCTGTTCGCCGAGATGGCGGAAAATGGAATGCAGGAAGGCTAGTTGACGACCTAACTTCGTGCAAGAACCGCCGGCAGGTTCTCCATGCTGCCGTCTGGCGCTGCCAGTTCGAGTAGGCGGGATAGCATTTCGACTGCAGCGACATTCTCTTCGCAAACGGGCAAGTGCCTTTCGGCGATAGTCAGTCCCCGCACCGACCATACCATCAGGCGCATAACTGTCCGGGCAAGCGTCATGTCTCCGCCAAAAGCGCCTTGCATGACTTGGAGAGCTCGCGCTTCCACTTCTTCCTGCATAGGAACCACAAGCGTTTCCAGGTGTGCATCGCTGCGCGCTGCTTGAAGGATCTCCAGAACGGCTAGGCCGGAGGGGCGGCCCAGGACCTGCCAGAGCACCTTCGGCCAGTCTCCCAAGCGATTTCCAAGGCCGGTCGATTGCCTGATCCTCTCGTATTCGACCATTTCGCTGTCGAATACATGGCGGACTACATCAGCCATTAGCGCCGCTCGCGTCCCAAAGTGGTGGAGCATAGCCCCTCGGGAAACGCCAGCCCGCTCGGAGATCATTGACGTGTTGGCTGCCGCATATCCGACGTCGTGAATGACTTCGATTGCCGCTTCAAGCAGCGCAAGCCGGGTCTGAGCCGTCCGCTCTTCCTGCGTGCGCCGAACCTTGTTTTTAACCGTCATCGTCATCCACATGTCCAGAACTGACCGATCCTATCGGTGTTCGAAGCAAGCCAAGTCACAAGTCGATCTCCCTGGGCAAGCGCTAACCAACGACTGGAGCGATCACCAGCCACAAAAAACATTCATGCTTGACCGTTTGTATCTTAAATCCGTATCAGCCCGGTCAAGCGTCGGCAATTGGCGCAATTACATGGGAGGGTATTTCGATGCGAAAGACAGCATTCCTAATCGGCGTCAGCCTCTGCGCCACAGCAGGTCCGGCCTTCGCGCAGGACACAGCGTCCGTTCAGGACGATGGCGGGGCCGCAGAAATCATCGTTAGCGCACAGCGCCGTACCGAGCGCCTGCAAGACGTGCCACTCAGTGTCACCGCGCTGGGTTCGGCCGCTCTCGAGGCGCGCCAGATCAATGATCTGAGCCAGATCGCGATTGCTGCGCCAAGCCTGCAGGTTGGCAGTGACAATACCTTCGCCGTCCGTGGCGTCGGCACCCAGGCCTTTGCCACCACGATCGATTCTTCCGTTGCGACCGCCTTCGACGACGTGAACCTTGGCCGCCCATTTCTGGCGCAAGGCATGTTCAATGACGTCGAACGTGTCGAAGTGCTCAACGGTCCGCAAGGTCTGCTCTTCGGAAAGAACGCCTCGGCAGGTCTGCTGAATGTGGTCTCCACGAAGCCCAGGCTCAACAAGTTCGAAAGCATTACCAATCTCGAGCTGGACAGCCGTGAAACCCCCGACGAAACCGGCTCTGCCTGGTCAATGATCGGTCGCCAGACGATCAACGTACCCGTCGGCGACAGCGCAGCTCTGCGGATCAATGGCAGCTATTCGTGGGAGGAACCCGGCACGACGTTCGTGGGGCTGAGGAACGTACGTAACGACCTGAATCGTGAGCAGTACGGCGTTCGCGCCAAGTATCTCCAGGAAATCTCGCCATCGCTCGAGCTTTATGTGATCGGCGACTACGCTGAATCCCACGGCGTCGCGGGCATCTATGACCGCACCTATCGTTCTGTCGGTGCGGGCAGCGTCAACACTGACGCTCTGGCTATCACCGGCATCACTCCTGCAGACAACAACTTCGCATTCGGCGGCGATGGTGGCTACTGGCGCGACCTCAAGCTGGGCGGGGCACAGGGAACGCTAACCTGGACCGCTCCCAACGGAATAGTCGTCAGCAACATCGCCGCGTGGAAATTCTACAATTTCGACAGCCAGCTCGATACCGACTTCACCAACCTCGACGGTGCTAGCCGTAACTGGTCGAATGCGAACTATGACCAGTTCTCCAACGAGTTGCGCGTGGCATTGCCGGCCGGCAACCGGCTCTCGGGCCAGGCCGGTCTCTACTACTTCCATTCGACAATCGATCAGAAGGGCCAGATCGCGGGCAACAACTATATGCCCAGCTTCCTGTTGCCGGTCTTCCCGTTCTGCGTAGGTGGATCGGCGGCCACCGGTTGCCCATACTCGAACAGCTATTTCCTTGGCCGCGACTACATCTACAGCATGAAGACGGACAGCTACGCCGCCTTCGGACAGCTGACCTATGACATCACCGACGGCCTCAAGGTCTTTGCCGGCGGCCGCGTGACTCGTGATGAAATCTCGATCGACCTCGATCAGGTCCAGGACGCCTACTTTGTTCCGCTGGCGGTTCCTGGCAGCTTCAATCAGGACTATGGTCACACGGATTTCAGCTGGAAGGTCGGCGGCCAGTACAACTTCACGCCGGACGTGATGTTCTACGGGTCATATGGCAGCGGCTATAAGGGGCCGGGATTTAACGACACCGCTGCAACGGCGGACGCAAACCTCGTTGTGCGGCCCGAAAAGTCCTACACCGGCGAAATCGGTTTCAAGACGAGCTGGTTCGATCGCCACCTTGTGTTCAACATCTCGGCTTTCCACACCAAGTTCGACAACTATCAAGTCCAGTCGCTCGATACCAATCTGCAGGCCTTCGTGGTTCAAAACGCCGCATCGGTCACGACCAAGGGCATCGAGGCCACCATCAACGCTACGCCGGTGGATGGTCTGTCGATCAACGCCTCGGGAACGCTGCTGGATTCGAAGTTCGGCAACTTTCCGGGCGCCGAATGCTATCCTGGACAGGGCTGTTCTTCTTTCAACGCCAAGGGCCGCCGGACACCGACCTCGGCAAAGTTCACATCGTCCCTCGAAGCGATGTACGAGTTCCAGACTTCGGGCTCCGTGCATCCCTTTATCGAGGCGAACTGGTATCATCGCTCGTCAATCAATTACCTGATCAACCGCGCTCCGGGGGCAAAGGTCCCGACGCTCGACATGATCGGGGCAAGCGCCGGTCTAAACCTCGACAACGGCATGCGGATCTCGATCTTCTGCAAGAACTGCACAAGCGCATACAATCCGAATTTCATCGGCCTGGACTCGGGCGATGCGATCGCCGGCGTCGCTACCTACCAGCAGCAGTTCGGCTTCGACTCGGTTCGCACCATCGGCGCCAGCCTCCAGTTCAAGTTCTGAAGAAGGAAAGCGCGTGATTGATCGCATGACCCGCCGCAACATCCTCAAAACGGCGGGCACCGGTCTGGTACTCGCGGGGGCATCGCCCCTTCTCGGCGCATCTCCGCGAGTGCAGCGCAGACTACCTCGTGATTTTCTGTGGGGCGCAGCCACAGCAGGCCATCAGGTCGAGGGCGGAAACATCAACAGCGACAGCTGGGTGTCGGAACATCTGTCGCCCAGCTCGTTCCCCGAACCGTCCGGCGATGCCTGTGACAGCTGGAACCGCTGGCGGGAAGATATCGCGCTCGTCAAGCGAATGGGCCTGAACACCTATCGCTTCGGGATTGAGTGGTCGCGCATCGAGCCTGCCAGGGGCGAATGGTCGCTGGCTAGCCTCGCACATTATCGAGCGATGGTGGATACCTGCCTGGAGCTGGGGCTGAAACCCATCATCACATTCTCGCATTTCACCGTACCTCGCTGGTTTGCAGGCAACGGTGGTTGGGAGAATCCCGAAAGCGCTGAGCTGTTTGGCCGCTTCTGCGAGACAGCAGCCCGGGCGCTGGGCACCGGCTATGGTCATGCCCTGACGTTCAACGAACCGAACCTGGCGGCCCAACTCTCCTGGCAACCGGAGTTTCGCCAGGCGATGAAGTATTTTGCGATGGGCAATCAGCAGGCGGCCAAGATGATCGGTTCCGATCGCTTCGCTTCCACGTTGACCTCTGACCCTGCCAAAACCCTCGCGAACACCATCGCAGCCCACCATCGCGGTCGCGAGGCCATCAAGTCGGTGCACCCGAGCGTGAAAATCGGTCTCAGCCTTGCAGTGGCCGACGAACAGGCATTGCCGGGTGAAAGTGCACTTCAGCGCAAGACTGCCGAAGTGTACCAGCCTTGGTTTGACGCAGTGGCCCAGGACGATTTCGTGGGGGTTCAGACGTATGGACGCGCTGTTGTCGGACCCGATGCGGATATTCCGCCACCTGCCGGCGCAGAAGTCACGCAGACCGGTATGGAGTTTTATCCCGAAGCGCTCGAAGTCACCGTGAAATGGGTCGCCGAAGCAACCGGCCGCCCCATCATTGTCACTGAGAACGGCGTTGCGACCAACACCGATGACCGCCGAATCGCCTATATTGATCGCGCCTTGGCTGGGCTTGGCCGGGCAATGGATGCCGGTACCGACGTTCGCGGCTACATTCACTGGTCCTTGCTCGATAACTTTGAATGGAATCGGGCATATACCGCGCAGTTCGGCCTGGTTGCCGTTGATCGAAAGACCTTCGCGCGCACGATCAAGCCTAGCGGGCCGTATCTCGGCCGCTACGCCAGAACCAACAAAATCTGATCGCGCCCGCAACTGAACGGGGGCCAGAAGTGCGGCACACCGCCCAAGGCCCCGGTTGGAGAGGAGACCAATGCCGAACATCGATCGCCGCTCGCTTCTCGTAACCGGGGCACTCGCTGCAACGACGGCGGCCGGATCACGCCCGGGTTCTGCTTTAGCGGCGCAGGCCATGAAAATTGTCGACCTGAAAACCGCCGGACGGTTGAACCCGATTGGCATCGGCGAACATCGCCCTGCCTTGTCGTGGCGAATGGAGGGTCCCGCCGGAACTGAGCAGAAGGCTTGGCGCGTGTTGGTCGCTTCATCGCCTGCAATTCTTGCCAGCGGTCGCGGGGACCTTTGGGACAGTGGCCGCGTAGAAGGCAGCGCTTCGACCGGAATTCGATATGACGGTGCTGAACTCGCAAGCACCCGCCAATGCCATTGGAAGGTTTGCTGCTGGAACTCAGCGGAACAGCGCGCTTGGAGCACGTCTGCAACGTGGGAAATGGGCTACATTGTTGCTTCAGACTGGACCGGAAAATGGCTGGCTGCCGAGGCCATGGATGAGCGTATCGACCGTTTGGCGGCCCCCGAATGGGTGCTTGGGTCATCGCCAGGAACTGACAAGCCTCGAGCCTTCCGTCTTCCCTTTACCAGTGGCAAGGGGCCGGCAGTAGTTACTATCGTCGCCGACGGCGCGCTTTCCAGGCTAGCAATCGACGGCAGACCACTCACCCTGCCGGCGCGCGATCCCAATGCTTTCGGCGGCGCCCCTGCAGCCAAATTCGAGTTGGAACTGGGCGAAGGAGACCATCTGCTCAGCGCATTGGTCGCACCTGTTCATGGCTTTTTCGTGAAGCCAACGGTGATGCTCGCATCGCTTGTTCGGGTGACGACCCAGAACGGAGATCAGGCAAGAATCGCCAGTGGTTGGCAAACTCAAATGCCAACGGAAACGGTCTGGAGCATGGCCGACAAGGCGGAAAATCAGCCGAACTTCCCGTGGCCGCCGACGCCTGCTCGGATGCTGCGCCGCAACTTCTCAAGCAAGGCTACAATCGCGCGAGCACGGCTGCACGTTGCCGCGCTTGCCGGTTACCGCTTCTGGATCAACGCCGCCCGTGTCGGTGATGATGAATTGCAAGCTGAACCGGTCGACTACAGCAAGCGGGTTCCTGTCAGAACCTATGATGTAACCCACCTCCTGCGTAAGGGAGAAAATGTGGTCGCCGCGTTGGTGGGGGATGGCAACTTCGCCAGCTATCAAGCTCCGGAGGGGCGGTATCCCTACTTGGGAGCGCCCCGACGGTTCCAGGCAGTTTTGGAGATCTTCGGTGATGACGGGGCAATCCAGCGCGTTGTCAGCGACGGCGATTGGCGACACAAGACTTCGCATCTCACGATGTCGGAGAACTACGCGGGCGAAGATCAAGACCTTCGTCTCTTGCCTGATGGCTGGAATGCGCCAGGATATGACGACACTGGCTGGGAAAGCGTATGGGAAGCGCCGGATCCCCAGCTTCCCTTGTCGGCGGCCATTTCCGAACCCGTCCGAGTGATCAGAGAGCTTGTGCCACAATCGATTGTGAAACTCGGCGAAAAGCGTTTCGTCGTCGATTTTGGGCAGAATTTCGCGGGGCGAGTGCAGCTACGAGTCGACGGCAAGGCTGGTGACGTGATCACGGTCAGTCACGCAGAGGTGCTTGGCGGCGACGGAGATCTTGATCGCCGCAACTTGCGCGCTGCACGCGCGCAGGACCGCTACATTCTCAGGGGGGGCAATGAAGTGCTTGCTCCCGTTCTGACTTACCAGGGCTTCCGGTACGCTCGGACCGAAGGTCTGGATATCATCGACAAGACGATGGTTACAGGCCTTGTCCTTTCCAGTGATATTGGTGAAATCGGCACCCTCCGGGTTGAAGAGCCGCGCGTGCAAAAATTGTGGCTCAATGCCCTTTGGAGCCAACGCTCGAACTTCATGGGGATTGCGACCGACTGTCCTCAACGTGACGAACGCCTGGGGTGGACGGGCGATGCGCAGGTATTCTGGGATACCGCCAGTTTCAACATGAATACCAGCGGCTTCACCCGCTCTTTTTGCCGCGCCATGCGCGATGCTCAAGGCAAGAGCGGCGCATTTCCGTTGTGGGCTCCAAATCCGGCCGGTTTGGGCTGGGGCACGCCATCAGCGACACCGGGATGGGCAGATGCCGGCGTAATGCTGCCTTACATCAGCTACCTGCACAGCGGCGATGCCACGATCGTCGATGAGAACTGGCAAGCTATGACGTCCTACCTCGACGGAATTCTGGCTACGAACCCGGATGGCCTTTGGGCAAAGGATCGAGGTGCGGATCTCGGCGATTGGCTGGCGCTTGATGCTAAGAGTCCGATGGATGAAACAACGCCGAAGGCTTTGATTGCCACTGCGATGCTCGCCAGGTCGATCGGACAGGTCGCTCAAATGGCGAAATGGACAGGGCGCACCGATGAGGCCGGGCGCTGGCAGGCGCGGCTCGAACAGACCAAGCGTGCATTCCGGCAGGCATTCGTTGCGGAAGATGGGACTGTCGGGAACGGCAGTCATTGCAGCTTTGTCCTGGCGCTCAGCCTTGATCTGCTGACCGATAAGCAACGCGCCTCAGCCGGCGCGATGCTTGCGGCCGATATCCGCCGTAGGGGTACGCTCCTTTCCACCGGCTTTCTGGGAACGCCGCTGGCGCTCGATGCTTTGGCAAGCATTGGCGAGGAAAAGCTGATTTGGGATCTTCTGCTGCGCCGCGACTATCCCTCCTGGGGCTACATGGCCGACCACGGCGCGACGACCATCTGGGAACGTTGGAACGGCGATACCGGTGACATCGCGATGAATTCGTTCAACCACTATGCGCTCGGTGCTGTCTGCGGCTTCCTCTACCGCCGGGTCGCCGGAATCGCCCCAATCGAGCCTGGCTTCGCACGGTTTGCGGTTTCGCCCGTGATGGATGATCGCATCCCATCGGCAGGCGCCACTCTGGAAACCGTGCGCGGGCGGGTCGAGACACGTTGGAGACGAACACGCCAAGGCCGCGTTCTCGAAATTGTCGTCCCCAGCAACTCACGAGCGACCGTGGCCTTGCCGAACGGTCCAGTCGATATCACGGCCGGTTCACACAGGTTTGTGACCTAGGCACTCGTCGGGGATGGGTCGCGGCCGAGAAAGAGTTCAGCGATAAGCCGGCGTAGCCACAAAACGGCGGGATCGTCCTGGGCCCGGCGGTGCCAGAATTGTTGAAGGCTGATCATCGGCGACGGCAGAGGCGGGGCGATGACCTTGAGGTGGGCCATCGTCGCAAAGATACCCCCGACCGCAGCCGGGACGGTGCTGATCAGATCGGACCCAGCTACCAGCAGCGGCACACTCATGAAGTGTGGTGATTGAAGTTGGATTCGCCGTGATAGGCCCATTTCCCTCAGCTTCGCTTCAAAGAGTTCCTGGCTTCGACCGCGCTGCGCGACGACGATGTGCCCGAGGCCCAAGAAAGTCTGCAGTGACCAGCCAACGTTCGCGTGAGGATGATCGGCGCGTGCGATGCAGGCAAAGGGATGGTCGAAGAGTTTTTGGGTCAGAAAATTGCTGCCATCCAAATCGGGGAAATAGCCGAGAGCAAGGTCCACCGCACCATCCGCCATAGCTGCCTGCAGTTCGTCCGGAGCCATCGACCGCGATTGAAGGGTGATGCCGGGCGCGCGTACTGCCAGTTCGAACATGAGGCGGGGGAGAAAAACCAGCTCCCCGATATCCGATGTGCTGATGGTGAAGCGACGATCGGAAGATGTTGGATCGAACGTTCGCTGGGCGAATATCTCATCTTCAAGGGAAGCCAGCATTTTGCGCAGCGGTTCACGCACCGATTGTCCAAGAGCGGTTGGCTGCATGGTATTGCCGACTCGGATGAGCAGCTCGTCCTCAAACTGAGCCCTAAGCTTACTCAATGCGAAACTGACATTGGGCTGACTCATCCCTAGGCGTCGGGCTGTCGCATTCACACCGCCCTCCTCGAGAAGCGCGTCAAGAACGATGAGGAGGTTGAGGTCGAAATGTCTGTAGTTCACTGAGGTTATCCGTTTTAGGAATAAGCTATATCAGAATAAACAGTCCTGCAAATCGACAGGTGCCTCGTTATCGTATCCTCATAACGAGAGAGGATCTGGCCGTGGCCGATGCAATTTTTCTAAAGAATTTGTGGTACGTTGCGGGTTGGAGCAGCAATCTGGCACCGGGAGATCGCGTCGGGCGTACTTACCTTGATGAGCCGGTCGTACTGTGGCGTTCGCTGGACGGTACCGCATTCGCGCTGGAGGATCGTTGTGCCCATCGCGCCATGCCGCTTTCGGCAGGCGTGGTCGACAATGGCAGCATTCGGTGCCCGTATCATGGCTTGGAGTTCGGTGGTGACGGCAAGTGCACGCGCATTCCTGCTCAAGATCGAGTTCCAGATACAGCGCGCGTTCGGGCCTATCCCATCGTTGAAAAGCAGGGGCTCATCTGGATTTGGATGGGCGCTGCCGACCGGGCCGACAGTGCGCTGGTTCCTGATTACCCAATCCATGAAAATCCGGCCTACGCCTGGCGAAGCGCTCATTTTCCGGTGAAGGGTAACTGGCAACTGCTGATCGACAACCTGATGGACCTGTCGCATCTGCCATACATTCACGCGAACACCATCGGCGGTGACCCCGAACTGCACTTCAAGACGAAGACGCAGTCAGAAAAACTTGCCAATGGCGTGCGCGTTGTTCGCCACATGCCTGCTTCTGTCCCGCCTCCGACTTATGTGGATGCTGCTGGTTTCAAGGGGCGCATCGATCGTTGGCAAGAAATTGAGTTTGCGCCGATCAATATCAGGATTCACACAGGAGCCTGCGACGCCGGGACTGGCGCCTACGAGGGCAATCAGGAGAGCGGGTTTTCGATGCGCGGTTTTCACGGCATTACGCCGGAAACGGCCACGACGACCCACTATTTCTGGTCCATGGCCACGAATATCCTGGACAACGGTATTCCTGACGAGGTCTTTGAGCAGACGGCGCGGACATTCCGCGAGGACCAAGAGGTGCTGGAACTGCAACAGCTTCGCATTTCCCAAAACCCATCGGCACCGATGATCGACATCGCCAGTGACGTTGGAGGGCGGCATACCCGCCAACTGATCGCCAAACTATTTCGGGAGGAAGCGCCCGCTGTTTCGGCTCAGGCCATATAGAAATCGAATCAGTTCGGCCAAATGAGCCATTCCTGATTGTCGGGAATGACCTCTGTGGACGCCCCTTCGGATGCAAGCAGTAAATCGGGGTTTGTTGGCACGTAGTCGGATGCTGTCATCTGTCCGGCCTCGATGAGCAGCGCCATATGC
>NZ_LGJH01000084.1 GCF_001298105.1 Novosphingobium sp. ST904 | reverse complement strand
CGGGGCTCGCTGGCGGCGGTGCGCACGGCGACCCTCCCCCTTCCGGTAACGTGCTGCCGCAGCGAGCCGAAGGGCTCCGCGCGGGCCGGGACCGGCGCGCGCATGGCCCCGATCCGCCCCCCATCCGCTGGGCGGATCGGACAGGAGGAGAGGGGGAAGGGGAGCGGCAGTCCAACGAAGGAGGTTCAGATGACCGTGTCATTCCGCATCGTCGATGACGCCGCCGCAGGCGCTTCAGCGCCCACTCCCCATACGCCGCCCCCAGCGGCTGCCGTCAGCCAGCAATCGGTCGATGCCCTGCGCGAAATCCTCGCCGCGCACGGCGCGCGCCACGGCACCCAGATGATCGTTTTCGACCGCAGCGATCTCGCGCATCTCGTCTACGACTTCGACGCGCGCGCCTGCCTGCTTTCGATCTCGACCATCGCCGCCTGTTTCGATCAGGATACCGCCGTGATCGCGGTGGTCGAGGAGGCCCAGTTCCAGAACCGCTGCCTGCGCATTTGGAAGCATCGCGCGAGCGGGGCGATCCACCTCGCTCTCTCGAGCCATCCCGATTCCAAGCCCGCGCCCGAAGAGGCCAAGCTGGTGCGCGAAATCGAGGCCATGGAGGCACGGGTCCGCCAGACCGAGCGCATCCACGCGCGCAGCGAGGACTACCTTGCGCGGATCGACTGGGCGGCGATGACCAAGGACGATTACGAGACCGCCGCCAGCCATCACCATGAACTCGGATGGACGCTGCACGACCTCGACCACGGTATCGAGGAAGCCTCGCGCGAGCTCTGGGCCTATTGCTACTGACCCGTATCCATCAGCGCCCGCCAAATGCAGGGGGAGCCGAAGCCTCGCGCCTTCGGCTCCCCTTTTTTGCTGCCTGCCGCCGAGACGCTGCGCCGCGATCTGCCGACTGGGCGCACAGCGCCGGATTGAAAATGGCCGCGCGGTAAAGGCTCTACCGCGCGGCCCTGGTTGTAGATCGAGCCCCTTTATGAAGCGGCCCGGACTCCCTCCAGGAGCCGCTTCTCCACCTCGTCTACGCCCAGTCTCTTCACTGCCGCCATGATCCGCTCCAGTCGGTCCAGCGGGACCTTGAGCAGCCCCGCCTTTTCGACCGAACCGATTGCCGTCTCGCGCACTCTCGCCTGATGCGCCTGGCGGCGCTCGACGAGCTTGCGTTCCTCGGCTTCGATCGCGGCCATTTCTGCGTCCAGTGACTTTGCCATTGCTTGTACCTTTGGTCAGGCTGATCGGGCTCTGAACGCGCTCAGCTTAACGCGCATCTTCGCTTCCGCAAATACGGCGCGGGCCGTACTTTCGGATCTACTGCCATCGCCGAGGTTTCACCATGGAATTCCCTGCTGTTCTCGCTCGCCGAATTTACCGCGGCCGCGGCCTGTTCCGCTTGGCAGCGGCTCCAGCCCCGCCGGAACTAGTTGCCCGGCCCGGCGTCGACCGAACGCCCAGACGCGCCGCATGACCACGGGTGAGACAAAAGCTTCCTAAGCACACCCTACGCAACGGTGTTGCAGGATTTTAGCGTCAAATCATGGTATTAGACGGAAATTGGATGTGATCCCATCCGATCCCAAATGTGATCCCAACCGGATCGCGCCAGAAAACACCAGTAAAGCAGCGGTTTTCGTGGGATCGGTTGGGATCGCTATACTGAAGAACCGGCACTTCCCGTATTGCTTGCCCTCAGAATAACCGGTATGTCATCGGGGCTTTCCTCGAGCCTGCCAGCCTCCTTTTTGGAGGCCAGTATGAATAAACCGATTATCCAGCGAAGCGTCCGGTTCGAGGCTGACCAGATCGCTAGGCTCGATGCCATCGCCGCCGATCAGAAGCGCTCGTTTGCCGATCTGCTGCGCCTCGTCATCGTCGAATATCTGGAGGGGCATCGCGCCCAGTCGGACAGCCAGCTGCGGCTTGCCCGCGTGACCGAATATGCGCAGGCCGCGCTCGACACGATCATCCTCGAACAGCACCCAGAACACCGCGAGAAAATCGTCGCGGAAACCGCCCGCCGGATGGAGCGATACCATGCCGCGCGCTGACATCCGTAGTGATGGGCGGCCGGTCCATGTGAAGCACCATTCCGCGCGCGGCGAGGTGCCGCGCAACTCGGGCAATTTCACGCGCGGCAGCCAGCTTCTCAACACCCAGGTGCTGATGTGGCTGCAGGGCGCCAAGATGCCTGCGGTCATGTGGCTGGCGATCTTCGTGCTGGCCTATTCGGCGATCCTATCGCTGACGCTGAGCGAGAACAATTTCCAGCTGATCTGCATGCGGATCCTCTCTGCGCTCTGGGACTGGTGCGCGCTCGATGCCTTCAAGCGCGTGAACCTGCATCTGCCCGACAATTCGGTGCGCAGCACGTTCATGGGCTACGTGCCCTATGTGCCCGAGGTCATGGCGGCCTGGAACAAGGCGGTGCGCGGCGTCATCGGATCGTTCCTGATCGCCTCGTTCCTCACCGTGCCGGCCTCTATCTGGTATGTCGATTTTTCGCGCCGGCGCGGCAAGTCGATCATGGAGGAGCGCCACGAGCGCGGGGCCATGCTGGTGACGCGCGAAGTGCTCTACCAGGAGATCGTCCAGCACAACCATGCGGCCTTCGAGAAGGAAGCGCGCGACCTTTTCCCGGACCGTTCGCCGGAGGACGTGCTGGCGATGCCGTTCGGGGCGCGCAAGGCGGCGGGGATTCATCATGCCTACACGCTCGCCGGCATTCCCTATCCGCACCGGCTCGAGCAGTCGCACACGATGTTGCTGGGCACCACCGGCACCGGCAAGACCACGGTCCTGCGCCGCATCTGACACAGATGCGCGAGCGGCAGGACAGCGCGGTTGTGTTCGATCTGACCGGCGCATACGTCGAGGCGTTCTACGATCCCGCGCGCGACACGATCCTCAATCCGATGGATGCGCGCTGCCCGGCCTGGACGATCTTCAATGACTGCGCGAGCTACAGCGAATTCACGGCGGCGGCGGCCGCGCTGATCCCGTCGGATGGCGGCTCGTCCGAACCGTTCTGGGCGCTCGCGGCGCGCACCCTCTTCATCGAGATGTGCATGAAGCTCATCGAGAAGGGGCAGACCTCCAATCGCGCGCTCGCGGACAACCTGATGACCGCCGACCTCAAGCAGGTCCACCGCCACCTGCAGAAGACCATCGCCGACCCGCTGACCGCGCCCGAGGCGGCACGCATGGCGGAATCGATCCGCGCGGTCTTCAACACCAATGCCCAGGCGCTGCGCTTTCTCCCCGACGAGGGCAAGGCGTACTCGATCAAGGCCTGGATCACCGGCGAGAAGCAGCCCGGCTCGATCCTCTTCATCACCTGCAACTACGTCGACCTCGAGATGAACAAGGCGCTGCTGACGCTCTGGTCGAACCTTGCCATCCATTCGCTCATGACGATGGCGCACACGCGTAGCTTACGCACCTGGTTCATGTTCGATGAGCTCGGCGCGCTGCACCGGCTTCCCGCCATCGAGAGCGGCCTGCAGACCGCACGCAATTTCGGCGGGGCCATGATCCTCGGGCTCCACTCCTTCGACAAACTCGTGCAGGTCTACGGGGAGGAAAATGCCCGCAACTTGTCCTCGCTGGCGCGCACCAAGCTGATGCTGGCCGCCGCCGATCTCGACACCGCCGAGCAGTGCGCGCGCTATATCGGCAACCGCGAAATCCGGCAGATGGATGAGGGGTACAGCTATGGCTACAACAACACCCGCGACGCCTCGACGCTGACGCCGCGCAAGCAAATCGAGCCGCTGGTCATTCCCGACGACATCATGAACCTGCCCTCGATGCACGGCTTCGTGAAATTCGCCGAAGGGTTTCCGGCGGCGCGCATCCGACTCGAGTGGACGCACTATCCCAAAGTCGCCGAGGGTTTCGTGAAGCGCGTGCTGCCGGTGGCAGGCGATCCTGAAGGGCAGGGACGCGGAAGTGGGGGGCGAGGCAAGGGCGGGGATGATGGCGGGCGCGGCGAAAGCCTTGCGCCCAGCGACGAGGAGATCGCCGCGCGCGATCTGGTCTTGGCGCAGGCGGCGAGCATCCTTGAGCAACCGACCGAAGCGCAGGACCGGGACGGGCGCGATCCCAATGCGCGCGAGGCGTTCGAGCGAATGGATCCGAGCGCTCCGCATGGCGCCGCCGGTCGGCGCGATGACGAGCACCGCGAGGAGCGTGAGCGACCCGTCGATCGCATCGATGTCGGCCAGATCCGGGCGGAGGAGCGGGGCAGGGGGGATCGGCACGATCCGGCCATTTTGCACCAGGCCCATCCCCAGCCCTGGGAGGAAGATCTCGGCGTGCGCGAGGCCCGCGACGGGTTCGGTCTCGAGGGCGAGGATGCCGATCTCGGCATCGGTGACTGACGATGCTGTCGATCGCCTCGGTTCGCTCCGCCGGCGGCGCGGCGCAGTATTTCACGAAAGACGATTTCGTGAGCGGGGAATACTACACCGACGCGCACGCGGCGATGTCAGCCAGTGGGGCGGGGAGGGCATCAAGGGTACCCCGCTCGAGAGTGCCGGCGCCGTCGCCCGCGATACCTTCGAAAGCGTGCTCAAGGGCGTGGCGCCGGACGGCGAGCGGCTCGATGCCAAGGACAATCGCCGGCCCGGGTACGACCTTACCTTTTCGGCGCCGAAGTCGGTCTCGCTCATGGCCTATATCGCCGGCGACAAGCGGATCCTCGGACCCGAGGGCGCACACCTCAAGGCTGTGCAGCAGACCATGGCCTGGGTCGAGAAGAACCTTGCCGAAGGGCGCAAGACGGTGGATGGCAAGACCTCGCCGGTCAGCACCGGCAACCTCGTCTATGCGCTGTTCCAGCACGACACGAGCCGGGCGCTCGATCCCCAGGCGCATATCCATGCGATCGTCGCCAACATGACGCGCATGCCCGACGGCAAATGGCAGGCGCTCCACGCGGACAAGCTGTGGTCGAACAACACGGTGATCGGCTCGATCTACCATGCCTACCTGCGCGCCGAGATGGAGAAGCTGGGCTACAAGGTCGAGCTTCAGGGCAAGCACGGGACCTTCGAGATCACCGGGGTGCCCAAGGCGGTGATCGAGGCTTTCAGCCAGCGGCGCGAGCAGATCCTGCTGAAAGCCGAGCAGCTCGGGATCGTCTCGGCCAAGGGGCGCGACGGCGTGACCGTCAATACCCGCGATCCCAAGCTCAATGTCGAAGGCCGCGAGGGGCTGCTGAAGGACTGGAGCGACAAGGCAGCCGCGCTCGGGTTCGACGGCAAGGATGTGCTGGCAGCAGCGCTACGTGATGCGGAGGCGCCACAGGCGGATTCCGCGTTCGGGCGCGGCTACCAGGCGATGGTCGAGGTGGTGAAAAGCGCGCGCGAGTTCTTAGCAGGATTGCTGCGCTCGCCCGACCCGTTGGTGGACAAGGGAATTGCCCGCATCGCCCAGTCGGCGCCTGAGGCCCGCGCGCAGATCGCGGTGGCCTCAGCCATCCGCCACCTCGGTCAGCGCGAGGCGGCCTTCGACATCAACAAGGTTGCCAAGACCGCGCTCGATTTTGGCCTGCAGGGCGTCACGATCGGGCAAATCGAGGCGCGGGTCGATCGTCTCGTGGCGCGCGGCGATCTTGTCAGCGGGCATATCCGGGAGCGGGGCGTGAAAGTGCCGGCGGTGACCACGCCGGAGGCCTTGGCGACCGAGCAGAAGATCCTCGATTATATCGCGGGCAGTAATGGTAAGGCCGTGGGGATGGTCGTGCCGGCCGAGGCTCCGGACCGGCTACAGGCGGTCTCGCCCCATCAGCTCAACGAGGGTCAGCTGGCGGCCGCGACGATGATCGTGTCAGGGGCGGACCGATACGTAGTCGTTCAGGGCGTGGCCGGCGCGGGCAAGTCCACGATGCTGCAGGCAGTGTCGGGCGTTGCCGGCGAGGAGGGGCGCAAGGTCCTGGGGCTCGCCTTCCAGAACAAGATGGTCGCCGACATGCGTGAGGGCATGGTTCCGCGGGAAATGACCGTCGAGGATATGAGGGCGGCCGGGATCGAGGCCCAGACGATTGCCGCCTTCATCTGGCAGAACCAGCAGCACCTTGCCGATCCGCAGAGCCCGATGGCGCTGGCGCGGCGTGACGAACTCAAGGACACGACGATCGTCGTGGACGAGACTTCGATGGTCTCCAGCGACGATATGCTGAAGCTGCTGACGATTGCCGAGAATGGGCATCGACAAGGTCGCGATGGTCGGGGACCGCCAGCAGCTTTCCTCGATCAATGCCGGCAAGGCCTTCGCCATGGTCCAGGCTGGCGGCGCCTTCATGGCGCGTATGGACCAGAACATCCGGCAGCGCACCGATCAGCTGCGGACTGTTGCTGCGCTCGCGAATGTCGGACGTGCAACCCAGGCGCTCAAGGTGCTCGGCGACAAGGTTATCGAAAGCGGCGAGCCGGCTGAGCAGGCGGCGCAGCTTTGGCTTGCGCTGCCGGAGGCGGAAAGGGCGGTGACAGCGGTCTTCGCCTCGGGTCGCGAGACGCGTGCTACCGTCAATGCCGAGATCCAGGCTGGGCTTGCCGCCGATGGATCGCTGAAGGGCGATGGGCTCGCGGTCACGGTCTACGACCGGGTCAGCAAGACCTGCGAGGAGCTGCGCTACGCGCAGAACTATACGGCGGGGCAGGCGCTGCATGTCACGGGCAGGGTGCCAGAGATCGGGCTTGGGCGCGGCGTCTATGCCGTCAGCCATGTTTTCGCGAATGGCAAAGTCGAAGTTCAGTCGGCCAGCGGGCGGCGCATTCGCTTCGATCCGCAGCAAATCGATCCGAACGTGACGCGAGAGCGCCTGGAGCTCAGCAAACTCGAAAGCCTCAGGATGTACGAGGGCGACCAGATCCGCTGGACAGCCAACGACAAGGAGCGGGGTCTTTTCAATTCCGCACTCGCTCGTGTGGTGGCGATCGACGAGAAGGGGGTGACGGTCGAAACCGCGACGAAGGAGCAGGTCACGCTAGAGCGCGGTGATCCGATGCTTTCTCGGTTGGATCTTGCCTACTCGCTTAACATGCACATGGCTCAGGGTGTCACCGCCGACAAGGCGATCACCGTGATGCTGAGCTACGAGCGTAATCTCTCGAACCAGCGGCTTTTCAATGTCGGGGTGACGCGCGTGCGCGACGACATCACCATCGTCGTGGACGACCGGCAGAAGCTGGAGCGGCAACTCGATCGCAATGCCGGCGACAAGACCTCGGCGCTCGAGACGACCGGTCAGATCGATATTGACGGGCCCGAGGCGAAGGAGGCCGCGGCCGATGCGGCGCTCACGGCTGCGCTGGGCAAAATCGAGTTGGACGGCGGATCGTCAGCAGAGGGCGCTGAAATGGACGGAGGCGATCTGTTGGATCTCCCGCCCATGGGAACGTCGGAGATCGATTATTCCAAGTACGATGCCGATGGTAAGCCGTTGATGGGGCTGAGCGCGTTGCCAGAGGCGAGCCAGAGCGACGATCGAGGCCAGCTTGAAGGTGATGGGCTTGGCGTCGTGCCGCTCGATGTTGATGATCTGCGCGGTCTTCCGCCTATCGCGGGTAGCGAACCGCAACTGCCGGGGCTTCCTGAAAAGAACCTTGGGCTTGATCTGTGAGGTGCGCGCAATCTTCCAATGCGGAATGATTATGCTGGCCGGCTCATGGTGAGGTGGCAGCTATGGCACTTTACCCGTCGCGCAAAATCGCTGGTAAAGTGCCATAGCTGTAAAATCTTGAAGCAAGGGAGATAGGGGATTCACCTCGGGATTCGGGTGCGGTAGATTCGTGACATGTTCCATCAGCCCGATCTGTTCGAACCGCGCGCCGTTCCCGCGCCCGTTCCCATCAAACGGATGGACATGCCTACGCTCGTCGCGCGGATCATGGAGGTGTCACCTCGCCCGCGTTACACCTTGCTTGTCCTCAATTTGCTGGCACGGGCGCCAACCCCAAGGGAGTGGCTGGCCCTTACATCATCGACGAGGAACAGGCGGTTCCCGTTCGGGACTGGCTGGGGAAAGCGATGATCCCGATGGCGCAGCGCCATCATCGCAGGCAGGCCATTCGTCAGAAGTTGCTCGATGAAATGAAGCGCGAGGACACTATGCCGGCCGATCCGGCAGATTTGGACGATGTGCTGGACGCCCAGATGCAGGACCGATTGCAGCAGTCAGCTCGGTGCAGCGTCAGCCGTGCGGTTTCTGATCTGGTTAGGGCAGGTTTGGTTCACCGACATTATCAAGGGTATCGGGTTGACCATGACAACCGAGGTGCGCGACGCGAGGCGGTTTATACACTCGTCCCAGAGGTGCGCGCTATTCTCAGTTAGTGAATGTAGGACATGAATTTATACGGTGGCCGAATGTCACATTGGAATGTAAATATCAGCACTTTCAAAGTTCGTGGACTACGGCCGAAGATAAATTCAATTTTATCATCAGCCGTAAATCGAAAACTGCAGTGGCGGAAATTTCCCGATACTAACGACTTATCAGGCTATCTCTATCAGTTACGATCTCAAGTTCGCCACTGGCAATCCTGTCTGCAACCTTTTTGAATTTTACTCTAGTTATAGATCCGGTCGCAACGTCAGATACTATAACAAACTCATTGCGCCCAATCCTAGGTCCCGGAATTGAATGATTTCCAATGTGCCGCGTCGCGGCTTGGCGAAGTCGTTCAACTAGCGCAGAGTTACGAATTGCAGCAGCATCATTTTTTACGCTCTCAGGTGAAACCAAAGACAATACCTCTCTGGCTGCATGTAGAGATTTCGTATAGTTTTGTTCCGTACGATGAATTATCATCTCTTGATAAACAAAGAAAGCAAACATAGTGCTGCTTCCTTCGGCTAACCTCTTTTCATTCTTCCGGACGAAGAGCATGATTTGCTTCGCACGCGAGAGATTGCCGTTGTTGAGATCAGTTCCAACTTGATTCGCTAAAGAAACCGTATCGTTAGCATTCAAGAATTCCATAGCTTCAGGTTGAGAAACGAGCGCCCAATACGTCTCAAAAGCCAATTCTTGATCACTATCGGCGGACAAAGCAAGTAATGCAGAAGCTGCGCTAAGCTTCTGTTGAACAATGCCTCTCGAGTAATAGATGGCGTAGTTAATGCTTTTTTAAGTAGGGCCTTGATGCTACCGGTCGCGGTTTTCCGATCACCGACGTTAGCAAGATTAACAATGGTCTCAAATGGGTTGGTTCCGGCTCGCGATTGCGCGACGTCTAAAAGCCGATCAAACGTAGCTAGGTCGCCCAGGGCCAGCGAGACCGCCATAAGCTCGGCCATGTCGCTTTCATCAAATCCGAGAGTTCCCCTCACGGTTGCATAAGGGATGCGATCACGGACAACAATTTCGGACGTCTCCGCAAGAATGGCTGCGCGCTCTTCATCATTCTCCGCAGCGCGGAGTCTGACAGACGCGAAAGCGGGCTTGAACGCCGTTACCGCTGCATTATGGGCTGAGTTGAAGGCTGACCTGGCTTCCGCAGTCCTGTTAAGAGCCGAGTACACTTGCCCAATATTATAATAGACTGCGGTGATGATCTCCGATTTCACCTCTGGTGTGAGCTCATGATCAACCTGGATGTCATTTAAAACATCCTCGTTAATTTTCAGAATCAAGTCCGCATTGTCTATCATTGAGATGTGCAAATATGCGGTCCCAACGGCGTGCCTTGCCTTGAGCATGTAATTACCTGCAGCCTCGGCAATTGGCTGCAGTATCTCAATGGCATCTTCTGGCTTCCCAAGTAGCATAATTGCTAAGCCTTTGTGATAGCTCAGCATTGTGCGCACTTCGTTGGAACGTGTCTTGGTGCTAGCGAGATCTAGTATGCCTATGGCTTCTTGAAAAAGCCCCAAATTGTACAGGGCCATTCCGTACTGAAGGAGTTCAAAGTCCTCAAGGCTTTCGATGGCCCCGCCAGAACCTATGTATTGGTTGAACAAATCAATTGACGCACGATATTCGCCGCTGGAATACCTCCGGCCAGCTGCAGTCAGGAGACCTTTTTGACCCGCTTCCACCTGAGCAAGCCATGTCTCTGACAATGCATGTTCAATCACACGGTTCTTAATGGTGGGGGCGTGGTTCGCAGATGCGGTTGTAATACCTGCAAGATAGAGCTTGCTTTTGGATCTATCGTCGAGGGTTTCGCCTTTCCCATAAAGCAACGCAACTAGTGCAGCCCTTACCTCGGGCTCATTTTCCGCTAGAGCCCGAATGTGGTCGAGCGGAGCCCTATCAAAGCGAGTAAGGTAGAGTCTCTCTATCACAGCATCGACCGTCGCAAGATCCACTTGCTCGGCAGCGGCCATAGCATCCTCAAGTGCGGAGTATACATCCCACGTCATTCGAGGATTTCCGCTTGTCCAACCGTATACGGCTTCCTGAATTTCCAGATCGAACTCGATTCCGGCTTTGCGAAGGAGGCTAGAAACCTCAGAGCGACTGAAATCGCTAAGATATATTTTCTCACCGATATTGAACGGGGAGATGTTTTTATCTTTAATGAGATCAGTCGGCTCTGCCACGCCCGATAGGACGTAGGTCAAACTTTCATAAATCGCGAAATTTGCCCTCGCGAAATACATGCTGCGAACCTGCGATAAGATACGATCCGAGTAAGGTTGCCCCACAAGAGAATCGATCTCATCGAGAATGATAATGACCCGTTCTTTTTTTGAGGCAGATAAAACCAGCCGGAGATGTCGATCATATTCAACGCTCGGATCCACAGTGGATCCAAGACGATCTAGATTGATTTTCTCGCGTACATCATCCAGTGGAAGTGATTCCAGCAGGCTGTCAATTAGATGATGGAACAAGCCACGGGCGTCACTGAAGCCGATCGACAGATCAACATAGACCGCCAATTCACCGTCTGCTTCACGGCGACGCTTCATCCTAAGCAGCAGGTTAGTCTTGCCCATCTGCCGGGCAACTAGGATGTAGCCCGGGCGTCCCATGTCATCGATAACATCGTTCAACTGGCGGTCTGCGTCGCGATCGACATAAAGATTGTCAGGGATGATGGTTCGCGGCCGAAGGGCTTTGCGATAGGTCAAAGCACGAGCTCCTGTCCGACTTGAGCGCAGAGTTCCTCAACCGAGGAGTTACCCGCCGTTCGATTTCGCCAATGCCTAAAGACCATCTTCACGAACCTAGGTGATCCCTTCGAAGCTTGAGCAATTGAACTCTGGTGTTGGGCAGAGAGATCTGACTTTACCGCAGGGGTTAGAAGCTGGATTAAACGAGTGATATCCTGCTCGCTCCACAAGTCGACAGGTAGGAACTGTATCTTTTCCCGCACTTTACTACTCAAATCTACCCCAATTGACGAAACTGCAATTCTTGATGAAAATACAAACCGAATTTGCCCGTATAGCCGGTCGTCGGAATCTAAAATTTCAAGAAATTTGGAAATTGTTTGCGTCGCAATTCCAAGGGATTGCGCATTTAGCGGCATCTCTTCAACGAGAATAGTTGTTACACTATCTGATCTTAGGTCCATAAGCAGGCGTTTCCCGAATGCTGCCTGGTCATTGAACGTTGCGTCATGGGTCTCTAAAAGCGGCATTTCCGATATCGAGGCCAGTTCCGCGCAGAGTGATGCCAAAAGACGTTCAGGTCCTGCAATATCATGGGCAGAGAGATTGATGTGGAATAAACGCCAGCCGCTAGAATAGATCGCGCGCCGAGCGGCAGCGGACTTGCCAATTCCCGAATCTCCGGTCAACCACATGTGACCACGAGACATTACATCCAGAACTACACTGTCAAATGAGCGTTTTAAGTAAAATGTCTCATTTATAGGAGTGTAAACATCGAACAGTGGATCGGCCGGTCGTTCGAATGGAACGACCTTCTGCGCTGCCGACTTATGCTCGAGCATCGGCTCATCTGCTTTCAAAAAGCGTTTGAGAGTCTTGTAGCGAAGGTCATCTCGCCCATTAGGTGCAACAATCGATCTGTGATCCGCGTCAATAATAACGGATTTGTTGTTTCGTCCTATATAGGGAACGGCGCTATCGGACGGAACTGTTCGATCAGAACCACCTAGTATGTAACGAACATTTATGAGATCTTCGACCTTGAGATGTTCCCAGTCGATATTCAATGTAGTTAGACCGCCCTCATCGCGACTAAGGGCTTTCAATTGCCGATGTGGGAACGAAATTAAAGATCCTACGTTAGCAAGCGTCGATCCTGTGCTCGGCACCGCGAGGAGCGCAATGCGGCGAATATTTAGAGAGCTTCCGAGTCGGATATTTGAAGTAACCAGATGACGCGCAATCAGTCCGCCCAAACTGTGCGCGACAATCGAAATTGTGGCTCTTCGACCGTGGCGCTCTTCCAAGAACGTTCTAAGGCCGTCCGCAAGATCTCTGAGGCCAGGTAATGGAGGTGTAAATGGCAAGCGGACTAGGCGGGTTGGGTAAGCATAATAGTCGACTGTAACCCCGGCGAAATCGGGATCGCTATCAATGCACTCTGCCATCTTTCCCCAGGTAGATCCTGGCGAACCGGATAGGCCATGGATGAACACAATCGCTTCGCCGTCATCTTTTGCGTCGGGACTTATCGTGTATCGCGTTGCAATTTCGGTTTTCACAGACAGCCTGTCCCAATCCTGGCGCAAGCTGCCGCTTTTGGCTAAGGCTGTTGGTAGAAGCAAGTTTTACGGCGCTAGATCGAGGGATTTCCCCAACTTCACCTGTTTTGATAGTTGCAAGCGATTGCATCGGCAATTCAGAATAGCTTCCTGAGCCTCTTGAACGCTTGTCGGTTTTCCTAATTCGCCGGACCCAAGAATGGCGGGCAACCTCACTTTCAAATGCCGGATGAACTCCTCAAATATCGGACAAGCGAAAGTTAAAACGGAGAGCGAGGAGTGCAGCCCACTCTGGACTCCGCGTTGCAAAAGGCAGAAACTCACTGCTGGCTTTCCAGCAAGGCTGATTGGCTATGCAGGTGGCAAAAACCGCATCGGACGCAGATTGGGAAGAGGCACGTCGCCGCGAGATGGTAATCCGTCCGCTGGCAAATTGCCCGCGCATCTCCGCCGAAGTCGCGACTGAGGCCATGTCAAAGCTGGGGCTTCAAAGATCCCGCTTTCACGAACTCCTTCAGCGATATCGCGCTGCGCCCTGTGCCGCCTCGTTGTTACCGGGCAAGCGTGGCCGGACATGCGGGAGTCGAAATCTGTCAGCCGATGTCGAGCAATTGATCAGCCGAGGGATCGAAGAACATTACCTGACCCGCGAAAAGCCAAGCGTCCAAGCTCTGCGACGTTGGTTGGACCACGAGTGCAGGAAGTCCGGAATTCGGCCGCCGAGCACCAAGGCAATCACCGCACGTGTACAGGCCTTGCCTCCCGTTTCGACGGCTCGACGACGCCTCGGTGCTAAGTGCCTGACTCGGAAGTTTCTCAACCGTAGCAATACCTTGCAGTTCTGCGGGTGAGCATGCGGATGGAGGCGATGGTGGCCCATGCCGTTGACGAT
>NZ_LGJH01000085.1 GCF_001298105.1 Novosphingobium sp. ST904 | reverse complement strand
TGCCCCCCATGATCTGATGATCAAACAGGCGGCATGAACGACAACCGGGATTAGCTTAACTCAGCCGCCAAACTGTCCAAGAAGGCGGGACCACCTCACTAATCGGCTTCGTGTCATCCCTTTCGAGATCAAAAAATCAGACGCAGTTAACGGCGGCTTCAACTTCGAGAAAGGTGTTGCCGGGGGAGGTCATCAGGGCGCTGTTTGGCAGCGCCTTGGGTAGCATTCCCATTCGATCAGACCCGCCAAAGGACGTCGCCCAGTTTGGCAGCCCTGTCGACGTGGCGATAGTCCGCGCAGTCGTAAATAAGATTGCCCATCGCGATCCCACAGCTCACGGATGAATATCTTGAGTATCTGGCTCAAACATTTTTCGCGCGTCTTCTAGGCTCGAAAACAGCGGCGCAAACAGATGACGAAGACTGTTCAAAACTCCTTTTAGGCTCCGAACTCGAGCAGGCGATGGCTCAGGATGCGCAAATTCCCTCAGAACCTCTTCATTCCAGCGGTCGACGCTCGTCCGGACCAAGCGGCGTGCTTCGTCGATTGGAATCCCGTGTTCAGATGACGCGCTCTCAAATCTCTCCATAGCCATCGGCTTAAAACTAAAAGGGGGAAGGCGATCGCCGAGCCAGCGCAATATCTCGGTACCGTGCCGGCGAGGACCGGTATCGATCACCTCAACTGTCGGCCGGTTGATTTCGTGGAACCTTTCACTCGTCACAAGATCTGCGAATATTTCGATATCGCGCGCTGCGACCCAAACCACTCCTTGAATTCTCGTGGCGGTAGACAGATCCGTTTTCGCAAAATCTCGAATCCGCTTCCCAAAATCGTCCAGCGCTAGTCTGATCTCCTCTCCGCCACCATAGCTCGCCATCAAGGCATGACCCAGAATAAGCTTGGTCTGACGGTCGATGATAAGGGTAATAATCGCCAAGCGATCAAGCTCTCCGTGCTTCACGCTTAGATCTAGATGGACTTGGTCAATCGTCAAATGGGCGCCGATGCCCCCGATGTCCTGTTTTGCGGTGGGCAGACGCCGAAGCGCATGTACCCTCCTCCGGATTGCTGATCGTCCCGGAAATGGCAGGTCCTCAAGGTCTGCCTTTTCTATGATCGCCATCTCAATTTGCGAAATCCGCGCATCGGGTTGAACGGAAAGCAATTTGCGAAGGTATATCTCCAAGGGCTCTATTAGGCCGTCGCGAGCAACCGATTTTCGGACAACATTTCTAAAGCTAGGGGTCAGTCCTCGGGTCGGCCCAAGCTGTCGAAGCTTAGCCAGCAGATTGAAGAACTGCCGTCTGCCCACGCCTAACTCGGCTGCGGCTGCAGTCACAGCTTCAGCCCCCGACAACGTGTAATTGATGTAATGATCCATTACCTGCAAGCGTTGTTCCATCACGCTCTGCTTCTCACCGGACTGGACCGCCAAGAGAGCGAGTTCGTCCTCTAGGTGCCATCCTTCCGGAAGATAGCGCGCAATCAGCGCATCTCGATCTTCGCGATCCATACCCTATTCGCATCTCCAAGAATCTCCGATGGAGACAACGGTGCATACAATAGTGAGCAGGAAAGATGTTGCAACCCTCTCCATAAGCTCACATAGGTGAAATGAATTCTGACGCTGATTGCAAAAAAGTTCTTGCAACCCCCTCAATCTAGCTCATACAGGTGAAGTGCAATGAATTCTGACCCTGAATGAGATAGCGATGATCTTCATATTCCCCCCGAAAGCCCCACAACCTCCCTGACGCTTGCGCTTCGCCCCGAAAAATATGCGGCCGTGTCGTCCGTGAAGCACGAAACCCTCTGCCGGTGTCCACCGGCGGAAACGAGGGATTTGTACCTTGATCAGGAGAGTTCATTTGACCCGTTCATCAATCGCACGGAGCAACAACTCGATCGGCCTACGCTCATCTGTCTGGTCGACTTTGACCGGCGGAAAATGCCGGGGTCCGCCGCGCTAAGATAAACTCCACTAGCAAAAATTGAATCACGTTTCCAGCGCGCTGGCAGCGAACGGACGGTCGCGTCCGTGATCAAACCCATAGGAGTGTCTTATGACTTACAATAAAATTTCGAACGTGCTCGCCGACGGCGGCGAGCGCGGACCCACCCGCGCGCTCGATAATTCTAAGCCGCACGACATGATGAGCGTCCGTGAAAAAGCGTCTCGAGAGCGTAATTATATCCAATCGCGCGCCAAAACGACAACGAATGAGCCCGCTACTGTGCGTGCTTCGCTTACCCCGATTGGAAACGATTCTGAAGGTGCTTCAATGTCCGAAGCAGCTGACGAGCCCCAGGTTTTCAATAGAAATACACAGATCGAAGGCATTCAGGCGTGTGATCCTTGCGATCCTGCTCACGGGACCGAGGAGCCGTATGATGAGGCGGGAGTACTCCCCCGGCCTATTATGATCCCGCATCCCTCTGAGTGTCTCCCGCGGCGTAAACGTAAGTCGAAGTGGCTGCCCCGACAGGACCGGCGCAACGCCTCGCCATGGCGTCCGTCACAGCCGAAGGTGGAGGGCTGGCACTCGCCGGTCCTCCATCTCGGGGAAGATGGCCAAGCTGTGCGCATCAACTTTACGTATCGGAACGGCGGCACCAGTACTGCAGCCCGTTTCAGCGTGAAGGCGCGCTCGCTGCAATACACTGAGGGTCCTCACGAGAGCCGCTATTTCCGTTTTCTCGAAACGGATTATCGGGTCTGCGATTTTCAGTTCCAGATCGCACGGATCGAGTGGCTGACGTCGACAGGGTTCGTGCGCTCCTACACGTTCGATGGCGGACGGCAGGATGAAACCGGAGTGATCACCTTTTTCGAAATCAAGGCTCATCAGGCCTATTTCGAGGAGCCCGAGACCTACGACCGGCTCCAAGAGGCCGAAAAGGAATTGGCTCGCCACGGTATCAAGCTTGAGCGCATCGTCGGAGATCGCTTCGAAGGCGTGATCGTGGATACGATCAACGACGTCTACATGGACCGTTCGGCATCCTTTTCCCGCGAACAGGAATATCGGGCCCTCGAGCAGATTGAAAAGGACGGCGGTGTCACGCCGCTCGGGAAGTTACGGGAGTCCGTCCATACGGACCCCCGTCACGGGCGGGCCATCGCCAACGCGATGCTGGTCCGGCGTATCGTGGGATTTTCCCTTCGCCGACCCCTTACTCTCGACACGCCCGTGCGTCGGCCCGCGCGACTTCCTGTCGGCGTCAGCCCGTTGCGTAATCTCAAAATCTGATTCTCGTCGCCTCCCGAAAGGACGCTAAATGTCGACTCCATTCACTCTCCCCCTTCACACGATCCTCGATCATGAAGGCCGCAAAATTCAATACCAAGGCCACCTCGGGGATAATCTTCTCAGTTTTACAGACGTCCGCAGCGGCTCGCCGGTGACGGTCATCGATCCAGTCACCGGGGCGAAAGGCATGGCAACCTTCGAATGGGTTGCCCAAGAGTACGCGGCGGGCCGCTTGAAGCGCCAAACCCCTTCGGTCGTCGATCGGCAGGGCCGTCAGAAGGAGGTCGCCCGCCTTGATGCCGCAGCATGCATTGCCCTCGACAAGAAGTCGTCGTGGCGAATGGCGTGGGCGCTTAAGGCGTACCAGGCGGGGCTCGCAAAGACAGACTTGGCATTCGGAAAATTCATCACCGGCAAACGGTCGGAAATCGTCAGTTCGGAGAACTTTCCTCCTCCGTCGCCGTCGACACTTCGCCGGCATGTTCGCGTTCTTGAGAATGTCGGTTCCTCGATGAGCGTCTTCGTGTCCGCAGCTGGCCGGGCCAACGGTCAGTCCCAGCTCGTCGAATCTGAGGACGCGCTCGTTCATGATGTTGCACTTCGATATTGGACTACACCGAGGTGGAGCATCAGGGATGCCTATGCGATCCTGGTCCGCGAATGGGGGGCACTGCTCGATGCGGGCGTCACGGATCTCAGCAATTCCGTCCCTACCTACGAGACGCTTCGGCTTCGCGTCAGAAAGCTTGAAACTTTTGAAACGGTTTCTGCCCGGAAAGGCAAGGAAGCGGCTGAGCGCCAGTTCACCGCTTCTGGCGAACCAGTCCCGACGACACGCCCTTTCGAACGGGTCTATTTTGACGGCACGGAGTTGCGACAGATTGCGACCCTCGGCGACGACCTGAAGGTGGCAGGATCAAAATTGAAGTTGGTCTACGGTTTTGACGATTACACGCAGTTCGCGATGCCACCCGTTACTTTCCCCGGTCCCTATCGCGAGGAGATGTCCGTGGAGGCAATCGTCCGTATGATGACACCGCCAACCGAGCTAACCGAGGAAATGCTGGAAGAGGAGCCTTGGGCTGCCTGGGCCTTCGGCACTCCAACGACGATAGTACCCGATAACGACCGAACCCTGATTCCGCCCGGATACATCCCAGCGCTCGCCGAACTGGGCCCGGAGGTCGAGCTTCCGGAGACCTATCATTCGGACGCCAAGGCCAAAATCGAGGCCTTTCACAAATGGATCAAGGGGCGGCTGCGCGAGATGCCGGGCACGGTTTACGGCCGTAGCCGATACAAGAACATCAAATATGATCCCGTTGCTGACGCGGAGCTATCGGTATTCCAGTTTCGCCGCATTATAGCCCAGCTGTTTTGGGAACATAATACAACGCCTCGCGATGACTTGGGTGGACGCTCCCCGCTCGCGCTTTTGAAGAGCTACATGTTGGCGAAGGGCGGGCCGGTCATCGATGATCCGGTCATGTCCGGCGAATGCTAACTCAAAGCACACCCGAAGAAGTTTTGCTCACCACAAATGGAGTAGAATTCGACGGCATCCGCTATCGCTCAGATGAAATCACGGACCTCCTTAGCGACAATCTTGCGAGCACGCCATGGCGACCGGCTTGAAGGAACTGCAAAGTGCCTTGTCGACATTCGTACCTTCGAAGGGGACCTCGATACGATCGAAGTCCATAATCGGGTGCGCAAATCCTTTGTAACCCTCTATTCCACGCAGCCAACCTATACCTCGGGTCTTAGCCGCTGGGAGCATGCCGAATATGGCCGGCTTGCCCGGCTTCGCAACGAGGAGTTCAAAACTGAGGAGCAGCGCTGCCGTTCCAGGCTGAAGTCGCTGGACGTGATCGACAAGGAGGCCCCCAAGCTTGCCTTCAAGAGCCGAGCAAAGCTGGCCGCCCTGCGCGACAGCGAACAAGTTCGGATCTTGAGCGGAGCACGGGCGCGGAACGGGATCGCGAAGTGTCCTGGAGTGAGCCCCCACATCTCCGGAGCGAGCTTTGGAGATCTGCGGCGGTCGCCTGAATCGCCACCTCCCGGGCCGCAGAATGAACAGGTCGCCGAACGGGCTAGTTCGTACCGACAGGGCGGGCAGGGTGTCGCTAGTCTGGGACAACCCTCGTCACCCGTGCGCGGACCGACAGTTTCTCGTGACTGGGACGAGCTTGGCGATGATCTCGGTGATGAGACGGATTACGACTGATGGCGACGGATGACCTTGGGCGTCAGCCCCGTCACCTCTCCGGGGTGCGTTTCCCGGATTTCGGAGACCTCCACGCTTCGGAGCGCGCGTCCGCCGCGACGGAGGCGTTCAAGACGATCTGGATCGATCACGCTCCGCAGCAAGCGATCATCGCCCGCGTCTTGAAGCTGCATCGGGACAGCCTGGCAATCCGTGGACAGCCCCTAGGGGGACTCCGGCTGTCCCAGGATTCTCAGGCCGGGAAAAGTGCCACCTTCGGCCGCGTGAAGCAGATTCTCGCGGACCAAAGGGCCGAGCAGAGACTGCCGCCAAATGATTATCAGGTCCTCATTGTCGGGCTCGACAAGAAGACTTCGCTCAAATCGGTATTCCAGGATGTCCTGCTCGAGATGCATGACCCCGACTGGAGTACCGGGACAGAAAAGGTGCTTCGTGTGCGCATCGACGAATTCGTTCGACGCTTGGGCGTCGAGCTTCTGGTCGTTGACGAGATTCAGCATCTGAGGCGCGAGGGCAATGACGTGAACGATGTGACCGACGCTCTGAAGCGGTGGTTGGATGCCGGAAGCGTGCCGTTGGTACTCGTCGGGAACATGGACTCGCAGCCATTCTTCGAGCGCAACAAACAATTGTGCGCCCGGCTTGGCACCCCTCTCGATCTTTCGCCCTTGGCAGCCTCAAAGCAGCGTGATGCGATTCATTTCAAGGCATTTTGCTCCCGTTATGATGACAAGCTGGTCGAGTCTGGTGCAGTCAGGAAATCGCCGGGTCTCAGTGGCTCCGCCATGCTTGAGGGGCTGATTATCGCCTCCGGGGGGCATGTGGGACGGGTGTCTCGCATCTTGGAACAGGCGGTTGAACACGCGGCCTGGCGAGACGCCTGGACTGTCGAGCAATATGATCTCAGCCATATCGTCAGGACTTACGCCATGCCGATGGGTTGGATTTCGCATGATCCATTCTCTGTTGTGGAGGAGCAGTCATGAGAACCTCACCCTTAGTCGCAACCGCTGAAGATCCGGTTCTAACGCCGCTCAGATTCCCGGTGATCCCGTACGCCGACGAAAGTCTTCCGGGTTTGGTGGCTCGTGCCACGCGGGAGCATGTCTTGGAGATGACGTCCGTGGTGCTGCGGCGGGCCGGGCTTCGGATCTCGGAACCGGCTGCAATTTGCCAAGCGCCGGCAGAGGATCTTGACCGACTCGCCCAGGTTTTGCGGTGCGAAAGGGAAGATCTGTGCGATCGGACCCATCGTTATTTCCCGAATGCGTGGCGCCGCGGCCCAGTTAGTTTTGGCGCAGCTGTTGTCTATCGCGAAGATATTCTGCTCGATCGGCGCCGGATATCGCCGTTAACGCTTCAGACCTCGGAGCATCATCGTGCCGCGTGGTTGCTTGGTCTGCTTCCCTATTGTCCACTGAGTTTGGAACGTTTGGTCGATGAGTGTCCAAACTGTCCTGGCAAGAAACTTGGCTGGCGGCGTTCGTGGGGCATCGCCAATTGCGAGCGGTGCGGCGAACTCGTGCCCCCGTCGAGCGCAGCCCCCCTTATACCCGAACATATAGAGAATTACCGTCTCTTTGCTGATCTGATATCTTTCAGTCCGGAACGCCGGCGCTTAGCTCTTGCTCAGGTACCTGCAGAGGTACAGGCCCTGCAGCCGCAGACGCTCTTGAATTGCGTCATTCGGCTTGGCGCTATTTGCCGCCCTGATCCAGTCGTCTGGTTGAAGCGGAACGCCGTCAAGTCCCTCCCTTCGGACCTCTTGGTATCTGTCGTGACGAACGGCACGGCGATGCTCAGAAACTGGCCCCAGAGCCTGAAAAATTGGTCGCAAGACGAGTTTGATCGGCTTGCGCCCGACTATAGCGCCATTCGCAAATCACGCCACACGATCAAAGTAATGGCTCGAGATAATGTCCTTCACCCGCAGCAGAAGCAATTTTTCCAAATGGCGCTGCCGGAGATATTCGAAGGCTTGACCCACAGTATCGCTGACTCGGAGGAGACGATCCCCGGGAAAGAAGTGGCCCGGATCGCAGCCTTGGAAATGCGTGAAGTTCGCGCGCTCTGTGATGCGGGGATTCTTGCCTTCGGTTTCGAACGTGGGACATCGGAAACACGGAAAAAGTTCCTGAAGTGGCAGGCTGAGGAACTCGGCAGCTGTCTTCGAGGGGCGGTGTACGCGACGCAACTAGAAACGAAATTGGGTCTTCCCTTATATGCGATCGAGCAATTGTGCTGCCTTGGGATCATCGACCAAGAGCGTCATCTCGGTGTTTTGCATCTTCGGCCTGACCTCATGATCAAAACGTTCGAGCAGCGAAGTCCTTTATTCAAGGTTGGAGACTACCGCTCAGCCGTCCCCAACGGGTCCAGGCACGGCACCGCTTGGAACTGCTGCACGTCGCGTCGGCGGCAGGATGAAGCCATGGGGGGCGATTGTAGCAGCCTTGCTAGATGGCAGCATTCCATATTGGCTGGCGTCCGGGCCGAACTACGCACGTCGGATAAGAGTGCGGCGCGCGGATATGGCCCGCTTCGATCAAACCGATTTTTTTGAGGCGGATTATCCTGGTTTCGCATTTTCCCAATATTTGGTTCGGCGCGATGCCGACGAAATTTTGAACTTCGATCCGAACCAGTCCCGGGAATTATTGAAGCTCGAGCTCCTGAAATTTCACAGGAGTGCAACCAGTCTAAAATCTGATCGCGCTGACGTACTAATGCTGGCTCAGCGGATAATTTCGCCGGCTGAGCTTTCCGAACGCTCTGGCCGGAGTTCGCAATCTGTCGTAGTTGAACTGAAGCGATTTAATATACCCCGTATCGCGTTCGGGTGGGATCGGCGGGTCATATCCAAAATGCAGCAGTTCGCCGAAATTCTCTAAAGATTTCCCCGAGCTAGATTTAGCCGCTTTCCCGAGAAGGACAGCGGCCATTTTTTTGCCCAATATTTTTAACGGTCATTCTTGCTTGTCTGAGACAAGCCCACGGTCAGAATAGCTTGTATCCTAAGCTTGTCGGATTTCGAGAAAGTCTCGGGATTCCGCGCTGCCGGTCGGTCACGATAAGGTTGGGGCAGGGTGATGAAGTCCTTCTTCATCCGCGCGCGGTCCTCGGCGGTGGGCTGGCGGCCGGTGAGCGTGCGGAAGTCCTCCACCATGGCGGCTTCGGCTTCGGGCGTGTAGCGGATCGGTTCGCGGCGGGTGGTTTCGAGGGCCAGATAACCGGCGAACAGGGCCGCTCCCGCCATGAGGAACGGCACCAGCGGATCGCGCAAGGCCTTGCGGCAGGCTTTGCGAACAGCCTGCCCCGTCAGTGCGGCGCTCTTTCCCGGTATCGGAAGGGCTGTGCCGCTCGGCAAAGCTCTCGAAATCAACGAACGCTCCGCCTGCATCTGTCTGCCTTGTCCCTCACGTGCGGTGCTTGCCTGCACCCGCGAAGCCGATCCTAGGTCGGCGGCGGGGGAAGCAGCCTACGTCAAATGACGCATTCGACCGGACGGCCGGTTTCCATAGCCTTGGCAGCATCCGGTTTCTTCACAGCCCCGCCGCGAAAGGGGCCTTCCACTTGGAGATTTTCATGATCCGATCCCGGCTGGGCACGCTGGTGGTTTCGACATTCGCCCTTGCGCTGGCGTCCTGCTCGGGCTCCGGGACGGGCGGCGAAAGCGCCGTGGGCGACGGTATCGCCGTGGGCGTGCTGCATTCGCTGACCGGCACCATGGCGATCAGCGAAATCACCGTGAAGAACGCCGAAATGCTGGCGATCGAGGAGATCAACGCAGGCGGCGGCGTGCTGGGCAAGAAGATCGTGCCCATGGTGGAGGACGGCGCTTCCGATCCTTCCACTTTCGCGCAGAAGGCCTCCAAGCTGATCGAGAGCGACCACGTCGTCACCGTGTTCGGCGGCTGGACGTCTGCAAGCCGCAAGGCGATGCTGCCGGTGTTCGAGCGCACGAAGAACCTGCTCTGGTATCCGGTGCAGTTCGAAGGCAACGAATGCTCGGCCAATATCATGTATTCCGGCGCGCAGCCCAACCAGCAGGCGCTGCCCGCGCTCGAATGGGCCGCGAAGCAGGGCTACAAGTCCTACTTCCTCGTCGGGTCCGACTATGTCTACCCGCGCACCGCGAACCTGATCCTCAAGAAGCATATCGACAAAGCCGGGATGAAAGTGCTCGGCGAAAGCTATGTGCCGCTGGGCGGGACGGACTTCTCGGGCGTGATCGGCAAGATCCAGCAAGCGAAGCCGGCGATCATCATCAACACGCTGAACGGCGATTCCAACGTCGCCTTCTTCAAGCAGATGCAGGCGGCGGGCCTCAGCCCCAGGACCATGCCGGTCATGTCCTTCTCCATCGGCGAGCAGGAAGCCAAAGCCATGGGCACCGCGCTGGTCGAGGGCAGCTTCGCGGCCTGGAACTACTTCCAGAGCCTGCCGGGCGATGCCAACGGCAAGTTCATCAAGGCCTACCAGAAGAAGTTCGGCGCGGACGCCGCCATCACCGATCCGATGGTCCACGCCTATCTCGACGTCTACGCCTGGAAGGCGGCCGCGGAAAAGGCCGGAAGCACCGACCCCGAGGCGGTACGCAAGGCCGCGGTTTCGCTGGGCGCTTTCGATACGCCGATGGGCAAGGTCAGCTTCGCGGGCAACCAGTCGCTGGTGCAGAAGGCCTATATCGGCAAGCTGAAGGCGGACGGCCAGTTCGAGATCGTCTCGGACTCCGGCGCCGATATCCAGCCCGAACCGTACGACGCGCTCGCCTTCCCCGGCAAGTCCTGCAAGCACTGACGAAAGGCGCCGGCGGCGATCCCCATCGCCGCCGGTGACGGCCCCGCCATGGACCTCGCACTCTTTTCCAACCAGCTGTTCAACGGCGTCTCGCTGGCCTCGCTCTACCTGCTGGCCTCGCTGGGGCTCGCGCTGTCCTTCGGGATCATGCGGGTCATCAACATGGCTCACGGCGAGATGCTGATGCTGGGCGGCTATCTTGCCTGGCTGACCCTGATGGTCGTGCCGGGCGGGGCGGGCATCCTGCTGGCGCTGCCGGTGGCCTTCGTGGGCGCGGCGGCGATGGGCGGTGTGATCCAGTCCACGGTGATCCGCCGCCTTTCCGCG
The DNA here is from genome assembly GCF_001298105.1 of Novosphingobium sp. ST904. Taxonomy (GTDB): domain Bacteria; phylum Pseudomonadota; class Alphaproteobacteria; order Sphingomonadales; family Sphingomonadaceae; genus Novosphingobium. The sequence continues at coordinate 3,280 of NZ_LGJH01000085.1, read as the reverse complement.
CGGCCGCTCGATACCCTGCTCGCCACCTGGGGCGTCAGCCTCATCCTGCAGCAGGCCGCGCGCGACCTGTTCGGCGCCATCGGCGTGGAAGTGCGCGCGCCGGACTGGCTGAACGGCAGCTTCGTGCTGCTGGGCGTCACCATCCCTTCGGCCCGGCTCTTCATCATCGTCATGGCCGTTCTGGTGCTGGCGGGGCTGGCGCTGCTGCTGCTCAAGTCGAAGATCGGCCTCTTGACGCGCGCGGTGAACCAGGACCGCATGATGGCGTCTGCCACCGGCATCGACGTGAAGCGGGTGGATTTCATGGTCTTCTGCCTCGGTTCCGGCATCGCGGGTCTGGCGGGCGTCATGCTGGCACTGCTCGGCCCGGTGACGCCGAACGTGGGGCAGAGCTACATCATCCCGGCTTTCCTCGTGGTCGTCATGGGCGGGCTCGGCAGTATCGTCGGCACCACCGCGGCCGCGCTGATCCTCGGCGTGTTCTCGGCGCTGGCGCAGATCTACGTGGACGTCAGCGTCTCGCAGATGCTGCTGCTGGTCTTCGTCATCCTGTTCATCCAGATCCGCCCGCAAGGCGTGGTCGCAGTAAAGTCGCGCCAGCTCGATGCCTGAAATCGCCATTCCCGAGCCGCTGAGGCGTGCACTCCCCTGGGTGCTGCTGGTCCTTGGCGCTGCCGCCCCGTTCTATCTCTCGGCCTATGACCTGAACCTGCTCGCGCGGTTCATGGCGATGGCGATCCTCGCCTGCGGGCTGGTGCTGATCTGGGGCCACGGCGGCATCCTCAGCCTGGGGCAGGGCGTGTTCTTCGGCCTCGGCGGCTATGCCATCGCCATGCACATGAAGATGGCGGACCTGCCTGCGGGCGAACTGCCGGACTTCATGGTCTGGAGCGGCCGCGAGACCCTGCCCGGCTGGTGGGCGCCCTTCGCCAGCGGCCCCTTCACGCTGGCCGCTATCCTGATCGTGCGCGCTGGTGGCCGGGCTGTTTTCCTGGGCGGTGTTCCATCGCCGGGTCGGCGGCACGTATTTCGCGCTCATCACGCAGGCCCTGGCGCTGGCGTTCTCGACGCTGATCATCAGCCGCCAGGACGTGACCGGCGGGTTCAACGGTTTGACCGATTTCACCTCGGTCTTCGGCTTCTATCTGTCCAGCCCCGGCACCGCCAACGGGCTTTACTGGCTGACGCTGGCGATCCTCTGCGCGGTCTATGCGGGCCTGCGCTTCCTGCTTGCCTCGCGCTTCGGCATCCTGCTGCGCGCCGTGCGCGACGGGGAGAACCGCGTGCGCTTCCTCGGCTATGCCACCACCCCGTTCAAGACCGTGGCCTTCGCGCTGGCCGCGCTGCTGGCGGGCGTGGCGGGGGCACTGTTCACGCTTCACGCCGGCGTCGTCTCGCCCGCGCTGATCGGCGTGGTGCCTTCGATCGAGATGGTGATCTGGGTCGCGGTGGGCGGTCGCTACTCGCTGGCAGGCGCCATCGTCGGCGCGCTGGCGGTGAACCTTGCGCGCGATGCGGTGTCGAGCGCTTTCCCGGAAATCTGGCTCTACTGCATGGGCGCGCTGTTCATTCTCGTCGTCACCCTGCTGCCCAACGGTTTCGCCGGACTGGTCAGGGTCGGCCTCGTCAAGGAGCGCAAGGCATGAGCGCGGTTGCCGATCTTCTGCTCGCCATCGACGGCGTGACCGTGGACTACAGCGGCTTCAAGGCGCTCGACGGGTTCAGCATGACGCTGAACAAGGGCGAGACCCGCGTGGTGATCGGCCCCAACGGCGCGGGCAAGTCCACCTTGTGCGATACGATCATCGGCCGTGTCCGCCCCACCGAAGGTCGCATCGTGTTCAGGGGGGAGGACATCAGCCGCCTGCCCGAACAGGCCATCGTCGGGCGCGGGATATGCCGCAAGTTCCAGGCGCCCGGTGTGCTGCCGATGCTGACGGTGCGGGAGAACATGGCGCTGGCCGCGCGGCAGGACCGGCGCTGGTGGAAGAGCTTCGGACTGGGCATTCCCGCCGCCGACCGCGCGGTGATCGAGGACACGCTGGAACGCGTCGGCCTGATCGGCCGGGCCGAAGTACCCGGCGGCCAGCTTGCCCACGGCGAGAAGCAGTGGCTGGAGATCGGCATGGTGCTGGCCACCGGCGCGCAGCTTCTGCTGCTGGACGAACCCACCGCCGGCATGGGGCCTGCCGAAACCGCGCGCACCGCCGAACTGATCCTGAGCCTGGGCGGGGAAAAGTCCGTCCTCGTCATCGACCACGACATGAGCTTCGTCGAACAACTGGGAGCGCCCGTTACCGTCATGCACCAGGGCAAGTTCCTGAAACAGGGCTCGATCGCCGAAGTCCGCGCCGATCCGCAAGTCGCGGCGGTCTATCTGGGACACGCGGCATGAGCGAGGACCTGCTGACCATCAAGGGCCTTTGCGCCGGCTACGACCAGAGCCAGGTTCTCTGGGACCTAGATCTGGAACTGCGGCGCGGCGAGGTCATGGCGCTGATCGGGCGCAACGGCGTGGGCAAGACCACGCTGCTCCACGCGATCATGGGCACGCGCCTGGTCACCGGCGGCGCGCTGACTTTCGACGGCGCGGAGGTGACGGCCAGCCCTTCGCATCACCGGGCGCGGGCGGGGATCGGCTTCGTGCCGCAGGGCCGCCATATCTTCCCGCACCTCACGGTGATGGAGAACCTCGAAACCGGGCTCTGCGCCGCCGGGCCGCGTGCGGCGCAGGACGGGGGCAAGGTGCCGCAGCACATCTTCGACCTGTTCCCCAAGCTCTACGATATCCGGGCCCGCGCGGGCGGCTTCCTGTCGGGCGGGGAGCAGCAGCAGCTTGCCATCGGCCGGGCGCTGGCGGGGCGGCCGTCGCTGCTCCTGCTCGACGAGCCGACCGAGGGCATCCAGCCCAATGTCGTCCAGCAGATCGAAGCCGCGCTGGCCCATGTGCGGGACGAACTGGGCATGACGATCCTGGTGGTGGAACAGTACCTCGATTTCGTCTGGCGCTTTGCGGATCGCTACGCCGCGATGCAGGGCGGGCGCATCACGCACCGCGGCAACGTGGCCGAACAGAGCGCGCAGGACGTGGCGCACCTCGTGCAGATCTAGGGTCAGGACCCATTAATCACGCCTGTGAGGTTTGAATCAAAATGGCTCAGAGCGAGGAAGGAAGGCGTGGTAATATGTCTATATTTCAAGCCTTTCTGACGCTGCACTGGGCATTTTGATCAAATCCCTCCGGGACACCGGAATGGCTTCCATCTCGGGCCAAAGCGGC
>NZ_LGJH01000086.1 GCF_001298105.1 Novosphingobium sp. ST904 | reverse complement strand
AATCCGCGCTGTAGCGCTTCCTCGTCGTCTTCATTCCCGTACCAATCTATTTGGTCGGGAGTAGCTTAACACCCTGTCCAGAAAACCGGCACCACCTCAGACCTCGATCAGCGTTGTGATGTTTCCATCCGCGCGCCGCGCATTCGATGTCTGGTTTCGATATCCCGTCTTGCCACGGAAGCCAGCGACGCAGCCCGAGATCGCGTAGAACTGGTTGTCGATGCCGGTCCGGCCATCTGGGCTTGTGTAATTCTTATGCTTCCTGATGCCCTTCGGCGGTGTTCCAGCGCCATCGTCACCGTCGAGGTCAATACCCTCGGCGATGTCCGATTTCGGCTCGATAAGGCCGGGATCTGGCACAATGCCGGGCATGAGAACGGCATTCAGTTTCCCGGGCCCGCGGGCCTCCGTCTGCTGACCATAACTGATGCCCTTCTCGCCGTTCTGCTTCTTCAGCGCAGCGGCGTCCTCGGCGCTATAGTAACGAATGACATCTGCCTCGGTGGGCTTTGTGTTCAGGACCGGACACTCCTTGTCGCCGGTATCGGCGGCAGGCGCGATCCAGGTGATAACATACCACTTCACACCCTTCTTGGCGGAAGGGTCGGTCGGATAGACCTTCGGGATGTCTGCAGCGGTCGGCTCGATCTTGTTTCCGAGCGGCTTTTCCGCGTCGTAGTTAAGCCAGGCAATGTCCTTGAAAGCCAGGACGAAGGCCTGCTGCTGGGCGCCTTTAGCCACAGGGCAGTCGGCCACCACCACGTCCTTGAGCTTATAATGCCAGTATTCCGGAAAGCCCTTCGGCCTCGCACCCAGCTCCATAATGGGGCGGGCCCTGTCGGACGATTCCGCGTAGTCTACTTCCGCAAACGACGCCTTCGAATCGCACAGCGCCATTAGTCGCCCGTAATCCGGGTTCGCCTTGGACAGCGTTACGACCAACTTGCCAAAATTCCCCGGCTTTGGTGCATTGGGACCACCGAAGAACAGCTTGTCTCCGGCGAGCGGATTTGAGGATCCGCTGCTGAGGCGGCGTAAACGCCCGGCCCATTCATTGGACTCTGCACGGATCCAACCCCTATAGGCCTTGCCCTTCCAGGCGCCCGTAACCCCCGGGATGCTAAGAAAGCTGTCGCCAACATAAGCTTGTGCCGGCGCAGCGATAGCAAGCGCGGCGAGCGAAACGGCTGCCGCAATCACCGGTCGGCCAGACAGTTTGATTGTGTGTTTTACGGTTGCCCGTGGCGTGGGACCTTCCACTTTCAGTCCTCTCCTAGAGTGCTCTCTTATTTTGATTCGGCGCTCTTTATGCTGACGAGGTTACGCTTAATTACGCTACGGTCAACATAAGAGAGTGCTCTATTTAAAACCGGAATGAAGTTTTCCTGCGGGCAGTCGAGGCGAGCTCAAGTGCCCAAGCAGCCATGATTTTGATGGTTTGCGCGCTCAGGAGGAACGCTATCCGGGCAATGCCTTCGCGTTTGAGCGGCAAGCACCAAGCCCGCCGTCCAAATAGAACGTCGAACCGGAATTCAGCCCTGCCGAAGGGCAATGAAATAGGCAATTCCAAAGGCAAGCACCGTACAGGCCACCAGGCGTAGAACGCTCGCGGGAACCATCGCCGTCCTTCCCGCCTCAACTCCCGGGATCTTGCCGGTTACCATGGGGCCGATCAGGTTACGTCGCTTCAGAACCAGATAGTATCCGATGGCCGCGATGTGCAATGCAATCAGAATTCTCGCAGCATCGAATGCGTAACCGTGCACACTTGCTGCCGAGCGACTTAAATCGAAACTGATAAGGTACGACAACGGCCCGGAATCGATGCCATCTATATCGGTTGAAAAGAGACCGCTCGTCACTTGTATCGCGAGTACAGCAAGCATCGCGACCACACTGTACGCACCGATCGGATTATGACCAATCGCATGAGTGCCGTCGTTCCCGGTGCGCAGGTATGCAAGCACCCTACTTGGACTGCGCAGGAACTGGCTGAACCGGGCAGTGCTGCCTCCGAAGAATCCCCAGATCAGGCGGAACGCCAAGAGCCCAAGGAATGCCGCCCCTGACCAAAGATGAATGTCCATGCGTCGCGTTTCAGCACTCCACCAGGACAGGCAGAACAGGATCACGATTGACCAGTGAACGAGACGGGTTGGACCATCCCAGATCTTGACGCCCCCGCGCAATCCCATCGCCTACCCCTTCGCCGCAAAAGAGCTGCAAACGCCGCCGCCATTGACCGGAGCACCGAGGAGAAGCTGGCAGTTACCGCAATTCTTGGCGCTTGCAGTGAAGTATGCACACAGGCTGCAATGCTTGGTCGCATCACCCGATACCTCGACGTAGCCAAGAGATCGCCGCGCGTTGCGCTGGCTAAGCGAAAGAGCAGCCGGGTCGTAGCAGGCATCTTGGGCCCATGCGCGTGACGTAAGGGCAACGGCAGCCCCGGTGAACCCCAGGACCCCCAACACTTGACGGCGATTCTTCATTTCGAAAATCCTCAGAACAACGGCTGATCCGCCGTTACTTTGTTCTCGAGCCCCATCCCGCAATTCACGGCGATCAGTTGTCTTCCTCACGGAAGTTGTCGTGACAGCCCTTGCAGGTTGCCCCCAGCTTGCGGGCTTCCCCACGGATCAGGCCCGCGTCAGAGGTGGCGGCAGCTTTGGCAAAAGCATCTGCCTGGCGTGCAAAAGCATCCTGGGCCGCGCGAAATTGTGGCGCATTGCCCCAGATCTCAGGGCGTGCCGCAGTCTTCAGTCCGGAACTGCGCCCCGATCCGGCGGGAAACCATTTATATTGTTCGCGCGAGACCGTTTGGATCCGCGCAACGGCACCCATGAATTCAGGGCCGCGAACATCTCCGGACCGAAGCCGATCGTTGACGGTCTTGAACGCCGCCCCAAGCGATTTGTAACCGGCCTCTCGCGTGCCAACAAAATCGGCGGGTTTCGCCAGAACGGCAGCGGCTCCGAACAGGAGCGTAGCCGCAATGAACCCAGTACGTAATGAGCGAAGCATCGTGAGTTCCCTAAGCAAACGGTTCGGCCGTATTGGCGAATGCCGGCCTTACTGGGTGGGCTGACGCGCCTTTTCACGGTAGACATCGTGGCACTGCTTGCAGGGCAATGCTTCGCCCATCACGGAGATCGTTGCTGCCATGTTGCCGGTTCCGGCTATGCGGGCCATCTCGTCGGATTTCTGGGCGAATGCTTCCATGCGGGCCAAGTAGTCCGGATAATTGGACCAGACCTCTGGCTTCGCCCTGCCTCCCGGTACTTTCTGGCGGAATGCAGCCAGCGAATCGCGAGCGCCATCCGCGATTGCTTTGGCTGTCGGGGCCAGTTTATCGGCAGGAAGTTCGCCGCCACGATGCGGCCAAGCGTGTCTGCATCTTCGTCGAGCTGCTTCATCAGCTGCTGGCGTTCGAAGATGATACCTTCAGCCTCGGGTGTTCCGGCTGCAGGCACTGGCGATACTTCTGGCGTCTGCGCTTCGGCGACACCAACGTCTCGGCCGGAAAAGCCGATCATCGCGATCAACCCCGCGCATGCGCAAAACCTCAGACCCCATCTGACCATTGCCGCCCCATCCCGTATTTTGTTCTTTCTTGCCGCTCCTCGCTCGGAGCTTGCCAGGGACCATACATACCCATCGCCCGGACATCAATATTTAAAGTGCCCTCTTTATGATTGCGTCGCGCATTTATGCAGCGCTATGTGGAGACGATCGGCCACTCCGGATGATAAGAGTATAGTCTAATTGGCGGCGCGGCGGAGACAGTCTCTCGGAAACGAGCTGTCTGAGTGAGGGAGATGGGCGTGGGAAAAAGGGCGTCGTTGCTGGCAATTTCTTGGCTTCTTGCCGCATCTGCGGTCACTCCCGCCGTGGCAGACGCCCCGCTGGAGGAAGTTACTACCGCACGGGCCCAAAGGCAGCTCGATGCCCGGATTCGCCGCTTGTTAGCGCAGATGACGCCCGAGGAAAAAGCTGCGCAGTTATTGACAGCGGCTGGTATGAATATCGCAAATGCGCCCGACCACGATACCCGCGCTCGAAGTGGTGTCGGGTCCATATTCTTTGTAAGCAAGCCTGCCGAGATCAATCGCCTCCAGAAGCTTGCGCTCGATAACTCCCGACTCAAAATCCCGATCTTGTTTGGCTACGACGTCCTCCATGGGCTTAAGACGGTGTTCCCGGTACCGATCGGCCTGGCCGCATCGTGGGACCCTGAGCTCATCGAGCAAACCCAAGCCGCAGCCGCCGGCGAAGCGCGCGGCGTTGGCATTGGCTGGGTTTTCGGCCCGATGCTGGACGTAACCAGAGATCCGCGTTGGGGCCGAATCGTAGAGGGTCCTGGAGAGGATCCATACCTCGCGAGCGCAATCGCACGCGCACAGGTTCGCGGCCTGCAGGGCCCGCAGCTGGGCACTCCCGGACGCGTCGTGGCGGGTGCAAAGCATTTCGCAGGTTACGGCGCAGGTTCGGGAGGCCGCGACTATGATGAGGCCAATGTCTCCGACGCCGAATTGTGGAACGTCTATCTGCCTCCATTTCGCGCTGCAATCGATGCAGGAGCCGGCAATGTGATGGCAGCTTATATGCCGCTCAACGGAATACCGGCGGCGGGAAACCATTGGCTGTTGAATGATGTTTTACGCGGGCAGCTCGGGTTCAAAGGATGGGTCGTCAGCGACAATCAGGCTGTCAGGAATCTTCTTACCCACGGCTTTGCCCGCGACCGCTCCGATGCGGCCGAGCGTGCGCTCAACGCTGGAACCGATATGGAGATGGCAACCGGCCTGTCGAATTTTCAGGAGCTGCCGGCTTCACTTTCAGCCGGTCGGATCAGTGGCAAACGCCTGAATGAAGCGGTAGCACGTGTCCTCGCCGTAAAGTTCCGTCTGGGCCTGTTCGACCACCCTTATGTTGACGAGAAGGCCGCTTCTGATGGGCTCGCGAGCAGGGAAAGCCTGGATCTTGCGGTTCGTGCAGCAGAACGTTCTGCAGTCCTTCTTCGCAACGAAAATGGTCTCCTCCCACTTGACCGTACGAAGATACATTCGATTGCAGTCATCGGCCCCCTCGGCGGATCAACGAGAGACCCTGCCGGCCCCTGGGTCTTCGCCGAAAACGAGCCAGTCCTCCAAAGCCTGGCCGACGGTCTCCGCCAAAACGTCGCGAATGGGATTGAGGTCAGTTACGCCCCAGGCGTGACGATGCCCCGTCGCCTGATCGGATCGCCCATCGAAATGATGGATCGTCAGTATTCGAGACCCGCTCCTGCGGACGACGATAGCGGCATCGCTCAAGCGACCGCACTCGCCCGCTCAAGCGACGTTGCAATACTCGTCCTCGGTGAAGGACAGAACATGATCGGCGAAATGGGATCCCGGTCTTCGTTGGATTTGCCTGGGCGGCAGCAGGATCTCCTCGACAGCGTGCTCGCGACAGGAAAACCGGTCGTCGTCGTACTCATGAACGGCCGCCCGTTGACCTTGAGAGGAAATCTGCCTCCGGCGATCCTTGAGCTTTGGTACCCCGGCTCGCAAGGCGGCACCGCCCTGTCCCGGCTCCTGTTCGGAGACGCAGTACCGGGAGGCAAGCTGCCCTACACCTGGCCGCGTAGCGCCGGACAGATTCCGACCTTTTACGCGCATCTGACCACTCACGACCCAAAGGGAAGTGAGCGGCGTTATTGGGATGATCCCAGCAGCCCGGTCTATCCCTTCGGTTTCGGGCTCAGCTACACAACATTCAGCTACAAGGCCGTGCAGCTTGACCACTCGACCATAAGGCCGGGAGCCTCATTGACGACCTCCGTCCAAGTCACGAACGTCGGGCCGCGGGCAGGCGATGAAGTGGTTCAGCTTTACCTGCATCAGCGGAGCGGCAGCTCCGCGCGACCGGTTCGAGAGCTGAAGGGTTTTCGGCGAATCCATCTGGATGCGGGAGAGACCAGAACGGTCTCGTTTGAAATCAGCCCGGAACAGCTGCGCTATTGGAACGCGGCTGCAAGAGACTGGATGATCGACAACAGCACATTCGACGTCGCAATCGGAACAGATTCGATGGCCCCCTTCTCTGCCTCGTTCAACGTCGAACGATAAAACGCGGCCCGGCGCTTGCCCCCGCTTACGAACCCAGATTGCTACAGGAACTCATGAATGACGCACGCGCTAGGAATCGATTCGCAGACGATTTTCGGCATGCTTCCCACGCAGCACATCGCCCTGGCAGCCCACCTGGGTTGCTCCTTCGTCTCGCTCGGCATCCAGTCCGTGCCCTGGAAGCTCGACCGCTATCCGCAATGGTCCCTGCGTGACGATCCGGTTCTTCGGCGCGATACAGCAGCTCAACTGAGGGCACTCGGAATCTCCATATCGCTTGCGGAGGGTTTCGTCATCCGTCCGGGCAGCGATGTCCGCGACAAGGCCGGCGACCTCGACATCCTCGCGGAACTTGGCGCGAAAATGGCGAGCACCGTCGCCATGGATCGCGACATGCCACGTGCGCTCGACCAGTTGGCGGCCTTGGCCGAGATGACGGGCGAGCGGCAGATGAAGGCCGTTCTCGAATTCGCACCGCCGCATGCCGTCAATTCACTCGAATCTGCAATCAAGGCACTGCACGAATGCCAGGCCCAGAACATCGGCCTCGTCATCGATGCGATGCATTTTTTCAGATCCGGAAGCGACCTGGAGACCCTACGAGGGTTGGATCCAAACCTGGTTGCCTACGCTCAACTGTGCGATGTGCCTCTCAGGGGGGCTGGTGGCGACTACCTCGCCGAAGCCAGCTTCGAGAGATTGGCTCCTGGCGACGGCGAACTGCCTTTGCAGGCACTTGTGGCGGCCTTACCGCGAGATGTCGGCATCGGCATCGAATTGCCGATGCAATCTCGTATGGAAACCGATGAGCAGTTCGAACAAGCTCTCACCCACGCACTCAATCAGACCCGCAACCTTCTCGAGGCCACAAACTAGCCGTCCGACCTACGAGACCACCTATTGAGATAGTTTGCCGCATGCGAACGCAGTGAGGCGCGGTACATTGCCGACCGCCTTCACTGTGCTCTCGCCAAGACTAAGTCCGGCACGGTCATTCCGGCCCGCAGCGGTACTTTAGGTTTGGGCCGCGTCTCCGCCCAGCGCCTGATACACCTGAACTTGCGTTACCAACTGGTTGAAGCGGTTCTGGATCAGGCTTGTCCTTGCCGAACGCAATCGCTCCTGGGCATCCAGCCAGCTCCGCAAGGGGATTGCACCGGCACGGTACTGTCGCTCGTAAAGCCGCTCGGCATCGCGCGCGGCAGCGTAATTGTCCTCTGCAAATCCAGCCTGGTGAACGTACTGTTCCCGCGCGGAAAGCACGGTCTGGGTATCGCGCAGGGCGTCATAGAACGTCTGACGGAAGTTCTGCACGGCGATGTCGTAGTCGGTCCGCGCGATGCCTGTGGCGAGGCGTACCTTCGCCGGGTTAAGTTCTGGCAGCGACAGCATGGCGCCGATCCCCGCGGCAGGATCGCTGAAGAATTTCAGAAGCGATGAACTCGCGGTTCCGAGCGTCCCCGTGAGGCTGAGACTGGGATAGTAGCTCGCTACGGTCGCATCGCTCGACGCAAGAGTTCCCCGCAGCCGAAGCTCGGCGGCGGCCAGATCCGGGCGTCTTCCAAGTAGGGAGGCGGGTACACCGGCGGCTATCGCTGGCAGAGGCTGATGAGGTAGTTCCCGCAATTCGGCACCGTCGTACGACTGCCTGTCGAGGAGAGCGGCTAGGGCCTTGAGTGCCTGTACGCGTGCCTGGATCAATTGGGTTTGCGACGACTCTTGCGCGGCGACCGACTGCTCGGCATCTCGCAGTTCGAGGCGGGAGACGGCGCCTGCATCATATTGACGCCTCACCAATTCGAGAGCTCGTCTGACGTAGGAGAGGCTTTCCTCCCCAATCGTGATTTGCTCATTTGCCAATCCAAGCTGCCACCAGGCCTGGGCCGTGGTGCTGATAAGCGAAAGCCGCGTTTCGGCGAGATCCTGGGCGCTCGCCTGATCCTCCCACTTCGCGGCATCTGCCGCTGCGCTCAGCCGACCGAAGAGGTCAAGCTCCCAAGAAACACCAAGCGAAGCGGCGCTGCTTTTGCTCCATGGGGAACCACCGTTGAGCAGTTTCGAGGCGTTGCTGGAGAGACTTGCGTTCCCACTTGGAAACAAACCCTGACGGGCCTGCTCGGCAGCCAAATGGGCCTTTTTCAGCCTCAGTCCAGCTGCGGCAAGATCTGCGTTTGCTACAAGTACTCGATCGACAAGGCTTGTGAGGCCCGGATCGTTGAATTCGTTCCACCATGGTACAGAAGAAAGGCGATCAGCGCCCTGGGCAGCGTAATCCCAAGCCGCATCCACCGGCAAGGCCGGCTGACTGTAAGATGTGCGGACGGCCTGAGCGCATCCTCCTGCCATGAGCCCGAGAACGGAAGCTGCTAAAAGTCCTCCAATGGCGGCTGGGCGGCAATTTATCCGATTGAGCACGATCATCAGTCTCTCGAAAGGGCGTCGACAGGATCGAGACGGGCCGCGCGGCGCGCGGGCACGAACCCGAAAATCAAACCAATCAATGTGCAGCAAGTGAACGCACCGATCATCGATGCTGGCGAATAGGCCATTCGGAAATTGATCGGCGTCAGGGAAATGATCACTCCAGCGGACAGCGATAGCAGGACGCCAATTAGGCCACCGGTCAGGCAAACCAGGATCGCCTCTATAAGGAATTGCTGCATGATGTCCGTCTGACGAGCGCCCACCGCCATCCGCACGCCAATCTCGGAGGTCCGCTCGGTGACAGATACGAGCATGATATTCATGACGCCGATGCCGCCGACAATGAGCGAGATCAGCGCGATCGCCGCGACGACCAGGGTCAGCGTATTCGTGGCATTGGTAATCGTCTGACGAATGTCGTCGGAATTGCTGATGAAGAAATCGGTCGTACCATGCCGCCTTGTCAGAAGCTGCGTCACGGCCGCCTCCGCCGCCGACGTCGACGTATCGTCGCTGATGCGCACGGTTATGCTGGAAAGATACGTCTGGCCAAGCATGCGACTCATGGCGGTGGTGTAGGGAACATAGGCCGTCAGCGTGTCGCTGCCGCCGAACCCTTGTTGCTGTGAACCAACCACGCCGACGACACGAGCAGGCACTTTGCCCAATAGAATTATCTTCCCAAGCGGATCCTCGCCGTTTGGAAAGAGCGTGTTGCGCGAATTTTCGTCGATGACCACATCTTGCGCCAGTTGCCGTACACTTTGTGTGCCGAACAGGCTTCCTGCAACCAGCTTCAATCCTCTGACGCGGAAGTAATCCGCGCCAACGCCGCTCACCTGGGCGGTTGCGGCCACATTGCGGTACCGCGCCGTCACGCTGGTCGAAACACTCGGCGTCACGCTGTCGGCATAAGGCAGCTGATCAAGAGCTTCTGCGTCCGTGTCCCTCAGCGTCTGGATCTTGGCGGAGCGCGTATCGCCAAAGCTCGTGCCTGGATAAATCGTCAGGGTGCTCGTGCCCAGACTACCAATGTCGGCGATAATTTTCTGCTGCGCACCGTTACCGAGCGCGACCACCGAAACGACCGAGGCAATGCCGATGATAATGCCGAGCATTGTGAGAAATGTTCGCAACTTGTGAGCCGTCATTGCGAGCAATGCCATGCGGAAGGCTTCACGAAAGCGATCGACGAGTTGCTGAAATCCCCCGGCGATCGGCGGAAATTTATGTACCGGTGGCCGAATGCCAGTTTCCCGCACCCGACGATCATCAATGATTTCGCCGTCCCGGATCTCGATTATGCGATCGGCATGCTCAGCGATTTTCATGTCGTGGGTCACGATGACGATCGTGTGCCCCTCGGCATGGAGTTCACTGAGAATGGCCATGACTTCGACGCCGCTCGCCGAGTCCAGCGCTCCTGTCGGCTCATCGGCGAAAATGACGTCACCGCCATTCATCAAGGCACGGGCGATCGAGACACGTTGCTGCTGGCCGCCCGAGAGTTGTCCAGGACGGTGACCGGTCCGTTCCGCAAGGCCAAGGCGTCCGAGAATTTCCTGTGCGCGCCCTGCCCGCTCCGAGCGTCCACGTCCGGCATAAACGGCGGGCACTTCCACGTTCCCCAACGCGGTCAAATCGGTCAGCAGGTGATACCGCTGGAAAATGAAACCGAAATGCTCACGGCGCAGAGCTGCGAGGTCATCCGGAGCGAGTCCCGCCACATCGCGGCCATCGATGCGGTACGAACCGGAAGTAGGTCGATCGAGGCACCCCAGGATGTTCATCAAGGTCGATTTGCCGGAACCCGACTGACCGACGATGGCAACCATCTCTCCAGCTTCGATTGTAAGATTGATATCCTTGAGCGCGGCGAAGAAACCGTCTCCTGACGGGTATTCGCGGCGAACATCCGATAGCGAAATGAGCGGAACTGCCGTCATCGCCTCAACCCGGAGGTGGGCCCATGGGCCCTTGCTTGGCTGTCTTGGTCGCACTCGCCTCGCCGACAACAACTTCCTCGCCTTCGTTGAGCCCCGAGAGCACTTCGGCATTGACGTTGTTGTCGACGCCTATGCGCACCCTCTTGCTCGTGATCTTGCCGTCGGCGCCTTTCACCCGAACCGAATAAAGACCCTCTGGCGACTTGGTGCCCAGAGCGGTTGAAGGGATCACCAAGGCTTTCCCGCGACTCGCCAGGACAATGCTGACCTTGGCTGTCATCAAGGCGCGCAGCGACCATCGTTGTTCGGCACTTCAAACAGTGCGTTGTAGTAAATGGCTGAGGCAGCAGTGCTGCTGCTCGACGAGCTCGTCGAAGTCGAATTGACCTCGTTGACGATGGATTCGGGAGCAGGCTCAATGAGGCGCAGCTTCGCCTCGTACCGTCGATCGGGATCGCCAAGGATTGTGAAATAGACCGGCAAGCCCGGCTTCACGTTGATCACGTCGGCTTCGGACACCTCGGCCTTCACTGTCATGACATCGAGTTTGGCGAGAATGACGATCGTGGGCGCCGATTGGTTGGCGTTGACCGTCTGTCCTTGCTTGGTAACCACGGCTACGACAACCCCATCCATCGGGGCAGTAATCTTGGTATAGCCGAGCTGGACTTGAGCGGTATCGACGTTCACGCTCGCAGAGCGGATCTGCGCCACGAGCGCATCGTAGCTCGCTTGAGCCGATTGCTGCTCCGCTCGCGCGGCTTCGAAATCTGCCCGGGACGTCGCCTCGCCGACCCCAAGCGCCTGTTGACGCCGGAAAGCAAGTTCGGCCTTCGCAAGCGTGGCTTTCGCCCCGGCGAGTTGGGCTTGCATGTTGCCAAGATCCGCCTTCGCCGTTGCGAGGCTATTGGTCTGAGTTCGTGGGTCGATGAGACCGATGAGGTCGCCTTGGCGCACAGTATCACCGACTGCACCTTGAGTTCTTCAAGCCGCCCGGAAACCTGAGCGCCCACGCTCACAAGCTCTTTAGGCTCGAGCGTACCAGTGGCTTCCACGGTTTGCTCGATCGTCCCGCGCGTCACTTCTGCTGTTGCGACGACTGGAGCCGCAGGGCCCGAGAGCAACTTCCAGGCTAGCAGAGCAAGGAGGGCGACACCGATGAGAATGCCTCCGATCACGAGGCGGCGCTTGGTAAACATGGGCGCGGTGTATGCCTTGCAAATAGAGGATAGGGAATTAATTTTTTGCCATGCAAGATGCCAAATCCGCTCGGGGCGGGCTTTTCGGCCTTTTGTCAGACGTGTGCAAATTATTTTGCCAATTATTCATTTATTTCAGATAGATAGATATTCATCATATTCCGAGATGTAGCGCCAAGCCGCGAATCTAAAGATTCCCGGCACTCCGGCATTTTTAAATTCAAGGTTCTCTTTTAAACCCAATTCCCCCTACCCTCCGGTGGCAGACGATCTCGCGTGCAAATGCCGCACGAGCGATTTGACCTTCCAAGAGTTGGCAGCAACAATTATCGGCGCGTGATGGCTGCTGGCCGGTATTTAAGCTCGCTTTCCTAGCTCCCGACCTCTCGAGCACAAGGCATTGAGACACCGCTTAATATTGAGCGCGCGCAAATGAGCCATCCAAGCCCTCAATCCTGGTGAAAGGAAAGGGAAAGGGAAAGGGAAAGCGAATGCCAACGTCACTCGGCCGACACTTCAGCATCGAATTCATAAGCGTGCTTGGCCAAGAGCCGTCCGAATTCGTGGGCCTCACTTCAGAACTCGGATGTTCTCGGATCGGGCTGGCCCCCTCTCCCATTGCCGGACCGTTTGGAAGCGAACGCGAATGGACGCTTCGCGGCGACGACCGCGTATAAATCAGCTGAAACAGGCACTTGCCGACCACGGCGTAAGGGTCGCCCTTGGCGAAGGTTTCATCATCATGCCCGGCCGGAACATCGCCGACGCTGAGGCCGATTTCGATCTCATGGCCGAACTGGGCGCAGAACGCCTCAATGTCTGCGCAATGGACCCTGACCCTGTCCGCAATCTCGAACAGTTCTCCATCTTCGCCTCCTTGGCCGCCGACCGCGATTTGCCTGTGACCTTGGAGTTTATGCCGGCAACGCCGGTTCCCGATCTTGCCGCTGCTGTGGCATTCGTAGGAGAGTCCGCCGCGAGCAACGCTGCCGTGCTGGTCGATGCAATGCATTTCTTCTGTTCGGGAGGGACAAACGACGAGCTTCGTAACGTGCCGGATGGCAAGATCGGCTATGCTCAGCTCTGCGATGCGAAGCAGGCCAGCTTCTACGACGGATATTTTCAGGATGCCCGGCAGGAACGACCGCTGCCCGGTTTGGGAGTGCTGCCACTAGGCCACTTCCTTCACGCGCTGCCGCCGGGTTGCCCGATTGGTCTGGAAATTCCGTCGGTGGCAAGCGCTCTGGCTGGCGTGGATCGAAAAGCGTACCTGACTCAAGCCCTCGATGCCGCCGAAGGCTTGCTCCAGGATCGCGTCGCCATCGGACATCGCCTCCCGGACGCTCAGTAATTCTGCCCTAGTTTCGCGTGGTCCCAGCTTACATATTTATACGGCGTAAATAGAACTACCGCACGTTTAGCCATGGACGCACGGATCTGCTGCTCCATCTCCGGGGTCTTGGTCGCGACGAGTAAATCGCTCGATCGGACGCGCCGCATGTTGTCGGCGATCCGATCGGGATCAAGGACAATTTCCGCATCGGCGTAGACGATGACCGACTTCAGCTCATGATAGGTATCGCCACTCTCCACGAGCAAAGTCGCCCGGGGATCTCGCTCAAGATTGGCGATTTTCTGGCTCTTGCGGAACGTGGTGATGATAATTCGGCCTTCATCGTCGATGCCGTAGTTCATCGGGACAGGATGGGGCATTCCGTCCTGCCCGATGGTAACCACGATGATGCGCCGCTGCTCGCCGAGATAACGCTGAATTTCTTCCGGGCTCATCCGGATCAGGCTGCGGCGTGACGTGATCATGCGTACTCCAAATATCAGCGCCAGTCCAAAGCAATGCAGTTGTTCCGGCCACTACTCAATCGAGATTGCCGATGATCGCAGCGTGATCGTCCCTGCGTCGGCCTGTCCAAACGCCTCAAGCATTTAATGCCTTCCTTACGGTCAAATTCGGCAATCGTTCTGGCGATGAATATATCCAGCCGAAATTGGACTTGCGACGGGCACGCAGCGCCACTGATATACGACACACAAGGCCAGTAGGCAGTTATCGACCGCGAGAAAATCCGGCGACGAGCTACAGGAGAGACCATGACCGCTCCGACCAACACATTTAAAGAACACGATTTCTTCCGAAGCGATCATTTCGTGAATGATCCCTACCCGTACTTCGATTACCTAGGCGGCGTGGACAAATTCGTTTCCGGGTGACTGCTCTGAATGCTTGAGCTACCATGTTGGCATGACCGACGATCATTCCCGAAGTGTATATCGCG
>NZ_LGJH01000087.1 GCF_001298105.1 Novosphingobium sp. ST904 | reverse complement strand
CGCCGGTAAAATGCCGTCCTTTGAAATCGTTCATCGCAACTGACCTTGACAGTACATGAGCCCAATCTTGGAAACCGTGTCAGAGTTTGCAACAGAGCCGTCTGATGGAGTGGAGCCAGAACACGCTTTTCTCGCTACTTCAAAGCACCCGCGGCGAGAAGCTGCCCCGGCTTGGCGCGTCCCCCTTCGGGCTCTGGCTTCGCCATCGCGCCCAGTTCATGTTCGAGCAGTCCGCCGCATTTGGCGATGTAACTCGCCTGGTTGAGCGTATCGACGAGACACTGTTACCCCTGCTTGATGTGCCCGGCGCACGAAAGGACGATCTGGGTGCGCGGCGACAACTACGATGGCCGGTTGAGCGGCAACTATGATGGCCGGTAGGATCGTTGTCTGGGCTGATCGTAGGGCGGGGCGGAGCCCCGACCGGAGAGCGGACCAGACAACCGATGGCGATCTTCTTTCCCCTTCTTTCGGGGGTTGGTCGGGGCTGCGGCGGGCGGTGGTATCGGAACACTCATCGAACAAGGAACGATGGGTTTGCGATGCCGGGCCACCACATTTCCGATCAGCAGGTATTTCTCTTCATGACCCATCGTCGCCAACACACCCAGGCCGTCGCGGCTGCCAAGGCCGGTATCAGCGAGCGCAGTGCACGCCGGATCGAGAACGATCCGCAGCTTCCGTCCCAGAAGAAGAAGGAGCGCCACTGGCGCACCCGCGCCGATCCGCTCGAGCCATTCTGGCCACGTGTCGAGGAGTTGCTCCAGATCGACGGTATCATTGCCGTCACGGTCTTCGAGACGCTCCAGGACGAGTTCGGCGAGGATGCTGTTCCCGATGCGATACGACGAACACTGGAACGCCGGATCGCCCGCTGGCGGGCACTGCACGGCGGTGAGAAGGAGATCTTCTTCCCGCAGCATCATGAGCCCGGTCGGCAGGGCCTGTCGGATTTCACGGTATGCGATAGTCTCAAGGTCACGGTTGCCGGCGAGACCCTGGCCTATCGCCTCTACCACTTCCGCCTGGCGGCGAGTGGCTGGGAGCATGCGGCTGTCGTGCTGGGCGGGGAGAGCTTTGCCGCCCTTTCGGAGCACCTGCAGGATGCGTTGTGGAAGCTGGGCGGTGCGCCGGCCGAACACCGCAGCGATTCCCTGTCAGCCGCCTACAAAAACCTCGACGCCGATGCGCAGCGGGATTTCACGCGAAGCTACGACGAACTGTGCCGTCATTACGGCATGCTTGCCACCCGCAACAACCGCGGCGAGGCGCACGAGAACGGATCGATCGAAGGTCCGCACGGTCACCTCAAGCGGCGCCTCGATCAGGCCCTGCGCCGGCGGGGCAGCCGCGATTTCGTCAGCATCGAGGCCTGGCGCGAGTTCGTTGACGCCCAGGTCGCCAGGCAGAACCGACGGCATGCCGCGCGCGTCGATGCAGAACGCAGGGTACTCAAGGCGCTGCCCGCAAGGCGAACCACCGATTTCGCCATGGTCACCGTCGATGTCACCCGCAACGGCACCGTCGGCATTGATCGGGTTATCCTTCACCACCCGCTCCGTATTGCAAGTGCCTACACCTACCCGAGGAGGAAATCGATGTCGGCATCTGTAAGACTCGTTGAGCCAGCCTTGGCCTCCTCATCCCACAGCATATCGGCAAGTCCCCGCTTCCTCTCCTGAAGCGCAAGGATTTTCTCCTCGATCGTGCCCGTGGCGATCAGACGGTGAACGAATACCGGCTTCGACTGGCCGATCCGATGAGCCCGATCGATCGCCTGCGCCTCGACGGCCGGATTCCACCAAGGGTCATAAAGGATGACGGTGTCGGCCGCGGTGAGGTTCACCCCGGCACCCCCCGCCTTGAGACTGACGAGGATAATCGGCACACCGCCTTCCTGAAAGCGCCGAACCGGCCGGCCCCGGTCCCGGGTCGCGCCGCGCAGTTGCTCGAACGGGATGCCGATACGCTCGAGATCGCCGGCTATGAGATCTAGCATGGTGGTGAACTGGCTGAAGATGATGATCCGGCGGCTTTCCGCAATCAGTTCGGGGACCATCTCCCTCAGCCTTTCGCGCTTGGCGGATGCGACCTCGGCGCCAAGATCATTCGGCAGCAGCACGGGATCGCAGCAGATCTGGCGCAGCTTGAGCATCGCATCCAGCACGATGATCTGCGAGCGCATCAGCCCGACCCGGTCGATCTCGTCGCGCACCCGCTTGTGCATCAGTAGACGCTGGCTTTCGTAGAGCCTCAGTTGCGGGGGCGCCAGATCGATGCGCTCGGGGATGATGGTCTTGGGGGGAAGATCGGCGGCGACGGCATCCTTGGTCCGGCGCAGCATGAATGGCCTGATCCGGCGCGCCAGCGCCGTGCGTGCAGTCGGATCGCCGTGCTTTTCGATCGGCGTGCGGTAGCTCGTTCGAAAACCTTCGTAAGTGCCGAGCAGGCCCGGATTGGTGAGGCTCGCCAGCGACCACAAGTCAGTGAGGCGGTTCTCGACCGGCGTGCCGGTCAGCGCGACGACCTGGTCGGCCTTCAGCACCGCCGCTGCCTTGAACCCTGCAGTCTTGGGATTCTTGAGCCCATGCGCTTCATCCAGGATGACCAGCGTAAAATCGCGCGAGGCAAACAGCCCGCTGTCGCGGGCCAGCAGCGTATAGCTGGTGAGCACGATATCGGCGCCTGTAAAGTCATCGCCGTGAGCGTGGCGTCGGTCGGCACCATGCCACAGAAGGCAAGCCAAACCGGGCGCGAAGCGGGCGATCTCGGCCTGCCAGTTCGGTAACACCGATGTAGGCGCCACAATCAGCACAGGGCGAGGCGTAGAGGTGCTGCCGCGAATGGCCAGAATATGCGTAATCGCCTGGAGCGTCTTGCCCAGACCCATGTCGTCGGCGAGGATGCCCCCCATGCCCGCTTCGCGCAACGCTGCAAGCCATCCACAGCCGGTGGCCTGGTAGGCACGCAGCTGGGCATCGAGACCTGCCGGCGCCACAAAGGTTTCGTCCCCAGGCGAATTCAGCCGGGCCGCCAGGGCGCGCAGGCGATCTTTCGATGCCCATGGCAATCCCGCGTTGGCCAGATCATGAACGGCTCCAAGATCGAACTTGCTCAGCTTCAGGGTCGCCGCGCTGCGATCGACCAGCGCCATGCGTACGATCGTCTCTATGAGGGGGCGCACAGAGCCGAGACGAAGCGCTGTGAACCTGCCGCCGCCAAGCGGCAAAGGGATGCGGTATTCGTCGTCTCGCTCGAGGATTTGATCGACGCCGCTTGCCAGCAGGCGGCGCAGCGCCGGCAGCACATCGATGCGTTGATCGCCTTCGACGCGCGCGGCAAGCTCTACGTCGAACCAGTCGATTGCTTTCCCGTTCGCCCCCGACGATGGAGCTTGCGAAACCTCGATACCCGGCGCCTGCAAGCCGCCATCTTCAGGCTGGAGGAGGACGTGTGGCCACTTCGGCGCGAACTCGATCAGCCAGCCCTCATCGCGCAAAGCCTGGGCATCATTGACGAGAAACTCACAGAATCGCTGGTCATGCTCGTGGTCCTCATCGACAAAAGCATGATCCCAGCCTTGCAAGGGCTTGGTTTCATAACGCCCGGACAAGGCAAGAGGCACCAGTGACGTCCGCGCCAGACGGTCAACCGCGGCCTGCTCGGCTTCGATATCGCGCGCGATGCGAATGACGCCTTCGCTGCCGCTTGCAATCACTTCGGTTGCGGTATGGAGCGGACCAACCCGGTGCCCGCCATAGTCGAACTCGAGCCGGGCGACTTCGAGCCCCTGCGACGCCGAGCGCCCTCGCCAGCCCCGGTCGTAATACGGACGCCCGACCTTATCGACCAGGCAGCGCAGCACTGGCTGCGGAGCAATACCCGTCAGCGATGACGAGGATGCCAGTTCGGGGGCCGGCAGCATGTCATGGGCGATCGCCTTCCAACGGACTGCCAGCGCCGGGATCTCGTGAGAGGCGATCGGCGGCATGGCCAGCAGACGCCCGGCCAGCAACGGCTCTCCGGCATCGATGAGCCTAAATTCGCGTGTTCCCACATCGAAATGGATCGGTGGATCGCCGACGAAGATCATGTGCTCGGCGGGCTCGTGGCCATTCATGTCGAGGCCTACGATCTGCCGGGCATCGGACAGAGTTTCCCACCGCAGCTTGCATACGAAGTGCTCGCGCCTGACAGTAGCCGCAGGACCATCGGGTGCTTTCCAGCGCAGCAACCCTTCGACGCTGGCTTCCCACAGCCAACTCCAACCGTTTCGACCAGTGGGACTGCGGTTCGCCGTGAAGTCGCGCCGGCGGCATGAGTCATGCGCGACAGCAGCCGCCCGGCCTCGGGCCTGAGGCTGCCCCGTCCGTGTTGCACCTCCCACGGATGAGCAGGGCGCCAGGTAATTTCGTGGGGCCACCGCCTCCAGGCGCGCACCTGAAGGGAATACCGCTCAGGGAGTACCGGCGCGGGCATCCCCTTGCCCGGGCGCTTGCCCTGCTTGAAGGTGCGGACTGGTTCGAGACTGAAGCACAGCTCTTCATACTTGGCGCGCATGGCGAGATCGTCGACAACGACCGCCTCGAGCCACTCGGCCAGCGGGCCGGCAACGGTGGGCACGCTCCCGCTCTGAGCCTGAATGCGCAAGCGGGGCTTGTCTCGCTCCTGTTGTCCGGTAACTCCCGACGCTTGCAGCGCGAAAAGCACTGCGGCAACATGCTTGCATCCCATCCCCACCGGGCATGTGCATTCGCTGGCTGGAAGCCCCCCGAATTCCTCATCCTCGTCAAAGATGATCGAGGTGACGTAGTGATTCTTGCCGCTGCCGCGTACCAGCGCCGAGACCGTATCAAACTGCTGATCGATCCGCAGATCCGACACGCGCCCTTGCTGGAAATAGCGCTTTCCTGCCTCGACCATACGGTCGGACTGGATGGCAAAATACAGGATGTCGTCGGAAAGCTCAGGGATCATGCAACCTTATCCCGAGCTTACGAAGGGGTGGCAAGCGGTAGTAAGGTGCACAGAAACGCTTTTGCAAAGGTCTGCATGACCTCGCGCGCGAAGAGGATATGCTCCTCCAGTCCGATGTTACCCGAATAGCGCAGCGAGAACGTGGCGTCATCATGGGGCACGATCATGACCACAAGGTCGCCCGCAGTTGCTCTCCCGGCCTCCGGATCAAGGATCCACTCGCCAACGCACTTCTGGGTCATCGCCCCCTCCTGCCCGTCACAAAAACCCCGCCCCCGTATGATCATCAAAACACTCGGCAAGCAGCACTTTGAAGGACTAGTGTCACAAGAGTAAAGCCCGTCACTGGTCTCGAGAGCCAGCCCCTGCAGCACGGCATAGCGCTTCACCAGACGCGCCGCCCAGCGATCGCCCCTCTACGTCACCCCGTTAGAGAACCCGCATCCTGCATAACGGACCGGCAGATCAAAGCCATCGCAGACGATCCGCTAAACCCTGGCAGATACTGACCCGACATCCCCGGCAAAATCTTCCCGAAAGAAAGGGCTGATCCGGAGATCAGCCCTGTGGAAGTTTGGGAGAGGATGCCGAAAGGCAGTGTCACTATGCTGACCTATACGTCATGCTGCAAGTGCGAAAATGGTTGGGCGCTGATGGGACAGAGGTCGTGCAAAAGCCCCTGCGCGAAGCAATAGCGAAAGCCTGCAGCCGGTGTTTTCTGGCTTCGGACGGGCTCGATCTGCATGAGATGTTCTGGAGCGGTTGCCTGCGGATGCCACGATTGTGCGGGCTATGGGGGGAGCGTTGGCAGTTCTGTCGCCCCTGCTCCAACGTGAAGGCGTCACGACGGCCGAGGAGATCGCGAAGACGCTGGGCATCTATGCACCTCGCCTGCGGAGGGTCTGATCCCGGGTTGCTGGCCGGTATCGTAGGAGATCTCTCGCCCGGTGCTGAAGAACTGTCTTCGCACTGAAAGGGGCAACGAAATTGCCTGCCGCCGGCAGCAGCAGGCAAATCATCATTCCGGTTTGACGAACTGTGTGTTCACGGCGCACCGGACCCCTGGAGCTTCGCTGCCACCACTTGGATGCGCTGTTGCAGCGCCGGATCCGCCTGCACTGCCGAAGCGACCTCGTTGAACCTTTCGGGAGAAAGCCCCTCCTGCTGTACCGCCTGCGCCATCTTCGTCTGCTTGTCGGCGTCGGGGGTGGTTTGATCCTGCTGGACGCGCTGCACCGCCAGGGCGGCTCGGACGTACTGCTCGAGTTCCTGGTCGCTAAACGACGTCGCGGTCGGCGCGGTAGCGGGCGGTGTCGACGGCGCTTGCTGTGAGAGCGGGGGCGCAGGTGCCGCAGGACTGCCCGCGTCCGGGATCATGGCATTGGCATTGCCCCCGATCAGACCGAGCGCGGCCAGGAAAACTGCAGGCGCGATTGTCTTGTTCAGCTTCATTTCCATCTCCATCGAAGCGAGACATGGCCTTCGGTACTGGTGACCCGGAATCCAACCACCCAATGGACCCGCGGTGCTTCCTATGGGGTGAAATGTTCTGCGAACGACGCGAGATTGCCGATCGTCCTTTATCCCCGGCCCCTGACATGGGCACCTGGATCGATGACCGTAACCGCATCCAGCGAGCTATTGGCGACGGCATCCGCCATGCCGAAAAGATCCACGCGGCCTCCATCATTGAAGATGCGTCCAGCGACGGTACCATGGATGATCGCCCGGGATCCTCGTTCCACCGTCAGGCTGCCGGCGATCGTTCCGTGAAGGATGAGCCGAAAACCGCTGCGCAAGGTCGCAGCGCCAGTGATCGTACCATAAAGCGCGATATCCTCCTCGATCGCAAAGGGGCCCTCGATGCTGTCGTGGATTGCTTTCACATCTGTTCCTCCCAGCAGGCAACGACGGGCGTACCTCCCGCCGGTTGTGCGGTCGGTACGGTCAGGCGCCCACTTCAATTTCGGATCGGGGACGGCCTCATCGCTCGTCCATCGCGGCTGCGACCATGAAGCGCCAGGTGCTCGCGGCGTCGCCCTGATGGCCCACCGCGGTTTCGGCAGGGGCGACGTTGCGGATGACCTCGCCGCCCGCGAGTGCCATTGCGTCGGTGGGTTCGCGGATGGCATGGAATACCGCGCGCACATCACGCACGATCGCTTCCTGATGCTGGGGGTCCAGGGAATCCCAGTCATCATGCCCGCTCGCTGACTGCGCGAGGGCTCGTGCCGCTCGCTCGATGATCGATCCGGTCATCAATCAAAAGTATCACTCTATCTTTCAATGACCAAGCCTGATGCGCGCACTTGTGTGCGGACGTCCAAACGGCCCGGTTCGTCGTCGGCAGCCAACGCTGTGTCCCATCGCGTTGGTTATCTGGCCGCGCAGTTCTATGACAACGCCGAGCCCGGCGAAGCCAAGCGGCGGGCCCACTCCCGGCAGCCGTGGTGGGGTTTCCGGCCATCGGGAAACCATTTCCTACAGATCGCTGGGTCCTCTCACCCATCGCTGCAGCAGGCACCGCCTGCCGAGCGACTCGGTGTGGTAGCTTATGTCTGGCAGACGGGATCATGGCGGTCGGTCGTCGCCGAATACCGGACGAGACTGGTGGCGTGACGGCTGACCGTGCGAGGCTGTCAGCGGGGGGCAACGGTCTGCCGGCCTCGACGGAACTGGCATTCCAGTCGCATTGGCGATGCGGACAATTGACGCGCGAGCGCAGTTTCCATTACCGCCGGTTTCCCCGCAATCGCGGGTTAGGTTGTAGCTGCGCGACAAGCTGCGCGAAGTCATCCGCACGGATGATGCGTTCGAACTGGAACCCGGCACGATCGTCGTGTGACCATACGAGATGGCCTTCGATCATACCAATCACGGGGATGCGAAGAGCGACCCGCTCGCCGCGTTCAAGCTTCGGCTTACCACGGACCATGTAGCCCTGCGGCGCGATGTTGGCCAGATGCAACTCCAGTTCGCCCAGCTGCCGGTTCTCGCCAACAGCCGTGAAGTCGACTGGGTGACGCGCAGCGCCTCGCATCTCGGCTGCGGTAAGCCGCGCTCCCGGGTTCATGTTGCCTGCCTGGACGAATGCTCTCGCCGGCAGGCTGGGCATCGACGCCGATAGGTACATTCCGGTTCGCGAGCATTGCGGAACCACGGGGTGCTGAACGCGGCGCGCAGGCGGCGGATCAGTCGTTGTATCATACCTTGTTCCAACGGTGACAAATGAACAGATACCACGCGCGGATAAAGTAAATTTGGGGTTACCCGGGCGACGAACCGCCCCATGCGTACGGTTATCCCCCAATAACTGGAGGGTCCGCAGCTGAGCATTGCACGCTGGAGACCCAATTTTGATTACTTCGGCATTCGCAAACCGGCTTCGTTCCAGTCGGGATCTGCAAGTGATAGATGGGCTGGACACCGCTTGAAACCGATGGCTGCAACCAGCGCCAATTTAGCGAAAGTCGGCGCCTACAGGCTATCACGGCACCCATCCCCAAGCTCGCCCAGAACACCTGCCCTTCTATAAAAATCCCGCCCCGGCGTGATCATCGAAGCGCTCGGCCGAGCGGACGTAGCCGAGCAGCACCTTGAGCGACTTGTGCCGCGAGACCTCCTGCATCTTGGCGAGCGAGGCGCGCGTGCGCGCCGCTTCGGTGAGAAAGCCGGCACGCAGCGAGTGGCCGGCGATGGTCTCGGGATCGAGCCCCTGGAGCGAGGCATAGCGCTTGACCAGACGCGCCACCGAGCGGTCGGACATCGCCTCGAGGGTGAACTCGCCTTTGGTCCCGATCCGGGTGAACAGCGGTCCGGGCGCGCCGCCGCGCACCGCCAGCCAGGCATTGAGGTGGGCGACGGGCCGCAGCACCCTGCCCGCCGGCACCGCGATGGTGGCCCCCTCGCCTTCCGGGTCGGTCTTGGAATAACCCACGCGGACAGTCAGGCCCTGTTCGACCAGCTGGACGTCGGCCAGTTGCAGCGCGACCAGCTCGGAGCGGCGCAGCGCCGCGGCGAGGCCCAGCGCGAGGATCGCGCGGTCGCGCACGTCGCGGGTGGTGAGACCGTCCGCCCGGGCGATCATCCCGGCGAGATCCTTCGCACCGATCGCCGCCTTCTTCCGGGTCGGCCGCGCCCGCTGTTCGCGGCGGATGCCGGAAAGGGTGTCGGCGATCAGCTGGTGGGTGTCGCGCGCGGACGGAGGCGGGACACCGTCGTGGCGGTGTCGCCAGGTGATCGCCGCGAGATGGCGGGTGACGGTGCTGTCGGCGCGGCCGGCGAGGGCGAGCGACGCCAGATAGGTGGCGACGACCTCGGGCGCGGCGGGGAGCGGCTCGAGCCCCCTGCCCCAGCACCAATCCTCGAACTGGCGCCAGTCGCTGGCATAGGCGCGGAGCGTATTGGCGCTGCGCGCGCGCAGGCGATAGCTGCGGGCGGCCTCGACCTCAGCGGCCAGCGGCGTGACGGAACCGGGCGTCCGGTCCCCAGGCACGACGAGCGCGTTCCCCAGGCCGGACATTGCCGGCCGCCCTGCCCGGTCGTCGATCCTGTCTGCCATCGCCTCACCTCCCCGATCGTCTTCGTGCTTTCACCCGGAAAACCCCCGTGTCGGTTTTCCTAAATGACCGGACGACGGAACCGCAGATTTCCGCCGGTCTAAATGCCGGATGAGTTCCTTAAAAGTCGGATAGATGAGCCGGCTTTCGTGGTCGTAGTTGAACTTGCCGAGAAAGCCCTCGGGTGTCGTGCTGCACGAAGGATTCGACTCTTTTCCTCAAAAGGCGGACAATCGCACTGTAACTTCCAGCAGGGTTGCCCGGCTATGGTTGCTCAGACACTGACGGCATCCGATGCGGATTGGGCGGAGGCCCAGCGCCGCGAAAAGGTCATCCGCCCGCTGGCCGGCTGCGGGCGCATTCCCTCCGCGGTGGCCGCCCTGGCCATGATGGAGCTTGGTGTGGCGCGGTCCCGGTTCCTCGAACTGGTAAAGCGATACCGGGAAGCCCCTTGTGCGGCCTCTTTGCTGCCGGGCAAGCGGGGCAGGGAGAAAGGAGACCGTCGCCTGTCCCCACAGGCCGAACAGCTTATCACGCGAGGCATCGACGAGGTCTATCTCACCCGCGAAAAGCCGAGTGTCCAGGCGCTCCGGCGCTGGCTGCGCCACGAGTGCCGCAAGGCGAGTTTGCCAACCCCAAGCACCAAGGCGATCACCGCACGAATTGAGGCGCTACCGCCTGTTTCGACGATGCGAGCGCGGGAAGGGCGCAAGGCAGCGAACGACAGATGGGAGCCGGCGCGCGGGGCGTTGGAAGCCGGCTATGCTCTTGACCTCGTCCAATCCGATCACACACTCGTCGACATCATCGTGGTCGATGATCTCTACCGACAACCGATCGGGCGACCGTGGGTGACACTGATGATCGATGTCGCCAGTCGGAGCGTTCCGGGCTTTCACCTCGACCTTCTGGCGCCTTCGGCGGTGGCGGTAGCCATGTGCATGCGCCACGCGGTGCTGCCCAAGGAGGACTGGCTCGCAGAGCGCGGGATGACGGCGCCTTGGCCCAATCATGGATTGATGGATCGCCTCCATCTTGACAATGCCCGGGAGCATCACTGCGATGCCCTGAAACGCGGCTGCCGAACCTATTCGATCGATCTGGAGTATCGGCCGGTCAAACGCCCGCACTTCGGCGGGCACATCGAGCGGCTAATCGGGACGATGATGGGCGCTGTTCACCTTCTTCCGGGCACGACTTTTTCGAATGTGGCCGAGCGCGGCGACTACGATGCGGAAGGGCGCGCGTGCTTGACGTTAGGCGAACTGGAAGCCTGGCTCGCGGCGCAGGTCATCGGTCCCTATCATGCCGAAACGCACCGCGGCATCGGCATCCCGCCAGCGCTGGCCTGGGAGGAGGGCCTGGATCGGCGACCAGAACTGATGCGCCTTCCGCTCGATCCGGCGCGTTTCCTCTTCGACTTCCTGCCGTGCGCGCTGCGCGCCGTGACGCCGAACGGCATCGAGTTGTTCAATACGCACTACTGGGACGATGCCCTGACCTGCTGGTACACTCGGCGCGGGCAGCGCATGCCAGTGCGCTGGGACCCGCGCGACCTGTCGCGGGTATGGCTAGAACTGCCGGACGGCGAGCACCTCGAAGTTCCGTATCGCGACATCCGGCGTCCGGCGATCACCCGCTGGGAACAGAAAATGGCCGTGCGGGCGCTTCGCGAGAAAGGATGCAATGCCAGGAACGAGGCCTTGATCTTCGAGGCAGTAGAGACCCAGCGCATGATTGTCACCGAGGCGGCACACAAGACCAAGGCCGCACGGCTGACGCTGCAACGGACCCGCAATGCGCTGGCCGACGCGCGCCGAGCTCGTGAAGTACAGGCTCGGCGGCTCGGTCCGCCTGTAGCGGTTCACGCTTCTATAGATGCCAAGCCGGCGCCGCCACCGACGCTTCCATTCGTCGTTGAAGATTTACAGCGATGACCGATCTGACCCATCTGGCCGAAGGCTATCGCGAGCGGGCGCTGCGGCCCGATACCGAGCGCATCGCTTGGATCCGGCAGGACCGCTGGCTAGGATTTCCCAAGGCGGAGACGGTGCGCACAACGCTGCAAACCATGCTCGACTATCCCACGCGCACCCGCATGCCCTGCCTGCTCGTCTACGGGCAGACGGGCATGGGCAAGACGCGCATTGTCGAACGGTTTGGAGCGGAGAACCGCGCGGTTTCGATGACAGCACCGGCGTCGCTTCCATTCCGGTCGTCACGGTCCAGTTGCCACCGCAGCCCACCGAAGGCGAATTCTACGGGGAACTGCTCGAAGCGCTGGGGGCTGGATATTCGGGCCGGGTCGCGTGGTCGGAAGGACGAACCGAAGTCGGCCGCGCGCGGCACCTCGCACGCCGCCTCATGACGCAAGTCGGCGCGCGCATGCTGATCCTGGATGAGATCAACCACATGCTGGCCTGCACCGCGCGTCAACAACGTATCTTCCTCAACACGCTGCGTTATCTCGCGAATGATCTGCGGATACCGATCGTATGCACGGGGAACCACGAGGCGAGAGCTGCGCTCCTGACCGACGCCGCCCTTGCCGAACGCTTCGATGCCGTCGAACTAACCCGCTGGCAGGATGACGAGCCCCTCAAACTCCTGTTGATGACGATGAGCGCCATCCTGCCGCTCCGCGCATCATCGGAGCTGACAGATGAGCGATGCCGCCAGGCGATCCTGGACCTCAGTGATGGTAACACCGGACGGATATTCCGCTTGGTCGAAACGCTGGCGGTGCGAGCGATCGAAACGGGCGCCGAGCATATCACCGTCCGGGACCTTGACGCGGCCGATCTGATATTGCCGTCGGTCAGCATGAAGACTCTGGCGCGGCGGCGTGGGCAGGCTCGCGCCGATGCGGCCTCGGTCTGAAGGTCGTGCATGTCGAGGGTGGTACTGCCGCCGCGCCCCGACCCCATGAAGACGAGTTGATTTCCTCGTGGCTCGGTCGCACAGCCGCCCTGTACGATCTTGATGGGGAGGAACTGCGGCAATGGCTCGCACCCCACGCCGGTCGCCTGGCACGGCCCGACATTGCGCTGGACCCGGTTGAGGCGGCGCAGCTCGCTGCCGCTTGCCGTGTGCCCCCGGCACGCTTGCAAGCGCTGGATCTGGCGCACGTCTGGCCCGGTCTGATGAGCGACTGGTTGCCGCAAACAGCTGGACATCAAAAACGCGCCCTGAGCCATATCGATCTGGCCTGGTGTGCGATGTGCCTTGCAGAGGCGCACGCGACGGGCGGGGCCTACCTGGACCGCGAAACCGCGTTTCCGCTGATCTTCTGTCATCGCCATCACACCTGGCGTCACGATTCCTGCCAGCGCTGTCAGCCTCGCAAGCCACCCCGTTTCTTATATGGCGCGCGGCTGGAATTTGTCTGTGCTGATTGCGGCGCCCCACTGCGCCTGCAGCAGTCGATCACCCCGCGGCCACCTTATAACGAGGTGACACCGCAGTCCGAGTTCGCGCTGAACACGCTGTTCGCGTTCGAGCGCGAAGTGCGCCGGGCTATCCTGGGGCATTATGCCGTGCTCCCTGGCGTCGGGGTGGTGCGGCCTCGGCAGTTGCTGGCGGTTATCACGGACCTGGTGTGGCTGCTGACGACGCCGGTCCGCAATTACGGCAGTATGATCAATGCGTTCGTATCCCGAACGCTGCCGTTCACGCCCAACCAGGCGCCGTGGAAATGGGATCCTTTGGTCTATTCGGAATGCTCTCCTTTGTGGCGAGCTTGGCTGCTCAGCGCGGTCGTCACGATTCTGGCGCCGGAGCAGGTCAGCCATATGATGAGTTGGCATGTGCTTCGAGGGCGGACGCATCAGAATTTGGAGTGGCTTCTCGACCGAGCGTCGCGCGGCGGCTTGATTTATCTGGCGTTCAATTTCGCGCGGGACGGCGACCGCTGGCCTCGCGAACTTCGCGAGCGGGTGCAAGCCCACCCTGAGTGGATCCGCGACAATATCGAGGGGGAAAAGGCCGCGTTCAACGCCATGTGTGCCGAGCAAAGCAGGCCGATCCCGATCGGCTAACGCGCTCCGAACCGGCGTCGTACGCGCCGTTCGCAGTCAGCGGATGGCGACCACCTTGACCTGCGCAGCATCGGCGATGGCTTTCCAGGCGAGATCACTGGTCCACGCGGGCAGACCGTCACGGCGGGCAAGCGCGAGACAGCAGCGATCGCCGAGCGACAGGCCAACCTCCGAGGTCACCGCCCGCAGACGACCGGCCAACTGAGCCAGCGCCTTGTCCACCGGCACGACCGTCATCGGCAGCGGATCGAGCATGGCGTCCACTTCGCGTTCCGGCATGCCGGCGTGCACAAAATGGCTGACGACCTCGGCATAGTTCACCGCGCTGATCCGCGCGCCGGCGATGGCATTGGCAACCTTGGCGGCGCCGCGCTCGCCTTTAAGCATGGCCAGCAGCGCAGAGGCATCGAGCACGATTTCACTCATTCGCCGCTATCCTCGCGGCGGTTGGCGAGAAAGGCTTCAACTGAGCTGTCCGGCTTGTCGCCGGTGTAGCGTTTGGCCAGCGCTTGTGCGCGGGCCACGGCCTGGGCGGCAGTGCGCAGCACCACACCGTCGTCGGTTTCATCAAGATAGATCGCACCGCCGCCATTCAGGCCCAGGCGTTTGCGGATGTCAGCCGGCAGGCTCATGCGGCCATTGGGCGTGATGTTGATCTGAACGGTCATGATGGGCTCGCTTGCGGTCGGCGCGGTAACAGGTCACAGCCTAGACCTGCATCCTCTCGCATGCAACTCCGCCAACAATGAGTCTCAACGAAGGTGTTCGAGCCACGCCCCCTGCTCCGTGACATGCCGCAGATAGGCACTTTCCATAATCGCGTGTTATGGTAATGACAGTGTGGTTATCGGTGACAACAGAACGGCGGGGCAGGGCGTGAGTCACGAAGATCCGAACGAGGCTCAATCAGTCCCCGATGACAC
>NZ_LGJH01000159.1 GCF_001298105.1 Novosphingobium sp. ST904 | reverse complement strand
TTGATCGAAGAAGGCAATCCGCAGTGGCGCGATCTCGCCATCGACTTTGGCTTCGAAGCGTTGCGTTGACTGGATTCCCGCCTTCGCGGGAATGACGAAGATCTGGGTGCGGATTTGGCATCAGCAACTGGTGTTTTAAAATCCGAACCCGACAGTCCGCTATCCACCCTTGCCTGCCGTTCAGCCGGTTTACGTGTCTACCCCATAGCGAAAGTCGATTCAGGCTGGAAATTCGTCCAGGCCGCCTAGGTTGCAGTCTTCACCAGCGTCACTTGCGCCACGTCGATGCCGCCGCCCATGAAGCCGCCTTCGCAATACATCAGATAGAACCGCCAGAGCCGGACGAAACGTTCGTCGAATCCCGCCGGCAACCGCCCCTCTTCTACCGCTGCATCGAAATTGCGACGCCATTCGTAAAGCGTGCGGGCATAGTCGAGCCCGAAGCCCTGCCGGTCTTCCCACGCCAGCCCCCGTTCCTCGGCCAGGCGGCGGAATTCCGGTTCGTGGATCAGCAGGCCGCCCGGAAAGATGAAGGTCTGGATGAAGTCCGCGCTTCGGGCGTAAGCCTCGAAGAGATCGTCCCGAATGACGATGTACTGGATCGCCGCCCTGCCGCCGGGTTTCAGGTTGCGGGCCACGCAGTCCAGGAAATCGGGCCAGAACCGGCGCCCGACCGCCTCGACCATCTCGACCGAGGCAATCGCGTCATACCTGCCCGCAACGTCCCGGTAATCCTGCTTGCGAAAGTCCACCCGGCCGCCGCTTGCCTCGATCCTGCCGCTCCAACGCTGGCGCGCGTAAGCGAGCTGCTCTTCGGAAAGGCTGATGGCATCGACATGGGCACCCTCGGTTTCGGCCAGGAAGGCGGAAAGCGTGCCCCAGCCGCAGCCGATTTCCAGCGCCCGGCCGCCCGCCGGCAATGCCAGCCGGTGGGCAATCGCGCCGATCTTGTTGGACTGCGCCATGTCGAGTTCGCTGACGAACTGGCTCAGCGCATTCGGGCCGCTTCCCGGCTTCGGGTAGATGCCGCTCGAATAGAGCATCGTTTCGCCCAGCCACTGCTCGTAGAAGTCGTTGCCGAGGTCGTAATGGGCGTGGATGTTGCGCAGTGCGCCGCGCGGTGTTGCGGTGGAGCCAGTGCACGAAGCGCGCCGCCGCGCGCCATGGGCCATGGGCGCGTCCCACGTCGCCGAGGCTGGTGGCATTGTCCATGAAAAGCGCGAAGATCGGCACCGGGTCCGCGCTGTCCCATTCACCGGCCTCCCAGGCCTGGTACCAGCCGACCGAACCTGCCGTGGCGAGGCGCAGCAAGGCGCGCCAGCTCCGGATTTCCACGGCGGCCTCGAATCCCGGGGCCCGGCCGCCGAGCAGACGCGTTTCGCCGCCGGGAAGCGTGGCCTCGATGGCCCCGCGCTCCAGCCCCCGGTCGATCCGGTCCAGCACTTTGTCCACCCCGCCCGACCAGAGCCTGGCCAGCCATTGAGGACCGACACCGATGGACCGGCCGCCCTCGACCAGTTCCTCACCCCTGCCTGGCGCCTGTGCGTTCATGCTGCCGATATTATCCGGAAAATGGCCACGGGCAATTGCTTAGGTCGTGCCATCAATTGCCTTTCGAACGGGCCCATGCGGCCAACGCACGCTCCCGTCCGTCGCGGTGCTCGACCAGCTTTGCGGGATAGCCTGCCGGGCGCCGGCCGGCGGGCGGATCGTGGATATCCTGATCGGACAGGTCCTTGAGTTCCGGTACCCATTCCCGAATGTAGGCCGCCGCGTCGAACTTCTCCGACTGCGAGAGGGGCGCCATGATCCGCACGAACATCTGCGCGTCGACGCCGGACCCTGCGGACCACTGCCAATTCACCGCATTGGACCCGTAATCGGCGTCCACCAGCGTATCCCAGAACCACTGCTCGCCTTCGCGCCAGTCGATCAGGAGGTGCTTGATGAGGAAGCTGGCCGCGATCATCCGGACGCGGTTGTGCATCCAGCCGGTGTGCCAGAGCTGCCGCATTCCGGCATCGACGATGGGATAGCCGGTCCTGCCCCGCTGCCATGCGCGAAGGTCCGATTCGGCCCCCTTGCCCGTGCGCCAGTGCAAGTGGGCGAAGTCCTCCTTCGCCGGGCGACTGCCATATTCGGGCAGTTGCAGGATCACGTTCTGCGCATAGTCGCGCCAGCCCAGTTCGCCGAGAAAGGTTTCCACGGAGCCCCCCGCTCCGGCGACCGCGTGCCACACCTGCCCCGGCGAGATCTCGCGAAATGGAGGTGCGGGGAAAGGAAGGAGGTGCCTTCGACCGAAGGAAGGTTGCGCTGCGCCTCGTAAGCTGCGGCTTCCTCCCGGAAGGCATCCAGCCGCTTGTGCGCACCGTGCTCTCCCGGCTCCCACATGTCCCGCATGCCGCCCGCCCAATCGGGCTTCGCCGGCAGCAGGCTCCAGTCCGCCAGACGGTCCGACGCGGGCCATTCGTCCGGCGCTTCGAGCCGATGCGGACGGGGATGCGGCTCCACCGGCGGCAGGCGTTCGTGCAGCGCCCGCCAGAACGGCGTGTAGATCTTGTAAGGCCGCCCGGAACCGTTCGTCACCGCGCCGGGCGGCACCAGATAATTGCCGTGGTGGAGATGGAGGTCGATCGCCTTGGCTACCGCCTTTTCGGCGTTGCGCCACCAGGGCTCGTAATGGTGCAGCGCGTGAACCGCGGTGGCGCCGGTTTCCCGCGCGATTTCGGCCAGCACATCCTCGCTGCGCCCCTTGCGCAGGACAAGGCGCGATCCCTTTTCACGCAGAGCTGCATCAAGGCTTTCCAGCGAGTGATGCAGCCACCAGCGCGAAGCCGCTCCCATCCGGCGATGCCTGGGGGTCTCGTCATCGAGAACGTAGACCGGGATAACGGCCCCTTGGCTGGCGGCTTCGGCGATGGCAGGCTGGTCCGAGAGGCGCAGGTCGCGCCGCAGCCAAACGATGACGGGGGATTTCATGGAGCCGGAACGCGTATCACTCATGGGCGTTCCCTAGGCCAATGACCCTGTCTTCCGAAAGAACGATCGCTCCGCGTCACCGGATCGACCCGCGCAAGGCGCTGATCGCGGCGCTTGCCTGCTGGTCCGCCTTTGCCCTGTTCGCCTGGGCCGTGCCGACCGGCCGAACCGCGCAGTTCGACCGGATCGGCCTGCTGTTCTGGCGCACCGAGGACCTGAGGCCGCTCGGCCCCACATGGCTGCTGGAATGGGTTCGCGACCTGACCGCGATGGGCGGCTTTCTCCAGCTCAAGCTCTACACGATCTGCGCAGTCGTCGCCCTGTTCTGGCTGCGCTGCCGCCGCGAGGCGGTGCTGCTGGCGCTGACGGTGCTGAGCGCCAGCCTCGTCAACATCGGGTTCAAGGCACTGTTCGGCCGCCCGCGCCCCGAAATCCTGCTTCGTCTCACCGAAGCGGGCGGCGCCAGCTTCCCGAGCGGGCACAGCTTCAACGCCGCCTCCACCTACATCGCCCTGGCTCTCGCCTTCGCAGCGCTGAGCCCCCGTGCAAGCGTTCGCCATACGCTGGTTGCCGCGGCCATGGCGCTCAGCCTTGCCGTTGCATGGAGCCGCGTCTGGCTGGGCGTCCACTGGCCGAGCGACGTCATGGCGGGCTGGCTGGGCGGAGCGGGCTGGTCGTTCCTTGCCAGCGCCCTGCTCTACCGTCCCGCGCAGACCATGGTTCACGCCGCGGACGAGTTCACCGCCCCGCACAACCGGGACCGTCCGTAGGAACTTCTGCCGAGGCGGAGAAGCTGTTCTCGAAACGCGGCCCCTCGAAGCGCGCGTCGCGGAAGGTCACGCGGGCGGTGCAGCCCCGTCGCTCGATCCCGGCCATCGGCAGGTTCGACCATGCCAGAAACCGCGCGACCTCGAGATTCGCCGCGGCAGCGCGGCGAACCAGCGGATCGGCCATGTTGTCCGGCCGCAACGGTTCGCGCGAAATCAGGGCGTCCGCCTTGCGCAACAGGTCGTATCTGCCTTTCCCGATCATGCCGCCCTCCCGCCAGATCACTTCGCGCCGCCAGAAAGCCAGCGGCTCCGGCCCGGCGAAGATCCGATCCGCCCTGACACCGGGCGCCTCATAGGCCAGCCGGGCGATGCCGATGTTCGCGGCGATATAGGCCAGGACGACCAGCAGCGCGGCAATCGCGGGCACGGCGCTGCCGGATCGCCTTCTGCGCCAGATGCCCAGCCCCAGCACGATCCAGACCCACGGGTCGATGATGAACAGCCCGTCGGTATGGAACCACGCCCCGCTCATCGGCGAGAACAACTGGACCGCATAAACATTCTGGAGGTCCAGCAGGGGATGGGTCAGCGCGCCGAGGTAGCATAGCGTCACCAGCCAGCCGAAGTGCATCCGAGGCCCGCGTGCGAACACCTTGCCGCGCTTCGCCTGCCAGCGATCGAACAGCCAGAGCAGCGCCGCGAGCAGAGGCGGCATGAGCAGCACGCCGCCGACGAGGCCATGAGTGAAGCCCCGGTGCATCGCCAGCGGTGCCCAGGGAGACCAGCCGAAGAATACGTCGATATCCGGCATGTTCGCCGCCAGCACGCAGGCCGCCAGCCCCTTGCGGCTCCGCCGCATGAGACCGGTCTCCGCCAGCGCCCAGCCGACAAGGCTGTGAGTGATATTGTCCAGAAAACGCGACCTCGAGAACGTGGATCAGGAAACCGTCCAAGTCTGGCCCCGCGCGAGCAATTTGCCAAGGTCTGCGGACTTTCCGGCGATCAGGCCCTCCCGCTCCGCGATCACGGCGCTTTCGAAAGTCGGCGCGGGATCGTCGTAAATCACGCCGAGTGCCATGGGGAACGGTCCGAACGGCATCTCGACCAGCATATGCGCAAGCCCGCGATTCCGGGCATTGTGGACCAGCACCCCCGCTGCCTGCCAGTCACCCCCGGCTACCTCGACGACTTTCAGCGAAAACGTATCGGGATCGAGCGCCAGGCCCTTGCTTTCCTTTGCGAAAAGCAGCGGCTCACCGTCCCGGCACTGGACCTGCATGTCCGCCGAGACCGCCTTGGCCGTGAAGTCGTCGAAGCGGTCCTTGTTGTAGACTATGCAATTCTGGAAAATCTCGATGAAGGCCGCGCCCTTGTGGCGATAGGCCGCCTGGAGCACTTCGGGCAGGTCTTTCGAAACGTCGTAACTGCGGGCCACGAAGCGTGCGCCCGAACCAAGCGCGAACGCACAGGGGCTCGCCGGCCGGTCCACCGACCCTGCCGGCGATGTCGGCGAAGGCGTGCCGGTGCGGCTGGTGGGAGAATACTGGCCCTTGGTCAGGCCGTAGATCTCGTTGTTGAACAGCATGATCTGGCAATCGAGATTGCGCCGCAGGATATGCATCGTGTGATTGCCGCCGATCGACATGCCGTCGCCGTCGCCCGTCACCAGCCAGACGTCGAGTTCGGGATTGGCCAGCTTTATCCCGGTCGCCACCGCCGGCGCCCGGCCATGGATGGTGTGGAAGCCGTAACTCTCGACATAGTAGGGGAACCGGCTCGAACAGCCGATGCCCGAAACGAACACGGTGTTCTTCGGATCGGCGCCCAGCAACGGCAGGGTCCGCTGCACCGCCTTCAGGATCGCATAGTCGCCGCAACCCGGGCACCAGCGCACTTCCTGATCCGTTTCCCAGTCTTTCAGCGTCGTCTCGATCGGGGTCATGCCGTTCATGAGGAAGTCTCCGTCCGAAATGCTCAGGGCTGTTCGATTTCGGGCGCGGGAAGCTGGCTTTCATTGACCGCCACTTCGCCGCCTTCGTTTCCGGGCACCCCGTCGAAGAACCGGAAGATCGCCGTTTCCAGTTCGGCGATCGCGAAAGGCTGGCCGCTCGTCTTGCCCAGCGATACGGCATCCACGAGGAAGCGGTCGCGCAGCAGCGTCTTGAACTGCCCGGTGTTCATTTCCGGCACCAGGATATGCTCGAACCCGGACAGCAGCTCGCCCAGATTTCCGGGCAGCGGCCAGATATGGCGGACATGGGCATGGCTGACGTCGAGCCCCAGCCCGCGGGCGCGCCGGACGGCCTGATGGATCGGCCCGAATGTCGATCCCCAGCCGATCACCAGCAGCCGTCCCTTCGCCTCGCCCAGGCAGACTTCCTGCGGCGGAACGGTTTGGGCTATGCCGTCGATCCTGGCCTTGCGCGCATCAGTCTGGAGTTGATGCACGTCTGGCGCATAGTCGATGTTTCCGCTGTCCACCGCCTTCTCGATTCCCCCTATGCGGTGCATGAGGCCGGGCGTACCCGGCCTGATCCAGGGGCGGACGCCGCGTTCGTCCCGCTTGTAGGGCAGCACGCGGTCCCCGCCGTTCCTCTCCTCCAGGAAGCGGACGGGGAACGGCTCGAAGCTGTCGGGATCGGGGACTTTCCAGGGCTCGGACGCATTGCCGATATAGCCGTCCGTCAGCAGGATCACCGGCGTCATGTAGCGGGTGGCGATGCGGCAGGCCTCGATGGCGCATTCGAAGGCATCGGCCGGCGAACGCGCGGCAATCACCGGCAGCGGTGCATCGCCGTTACGGCCGTAGACGGCCTGATAGAGGTCCGATTGCTCGGTCTTGGTCGGCAATCCGGTGGAAGGACCACCGCGCTGGGAGTTGACGATCACCAGCGGCAATTCGGTCATCACTGCCAGACCCATCGCCTCACCCTTCAGCGCGATTCCGGGACCGGAGGACGAGGTTACGCCAAGCTGCCCGGCATAGCTCGCCCCGATGGCAGAGCAGATCGCGGCGATCTCGTCCTCGGCCTGAAACGTGGTGACGCCGAACTCCTTCATCTTCACGAGATGATGCAGGATCGCCGAGGCGGGCGTGATCGGATAGCCGCCGAAGAACATCGGCAGTTCGGCCAGGCGGCAGCCGGTGACCAGCCCCAGCGAGATCGCCTCGGCGCCGGTGATCGTGCGGTAGAGGCCCGGCTCGGCAGGCACGGGATCGATATGCAGCTTGCGAAGCGGCCCGGCGATTTCGGCCGTCTCCCCATAGGCGTGTCCGGCATTGAGGGCGGCGATGTTCGCCTGGGCAAGGACCGGCTCCTTCGCGAACTTCGCCGTGAGCCAGTCCACCAGCGGCTGCCGGTCACGATCGAACATCCACAGCGCGAGGCCGAGCGTCCACATGTTCTTGCAGCGCAGCGCCTCCTTGTTGCCGAGGCCGAAAGGCTTCACCGCTTCGAGCGTCAACGCCGAAATGTCGAATGCCAGCACATCCCATCTGGCGAGACTTCCGTCTTCCAGCGGGTTCTCGGCATACTTCGCCTTTTCGAGATTGCGCCTGCCGAACTCGCCCGTGTCGATGATGACCAGCCCGCCGGTCTTCAGCGCGTGGATGTTGGTCTTGAGCGCTGCCGGGTTCATGGCAACGAGCACGTCCGGCGCATCCCCCGCCGTGGTGATCTCGCTCGAGCCGAAATTGATCTGGAATGCCGAGACCCCGAACAGCGTCCCTTGCGGTGCCCGGATTTCGGCGGGGAAATCCGGGAAAGTGGCAAGATCGTTCCCGGCAAGCGCCGTGGAGAGCGTAAACTGCCCCCCGGTCAGCTGCATGCCGTCTCCCGAATCGCCGGCAAAGCGCACGACCACCGCTTCCACGGCCGGTGCATCCGGCGCTCCGCCCGCCGCGCCGGAGAAGATGCCCTTATCCGATGAGCCCGATGAGCCCGATGAGCCCTTATCCGATGAGATTGTCGCCATCATCGTCCTCTCCCGGGAATGCCGGTCTTGTGCCGACGGCTTGTTTTCCCGTTCGCAAGACTATGCCCGCTCGGTATCGACGCAAAACGGAAAAATGCTCAGGGCCACAAATAGCCCCGCCCCCCAAATCGGTTACCGGGGATGGAAGCATAAATCGCACTGGCAATGCGAGCGCCCTTGGGCCATTCTGGAGTCATGCGATCCGCTCCGGTAATCCTGCCGCCGATTTCCGAATGACGCTTCTCCCAATCACCATGGAATCCCGCTCACCGATGAAAGACTTCGCGTCCCTGCCCTACCGCCCCTGTGTCGGCGTCATGCTCGTCAATTCAGACGGCAAGGTCTTCGTCGGCAAGCGGATCGACACCAAGGAAGGCGACTGGTGGCAGATGCCCCAGGGCGGCGTCGACGAGGGCGAAGACCTGAAGGCCGCGGCTTTTCGCGAGCTTTGGGAGGAAACCGGCGTCACCGAAAAGCACGTCACCATCCTGTCGCACACGCGGGAAGAGCTGCTTTACGACCTGCCGGACGAACTCATCGGCAAGCTGTGGAAGGGCAAGTATCGCGGCCAGCGCCAGACCTGGTATCTGGCACGCTTCGATGGCGCCGATGCCGACATCGACCTTAACGCGCACAAGCCGGCCGAGTTCTGCGAATGGAAGTGGATCGACGCCGAACTGCTTCCAGAGCTGATCGTGCCCTTCAAGAAGCGCGTTTACCGCGCCGTTCTGGAAGAATTCCGGGCACTCATCTGAATTTCCGGCCTGCCCGAACCGGGCACGCCGCAATTCCCCAAACTCAGTTCTCCGAAACGGCCGGCTTCGCGGTCACCGATTCGGCGCTGACCATGCGCGTCGACGGCCCACGGGCGATCGCTGCCGCCAGCTTCTCCGTCTCGGCGCAATCCTTGCCGCAGAGCGTCTGGAGGCGGGCGAGATTGCGATTCGCCTTCTCGGTCGCGCCCTTTTCGGCAAGCGCGATCCCCTCTCCGGCGATGGCGGCCACATTGCGCGGGTCAGTACCAAGCGCGACGCGGTAATAATGCAGGGCCTTGCCCTGGAGCCCCTGCCCGCGAGTAGCGTCCGCCAGGGCGAGAAGAACCGATACATTGCCGGGCTCGACCGTCAGCGCCGCCTCGTAGGCATCGATCGCACCGTTGAGATTACCTGCCTCGGCAGCCGCGCGGCCTTCTCCCATGAGTGTTGCCGTGCGCGGGTCGAGAGCCGCGACGGGCGCTGACAGGATGGCGCTGGAAGAAACGGCAACAACAAGGGAAAGAGCAATCGCGGCAGGCGTGTAACGCATCAAAATGTCCTTGGCCGAGGGCTTCGTCCTCATCATGACCGCGACGCTATCACAGGCGTTCAAAACGCGCGACGAAAAAGCCGTCGGTACCGTCGTGCCACGGAGAGAGGCGCAAACCGGGGCCACGCGGCGTTCCGACGGGCAGGTCGGGCATCGCCGCAGACCAGTCCGGATGCCGCTTCAGGAAGCCTTCGGCCTGCTTCGCGCCTTCCTCGTCCAGCAGCGAACAGGTGACGAAAACCAGCCTTCCACCGGGCTTCACGAGCTGCGCCGCAATATCGAGCAGGCGCGACTGGGTGGCGACGTATCGGCCCAGTTGCGCCTCGGTGAGCCGCCAGCGCGCCTCGGGATTGCGGCGCCAGGTCCCGGTTCCGGAACAGGGTGCATCCACCAGCACCGCATCGGCAGCCCCTGCAAAGCGTTGCAGCGCCTGAAGTTCCTTGCC
This sequence comes from Novosphingobium sp. ST904, assembly GCF_001298105.1. Classification (GTDB taxonomy): domain Bacteria; phylum Pseudomonadota; class Alphaproteobacteria; order Sphingomonadales; family Sphingomonadaceae; genus Novosphingobium. Next base: position 152,948 of record NZ_LGJH01000159.1, on the reverse strand, counting down.
CGGATCGAGCAGAACGGTTTCGATGCCCGTCGCCCCGGCACGCTCCGCGCGAGGCGCAAGGCGCGAGAGGCGTGTCCGGTCGGTATCGCAGGCCACCAGAGCGCCGGAATTGTCCATGGCCGCCGCCAGCGCCAGGGTCTTGCCCCCTGCCCCTGCGCACAAGTCCATGATCGTCTCGCCCGCACGGGCGGCAACCACTTCGCACGTGAGCTGGGAGCCGGTGTCCTGCACCTCGATCGCGCCCTGAACATAGGCTGCGGACTGTTCGATGCGGGTTTCCGGCGGATAGCGCCAGCCGTTGGCGGCCACCGATCGCTCGCCGCCCTCCGGCAAGGCAAGGCTTGCGGCCTTGAGCGTATTGACGCGGATGTCGAGCGGGGCCCGGTCCAGCAAGGCCGCCGCATCTGCCGCGGCGACACCGCTGGCGGCGAAGCGTTCCACCAGCCATTGCGGAGCCAGACCGGCCTCCGCAACGGGTTCTCCCGCCACGATCGCGGCCGGAGAATGGCCCGTACCGTCAAACAGGGCGGCAACTTCCCGGTCTTCCGCAGCTACCCGCAGCATGGCCGCCCGGCCCGTTTCCGGTACTTCGCCGCAGGCCCTGATCGCACGATAGGCAAGCTCACGAACGGCGCGCCGGTCCTTGCTGCCTGCAAATCGGCGCGTACGGAACCAGTCCCCGATCAGGCGGTCCGCCGGTGCGCCGTTGGCGCGTGCGGCGGCGATCACCTGATCGAGAATCTCGATCGCCGCTTGTACTCGTGCGCCCGGCGTCATCCCCCAGCCCTCGAACCGATGTCGAAACCTGCGGCGATCAGCGCGTCGGGTAGTTCGGCGCCTCGCGGGTGATCGTCACGTCATGGACGTGGCTTTCGCGCAAGCCGGCATTGGTGATGCGGACGAACTGGGCGTTCTTGCGCAGGTCCTCGATGGTGGCCGAACCGGTATAGCCCATGGCCGCCTTCACCCCGCCCACGAGCTGGTGAATGACGTCCTTTGCGGGGCCCTTGTAGGCAACCTGGCCTTCGATACCTTCGGGAACCAGCTTCATCTGGTCCTTGATGTCGCCCTGGAAGTAGCGGTCCGCCGAACCGCGGCCCATGGCGCCCACCGAACCCATGCCGCGATACGACTTGTAGGCACGGCCCTGGTAGAGGAACGTCTCGCCCGGCGCTTCCTCGGTACCGGCAAGCATCGAGCCGACCATGATGGTCGAGGCGCCGGCGGCCAGTGCCTTGGCAGCATCACCCGAAGTGCGCAGGCCGCCATCGGCGATGACCGGGACGCCCGCCTTGTCGGCTTCTTCCGCGGCATCCATGATCGCGGTCAGCTGCGGTACGCCGACACCTGCAACGATGCGCGTGGTGCAGATCGAACCCGGCCCGATGCCCACCTTCACGCAGTCCGCACCCGCGTCGATCAGCGCGCGCGCCGCTTCGGCGGTGGCGATGTTGCCGGCGATGACCTGTGCCGAATTCGCCATCTTCTTCACCCGCTCAACCGCGAGCGCCACGTCCTTGTTATGGCCGTGTGCCGTGTCGATGACGACAACGTCGCACTCGGCCGCAAGCAGCGCCTCGGTGCGGGCGAAGCCCTTTTCGCCCACGGTCGTCGCGCGGCGACGCGCAGGCGGCCGGCGGCATCCTTGGTGGCGTCGGGGTACGTAACAGCCTTCTCGATGTCCTTGACGGTGATCAGGCCGACGCAGCGGAAGTCATTGTCGACCACCAGCAGCTTCTCGATGCGGCGGGCGTGCAGCAGGCGGCGAGCTTCGTCCTGATCGACGCCGACCCGCACCGTGGCGAGATTCTCATGCGTCATCAGTTCGCGCACGGGCTGCGCCGGGTTGGCTGCAAAGCGCACGTCGCGATTGGTGAGAATGCCGACGAGCTTGCCCGAGTTCTCCACCACGGGAATGCCGCTGATCCGGTTGGCCTGCATGATCGCCTGCGCTTCCCCCAGCGTGGCATCAGGCGAGATCGTGATCGGATTGACGACCATGCCGCTTTCGTAGCGCTTCACGGCGCGCACGGCAGCGCACTGCTCCTCGATCGTGAGGTTGCGGTGAAGCACGCCGATTCCGCCGAGCTGGGCCATGACGATGGCCATGTCGGCCTCGGTCACGGTGTCCATCGCGGACGAGATCACCGGGATGTTGAGCGAGATGTCGCGCGTAAGGCGGCTACGGGTATCGGCCTGCGTCGGGACGATGTCGGACTTCGCAGGACGAAGCAGTACGTCGTCGAAAGTAAGTCCGAGCTGGATATCCATGAGCGCCACCATAACCTTGTACCGGGGAGAATCGTGGCGGCCCATGTAATCAAAGGGGGGCGCTAGTGCTAGTACCTCATTTCACCGTCTTGTCGGCCGGCGCGGCAAGCGTTGGCGCGGAGCCCGCCGGCACCCGGCGCAGATCGCCGAACCAGCGGCCGAGCGCGGTCAGCATCTTCACGTCCTCCACCGCGCCGCCAAGCTCCAGCGGCTTTGCCATATGGGCCAGGTCGTCGCTCGGCCGGTGATAGTCTCCATCGAAGAAGGCCCGCATGCGGTCGATGTCGCCATAGGCCGTGGTAACCATCACCGCCGGAATATCGTGCTGCAACAAGGCCCAGCCGTCCTGGCGGCGCATATATTCGTTGGCGTCGTCATTGGCGCGCAGCTTGACCTTCTCGGCCTTGGCGACCTTGGCGATTTCCGCATCGAGGCCGGTCAGCCCGCGGCCGACGATGGCAAAGGGCGTGCCTTTCGGCGCGATCGCATTGGAATCGATGTTGAATGCCGCCACGATCTGGCCGGGGGGAAGCGGCGGGCTTTCCGCAAAGGCATGAGCGCCCAGCAGGCCAAGTTCCTCGCCGGTGGTAGCCAGGAAATAGACATCGCGATCGAGCTGCTGCCCGCGCGCGAGACGCCGGGCCACCTCGGTCAGCGCCGCGAGGCCGCTGGCATTGTCTATCGCGCCATTGCAGATCAGGTCCTCGGCCGGAGCCTCCCCGCATTCGCCGAAATGGTCCCAGTGCGCAAGGAACAGCACGGCCCCGGTTTCGGGACGGCGTCCCGGGAGCTTGCCGATCAGGTTATGCGTGCGGATCGTCGTCTCGCGCGTGGTGGCCTCAAAAGACCCGGTCACATCAAGCGCCACCGGCACGAAATCGGGCTTGGCCGCCAGTTGCTCCAGATCGTCGAGCGAGCGTGACGTGCCCTTGAGCAGCGCGGTCATGGCCTCACGGGTGATGAAGGCTTCGAGATCGCCGCCGAGAGAATCGTCAGACAGCGCATAACCCGAACGCTGGCGCGCGCGGCGACCTGATCGAGGCTGCGATCGCCGTCCAGCACCGTCAGCACGGCGGAAGCGCCAAGCGCGAGAAGGTCGTTCTGGCGTTCGCCATCGGGCGTATCGCCGTCGAGCACCACCGCCACGCGGCCGGCAAGTTCGGTGCGCGTATAGTCCCGCCCGCGCCCCTTGCCGAGGAACAGCAGCGGGACATTGCGCACGAGACTGCGCTTGCCGGAGGTCAGCACCAGAACGCCGTCCGGGGAAACGGTGCTTCGCGCGCCCTTGCGCAGGAACCGCGCCGCGGAAGCGGAAGGTTCGCGCGCGACCAGCGTGACCGGCGCGAACCACTCATGCCCCGGATCGTTGGTGCCCGATACCAGCCCGATATCGAACCATTGCTTGCCGAGATAGCGCAGGGTCTTCGCCTCGCCGTCGGTACCGGGCTCGCGGCCGTCGAAATCGTCGCTCGCAAGCACTTCGATATGGGCGCGCAGCCGGGCGGCCAGTTCCTGATCCGCCCGGGATATCGCCGAAAGCAGCGGATGCCCGCTGACCAGCACCGCGCCGAGCGCCGCCGCGCCAACCGCACGAGCCAGTCCTGCCTTGAATCCCCTGTTCATCGTGTCGATGCCTATACGACGGATTTCGGCAGGCGGTTAGCATTTCCCGCGCACGCACAGAGGCATGACAGCATTTGTGGCCGGATGGCAACGCTGGAACCTGGCGCGCCAAAAGCGATTGAACAGGACTTGAGCCTGTGGCTACTCTCAACGGCCCAGGACGGCTGACAGAAAGGATCCTTCGCGATGCGGCTCGATGAGTTCGACCCCGACAATATCCGCGTCAGCCAGGGGGGAAGGAGCTTCCCCGGCGGGCGCGGCGGCAAGATGGGCTGCGGCTCGCTGGTGATCGTGCTGATCGGCGCGCTCGTGTTCGGCGTAGATCCCGCGCAGATGCTCGGTACGCTGGAGAACGTACAGCAGCAGCAGCAGCCCGCGTCCGTCCAGCAGGACGTGCCGCAGGACACCACGGCTACCTGCAAGCAGAACGCCTACTCGCTGGAATCCTGCAATGCGCTCGATTCGCTCAATCGCACATGGCAGCCCCTGTTCCAGAAGGCCAACATCGCGTTCGAGCAACCGATGCTGCGCTTCTACAACGGCACGGACAGGTCGGGATGCGGCGCGGCGCAAAGCGCGATGGGCCCGTTCTACTGCCCGGCGGATCAGGGCATCTATATCGACACCAGCTTCTATGACGAGCTTGAACGGCAGCTTGGCGCCAAGGGTGACTTTGCACGCTACTACGTGGTCGCTCACGAATATGGCCATCACATCCAGCACCTGCTCGGTATCGACAGTCAGGTCCGGCAGGCCCAGCGCCAGAACCCGCAGCGCGCCAACTCCCTTCAGGTCCGCATGGAACTTCAGGCCGATTGCTATGCCGGCGTCTGGGCGGGCAGGAACAAGGACCGCATCGAGCCGGGCGACATGGAGGAAGGCATGACCGCCGCCAGTGCCATCGGCGACGATACCCTGATGAAGAACGCCGGCCAGCGTGTGAGCCCCGAGAGCTTCACGCATGGGTCCAGCGCCCAGCGCATGGATTGGCTCAAGCGCGGATTGGAAACAGGGAACGAGGACGCCTGCGACACGTTTAACGATATGAAATGATTTGAACCCCAGGCTGGCGCTTTCCCTCCCATCCGCATGGCTGGCGGCGATGCCGCCGGCTGGGCGGACAGGAGGACTCAATGCGCCATTTCATGATCGTTGCGGCTCTGGCGGGTACGCTCGCGGCGACCTCGGCCGAGGCACGCCAGGACAAACCTATCACCAACAAGGAACCGGATGTGGTGGATGTCGCCAAGACGCCGGTGACGGACCTCAACCTCGACAAGACCGAGATTCCGCCCACGCTGATCGCCGCATTGAAAAAGCCTTACGACCTTTCCTCGATGCGCGGCTGCAGGCAGATCAGCGCCGCCGTGACCGAACTAGACCGCATTCTTGGTCCGGATCTGGACTTGCCCCAGGAAGCGCGCGACCGTGTGAGCACCGGGCGTGTGGCGAAATGGGTCGTCAGTTCGTTCATTCCGTTTCGCGGATTGATCCGGGAGATTTCCGGCGCCAACGCCCAGGAACGCGCAGTCCTTGCCGCAATTCAGGCGGGTGTCGCAAGGCGCGGCTTCCTGAAGGGGGTGGGCGCGGAACGCGGCTGCAAGTACCCAGCCTCCCCCGCCACGCCCGCGATCATTCAGGCAAAGGCGCTGGAACGGCATAACAGCGACGAAGAGAAGAGCGATGCCAAGCCGATCCCAAGCCGGCCGGGAAGGACGGGAAGGCCACTGGGCAGGGCGAGGTGACTTACACCTCGCAGCCCGTGGTCCAGCGGGTGCCCTGATAAGGCCTAGATGCCCTCTTCGTTCAGCGCGGCCCGGCGGGTGTCGGCCATTTCCTTGTCCAACTCCGCAAGTATCTGGCTACGCACCATGCTGTCGAGATTGCGGTTAGCCGCAATTGTTGCCCGCGCCGATGCGATGGCCTTCAATGAAACTTCGGCGGTGTGCTTGGGCGCACCCGTGCAGATCAGCACCGAGGTGGAACGGTTTCCATTCCTTGCGTGGGCGGAAGACCGATGCGTGTCTGCCGGGCAGGTGCTGTCGAGCGTCATGGTGTTGCTGACGTCCCGCTTGCCGCTTTCGTCCGTGCTGACGATTCGAATGGTCTGGATCCGGCCGTCCGACGAGGTGGACTGCTCGACCTTCGGCACACGCCGCATGGCTCTGGCCATGGCGGCATCATGATCGGCCCGGGCAAGCGCACGGTCCGCCGCAGCCTGCCATGACGGCGGAGGAGGAGCCGGGGGTGCCGGGGGCACCGGGGGCGCAGAACGCACGGCCTGCGCGGACGGCCACGGCGCAGCAACAGGGCGCGGCGATGCGGCGGACGGGAGAGGCTCGGCCGCTTCAGAGATTTCCGCCGGTTCCGAAGTCCAGGTGCCATGCTCTACTGCAGAAGCCGCCTGAGGCTCCGCGGGAGCATCGGGTACGACGGGTGCGCGCGGCGCCGCCGGCTCGGCCGCAGGCATTTCAGGTGCAGGCGGAGCCTCGGGCTCTTCCATCGCCGCATAAGTGACCGTGGCGGTGCAGGGCACGGAAACGATCGCAAAAGCGAAAAGACTACGCGCAACCACGCGCCGAGCCGGCGAGACTTCGGCCGAGGCAAGCGCCTTAAGGCGCTGAATGATCGGCTTTTCTCCTGCCAGCGTACCGGCGATCGGCGCCGCCAGCGTCAGCCGCGTTCCTGCAGCGAACGAGGCGATCACGCGGCCGTAACGCGCACGCATCTCGCGGTTGCACCCGGACATGACACGGGCGTCGCAGGCAGCCTCCTGATCCGCACGCAGCGCGCGCCAGGCGGCCCACCCCAGCGGGTTGAACCAGTGCAGCGCGAACAGCGGCTGCAACACCATCAGCGCAAGCAGGTCGTTTCCGGCGTGATGTTCGAGTTCGTGCGCAATCGCGAAGTCGGAGCTTTCCGAATCGACCGTCGCCAGAAATCCGCGGGGAAGCGCCACGACCCTGTCCGTCACCCCGAACGCCAGCGGCGCCCCGGCTGCCGGCGTCTCGACAATGCGGATATCGCCTGCCCGCGCCACTTGCCGCGCATCGGCGAGCAGTTCCTGCTTCATCAACCGATAATTGCGAACCCTGAGCGCAAGGAAAATCACCGCTCCGGCCAGCCAGATCGCGATCGCCAGATTGCCCCAGGGTATCTGGGCCAGCACTCCGGGCTCGATAGCGGCAACCGGGACCGAAGCACCCGCATCCGCGACCGGCCCCGCGATTGGCGCCGTAGCATTGGCGAGCGCCGTATCAACGGCAGGAAGTGCGTTTGCCGTTGTCTGTTCGACCACGATATCGGGCCTGGTGAAAAGCCCCCGTGGCAGCGCCAGCGGCGGAAGAACAAGCCTCAGGACCGGCAAGGCCCATAGCGCATAGGCAGCGGCAGGACCGAACCAGCGCGATACCGGGCGGCGGACCAGCAGAACCAGCGCCATCAGCCCACCGGTCATGACGAGCGTATCGGTAAGCCATTCAATCATGACTTCAGCTCCTTCAAGAGCGCTTCGATCTCGGCGATATCATTCTCGGTCAATGCGTCCGCTTCGGCAAGATGCGCAAAGAGCGGTGCGGCCCTCCCCCCGAACAGGCGGTCGACCAGCCGCCGGCTTTCAGTGCCGACATAAGCCTCACGGGCAATGCTGGGGGAATAGAGAAAACGCTTGCCGTCGGGTTCGGTCGTCACCGCCTGCTTGGCGACCAGTCGCGAAAGCAGGGTCTTGACGGTCGCCAGGGTCCAGCCGCGCGGTTCGCAGACCTTTGCGCAGACTTCCGCAGCCGTAAGTGGGCTGCGGGACCAGAGCGCCTCCATCACCGCATGTTCGGCATCCGAGATACGCTCGGGCGGCTCAGCCGACTGATCCGAATTGACCGACACTCTGGCCTCCATCGTTTACATACGTAATCGACTACGTTTGTAAACATGAATGCCAGATTAACAGGGGCGGTCAAGCCTGCGCCGACTTGCGCAGTGTGAGGGCGAGCATGATGAGGAACACACCGCGCACGACCAGACTGACCATGATGATTATCGCCAGGAAGGCAAGGCCGATACCCGGCGAAGAGAACAGCAGCACAAACCCCAGCAGCACATCGAGAACGCCGAGGAACAAACGCCATCCCTTGTCGTGGCGGGCCTTGAGCGCGAAGGCGATCTGAAATCCACCCGAAACGAGAAGCCACGCACCGATAGCCCAGACGAGCGAAAGCGCGCCCGCAACCGGATTGACGAGCGCAAAGACGCCCGCGATCAGCGCCAGCAGCCCCAGCAGGATTTCCACCCAGCGCGCTCGCTGCGAAAGCGATGTCCAGCCGGAGGCAATGGCAGCGATCCCGTAGATAACCAGAACTACGCCGACGAGCAGCCCGGTCGCTACTCCTGCAACAAGCGGGCGGGAAACCACCAGCAAGGCAATGAGCATGAGAAGAACACCGTAAGCCAGCACCCAGCCCCAGGCCTTGCCAGAGGCCTGCTTCAACGAACTAACGAGGGGATCGTTTTCCACGTTCGGTTCGAGCAACGGGTCCATCTCGGTTCGTGTCATGCGCCTGCCTCCTGCGTTGGCGGGGTCTCTGCAAGAAAATGCCCAGAAACCCGATCGGTTGCAACGACACGGGCAATTGTGAACGCAAAAGGGCGGCGTACCGAATGCCGGTACGCGCCCTTTTCGATTTCAGCTGGCTTGGGAGAAGCTCAGTACACGCGGGCCTTGGGCTTGATGTACTGCACGTCTTCCGTGAGCGTGTATTCGTGGACCGGGCGGTAATCGAGACGGATTTCGCCGCCCTTGCCGCCCCAGCCGTTGAACCAGCCGACGGTGTGCTTCATCCAGTTCGCATCGTCGCGGTTCGGGAAGTCCTCGTGCGCGTGGGCGCCGCGGCTTTCCTTGCGCGCCTGGGCGCCGTGCAGAGTGACCGAAGCCTGCGAGATCAGGTTGTCCAGTTCCAGCGTTTCCACCAGGTCCGAATTCCAGATCAGGCCGCGATCGGTGACCTTGATGTCCTGCATGCGCTCATAGGTCTTGGCGAGCTTGTCCTTGCCTTCGACCATGAGTTCATCGGTGCGGAACACGGCGGCGTGTGCCGACATGGTGCGCTGCATTTCGGTGCGCACTTCCGCCGTCGGCGAACCGCCGTTGGCGTTGCGGAAGTGGTCGAGACGGCCCAGCGCGAGATCCGCCGAATCCTTCGGCAGTTCCGCCTGATTGACGCCCGGCTTGACGATCTCCTTGAGGCGGTGGCCGGTGGCGCGGCCGAAGACCACGAGGTCGATCAGCGAGTTCGAACCCAGACGGTTGGCACCGTGAACCGAGACGCAGGCCGCCTCACCCACCGCGAACAGGCCCGGCACCACGGTGTCCGGATTGCCGTCCGGTCCGATGGTGACGACTTCGCCGTGATAGTTACAGGGAATACCGCCCATGTTGTAGTGAACGGTGGGAACGACCGGCAGCGGCTGACGGGTCAGGTCGACGCCCGCGAAGATCTTGCCGCTTTCGGTGATGCCCGGCAGACGCTCGCCCAGCACCTTGGGATCGATGTGATCGAGGTGCAGGTAGATGTGGTCCTTGTGCGGGCCGACGCCGCGGCCTTCGCGGATTTCCAGCGCCATCGAGCGCGAGACGACGTCGCGCGAGGCGAGATCCTTCGCGGAAGGCGCATAGCGCTCCATGAAGCGCTCGCCTTCGGAGTTGGTCAGGTAGCCGCCCTCGCCGCGCGCGCCTTCGGTGATGAGCACGCCCGCACCGTAGATGCCGGTGGGGTGGAACTGCACGAATTCCATGTCCTGCAGCGGAAGACCCGCGCGCAGGACCATGCCGCCGCCGTCGCCGGTGCAGGTATGGGCCGACGTGGCGGTGTAGTAACTACGTCCGTAACCGCCCGTCGCCAGCACGACAGCCTGCGAACGGAAGCGGTGGATCGAACCGTCATCCATGCAGAGCGCGATCACGCCCACGCACTTGCCGCCGTCCATGATGAGGTCGATGGCGAAGTATTCGATGAAGAAGTCCGCGTCGTACTTCAGCGACTGCTGATAGAGCGCGTGCAGCATGGCATGACCGGTACGGTCGGCAGCGGCGCAGGTGCGCTGCACCGGCGGACCTTCGCCCATGTTCTGCATGTGGCCGCCGAACGGGCGCTGGTAGATCGTGCCGTCGGCATTGCGGCTGAAGGGCACGCCGGCGTGCTCCAGTTCGTAGACCGCCGCCGGGGCTTCGCGCACCATGTATTCGATGGCGTCCTGGTCGCCCAGCCAGTCCGACCCCTTGACGGTGTCGTACATGTGCCAGGTCCAGTGGTCCGGCGAGTTGTTGCACAGCGAGGCGGCGATGCCGCCCTGCGCCGCAACGGTGTGCGAGCGGGTCGGGAAGACCTTGGTGATGCACGCGGTGCGAAGGCCGGCTTCGGCCGAGCCCATGGTGGCGCGCAGACCCGAGCCACCGGCGCCGACGACGACGGTGTCATAGGTATGGTCGATAATCTTGTAGGCAGGGCCCGAGGCGTTTTGGGTCATCAATGGGCTCCCAGCGCGAGACGAATGACGCAGAAGACGCCGAAAGCGATCCCGGCGCAGGCGGAAAGGTTCAGCGCCGCGATGCAGGCGAACTTGTTTGCGTGATCGTGGACATAATCCTCGACGACGACCTGAAGCCCGATGCGTGCGTGCCAGAAGGTGGTCACGACGAGCAGGATCATCGCCACGGCGGGAACCGGGCGCACAATCCACTCGACGACGGTTGCATAGCTCAGATCCGGCAGCAGCAGGATCGAGACCACGAGAAACAGCACCGAGAGAAGGTTGCCGATGGCGGTGAAGCGTTGCAGCAGCCAGTGGTGAACACCGGTCTTCGCCGAACCGAGGCCGCGAACGCGGCCGATGGAAGTTCCGTTACCCATATTTCCCGTTCCTCAGCGAAGCAGCAGGATCGCCCAGAAGGCGACGGTGAGGATCACACCCAGGACCGGCGAAAGGATCGACCAGGTCTTGTTGATCGTCAGTTCGAACCCGGCGCGACGTCGAGGGCGAAGTGGCGAAGGCCGCTCATCATGTGCGTGAAGAAAGCCCAGGAAATGCCGACGAGAACGACATAGCCGATCGGCGTGGTCATCGCCCAGCTGAACGTCTCGTAGGCGGCAGGGCCACCGGCGAGCGCCCCGAGCCACCACAGCAGCACGGCGAGGCCGGCGAATGCCATGCCATCACCGGTCACGCGGTGAAGAATCGAGACGAACATGTGAGGGCCCCAACGCCAGATCTGGAGATGGGGCGAAAGCGGACGGTTCCTGGTGCCGTCTTTGGCCATGGCTCTTTCGAATCCCTTTTGCCTTTGCAGCAGCCCAAGGCTGCCCCTGTCGAGAAGTCCCCTTAGACAAATCGCCGCTTGGCGCAAGTTCCGCGAAGCACATCGCGGATGCATCGCACACAAGCGACTTTCCCGGAGCCTCATCGACAATCGGGCGCAGATGGTACGCGGGACGACCCGTCCCACTGGCTTTGGCCGCCCCTCCGCACTAAAGCGCCAACCCATGAAGAGACCCATGAGCCGCCTGTCGAACATGCTCGCCCCCGCGTTTCTGCTGGGCGCCTGTTCCACCGCGCCCGGCAGCGCAGCACCTGCAACCGACAGCGCGGAGGCACCCCCATCGAGGCTCGCCGCCGCCTGTGAAGGGCACGATGGCTGGGCCGATGCCGCTCCGCCCGCCCACCTTTACGGCAACACCTGGTATGTCGGCACCTGCGGCATTTCCGCTATTCTCATCACCGGCAAGCAAGGCCACATCCTGATCGACGGCGGCCTTCCCGAAGCGACACCGATGGTTCTGGCCAATATCCAGGCGGCCGGATTCAAGGTGAAGGACGTGCGCTGGATTCTCTCCAGCCACGAACACTTCGACCATGCAGGCGCTCTTGCGGAGCTGCGACGCGCGACCGGCGCGCGGCTCGCCGCATTGCCTGCCGCCGCCGAAGTGCTCGAAACCGGCAAGGCCAACCCGAACGATCCGCAATTCGGCCAGCTCGACCCATTCCCGGCGGTTCACGTCGACAAGCGCCTCTCGGGCGGGGAAAGCATCACGCTGGGCGACATCACCGTCACCGCCCGCGCCACGCTCGCTCACGCTGCCGGATCGACGAGCTGGACATGGCAGTCATGCGGCAAAGAGGGCAAATGCCTGACCATCGCATATGCGGACAGCGCAAGCGCGATTTCGGCCAAGGGCTACCGCTTTACCGACCACCCCGACCGCATTGCCGATGTCCGGGAAGGGTTGCGCCGAATCGCCGCCCTGCCCTGCGACCTGCTGGTCACGCCGCACCCCGGGGCAAGCGATCTCTTCACACGGCTAGCGGGCAAGTCCCCGCTGGTCGATCCCACCGCCTGCCGTACTTATGCGGCTGCCGCCAATGCCCGCTTCGACCAGCGCCTTTCCGAAGAAGCCGCCGCCGCAGCGAAGGAGACCCGTTCGTGAGCTGGAAGATCACCGCTTATGCCCCGCGCACCGTCATCGAAGGCGCCCTTGTCGCTCACGAGGATGCATTCGACTGGGACCCCGACATCGTCCTTTCGGGCAGCGAGATCGCCGAAGACAAACCGGACGACTGGCAGCTTGAAGCATGGCTGGCCCACAAGCCGCGCAAGGCCGACAAGGACGCCGTCGCCGCCCTGTTCGGCGGCAAGCCGCCAAAGTTCATTGTCGAGGAACTGCCGGAAACCGACTGGCTGGTAACGAGCCAGCAGGGACTCGAACCGATCCGCGCGGCCGCTTCCACGTCCACACGCCCGAACATCCGGTTTCTGACGATCCCTGCATAACCGATTTCACCATACCCGCCAGCCAGGCTTTCGGCACCGGCCAGCACGCCACGACCGCCGGCTGCCTCGCCATGCTGACGCATATGAAGGCGCAGGGGCTGGTCGTTCGCAACCACGCCGATATCGGGACGGGCACGGGACTGCTGGCCTTCGCAGCGATGTCGCTCTGGCCACGGGCACTCGCGACCGCGAGCGATATCGATCAGGTCTGCTACGGCGTCGTGGAAGACAATGCCGCCGCGAATGGAGTCAGCCTCGGCGCGCGCGGCGGCGAACTGGCCATGACCATCGCGGACGGCATGGACCACCCCCTGCTGGCAGCGCGCGGCCCATACGACCTCATCATGGCCAATATCCTCGCCGGCCCGCTGGTTTCCCTTGCGCCGGACTTCGCCAAGTCCCTTGCTCCGGGGGGTAGCCTCGTCCTTGCGGGCCTGCTGGAAACGCAGGAGGCCGCCGTGCGCCGCGCCTGTCGCCGTGCCGGGCTTCGTCTCGCCGCCAGACTGGTAAACGGAGACTGGTCGATCCTGTGGATGCGGGCGCGTCGCCGATAGCGCGCACGCTTCACCGCACGAACAACTCGCCCAGTCGCAACCGCCGTCATTTCCAAAAACAGCAGATGATCGTGGTTAAACCGAACTTAACGCAAGTCAACGAAAGTTAAATCTCCGAGGAAAAAAAGCCTCGGAGATTTACCCATTCATTTCAGGGAATTACCTGGCAATTGGTTAACGATGATTAACCAAGACCGGTTCCGAATAATTAAAGGATTCGGCCAAGAATTAAGGCCAAGGGGGGCTGGTAACAACAGCTCAAGAGGCCAAAAATGCTTCAATCTGAACTAGACAGGCCGAAGGCCGTCGTCGGACCCCTGGGTGAAGCGCTCGACAAGGGCAGCCTTCCGCCACGCAACACGTCTCGCTGGGTAGTTCGCCGTAAGGCGGAAGTCGTAGCTGCGGTCAACGGAGGGCTCCTGACGATCGCCGAGGCTTGCGACCGCTACGGCCTCACTCTCGAGGAACTGGCATCGTGGCAACGCGCCGTCGAGCGTGAAGGAATGGCCGGCCTGCGCGCCACCCGGGTACAGCACTACCGTCACATGCACGAAAGGCAGGGACGAAACTCCTGATAATCCGCTCGCCGGCGTTCACGCCGACGAGCGGCAGGGGGCCCTCCCTGGGCGCCCTGCCCTTTCTCAACCGGCGCTGCGCACGATCTCGGCCCACCCGGCTTCATCGATCACTTCGATACCGAGCTCGGCAGCCTTCTTGAGCTTTGAACCGGCACCGGGACCAGCGACCAGCAAGTCCGTCTTTGCCGATATGGACCCGGCCGCCTTGGCACCAAGACGCTCAGCCTGAGCCTTTGCCTCGTCGCGGCTCATCGTTTCCAGCTTCCCGGTAAATACCACCGTCTTGCCCGCCACGACGCTTTCCACCGTCTCGACGACGTAAGGCGGGGGAGCGACCTCCGAAAGCAGGTCGTCCCAGACCTGACGGTTATGCTCTTCGTGGAAGAAATCGCCCAGCGCCTCCACCACGGCCGGACCGATGCCGTCGATCGACACCAGTTCGGCATAAGCCTCGCTACCCAGCGCCGCAGCCTCCTCGCCTTCCTTGGCGTGGGCCTGTTCGGCCAGCAGCCGCAAGGCCGGCAACGTCTCGAACCGCTTCATCAGGTCGCGCGCTGTGACGGCTCCGACATGGCGGATTCCGAGCCCGAAGAGCAGCCGGGCCGCATCTGGCGCGCGCTTGTTTTCCACTGCGGCCAACAGGTTGTCCACAGACTTGTCCTTCCACCCGTCAAGCGCGAGAATCTCGTCGCGACGCTTGCGCAGACGGAAGATATCGGCCGGACTTTCGAGCCAGCCCCTGGCGAAGAACTCGTCGATAGTCCGTTCCCCCAGCCCTTCGATGTCGAGGGCTCCCCGGCTGACGAAGTGCTTGAGCCGTTCCGTCCGCTGGGCCGGGCAGATGAGGCCGCCCGTGCAGCGCACATCGACTTCCCCCTCTTCCGCAACCGCCTCGCTACCACATTCCGGGCAGTGATCCGGGAAGTGGAACGTCGCCCTCTCCTCGGCGCGCGTCAGGTTATCCACGACCTGTGGAATCACATCGCCGGCGCGCTGCAGGACCACGCGATCCCCTGGCCGGACGCCAAGACGCGCAATCTCGTCGCGATTGTGCAGAGTGACATTGGTAACGGTCACGCCTCCGACCAGAACCGGCTTGAGCCGCCCGACCGGCGTGAGCTTGCCCGTGCGCCCGACCTGAACGTCGATCGATTCAAGAACGGTTTCGGCGCGCTCTGCCGGAAACTTGTGAGCCATTGCCCAGCGCGGCGCCTTGGCCACGAAACCAAGCCGCTGCTGCCAGTCGAGGCGATCGACCTTGTAGACGACGCCATCGATCTCGAACGGCAAGCCGGGCCGGCCATCGCGAATGACGCGATAGGCCTCCAGCACTTCCTCAAGCGTATGGCACAGGCGGAATTGCGGGGAGACCGGAAGCCCCCAGGATTCGATCCGGCGGATCACCTCGTGCTGGCTGACCCCCGGCACATGGCTCGCGGCGCCCCAGCCATGCGCCCAGAAACGCAGCGGGCGCTTCGCGGTGACAGCCGCATCCTTCTGGCGCAGCGAACCGGCTGCGGCATTGCGCGGATTGGCGAACTGGCGGACCTTGCCCTCGTCGAACACCTCGCCCCTGGCCTCCGCATGTGCGCGCGCTTCAGCCATCAGGGCCTGGTTCAGCGCCGCGAAGGCTGCCTTCTCCATGTAGACCTCGCCGCGCACCTCGAAGACTTCGGGAACATCCTCTCCCTTCAGTTCCTGCACGACATCGGCGATATGCGCGACATTGGCGGTAACGTCCTCGCCCACCATGCCATCCCCGCGCGTGGCGGCGCGGACCAGCCTGCCTTTCTCATACCGCAGCGAGCAGGAAAGACCGTCGATCTTGTCCTCCGCCGTCATCGCTACCGGCTCCTCCGCCGATAGCGAAAGAAAGCGCCGGACCCGGCCCACGAACTCCGCCACTTCCTCGTCAGTGAAAGCATTGTCGAGGCTCATCATGCGAACCTCGTGCGTCACTTTCGACAGGGGCGAGCCGGCCACTTCGTGCCCGACCTGATTCGATGGACTGTCGGAGCGGGCGAGATGGGGGAACGCCAATTCCAGTTCAGCATTGCGCCGCACCAGGGCGTCATATTCGGCATCCGAAATCTCGGGCGCATCCTCGGCGTGATAAAGGCGGTTGGCGCGCTTTATCTGGCGCGCCAGGCGCATCAGTTCATTGGCCGCTTCGGCTTCTCCGATCGCGGAAGCAATCTCGGGGCCGATCTCGGAGCGGGTCTCAGTGCTGGTCATTGCGCGGTAATAGGCCAGAGCGATGCGGGTTGGAATTCCCCCGACGCGTTAATCCCCTTCGATCGGATCGAATTCGAGGTGCAACGCCGCCAGCGCGCGTAGGATGTAAGTCGGCTCGTAATCGAAATGCAAAGCCTCGGCGGGGCCATGATGGGCCTCGGACAAACGGATGTTGCCCATGCGGGCGAGCAGCCGCTCGATACTCGTCACCACTTCGCGCCGGGCCAGCGGAGCACCGATGCAGGTATGAGCGCCCCTGCCGAACGCGAGATGCTCCTTGATCCTCGGCCGGTCCATGTCGAACTGCCCCGGTTCCGCGAAGCGCCTGGGGTCCCGGTTGGCGGCCATGTGCGACAGCAGGACGGCGGTGCCAGCCTTGATCTCCACTCCGCCCAGCGTCGTCGTCTTCTGGCACATGCGCCCGCCGCTCTTCACCGAACCGTCGAACCGCAGCACTTCCTCGACGAAATCACCGATCCGAGCCCGGTTTCCACGCAGTTCCTGCTGGATATCGGGCCTCGTCGCGATGATCCGGAACGCATTGGCAAGAAGCCGATTCGTCGTGTCCTGCCCGGCGCCGAAAAGGAATGCCGCAAGGCTGGTGAGGTCGACCAGCGAAGGCTTCCCGCCATCGGGATAGCTCGCCGTGGCCAATTCGCTCAGGATATCCTCACGCGCCAGCAGGCCGTGCAAAGGCTTCATCAACGGATGGGCGACGATGCGCCGCTGGGCGATCAGCCTGAACAGATCCTTCCCCACCCCCACTAGCGGGTTCTTGAGCATGTCCTCCTCGCTGGCATCCATCGGCACGGGTATCGCTCCCTCAAGCAAGGCCCTGAATTTCGCGCGGCTTCGTTCAGAAAGGCCCAGGAGATCGGAAATGACAAGCGCGCCATAGGGACCGCCGTATTGGCGCACGAGGTCGACCTTTCCGTCCCTGGCGAATTCGTCGATCAGCGATTCCGCCGTGGCGAGCAGCTTCGGCTGCAGATCCTTGAGGCGGCTCGGCGTAAACAGCCGCGCAATGATGGAACGAAGGTCAGCGTGGCGCGCACCGCCCTCGGTCACGATCTGATCGGCAAACGGTATCTGCCGGCGATGCGCCTCCAGCTTCTCCGAGATGTCATCCCCATCGGCTCTGAAAGGCAGGTCGGCAACCGGGCCGGTGACGGCATTGATCGAGGAGAAATGCTCCGTATCCAGCATGATCTGGACAGTCTCATCGTACCCCGTCACCGCCACGGCGTTACGATATGGCAGTCGCACCACCGGGCCTTGCGCGCGCAGGTAATCGAAATAGGCATGTGGATCGTCGACGAGCGAGACGTCGGTATACCAATCGGCGGTTTCGTAGGCTTGTTGATGAGACACCCGTTGCTCTCCCGATTTTATGATCTCCTATGTATCATATATGGATGAGGCGTCATAGCCGGACTGTCCACGCCGCGGCGATGCGATCCCCTCCCCGATTGGCGACAGGCGCGCTATGACAAGGCCATGCCCACGATCATGCCGCCTGACGCGCCCGCCCTGCCCGCAGCGTTCGATATCCTTGGAATCGCCGTCTTCGCGCTGACCGGCGCCCTTTCGGCGGCCCAGTTGCGGCAGACTTTCGTGACCGTCGCATTCTTCGCGCTCATGACCGGCGTGGGCGGCGGCACCTTGCGAGATCTCCTCATCGGAGCGCCGGTCTTCTGGGTTCGCGATCCTTTCGTGGCCCCCGTATGCCTCGCGGTCGCGACCCTCGCCTGGTTCACGCCGGTACGCTGGTGGCAGGGACAATTGCTGGAGTGGGCCGACGCATTGGGTCTTGCGGTCTATTCGGTGTTCGGAACCATCAAGGCCATGGCCTGGGGCGTGCCACCGATTCCGGCGATGGTCATGGGCGTCGCCACCGGCTGCGTCGGCGGCATCGTCCGCGATGTCGTGGCCGGACAGCCTTCGATCCTGATGCGGCCGGAACTATACGTGACAGCCGCAGCCCTGGCAGCAACCGTCGCGGCGGCGGGTATAGCCCTCGGCATCGCCCCTCAACTGACCTGGGCCATAGCCGCAGCGGCGGGATTCGCACTGCGCGGAGCCGCTATCTACTGGTCCCTGGGGCTGCCCGCTCACGAAGGAACGGACAGCGAATCCTGAAGGGGCTCAGTCGGGAATCTTCAATCCCGTCCACCGCGCAACGAACGAGAGGACATCCGCGCCTTCCTCGATCGCCTTGTCGGTCGGCTTGCCGGAGCCATGTCCCGCCCGCGTCTCGATACGGATCAGATGCGGCTTGTCACCCAAGGGCGCGGCCTGAAGCGCCGCCGCATATTTGAAGGAATGCCCCGGAACCACACGATCGTCGGTATCCGCGGTGGTCACGAGAATCGCCGGGTAATCCGTGCCCGCCCGGATGTTGTGATAGGGTGAATAGGCCTTCAATATCCGGAAATCCTCTTCCCGGTCAGGATAGCCATAGTCGTCCACCCAATAGCGACCGGCAGTGAAGCGGTCGAAGCGCAGCATGTCCATGACGCCGACCTGCGGCACCCCGGCCGCGAAAAGATCGGGCCGCTGGTTCAGCACGGCCCCCACGAGAAGCCCGCCGTTCGACCCGCCCTGGATCGCAAGGCCATCCTTTGAAGCGATCCTTCGGCCTTGAGATACTCGCCGGCGGCGATGAAGTCGTCGAACACGTTCTGCTTGTTGGCACGGCGCCCGGCATCGTGCCAGGCGCGTCCATACTCGCCGCCGCCGCGCAGGTTCGCCATGGCAAAGGCGCCTCCGGCCTGGACCCAGGCCATGCGACTGGCCGAGAAACCCGGTGTCAGGGAAATGTCGAAACCACCATAGCCATAGAGCAGCGTCGGCACGGCCTTGCCCGACTGCACCACGTCCTTGCGCCGCACGAGGAACATCGGCACCCGCGTGCCGTCCCTCGACGTATAGAAGCGCTGCTCGACCACGACGTCCGAAGGGTCGAAATCCATCACCGGCTCCGCGAAGGGCTCGGACATGCCGGTATCGAGGTTCATCCGGAAGATCGCTGCCGGACGGTTGAAGCTCGTGAAGGAGTAGAAGGTCTCAGGGTCTCCGGGCTTGCCCCGGAACCCGGAAGCCGTCCCGATACCGTTGAGCGCAAGCGCACGGCCGGCTTGCCGTCAAGCCCGAATCTCGGCATGGCTCGCCGCGTCACGCATATAGTTGAGAACGAGTTGCTGGCCGACGATACCGGCCCGCTCCAGAATGTCCTCGCGCTGCGGGACGACTTCCGCGAAGGCCGGAGCCTTCGCCCCGAGATCGATACTGATGAGCCGGTAGCGCGGTGCACTTTCGTTGGTGACAAACCAGAGCTTCTGTCCGGCCCCTTCGACAAGCCGCCAGTCGTCCTTGAAACCCGTCACCACGGGCTTTGCGTCCCACCCCGCCTTCTTGCGCTTCGACAGGTCGATCACATGCACATCGTAGCGCGAATCCGTGCCGATATGCGAGGTGATGACAGCAAGCCGCCCGTCCTGCGTCACTTCGGCGGCGTGGCCGTAATCCGGATGGTCCGGCGTGGAGTAGACCAGTTCGTCGGCGCTCTGCGGCGTACCGAGCCGGTGGAAATAGATCGCCTGGTTGTAGTTCAGGCTCTGGAACGCGGCCCCTTCCTCAGGCGCCGGGAATCGCGAGTAGAGGAAGCCCTCCTCCCCGATCCAGGCCAGCGCGCTGAACTTGACCCAGCGCAGTTCGTCATCCAGCGCCTTGCCCGTGGTTACATCCAGCACGTGAAGCACACGCCAGTCACTCCCGCCGTCCTGCACACTATAGAGCAGATAGCGACCTTCGTGAGAGGGCTCCCACGCATCCAGTGCCGTGGCACCGTCCTTCGCCCAGGCGTTGGGATCAAGCAGCATCCGCGGCGCACCGTGAAGTCCGTCGCGCACGAAAAGCTGCGACTGGTTTTGAAGCCCGGTGTTTCGGGTATAGAAGTACCGCTTGCCAGCCTTGATCGGCAAACCGAACCGCTCGAAGTTCATCAACGAACTGATCCGCTGCTTGAACCAACTACGCTGCGGCAGTCCTTCAAGGTAAGCTTCGGTGAAGGTCGATTCCTTCTCGACCCAGGCGGCGACTTCCGGATCGTGCCGCACATCGTTTTCGAGCCAGCGGTACGGATCCGCGATGCGCTCGCCGAACAGGGTTTCAACGAGATCGTCGCGGCGTGTTTCGGGATAAGTCATCGGAACCATCGTCTGCGCTGAAACAGGTACCACCGCAAGGCTGGAAGCGGTGGAAAGAAACACGGCCCCAAGCAGGCCCGACAGACGATACATCACGTTCTCCCGAAACAAAAAGAAAGGCGGCCGCGAGGTATTCCCGCGACCGCCCTGCAATCTCTTTGCCGGCTCCTCTACGAAGCCGACTGCCGAAAGGCGATCAGGCCTCGGCGTATTCCTCGGTGTCGGTGGTCACCGGGCCCGAGTCCTTGCCCTTTTCCGAAACGTCGCGGTCGACGAGTTCGATGATCGCAATCGGGGCGGCGTCCGAAGCGCGGATGCCTGCCTTGATAATGCGGGTGTAGCCACCGTTGCGGCCGGCATAACGCTCGGCCAGAACTTCGAAGAGCTTCTTTTCCTGCGCTTCGTCCATCAGGCGAGCGTGCGCCAGACGACGATTCGAAAGGCCGCCATGCTTCGCGAGCGTGATCAGCTTTTCGAGGTAAGGACGCAGTTCCTTCGCCTTCGGCGTGGTGGTCTGGATCTGCTCGTGCTTGATGAGAGCGGCGGCCATGTTGCGCAGAAGGGCGGCGCGGTGGCCCGAGGTGCGCTGCAGCTTGCGCTGACCATGCTTATGACGCATTTCATATACTCCGTTCGTCAGGCAGCCGTTCAAGGTACTGCCTGCCGGGCGATGTGGTTCGGCCATCGCCCAAAGCCGGTTCACTTACGTGTGAGTGGCGCCCTCAACCCGAAAACGGCGAAGGAGTCAAGCCGGAACGGGCCTACTACTGCTGGACAAGCACCCATAACGGCGGACCCAGCGTCAACACACCAATCAGCGCTGCCGCCAGAGAGGCGATTAGAACAGCCCCGGCCGCAACATCCTTGATCCGACCTATGACAAGGTCGAACCCCGGTTCGATCCGGTCGCAAAGCTCCTCGATCGCCGTATTGAACGCCTCGGCGAGCCACACCATGGCCATCGCCAGGACGAGCCACCGCCAGTCGTCCATCGAAACTCGCAGCCAGATGCCTGCCGCCACGACGCACAGCGAAGCGGCGAGGTGTATCCGCGCGTTATGCTCGCCATGAACAAGCCTGCGCAGTCCGCGCCACGCATAGATGACACTCCTGAAGCGTGCGCCAAGACTGAAGCGAGTCCGCGCCGATAGCACGTCGGAAGGTTCGATCATGCCAGCACGCTAAACAGCCGCACGCAAATCGGCCAGACCCGATTGCACCTGCTGCCCAGGGAGCAGTTCCCCAAAGAAAAAGGCCCCGCATTCCTGCGGAGCCCTCTTCAATTCGGTATCGAAGTAACCGATCAGCCGAGCAGTTCCTGCTCCAGCTTCTTGGCCATTTCTTCGATGTTCTCGGGCGGCCAGCCCGGAATGTCCATGCCGAGGCGCAGACCCATCGAGGAAAGAACTTCCTTGATCTCGTTGAGCGACTTGCGGCCGAAGTTCGGCGTACGCAGCATCTCGGCTTCGGTCTTCTGGACCAGATCGCCGATATAGATGATGTTGTCGTTCTTGAGGCAGTTGGCCGAACGTACCGACAGCTCCAGTTCGTCCACCTTCTTGAGAAGGTAGCGGTTGAGCTGGTTGGTATCGCTCTCTTCCGAGGCAGCAGCGCCGCCAGCAGCCATGCCGATCATCGGCGAGGCGCCAACCGGTGCGATGTCCTCGAAGTGGACGAACAGCGCAAGCTGGTCCTGGAGGATGCGCGCAGCATAAGCCACGGCGTCTTCCGGGGTCACGGTACCGTCCGTTTCCACCGTCAGATTGAGCTTGTCGTAGTCAAGCTCCTGACCGATGCGGGCGTTGTCCACCTTGTAGCTGACCTGACGCACCGGCGAGTAGAGCGAATCGACCGGGATAAGTCCGATCGGTGCGTCCACGGGACGGTTCGACACGGCGGGGACGTAGCCCTTGCCGGTGTCGGCGGTCAGTTCCATGTTGAGCGTGGCACCCTCGTCGAGGTGGCAGATCACGAGGTCCTTGTTCATGACCTCGATGTCACCCGAGACGGCGATGTCGCCCGCCTTGACCGCTGCCGGTCCGGTAGCCGACAGTTGGAGACGCTTCGGGCCTTCGCCCTGCATCTTGAGCGCGATCTGCTTGACGTTGAGGACGATGTCCGTGACGTCCTCGCGCACACCGGCCAGCGACGAGAATTCGTGCAGCACGTTCTCGATCTTGATCGAGGTGATCGCAGCACCCTGCAGCGAGGAGAGCAGCACGCGACGCAACGCATTGCCGAGCGTCAGGCCGAAACCGCGCTCGAGAGGTTCGGCGACGAAGGTCGCCTTCAGCTTGGGGTCGGGTCCCGGCTTGATCTCAAGGCTGTTCGGCTTCTTGAGTTCCTGCCAGTTCTTGATGTTGACAGTCATGGACTTCCCCTGGGAGTGATGGCGGTTACGCCCCGGAGCCTGGTGGAAAGGCTCGGGACGTTCCGAAGCCCGGACGACGACCGGTTCGTCGTCCGGATTAGCTCGATCAGACGCGGCGACGCTTGGAAGGACGCACGCCATTGTGCGGGATCGGCGTCACGTCGCGGATCGAGGTAATGGTGAAGCCGACCGCCTGGAGGGCGCGCAGGGCGCTCTCACGGCCCGAACCCGGGCCCTTGACTTCGACTTCGAGAGTGCGGACGCCGTGTTCGGCGGCCTTCTTGCCGGCGTCGTCAGCGGCGACCTGCGCGGCGTACGGCGTCGACTTGCGGCTACCCTTGAAGCCCATCATGCCTGCCGAGGACCAGCTGATCGCATTGCCCTGGGCGTCGGTGATGGTCACCATGGTGTTGTTGAAGCTGGCGTTCACATGCGCGATGCCGCTGGTGATGTTCTTGCGCTCGCGGCGCTTAATGCGCTGGGGTTCGCGTGCCATGATCGTGTATCCTGTCGAAAAATCGCTGGGGGAAACCGGATGGGCCGATTGCTCGGCCCGAACGGCTTACTTCTTCTTGCCGGCGATCGGCTTAGCCTTGCCCTTGCGGGTGCGCGCATTGGTATGCGTGCGCTGGCCACGAACCGGCAGACCCTTGCGGTGACGCAGGCCACGGTAGCAGGCGAGGTCCATCAGGCGCTTGATGTTCATCGCGGTTTCGCGACGAAGGTCACCTTCAACCGTGTGATCGGCGTCGATGGTTTCGCGGATCTGCAGGACTTCGGCGTCCGACAGGTCCTGAACACGGCGGCTGTGATCGATGCCGAGCTTGTCGGCGATCTCGAGAGCCTTGGTACGACCGATACCATGGATGTAGGTGAGCGCGATGATAACGCGCTTGTTGGTGGGGATGTTTACCCCGGCAATACGAGCCACTTAAATCTCCATGCTCCACAGGAGCGCCCTAGGGACGACCCCCATCTCAACGCTTTTCACCCGAAAGGCGTAAATGACAAAAGGTCCGGTTGGCGGCACGCTTGTTGCCAACGCCCCCGGACTTGCCGAAACCTTTGAGTGAAGGGCGCGCATAGGACGATTCGAAAGGCGTGTCAACGCCCGCGAACCGTGCCGCTCGATCACCGGCCCCGTGTGGGCGGCGAGAGCAGACCTTGCGCCAACTGTTTACCGCATCCGCGTACGGTAGTCAAAGAAAGCGAAAATCGCCGCGCAGGAAGCCCCACGCGGCGCATCGTCACGGCAGCGCCACCGGCACGCATACCGCAAACGAGAACGGCCGGACTTTCGCCCGGCCGCATCATCAGGATTTCAGGACCGCTTCGATGGCTGCGGTGACATCGTCCATGTCAGCCATGCCATCGACCCTGGCAACGATTCCCTGCGCCTCATAGATCGGCAGGATCGGCGCAGTTTTCGCACGGTACTCTGCCAGACGAGTCCTAACGGTCTCCGCATTGTCGTCAGGACGGCGCTTGAATTCCGTCCCACCGCACTTGTCGCAGACCCCGGGAACCTTGGGTTGCTCGAACTTGTCGTGATAGCCCTTCCCGCAACTGGCGCAGGAAAAACGGCCGGTGATCCGCTCGACAAGCGCCTCTTCGTCGACTTCAAGTTCGATCACGTGATCGAGCTTGCGACCACGTGCGGCCAGGATTCCGTCAAGCGATTCGGCCTGAGCCGCCGTGCGCGGATAACCGTCGAAAATCGCACCGGCACCGGACCCCATGGCGTCCAGTTCGTCTCCGATCAGAGCTGAGACGATCTCGTCCGAAACGAGCTCGCCACGCTCCATCACTGCCTTGGCTTCCAGCCCGGTAGGCGTACCAGCCTTCACCGCAGCGCGGAGCATGTCGCCAGTCGAAAGCTGGCGCATGCCATGCCGCTCGACCAGACGCTGCGCCTGGGTGCCCTTGCCCGCCCCCGGCGGGCCCAACAGGATGATATTCACGCCTTACCCCTCATTTGTCCCTGGCGAGCGCCGATCAGCGCAGTCTGCCTTTCAGTTTCGCCTTCTTGATCAGGTCGCCATACTGGTGTGCCAGCAGGTGCGACTGGATCTGCGTGATCGTGTCGACGGTCACGTTGACGACGATCAGCAAGCTCGTTCCACCCATGAAGAGCAACGGCAGACCGGTCATCGAGAGGAAGTACTCCGGAACGGTGCAGACGATGGTCAGGTAGATCGCTCCGATCACGGTGATGCGGGTCAGCACGTAATCGAGATAATTCGCGGTGTTCTTGCCCGGGCGAATGCCGGGAATGAAGCCACCGTTCTTCTTCAGGTTGTCAGCGGTTTCCTCGGGATTGAAGACGACCGCAGTGTAGAAGAAGCAGAAGAACACGATGCCCGCTGCATAAAGCAGCATGTAGAGCGGCTTGCCGTGACCGAGGTACTGGTTCAGCGAAACGACGATCTTGCCCCAGGTCGATTCCGGGTTCAGCGATTTACCCGCGAACTGAGTGATCGTCAGCGGCAGCAGCAGCAGCGAACTGGCGAAGATCGGCGGGATCACGCCTGCGGTGTTGATCTTCAACGGCAGATGGCTGCGATCGGCCTGCATCATCCCGCGCTGAGTCGCCCGCTTCGGATACTGGATCAACAGACGGCGCTGCGCACGTTCCATGAAGCAGATCATCAGGATCATGGCGACGATCAGCACGATCAGCGCAATGATGAGGATCGAGCCCGTGTCGCCCGCGCTGTAGGCCTGTCCGACGTTCGTCGCGAACGTCGGCATCTGGGCGACGATGCCCGCCATGATGATGAGCGAAACACCATTGCCGATGCCGCGCGAGGTGATCTGCTCACCAAGCCACAGCAGGAACATCGTGCCCCCGACGAGCGAAATCACGGCACCGATGCGGAACACCAGGCCAGGATCGACGACGGCCTGAAGCCCGTTCGAAGCGCCGTACGCCTCAAGGCTGACCGCGAGGAACCAGCCCTGGATCGCGCAAAGGAGAACTGCGCCATACCGGGTGTACTGGTTAAGCTTCTTGCGGCCGGTTTCGCCTTCCTTCTTCAGCGCCACCAGTGCGGGGTGGAGCGATGCGGCGAGCTGGACCACGATCGACGCCGTGATGTAAGGCATCACGCCGAGCGCGATGAGGCTCATTCGCGAAAGCGAACCGCCCGAGAAAGTGTTGAACAGGTCGAGAATGCCGCCCTGCGTCTTGCTGTAGAGCTGCGAGAGAATCAGCGGGTTCACGCCGGGAAGCGGAACGAAGCTCAGGAAGCGGAAGACGATCAGCGCACCGATGGTGAACCAGATTCGGTTCTTTAGCTCGGTGGCTTTCGAGAAGTTGGCCAGGCTCAGAGTGCTGGCGATATTGTCGGCGCGGGAAGCCATGACGATTTGTAAAGCCTCGATAGTCGGTTCGGGTCTGCCTTAGCGACTGCATGAAGGCTTGTCGAACCCCGGTTCTGGTCCGCTCATATAGACATTCGCGCCGGCTCTGGAAGACCTGTCGCCGAAAGGCAGTCTGAATGAAGAGAGGGCGAAGCGCATCGCGCCCGCCCTCCCCCTATGAGCATATCGCGGTTGCGATGGCTCAGGCTTCGGCGGCTTCCTTGGCAGGAAGAATCACCGAACCACCAGCCTTCTGGACCGCTTCCACGGCACCCTTCGAAGCACCGGCAACGTTGAACTCGACCTTGGTGGTCAGTTCGCCCTTGCCCAGCAGGCGGACGCCGTCCTTGCCACCACGAGCCAGGCCAGCGGCCTGGAGAACCGCGTGATCAACGGTGCCCGAGATGTCC
Source organism: Novosphingobium sp. ST904 (assembly GCF_001298105.1). GTDB lineage: Bacteria > Pseudomonadota > Alphaproteobacteria > Sphingomonadales > Sphingomonadaceae > Novosphingobium. Next base: position 126,517 of record NZ_LGJH01000159.1, on the reverse strand, counting down.
AGCTTACCGGCGTCGATCGCCTTCTGGATCATGCCGAGGTTCACTTCCGCGTAATCCTTGGCGAACTTCTTGTTGCTGAAGCCGCGCTTCGGAAGGCGCATGTGAAGCGGCATCTGGCCGCCTTCGAAGCCGTTGATCGAAACGCCCGAGCGTGCCTTGGCACCCTTCTGACCACGACCAGCGGTCTTGCCCTTGCCCGAGCCGATGCCACGGCCGACGCGGATGCGACGGTGACGGGCGCCGGCGTTGTCGCGGATGTCATTCAATTTCATAGTCTGCACTCGCTTTCGCTTTTAGTCGCGCTAATGGGAAGGCGCGGCCCATAAGCGAACCGCGGCGCAATGTCACCCCCGAATCCGGAACTGCGGCTCTTAACTGCCTCGGAGGCGGATCATGAGCTTCCCGTTTCCGGGGATCGAACGGCCTTCAGCGTCTCGTGCGGGCTTCCATTTGAACACCTCGGCACCAAGCCGGCAAATATCCGCGTCGAACTCTGGTGAAACAGTTTTCGGTTCGAAAGAACAAGAGGTTACGCGCCCACCAGCGTTAACGGTGAACTTCAATTCATGACGAGTGAGCTCGTCCTTATTGAAGATCGTGCCGTAACGATCGCCCAGTTTCGCCAGTTCGGCGTTGAATTGCGCCTTGTTTCCATCGGGCAAGGCCGGCTCTTCCGCGAGGCGGGCATAATCGGCCTCAGGCACAAGCGCCTTCATCTTCAGGACCATTTGCAGCCAGCCCTGCGCTCGCGCAATCTGCATCGGCGAATCGCGATCCATGAGTGCCTGGCATTGTGCTCCGGAAGGACTGGCCTGCCGTGCAAGCAGGAAACGAGCCGCTCCGTCACGATGATAGGCAATTGCCCAGGCAAGCGACGTCATTCCGAACAGATCTGGGGAATCGATGGTCTGCGGCGCATCCAGCGCATCACCTGTCGGGTCGGCCGAAGGTTCCTCGTCAAGCATCCGCCGCAAAGCCGCAACATTGCCGCGGCGCGCTGCATCGGCGAGCGTGGCGTTTTCTGGCAACGGGCCGAGCTTTGCGTAACCATAAGCGCGCTCTGGACCCTTCGCGACGTTAGGCTCCTGCGCTGCAGCCCCCTTCTTCACAGCCAGGACGGGAACGGACCGGCACACGTCTCGATATGGATACGCCGGATCAGCGATCAGCGCTTCATTGAAAGTCCGTGCAAATGTCGCGAGCCGATCTTCGGTCCCACCGCTCGGCGCCTCACTGGGCGCGGGCGTCGGTAGCGAATCCTCACCGAAGTAGGTCACGACACGCGCCATCCGGGGAGATAGTCCTCCCCGTAGCACGCATTGAGCACCGAACTGGCTGGTGTCGATGCCGCCAAGCGTCACCGCAGCGACAAGCCGGAAATCTCCGGCCGCCGCAGCCTTGCGCGCCTCGGCAACCGGATCGGCCTGTCCTGACGCGAGAAGCGTCTTGAGCGCCTTGTCGGCCTCGCGATCACGCTCCAGCGTAGCGGGATCGGCGAGCGGATCGTTACAGGCCGGCTCGGCAGCCGGACTCTCCTGAACATAGGTTTCACCGTTATCGGGCGGCTCGCTGCCTTCACATCCCGAAAGAGCGAGAACGGCCAGAGACAGTGATGTGGCCGCGATGGTCCTGCGAAGCAAAGTATCCCCCGGGGAAATCCAGATCTCCGCGCTTAACACAAGTGGCACCAAAGGTGGAGGAACCGACACGGCTACGCACGGATTATGCGCAGCATCGATAAGACGCGGGATAAGGGAATGTAAAGCTCGACCGAAACGAAAAAGGCCCCGACGTTTCCGCCAGGGCCCTTCCGGTTATCGTGCCTGATACAGGCTGATCAGTCGATCACCACAACCATGTGTGGCAGCTTCGCGATCGCACCACGGACTTCCGGGGTGTCTTCGCGTTCGACGACCTTGTGCATCTTGCCCAGGCCAAGACCGATGAGGATCTTCTTCTGGCTTTCGGGGCGACGGATCGGCGAACCGATCTGCTTGATCTTGATCTTTGCCATGAGCCTTACTCCACGATGGCTTCGGCAGCGGCCTCGGCCTCTGCTTCGCTGACGCCACCGCGACCAAGCAGGTCGGCGACCTTCTTACCACACGCTGGGCAACCGACTTCGGCGAAGTCTGGTTGACGAGCGCGTCGAAGGTGGCGCGGATCATGTTGTACGGGTTCGAGGTGCCCACCGACTTGGTGACGACGTCAGCGACGCCCAGGCTCTCGAACACGGCGCGCATCGGGCCACCGGCGATGATGCCGGTACCGGCCGGAGCCGAACGCACGTTCACCTTGCCGGCGCCGAAGTGGCCCTTGCCGTCGTGGTGAAGAGTGCGGCCTTCCTTGAGCGCCACGCGGACCATCTTCTTCTTGGCAGAAGCAGTGGCCTTCGTGATCGCCTCGGGAACTTCGCGAGCCTTGGCGTGGCCGAAGCCGACACGGCCCTTGCCGTCGCCTACGACGACCAGCGCAGCGAAGCCGAAGCGCTTACCGCCCTTGACCGTCTTCGAGACGCGGTTGATGTGGACGAGCTTCTCAATGAGCTCCTCGCCCTGTTCCTCGTCGTTGTTGCGGCCACCGCGACGGTCATCGCGACGGCCACGGCCGCCACGCTCACCGCGTTCACCGCGACCACGACCGCGACCGCGACCCTCACGGGTCTCCTGCGCTTCGCCGCCCTGCGGCTGCTCAGCGGCGATCGGCGCTTCGTTGATGTTTTCGTCAGCCATGATCAGAACTCCAGCCCGCCTTCACGGGCGGCATCGGCCAGCGCCTTGACGCGGCCATGGAAGAGGAAACCGCCACGGTCGAACACGACCGAAGTGATACCCGCCTTCTTGGCGGCCTCGGCGAGTTCCTTGCCCACGCGGATCGCGGCGTCCTTGTCAGTGCCCTTGGCGCCAAGCGTGTTGGCGGCGGCCACCGTACGGCCCTGCGCATCGTCAATGATCTGCGCATAGATGTGACGGCCGGTGCGGTGCACCGACAGACGAGGACGGCCGCCCGAACGAGCCTTCAGTGCGGTACGAACGCGACGAGCGCGGCGATCGAAAAGAGACAGCTTGGCCATTACTTCTTCTTCCCTTCCTTGCGGAAGATGAACTCGCCACGGTACTTGATACCCTTGCCCTTGTAAGGCTCGGGCTTGCGCCAGCGACGGATCTCGGCCGCAACCTGGCCGACCTTCTGCTTGTCGATACCGGAAATCTCGACCGTGGTGTTATCCGGGGTCTTGATTTCGATGCCCTCGGGGACAGCGACGTCAACGTCGTGCGAGAAGCCAAGCTGAAGCTTGAGCGTCTTGCCCTGCGAATTCGCACGGTAACCAACGCCCTTGATCTCAAGAACCTTGGTGTAACCGTTGGTGACGCCCTCGATGAGGTTGGCCACCAGCGTACGCTGCATGCCCCAGTGGCTGCGGGCAGCCTTGGTCTGGTTGGCGGGCTGAACGGCAATCGAACCTTCCTCGACCGAGTAGGTCACGAGGTCCGACAGACCCAGCGTCAGGGTGCCCTTCGGGCCCTTGACGGTCAGGATGCCGTTATCGATGGCGGCAGTGACCCCGCCAGGGATCACAACCGGCTTTTTGCCGATGCGGCTCATTAGAACACCTCCGCCAGCACTTCGCCGCCGACGTTGGCAGCGCGCGCTTCGGCATCCGAAAGCACGCCGCGCGGCGTCGAGACGATGGTGATGCCGAGGCCATTGCGAACAACCGGGAGTTCCTTCGAACCCGAGTAGACGCGGCGGCCAGGCTTGGAGACGCGAGCGATGTGCTTGATAGCAGGCTCGCCTTCGAAATACTTCAGCTCGATGCGCAGCTGCGGATGAGCGCCGGTAGCGTCATCGCTGTAGCCACGGATGTAGCCTTCGCGCTGGAGAACTTCCAGAACGCGCGCACGAAGCTTGGATGCGGGCGAAAGAACGGTGTCCTTCTTCGCCTGCTGCCCGTTGCGGATGCGGGTGAGCATATCACCCAGGGGATCGGTCATAGCCATTGCTTCGTACCCTTACCAGCTCGACTTGGTCACGCCGGGGATCATGCCCTTGTTGGCAAGATCACGCAGCTCGATGCGGCAGAGACCAAACTTGCGGTAGTAACCGCGCGGACGGCCGGTGGTCGCGCAACGATTGCGAACCCGGGTCGGGTTGCCGTTACGCGGGATTTCGGCCAGCTTCAGACGGGCGATGAGACGCTCGGTTTCGTCGAGCGATTCATCATCGGCAACCGCCTTAAGGCGCGCGTACTTGCCTGCATACTTCTTAACGAGCTGCTTGCGGCGCTCGTTCTTGTTCACGGAACTCAGTTTCGCCATGGACTTAAGCTCTCTTCCTCAGCGGCGGCTCACGCCGCTTCCTTCTGTTCCGACTCTTCAGCCGGGAACGGGAAACCGAACAGACGGAGCAGCTCGCGCGCTTCCTCGTCGGTCTTTGCGGTGGTGGTGACGATGATGTCCATGCCACGCACCTTCTCGATCTTGTCGTAGCTGATCTCCGGGAAGATGATCTGCTCCTTAAGACCCATCGCGTAGTTGCCCCGGCCGTCGAAAGACTTCGGGTTCAGACCACGGAAATCGCGAATGCGGGGCATTGCGATCGTGATGAGGCGATCGAGGAATTCGTACATGCGTTCGCGGCGCAGGGTAACCTTGCAACCGATCGGCATGCCTTCGCGCAGCTTGAACTGTGCGATCGACTTGCGGGCCTTGGTGATCACCGGCTTCTGACCAGCGATGGCTTCCATTTCCGCAGCGGCAGTCTGGACCTTCTTCTTGTCCTGGCTGGCCTCGCCCACACCCATGTTGAGCGTGATCTTTTCGATCTTGGGCACTTCCATTGCGTTCTTGTAACCGAACTTCTCGGTCATCGCCTTGACGACGGCGTCGTCATAGCGGGTGCGCATGCGCGGAGTGTAATCAGCCATCGATGGTCTCCCCGGACTTCACGGCCACGCGGACCTTCTTGCCGTCCTTGGTTTCGAAGCGAACGCGCGTCGGCTTGCCGTCCTTGTCGGCGACCGCGATCTTGCTGATCGCCATCGGGGCCGGAATGCGCTCGATGCCACCCTGCGGGTTCTGCTGGGTCGGCTTGCGGTGACGGGTTGCGACGTTCACGCCTTCAACCACGACCTTGCCGTCCTTCGGGAGAACCTGAAGCACGGTGCCGGTGCGGCCCTTGTCCTTGCCGGACAGGACGACGACGGCGTCACCCTTCTTGATCTTCGAAGCAGCCATTACAGCACCTCCGGAGCGAGCGAGATGATCTTCATGAAGCCCTTGCCGCGCAGCTCGCGAACGACGGGGCCAAAGATACGAGTGCCGATCGGCTCCTCGTTCTTGTTGATGAGCACCGCCGCGTTGCTGTCGAAGCGGATAACGCTGCCGTCTGCACGGCGCACGTCCTTGCGGGTACGCACGATCACCGCACGGTGAACGTCACCCTTCTTCACGCGGGCGCGGGGCTGCGCCTCCTTTACCGACACCACAATGATGTCGCCAACGCCTGCGAAACGACGCTTCGAGCCACCCAGCACCTTGATGCACTGGACGCGCTTGGCGCCGCTGTTGTCCGCGACGTCGAGATTGGATTGCATCTGGATCATCGATCCGGGTCCTTCTCAACTGGCTTGCCGGAACCAGTCCGGCAGTTCCTAAAAAGACAGGCCCACTAGGGGCCCGAGTCGCCTTGACGGGCGAAGTGCGGGCCTTTGCCGCATTCTCCCGTCCAGGTCAACACTCTGCTTTCGGCCTGGAGGCCGAGGTCCTTAGACCTCTGCTTCCAGTGCCGTGCCCTTGCTCGCCTGAAGACGGTCAAGAACCTTCCAGGTCTTGGTCTTCGAGTAGGGCTTCGTCTCCTCGATGCGGACACGTTCGCCGGTCTTGAAGGCGTTGTCCTCATCGTGAGCATGGTACTTCTTCGAGCGGCGGATGATCTTCCCGTAAAGGGGGTGCTTCACCTTGCGCTCGACCAGTACGGTAACGGTCTTGTCGGTCTTGTCGGAAACCACGGTCCCGATCAGAATACGCTTGGGCATCGTGTGTCTCCTCAGGCCTGCGCCGCGCGCTCGGCCTGGAGCGTCTTGATGCGCGCGATGTCACGGCGGACTTCACGCACCCGCGCCGGGGCTTCGAGCTGGTTGGTCGCGGCCTGGAACCGCAGGTTGAACTGTTCGCGCTTAAGGTCGGCGAGGTCAGCGGTCAGCTGATCGTCGGTCTTGGCACGAAAGTCTTCGATCTTGTTTGCCATGATTCGACTTCCTTACTCGCCGCCAAGGTGCGAAGTGTCGCCGAGGCGAGCCACGACCTTGGTCTTGATCGGCAGCTTCATCGCAGCGCGGCTGAAAGCCTCGGCTGCGAGCGGGCCAGCGACGCCGTCCAGTTCGAACAGGATACGGCCGGGCTTGACGCGGGCCGCCCAGTATTCGACCGAACCCTTGCCCTTACCCTGACGGACTTCAGCAGGCTTCTTCGAAACCGGCACGTCGGGGAAGACGCGGATCCAGAGACGACCCTGGCGCTTGATGTGACGCGTGATCGCGCGGCGAGCCGCTTCGATCTGGCGGGCGGTGATCCGCTCGGGCTCGAGGGCCTTGAGGCCGTACGAACCGAAGTTCAGGTCGGTGCCGCCCTTGGCATCACCCTTGATCCGGCCCTTGAAAGCCTTGCGGAACTTGGTCTTTTTCGGTTGCAGCATGGTGCTTACTCTACCTCAAGCCTCAGCGCGCCGGACGGACGCCGGAGGTCTGAGCCTCCATCATCAGACGATCCTGCGCCATCGGGTCATGGCCAAGGATTTCGCCCTTGAAGATCCAGACCTTGATGCCGATGATACCGTAGGCGGTCAGCGCCTCGGCTTCGGCATAGTCGATGTTCGCACGCAGCGTGTGCAGCGGAACGCGGCCTTCGCGATACCATTCCACGCGAGCGATTTCGGCGCCGCCGAGACGGCCACCGCAGGTGATCTTGATGCCTTCGGCACCAAGACGAAGGGCCGACTGAACGGCGCGCTTCATCGCACGGCGGAACGCAACACGGCGGACCAGCTGGTCGGCAATGCCCTGAGCGACGAGCTTCGAATCGATTTCCGGCTTGCGGATTTCGACGATGTTCAGCTTCACTTCGCTCGAAGTCATGGCCGAGAGCTGCTTGCGCAGCTTCTCGATGTCCGCACCCTTCTTGCCGATGATCACACCGGGCCGGGCTGCGTAGATCGAGATGCGGCACAGCTTGGCCGGACGCTCGATGACCACCTTGGAGATCGCTGCCTGCGGCAGGGTCGACATGATGGACTTGCGGATCTTGAGGTCTTCCTCAAGAAGCTTGCCGTAGTCCCGGCCTTCCGCAAACCAGCGGCTGTCCCAGGTACGGTTGATCTGCAGACGCAGACCGATCGGATTGCTCTTGTGACCCATGGATCAGGCCTCCTCGACTTCGCGAACGACGATCCGCAGGCGTGAGAACGGCTTGAGGATCCGGGTGGACTTGCCGCGACCGCGCGCGTGGAAGCGCTTCATCGTGATCGACTTGCCAACCGATGCCTCGGCGATGACGAGAGCGTCGACGTCGAGGTTATGGTTGTTTTCCGCATTGGCGATCGCCGAAGCGAGGATCTTGCGGGCGTCCTGGGCCATGGCCTTCTTGGAGAAGGCCAGGATGTTCATCGCGTCCTCGGCCTTGCGGCCACGGATGAGAGCGGCGACGAGGTTGAGCTTCTGGGCGGAACCACGAATGGTGGTGCCAACCGCAAGAGCTTCCTTCTCGCCAACGCGGCGGGGTGCTGCCTGCTTGCTCATTAGCGCTTGCCCTTCTTGTCGGCGGCGTGGCCGGGGAACGTGCGCGTGGGCGCGAATTCACCGAGCTTGTGGCCGACCATGTCCTCGTTGACCGAGACAGGGATGAACTTGTGCCCGTTGTAGACCGAGAAGGTCAGACCAACGAACTGCGGGAGAATGGTGGAGCGACGCGACCAGGTCTTGATCGGACCAGCGCGGTTGCCGGCATCCTGCGCGACCTCGGCCTTCTTGAGAAGGTACAGGTCGACGAAGGGGCCTTTCCAGACGGAACGTGCCATCGTGTCTTACCTCTTCTTCTTGGCGTGGCGCGAACGGATGATCATCTTGTCCGTCTGCTTGTTGTTGCGAGTGCGAGCACCCTTGGTCGGCTTGCCCCACGGAGTGACCGGATGACGGCCGCCCGAGGTACGGCCTTCACCACCGCCGTGCGGGTGGTCGACCGGGTTCTTGGCAACACCGCGGGTCAGCGGGCGACGGCCCAGCCAACGGCCGCGACCAGCCTTGGCAAGGGTCTGGTTGGCGTTGTCGGGGTTCGACACGGCGCCAACGGTGCCCATGCAATCGCCACGCAGGTAGCGCTGCTCGCCCGAGTTCAGACGAACGATGACCATGCCGCGATCGCGACCGACGACCTGCACATAGGTGCCTGCCGAACGTGCGATCTGGCCGCCCTTGCCGGGCTTCATCTCGACGTTGTGGCAGATCGTGCCGACCGGCATCTGCGACAGAAGCATGGCATTGCCGGGCTTCACGTCGGTCTTCTCGCCGGCGACGACGACGTCGCCAACGGCCAGACGCTGAGGCGCGATGATGTAGGTCAGCTCACCGTCGGCGTACTTGACCAGCGCGATGAAAGCAGTGCGGTTGGGATCGTATTCGATCCGCTCCACGGTTGCTTCCATGTCCCACTTGCGACGCTTGAAGTCGATGAAGCGGTACTTCTGCTTGTGACCGCCGGCGATGCCACGCGAAGTGACATGGCCCTTGTTGTTGCGGCCACCGGTCTTGCTCTTGCCTTCGGTCAGCGCCTTGAGGGGCTTGCCCTTCCAGAGCGACGACTTGTCGACGAGGACCAGGCCGCGGCGGGCGGGGCTGGTCGGGTTGTAATGCTTCAGTGCCATCGGATCAGCCCCGTACGCCTTCGGTGATGTCGATCGACTGGCCTTCGGCCAGCGTGACAATCGCCTTCTTCACGTCGCTGCGGCGGTATTCCCTACCGCGCCAGCGCTTGGTCTTGCCCTTCTGGACCAGGGTGTTCACGCCAGTCACCTTGACGTCGAACAGCGCCTCAACGGCGGCCTTGATCTGGGGCTTGGTTGCCGCGTCGGCCACCTTGAAGACAACCGCGTTCTGCTCGGAGAGCAGGGTCGACTTCTCGGTGATGTGCGGCGAGAGGATCACGTCGTAATGACGGATGTCCACGTTGCTCTTAGCCATTGAAACGCGCCTCCAGCTTCTCGACAGCGGCGCGCGTCAGCACCAGCGTATCATGCTTCAGGATGTCGTAGACATTGGCGCCGACAGCCGGAAGCACGTTGACGCCGATGATGTTGCGGGCAGCCAGGGCGAAGCCCTCGTTTACCTGCTCACCGTCCATGACGAGAACCTTCTTGCCGAAGTTCGCCTTGGCGAGCTGACCGGCGAGCGCCTTGGTCTTGGCATCGGAAACGTCGAGCGAGTCGACGATCACGAGACCCTTCTGAGCCTTGGCCGAAAGGGCCATCTTCAGACCGAGAGCGCGGATCTTCTTGTTCAGCGAGACGTTAAACTCGCGGCGACGAGCACCGTGAGCCTTACCACCGCCGATGAACACCGGAGCCGCACGATCGCCGTGACGGGCAGTACCGCCGCCCTTCTGGCGACCGAACTTCTTGCCGGTACGCGCGACTTCCGAGCGCTCGCGGGTCGCACGGGCGATGCCGCGGCGATTTTCGAGCTGCCAGGTGACGACGCGGTGCAGGATGTCCGCGCGCGGCTCGAGGCCGAACACGTCGTCCGAAAGCTCGATGTCGGCGTTAGCGGCCGAACCGTCGATATTGAGGACCTGAACCTTCATGATTAGCCCTCCTGGCCTTCGGTCGCTTCGGGAGCCGCCACGTCAGCAGGGGTCTCGGCAGCGGCCGTATCATTGGTGTTGGCAGCCAGCTTGAGGCCGGCGGGGTACGGAGCCTCGCCGTGACGGTCGACCTTGACGGCGTCCGAAACGGTGAGCCAGGCGTTCTTCGAACCCGGGACCGAGCCCTTGACGAAGATCAGGCCACGCTCGTCGTCCACGCGGACGACTTCGAGGTTCTGCTGGGTGCGCTGACGGTCGCCCATGTGGCCGGCCATCTTCTTGTTCTTGAACACCTTGCCCGGATCCTGACGGTTACCCGTCGAACCGTGCGCACGGTGCGAGATCGACACACCGTGGGTGGCACGCATACCGCCGAAGCCCCAGCGCTTCATGGCGCCCTGGAAGCCCTTGCCCTGGGTGTGGCCGGCAACGTCGACCAGCTGGCCAGGCACGAAGTGCGAGGCAGCGATCGTCGAACCGACTTCGAGGAGGGCATCGTCGGCAACGCGGAATTCCGCGACGCGCATCTTGAGCGAAACTTCAGCCTTGGCGAAGTGCTCACGCTGCGGCTTGGCAACGTTCTTCTGCTTTGCTTCGCCCGCACCGAGCTGAACCGCGACGTAGCCGTCACGATCAGCAGTACGAACCGAAACCACCTGACAGTCTTCAAGTGCCAGGACAGTGACGGGCACGTGGCGACCGTCCTCCTGGAACAGGCGGGTCATCCCGACTTTCTTGGCGATCACGCCTGTACGCATGACCTTTCTCCTTACAGAGGCGTACGCAGGACCATCCCCCGTACGCGTGTCCAACCCTGGTTGTGATACGAACCCCGTCCGGGTCAGGTGTTCCCTGCCAGCCCATCATGGACCGCGGAAACGAGACGGGGGACGCATTCCCGACGCTTCCCGAAGGAGACGGCGGAGGTATCCCTTGTGTCCCCTGGCGGCTTGCCGCCCGGGGCGCTGTCTCTGCGGGTTTCTCCCCGCAAAGCCGGCCATCGGGCCGACAAGGACAATTTGGATCCGAAGATCCGAATTTCGCCTCGATCGTTTAAAGTCCGATCGGAAAGGACTTTCGGGGCAACCTTTCGGTCACCCCGCAAACCAGCTTAGGCCAGCTTGATTTCGACGTTCACGCCGGCAGCCAGATCGAGCTTCATCAGAGCGTCGACGGTAGCTGCGTTCGGCTGCACGATATCAAGCAGGCGCTTGTAGGTGCGGACTTCGAACTGCTCACGCGACTTCTTGTCGATGTGCGGGCCACGGTTGACCGTGAACTTCTCGATCTTCGTCGGCAGAGGAATGGGCCCACGAATCAGAGCGCCGGTACGGCGGGCCGTGTCAGCGATTTCGCCAGTAGCCTGGTCGAGCACGCGATGGTCAAACGCCTTGAGGCGGATACGGATGTTCTGAGCTTCCATTACCTACTACCGATGAGAAAGAGCCAAAGGGCCGAAGCCCCGTCAAATTCGAACCGCGCCACTACACGGTGATGCCGAGTCGAGCAAGCCCTGATTTCACGAAGTCCGGCAGGTTCCCGAAGGTCGCCAACGCGGTTCGTCGCATCGCCCCTTCCCTACCCCCGTTCCGCATCCTAGGTTGGCATGGCGACGCCTAGCAGAAGGCGCTTTCAATGCCCTCCATCACCACGACAATTTCCAGCACGCTTGCCGCGCTCACCCTTGCATGCCTGGCGCCCGCCACCGCAGCAGCCGACAGTTCCGGCTACGGCCCCGGCCAAACGGGCGTCCCCATCGACATCGACGATACCAACATGCTTTCCGCCCACGCCACCATGCCAGACGCCAAGGGCGCTGCCGTTGATGAGGCCTGCCGTGCTGCCGCCCGTGCCAGCAATGGCGGCAATGACGGCACGATCGTCGTCTGCTCCCACGGCGGCGATGGCACTGACCAGCGCGTCCCGGCTTCGAAATCCGTCGACGAAAGCACGCGTACGGGCGCGGCCTACCCGCCCGACCTCTGGGACCTGCCTGGCTGCCTAGGCCCCTGCATCACCATACCGTTCGGCCACGTGCCGGAACCTGTCTACTACATCGACCTGGCGTCCATTCCCGAAGCACCCAAAGGCTCGGATGCATGGAAGATCGGACAGGGCGAGTTGCGGGCACACTAGCCCTACGCCGGGGCCTCGAGCGCCACAAACGCCTTAACTCCATAAACGCGAAAAGCCCGGCGCCTCTTTCGAGACGCCGGGCCAATCACTTTAGCCGTAGCGGCACGATCAGCGAATTACTTCGTGATCGTGGCAACGACGCCCGAACCGACGGTGCGGCCGCCTTCGCGGATTGCGAAGCGGAGACCTTCGTCCATGGCGATCGGAGCGATCAGCTTCACGGTCAGCGAAACGTTGTCGCCCGGCATCACCATTTCGGTGCCCTCGGGAAGGATCACTTCGCCGGTCACGTCGGTGGTGCGGAAGTAGAACTGCGGACGGTAGTTGGCGAAGAACGGCGTGTGACGGCCGCCTTCGTCCTTCGACAGAACGTAGACTTCAGCCGAGAACTCGGTGTGCGGGGTCACGGTGCCCGGCTTGGCGAGAACCTGGCCACGCTCCACGTCGTCGCGCTTCAGGCCACGAACCAGCGCGCCGATGTTGTCGCCGGCTTCACCCTGGTCGAGCAGCTTGCGGAACATTTCGACGCCGGTGACGGTGGTCTTCTGCGTGTCGCGGATACCGACGACTTCGACTTCTTCACCAACCTTGACGATGCCGGTTTCGACGCGGCCGGTAACAACCGTACCACGACCCGAGATCGAGAACACGTCTTCGACGGGCATCAGGAATGCCTTGTCGGTGGGACGCGGGGGCTGCGGGATGTAGTCGTCGACAGCCTTCATCAGCGCAAGGATCGATTCCTTGCCGATGTTGTCGTCACGGCCTTCGAGGGCGGCGAGAGCCGAACCCTTGACGACGGGGATGTTGTCGCCGTCGAAGTCATACGACGAGAGCAGTTCGCGCACTTCGAGTTCGACGAGCTCGAGGAGCTCTTCGTCATCGACCTGGTCGACCTTGTTCATGTACACGACCAGCTGCGGCACGCCGACCTGGCGGGCGAGCAGGATGTGTTCGCGGGTCTGCGGCATCGGGCCGTCAGCAGCGTTCACGACCAAGATCGCGCCGTCCATCTGGGCGGCACCGGTGATCATGTTCTTCACGTAGTCAGCGTGACCCGGGCAGTCGACGTGCGCGTAGTGACGGGCTTCGGTCTCGTACTCGACGTGAGCGGTCGAGATCGTGATGCCGCGCTCGCGCTCTTCCGGAGCCTTGTCGATGTTTGCGAAGTCAACGGCTTCACCGCCGAACGCTTCCGACATGACCTTGGTGATGGCAGCCGTGAGGGTGGTCTTGCCGTGGTCGACGTGACCGATGGTGCCGATGTTGCAGTGCGGCTTGTTCCGCTCGAATTTTGCCTTCGCCATCTTACAAACCTTCTTTCGCTTGAATTGTATCTGCGGGATGTGAGGCAACGCCCGCCGAAACAGGCGCCGCCCCTAGAATGATCTTGCCGTTTAGGCAAGCTTCTCCTTGACCTCAGCCGCGACGTTCGCCGGGACTTCGTCATAATGGGAGAAGAACATCGAGTAGTTCGCACGGCCCTGGGTGAACGAGCGGAGCTGGTTCACATAGCCGAACATGTTGGCCAGCGGGACCATCGATTCGACGACCTGGGCATTGCCGCGGCTGTCGGTGCCCTGGATCTGGCCACGACGGCTGTTCATGTCGCCGATGACGTCGCCGAGGTATTCCTCGGGGGTGACGACTTCGACCTTCATGATCGGTTCGAGCAGCTTGATGCCGGCCTTCTGGGCGACTTCACGCATGGCACCGCGACCGGCGATTTCGAAGGCCAGGGCCGACGAGTCGACGTCGTGGTAGGCACCGTCGTAGAGGACGATGTCGAAGTCGATGATCGGGAAGCCGACCAGCGAGCCCGAGGCAGCGGTTTCGCGCATGCCCTTTTCGATCGCGGGGATATATTCCTTCGGAATGTTACCGCCCTTGATCTCGTCCTTGAAGGTGATGCCCGCGCCGCGCTCGCCCGGCGTGACCTTAACCTTCACGCGACCGAACTGACCGGTACCGCCCGACTGCTTCTTGTGGGTGTAGTCGATGTCCACCGGCTTCGCGAGGTATTCGCGATAGGCAACCTGCGGAGCGCCGACGTTGGCTTCGACCTTGAACTCGCGACGCATGCGGTCAACGATGATGTCCAGGTGAAGTTCGCCCATGCCCTTGATGATCGTCTGGCCCGATTCGTGATCGGTGGTGACGCGGAACGAGGGATCTTCGGCCGAGAGACGGTTGAGCGCGACGCCCATCTTCTCCTGGTCGGCCTTGGTCTTCGGTTCCACCGACAGTTCGATGACCGGCTCGGGGAATTCCATGCGTTCGAGCACGATCGGCGCGCGTTCGGCGCAGAGCGTGTCGCCCGTGGTGGTTTCCTTCATGCCGGCAAGAGCAACGATGTCACCCGCGAAGGATTCGTCGATGTCCTTACGGTCGTTGGCGTGCATTTCGAGAATGCGGCCGACCTTTTCCTTCTTGCCCTTCACCGAGTTCAGGTACGAACCCTTCGAGAGCGTACCCGAGTAGATACGGATGAAGGTGAGCGAGCCCACGAAGGGATCGTTCATGACCTTGAAGGCCAGCGCCGAGAACGGAGCGTTGTCTTCCGGCGGACGGCTGTCGGGCTCGTCGCTGTCGACCTTGACGCCCTGGACGTCTTCGATGTCGAGCGGAGAAGGCAGGTAGTCGACGACGGCGTCGAGCAGGGGCTGAACGCCCTTGTTCTTGAACGCCGAGCCGCAAACGACCGGAACGAACGAGTGGTTCAGCGTGCCCTTGCGGATCAGCGACTTCAGCGTGGCGACGTCGGGCTCATTGCCTTCGAGGTAGGCTTCCAGAACCGCATCGTCCTGCTCGACAGCGAGTTCGAGCAGCTTTTCACGGTATTCTGCAGCTTCGTCAGCGAGTTCAGCCGGGATTTCTTCGTAGAAGAATTCGGCGCCGAGCGATTCGTCCTTCCAGATGATCGCGCGGTTGTGAACGAGGTCGACCAGGCCCTTCAGGTCGGCTTCGAGGCCGATCGGAATGTAGAGCACGGCAGGCTTGGCACCGAGGCGGTCGATGATCGACTGCACGCAGTACTTGAAGTTCGCGCCGGTACGGTCGAGCTTGTTGATGAAGCACATGCGCGGAACGCCGTACTTGTCAGCCTGGCGCCACACGGTTTCCGACTGCGGCTCAACGCCGGCAACGCCGTCGAAGCAGGCGACCGCACCGTCGAGCACGCGCAGCGAACGTTCGACTTCAATGGTGAAGTCAACGTGGCCGGGGGTGTCGATGATGTTGATGCGGTATTCCTGGCCCTCAGACGTCCAGAAGCAGGTGGTCGCAGCCGAGGTGATGGTGATCCCGCGTTCCTGCTCCTGCTCCATCCAGTCCATGGTCGCGGCGCCGTCGTGGACTTCGCCGATCTTGTAGGACTTGCCGGTGTAATAGAGGATGCGCTCGGTAGTCGTGGTCTTACCGGCGTCGATGTGCGCCATAATACCGATGTTGCGGTACATATTGAGCGGATGGCTGCGTGCCATGGTGAGAATCCTTAGCAGGAGTGTTCGGGGTTGGGACCGACCGTCAGATAGGCCCCCGCCCCCTGAATTAAAAGTGTGACGCCCGGATGACCGCCTCTGAAGGGGCCGATCCGGGCGACACCACGCACATTACCAGCGGTAGTGCGAGAAGGCGCGGTTCGCGTCCGCCATGCGGTGCGTGTCTTCGCGCTTCTTCACGGCGTTGCCGCGGTTGTTGGCAGCGTCGAGCAGCTCGCCCGAGAGACGCGCCGACATGGTGGTCTCGGGACGGTTGCGGGCGGCGGTGATGAGCCAGCGGATGGCCAGGGCCTGGGCGCGCTCGGGGCGCACTTCGACGGGAACCTGGTAGGTCGCGCCACCGACGCGGCGGCTGCGGACTTCGATCTGCGGCTTCACGTTGTTCAGGGCATCGTGGAACAGCTGGACCGGATCGGCCTTGGCGCGGGTTTCCATGGTGTCGAGAGCACCGTAGACGATCGATTCAGCGACCGACTTCTTGCCGTCGAGCATGAGGTTGTTCATGAACTTCGACAGGGTCTGATCACCGAACTTGGGATCAGGCAGGATTTCCCGCTTCTCGGGACGACGACGACGTGACATCGTTGGTATTCCTTGTTGTTTCGGGCGGGAGCGTGAGCATCACCGGCCGGTAGATCCAGTACCGTGCGGCAGAGAACGTCAGGCCCTCATGCCGCTACCAGCTTACTTCGGACGCTTGGCGCCGTACTTCGAGCGCGACTGCTTGCGATCCTTGACGCCCTGCGTGTCGAGCACGCCGCGCAGGATGTGGTAGCGCACGCCGGGAAGGTCGCGGACGCGGCCGCCGCGGATGAGCACGACCGAGTGCTCCTGCAGGTTGTGGCCTTCACCCGGGATGTACGAAATGACTTCGCGGCTGTTGGTCAGGCGCACCTTGGCGACCTTGCGGAGAGCCGAGTTCGGCTTCTTCGGGGTCGTGGTGTACACGCGGGTGCAGACGCCGCGCTTCTGCGGGTTCTGCTCCATCGCAGGAACCTTCGACTTGGCCTTCTGCGGTTCGCGACCCTTGCGGATCAGCTGGTTGATAGTGGGCATCTATACTCTTCTTTCAAATGGGAGTGCGATGGATCCGGGCCGGAGCATCTTGCCCGTCGAGACGGACAGCACCGGCGCGAACCCTTCGCACCCCAAGGGACCAAACCGACAGCGGGCCCCGGAGCATCTGAGAGGATGAGGAAATTCGAGAGTCACGCCGAACGGTGAACACCCGGGCCGCACCTGCCGCGCCGATCCCGGATCGGGAACGATGGCGGTCTGCAACCTGGCAACCGTCGAACGTGAGCCGAAAAACACTCCACCCGGTCAGAAACACCGGATTACTTTGCCATGCGCACCTTCGAAAACCCCCTGCACGACTCGGCACAAGGTACTTCCGAAGAGACCTCCTCATGGCCAAGCCACGGAAAAGTCCCAAAAAATGCCGACATGACAATGTTCAGCTCTATGTCGTTTCCCACGAGCGAACCCGCAGGAGATGGCGGCCCTTAGGTGATCCGGGCCGCAGGGTCAAGTTCAGGCGCAATCCGCCTCCCCTCCCATCCCTATGCGGAAGCTGCGGAAGATAGCTTTGACGTCAGGAAGGGGGCCGGCAGGCGACTGTCGCCTGACCTGTTGCGCGACCGCGATAGCTGCCGGTCGCCTTTCACTGCGGGGAGCACTTGAGAGGATTTTTCCTGCCGTTCGGCAAGGGCCCCCTAGCGGACACCGCTCCGCCACGGCAAAAGGTAGTATGATCTCCTTTCGCCTCCCTTGGTATAGCCTGACTGTTGGAGCCGTCATATTGATCGGCGCCAGCTTCCTGCCGATTTCAAGTGCCATCAAGTGGCCTGTGATACTTGCTGGAGGCCTTCTCTTGATGGATGGCGGCCTCGGGCTGCGTACATTGCCGAGCCTCGTCCCGTTCGTGAGCTTTTCTGAGGATTGGCAACAGATTGAGCGCGAGATGTACTTCGGCCAGATCGGGAAAGTGCGCTGGGGCCTCATCGCCTGCGCCTGTATTTGCCTCGCTCTCTTTGCGCTGACCCTCCCCGGCGGCGATTGGCAAATCTGGGCTGTGCTTGCCTTGATGTTGGCGTCAGCAATCGGGTGGGTAGTAGCGGCTCTCAGAGCAATTCGAGAGGTGCTCGGGAATGACTGATAACCACCCATCATTGCCGCTAACGCTGCGGATCTGCACCGCCAGGAAACGGTCGGCCGGCTTTACGCCGCCAACGATGCGATCGGCGATCCGGAAGGGCGAGCATGGGGGGATTGCGGAATGTCCGGTTTGGCGAATCGTAATAGCAACCCCGGACATTGAAAATGACGGAAACTAGTGCCACAAAACTGCTGAATATTGCGTCTCAATGCGATTACGCACGGGCAACCCGTAAAAACTGGCTGAAAAGAAAGAAATAGGAATGTCTGGGAAATTTCTCAAGCGCAACGCGATCATTGATACGATCAGAAGCGAAGAGAAGATCAACAGCATACAGAGGCGAAATGGCGGACAACATTACCATGTTGATACCATTCCGTGCGGATGCCCAGATGATAACTGTGGCGCTTTTCACGTAATTAGAACCGATCGCCCCTTGCCTTCGGCAAGTGAGGCTGACGCAACACTCAAATCACGACGCTAACAATAACATTTGATAAGGTGAGCGATTTCGTATGTCTGCTTCTCGCAAGCGATAGCGAGGGAGCAGACGGCAAAAAAGGGGCGTTCGCGGACCGACAGCTTTTCTCGCGTAACAAAGGGCGGCCTCGCCTGAACGAGCGGCCGCTTTCGATCAATGGAAGATACCTGCCGTCCGGCGGTAATGGGTGCAAGGCAGTCGTTGATCCGACTCCGACCCGCTGACTTGTCCGCAAGCGAGGCGTGAGGATCGAGAGACCGAAAAGGCGGCCGGTGGAATCGGGACACGCCCCCGCGCCATCAGAAGAGCGAGAATCGAATCGCGCCGTGAACAAGGGATTTTATTATTTTCTGTCCGGCTTGTGCGAACTCGTGCAAATATCTATCTAGGAACCATCGAAGAGAATTCCGTCTACAGGCAATGCTTCGACTGAGAGCTCCGTGCTCCCGCTTATGAAGTGGAGCAAGGCCATGGCTTTTCATCTCACCCGTTATTTCACGTCATCGGCATCCGCACGATGAGCCGCGCCATCAACGTGAACCTGCCCGAGGCAGACGTGATCGCGCTTTGCGACAAGTTCGCCGTGTCTATCAGCACCATCGAGCCCTTGCCCACGGGCGGGACGCATCTGGTCTGCACGCGGGGAGAAGGCGCGGACGAAATGCGGCGCAGGCTCAAGGGCCATATCGTCGAAGGCGTCGTCAGGCGCTTCCCCTTCTATCGCGCCCGGGGCCCCTGGTAGGCCCGGACGTGCCGACGTGAAGGACCGTCCGATGGCACAGCAATTGAACCTGATCGTCAAGCCCTCCATCCACGAGGGCGTCCGGCCATTGGAGCGCGGCAACGCGCCCCGCCCCGGGATGCAGGACGATGCCCCTTCCCACTTCGACATCTTCCGCGCGGAATCCGTCAGCGTGACCTCCACCCTGTTCGCCGGGGGCGACTGGCGGTGGCGGCTGGTTTCCTGCGTGGGCACTGTGCTGGTCGAGTGCGGCGGCTATCGCAGCCAGGCGCTGGCGGCGGCGGCCGTGGACCTGCTGCGCAGCGAGGCCTGGTCCGCCACCGTATCCGCCCGGGCCTGATCTCGCGCAGGATCGAATCGGCCGAAGCGGCCTTTCCCCGAATTCGTACACGTCTTCGGGCGATCGGTGCTAGAAGCAGCCATCGCGGGAACCGGACACCAAGCCTCCCGCGGCTGAGGGATAAAACGCGCCCCCGCTTGAAAGCAGGAGCACGAACATGGCCAAGTCGCAGAAGCGCAGCACGCGGGAAATCCGCAAGCCCAAGGCAGCCAAGACCAAGCCCGCGCCTTCCTTGGGCCTTTCCACGGACTCGCAGGTCGTCACCACCATCCGCAAGCCCAGGGACAAGCTGTGAGGCCTTGATCCCCTGAGGCCCTGATCCCGCCCCTCCGCCCGCCACACCCCCGGCTGGCGGAGGGGCGCGGGAGCATCCGCCCCCGTTTGGCCAGTGCGTCGCAGAGCCACGGCCCTCACGGAACATTTTCCTACACGCCGCCGGCCGCGTTAAACCGGCCCGCCATGAAATGACGGGGATGACGGCAAGGATAATTGCTCCAGCCCCTGAATCGGCCCTGCAACCTTCATGAGGCCTGAAACGGCTTGAAAATCCCGCGCCCAAACCGGCGTAGAAGTGGCCGCAAACAGAAATCGATGCGCCGATGCAGCACGGAATAGCTTGCAATTTTGACGTTTAGACACCATGTGGCGGGTGCTGCGTCGCCTGCGACGGGATTTTGCCGGCTGGAACTTCAGCCCTGCCTCCCATTTCTAGCTGCTTGGCCTTGATGGCTCGCCTTTCGATGTGCGGACGGCGGGACCTGACGCAAATTGACTATGGACGGAACCGGATGGCCAAGGAAGAATTGCTTACTATGGAAGGCTACATCGAGGAAATCCTCCCCGATGGGCGCTTCGCCGTTCTGCTCGACAACGAGCACAAGATCATCGCCTACACCGCGGGTAAGATGCGCAAGTTCCGCATCCGCTCCGTCGTTGGCGACCGCGTACACGTGGAAATGACGCCTTACGACCTCACCAAGGGTCGCATCGTGTTCCGCGAACGCACCCCCGGCCAGGCCGGTGGCCCGCCGCGCAAGCGCGGCGGCTTCAAACGATAAACGCAATGCGGCCAAGGGCCGCTGATTCAGGGCGGCCATGAGCCGCGAAATTCAGGAATAGATGATTACAGATTTTTCGGGAGCGATCCATCGCTCTACCAATGCCTTCAATACACATCAGATCCGGCATCTCCCGCGCCCTGCGCGGGACGCCAGCCGGACCAGCCTGTCACGAGAGGATCTCCAGCGGCTTGTCGCCGCGATGGTCGACTGAGGTCGACCCTTCCTCCTGAAGGCACTTACCGGGCGGCGCGCAGGACGCGCCGCCTCGGGCAAAAACCCACAAACCGCAGCTTGCGGCGTAAGAACCGGGGTCGGCATATGCCGCGCCCCGGTTCTTCTGCAATCAGGCCGACTGCAGGTTCACGGCAGAAGCCTTGCCATTGCGGCCGACTTCGACTTCGTAGGAAACGCGCTGGTCCTTGTTCAGCGTCTGCATCCCGGCGTTCTGAACGGCGCTGATGTGGACGAAGCTGTCCTGGCCGCCGTCCTCGGGCGAAATGAAGCCGTAACCCTTGTCGGTGTTGAAGAACTTCACGGTGCCGATCGGCATGGGTGTTTCCTTTCAAGAAACGGTGTTTTCGGCCTGCGAGATTGCAGTCCGGTAGTGCGTCAAATCGTCAAGTGAAAGGAAATCGTCGCAGTTGAAGTTCGGATCGGAAAAATTCCGGCCCGGACCCAATATTGCCGAAACCCGTCGCAAATTCGACGTCAGCGCCAACGGCTATATCACAACAGCGCCCCGGTCCCTAGCTGGAACTGTTCTCGGGCGGATGATCCCCCTTCGCCCGAGTATTTTCGCGGCCTGTTCTCCGAGTTCGCCACCACCTAGCCCTTAATAACCAAGGAAATCCGCCGTCATTTTCGTAACCTATCAGGTGACGAATCCATGGGCGTGTCAGCCATCGGCGGGGCGGTTTCCCCCCGAAGGCAGGGCGCCGGGTGGCAGGTCTTTCCAGGGAGGGCACCCCATATGTCGCACCAGTTATCGCGCCTGTTCCGTTTCAGGCACATTCTCGCGGCCCCGCTTGCCGCGACGCTCGCTTCGTCATTGATGCTCGGGGCATGTTCCTCGCCCACGGCATCTCTGCCCACGCTCGCATCCACGCAGGCAGGTCCCTACCGCGTGGGTGCGGGCGACAAGCTGCATATCGTGGTGCAGGATCTGACGACCGCCGACGGCGACTACATCGTCGAGGATACCGGCGCGATCTCGCTGCCCTATATCAAGCAGGTGAACGTCGCCGGGCTCACTTACCGGGAGATCGAACAGGGCATCGCCGCCACGCTGCTGCGCCAGGGGATCATGACCGGCGACCCGGTGGTCAACGTCGGCCCGGTGGAACTGCGCCCGTTCTATGTGGTGGGCGAGGTCAACCAGCCCGGCCAGTTCGCCTATCGCCAGGGCATGACCGTGCTGGCAGCGCTTTCGGCGGCGGGGGGCTACACTTACCGCGCGCAGACCGGCAAGGTGGCGATCACCCGGCAGGTCGACGGCAAGGACGTGACCGCGCAGGCGGACGAAACCACCATCATCCTCCCCGGAGACCGTATCCGGGTCTACGAGCGCTGGTTCTGACGCCGTGCGGGGGGCAATCGCACTGGCCGTCCCGGTCCCGCTCCTGCTGGCGACTCCGCAGCAGGCACTGGCCCAGGCACGCGACATCGGCTCGACCGCGCCGGCGGTCTATCCCAACGACAGGTCCTACCGGGAACTGCCGATCCACCTCGGCTCGATCGACGTCACCATGGGCGGCGAAGCCCGGATCGAGTACGACAGCAACGTCTACGCCGAACCCGCCAATGCCCGGGACGACGTGCATCTCGAAATCACGCCCGAAATCAGGGCCCGGACCGCGCCCGGCGTCGTCAGCGGCGAAGTGCTGGCCACGTCCACGATCCGGCGCTTCGCCGATCTCAAGACCGAGAATACCGAGGCCTGGCTGCTCCAGGGCTCGGCGCGCTGGTCTCCCGATCCTTCCACCTCGGTAACGGGGCGCGGGTTCTGGCAGCGCGCGGTCGAGGAGCGCGGCTCGCCGGAATCCCGGCAGGACCCGAACTCCGGCCCGCGCGAGATCGACAGCCTGGGCGGCGAACTGCGCGCACACCATGAGACGGCGCGCCTGCTGTTCGACCTTCAGGGCAACATTACCCAGTACGACGCGGTTTCCGCGGCGGACGCCAACCGGGACTTCACCGGCTACAGCGCCCTTGCCACGGCCGGCTGGCGGGTATCGGGCATCACCTTCGTCACCCTGAGCGCCTTTGCCGTGCGGCGTGATTTCAGGATCGAAAGGACTTCCGAGGGCGACAAGCGCAACACCACCACCTGGGGCATGCGCGGAGGCATCCAGATCCAGCCGGGAGGCGTGCTGGAGGGCAATCTGTCGGCAGGCTTCTTCCGCCTCGAACCCGACGACCCGGGCACGCCGGGCCGCACCGGGCTCTCGGTCTCGGGCAACCTGACCTATCATCCCACGCGACGCACTGCGGTGATCCTCGACGCCTTCAACGGCGACGTCGCGACCTTCCGCACCGGCGCCCAGTCCCGCACGGACACGACCGTCAAGCTGGCGGTGCAGCAGGAGATCAGGCACAACCTGTTCGCAACGGTAGGCGCCGGCTATCGCCGCTCGCGCTACAACGGCTCGGGAACCAAGGAGCAGACCGTCACGGCATCGGGCGAGATCGAATATGTGATGTCGCGCAATATGTCGCTGGCCGGCTACGCTAATTTCGGCAAGCGGACCGGCGATGACGGCACCCAGGAGTTCGACCGCTTCCGAACCGGCGTCGCACTGCGCATCCGGTTCTGAGCGCCCCCCTCCGGCAGCACACACCCGGGGCAGCGCCCCGGGTTCCGGCATGTGCGGGACAGGCCCGTGCCGCTCGCCTCTCCCCTTCAGCCTCGCGCCAGTTCCTCGTAGACCGCGCTGACCTGACGGACGTGATTCTCCTTTGAGAAGCGCCGCATGGCTTCGAGCCGTGCATGCCGGCGGATCGCGTCGATCCGTTCCGGATCGGCAAGCAGGTCGGCGGCCGCGCGCGCCATGGCGGCGGGATCGTCGAGCGGGCAGAGCACACCGCAGCCGCCTTCCAGCGCCTCGGGATTGCCGCCCGAATCCGTGGCGACGACAAGCGTGCCGACCAGCATCGCCTCCACCAGCGTGCGGCCGAGCGGCTCGCGCGCGGCGGGAACCAGCAGCAGGTCGCAGCCCGCCAGCCATTCATGCCCCGGCGAGCGATAGCCCATCATGTGGACGCGGGCATTGCCGGATACCCGCGCGATCCGCTCGGGCAGTGCATCTCCCACCTCGGTGTTGCGCGGATCGCCGAACATCAGGCCGACGACCGGCCGGTCGAGCATGGCGCCCAGCCGCTCCACGGCCTCCACGAACTCCAATGGCCGCTTGCGCTTCACGAAGTTGCCGAACCAACCGCACAGCAAGGCATCGGGCGGACAGCCGAGTTCCTCGACGATCCGGGCGCGCATCGCCGCCCAGTCGGCGCTGACCGACGTGTCGAAGGGACTGTAGACGACTTGCGCGGCCCTGGCCGCCTCGCTCGATCCCTGCGGCAGGGAAAACCGCGAGACGGTGAAGATCCGGCTGGCCAGCAAGGGGGCGACGAAGCGCAGGCCGCGGGCATCGGGATCGCCGCGATGGTGCCAGACCAGCCGCGCCCCCGCCAGCCGCGCCGCCAGCGCCCAGCTCGCATGGCTGCGGCCGTCATTGCTGTGAACCACGTCGATACCATGCTCCCGCAGGAAGCGCGCCCGGCGGGGTACCCCTGCGAGCGCGCGCAGCACCTTGCCGGGACCGAAGCGCGCGCCGGGCACGAAGGAGCGGCGCGGCGCGGCGGGATCAGGCGTCCGGGTAAAGGCGCCGAAGAACTCCGCAATCGTTCCGTCCGGCACTTCCGGCACCACCAGCAGGCGGTAGCGCGCCGGATCGAGGCCCTCCATCAGCCCCCGCGCCGAGACATGGCTGCCGCCCAGTTCGTCCCCCGCGAAGGGGAAGCAGATGGTCAGCGGCCCGCCGGTCCGCCCACGGGCCGGGATCTCGCCGCCAAGGGGAACCGGCGCAGCCAGGCTGTTCACAGACCGAACCCCTTTTCGCGATATGCCAGGAATTCCTCGAAGTTCTCGATACCGTCGCCGTTCCGGTCGCCCCAGGCGTCGTTCTTCGTGGTGTCGAGCCCGTTGGCGCGCTCCCAGGCGTCGTCCATGCCGTCCTTATCGTTATCGGCATAAGGCGCGGCCGGAGGCTGGTAGGGGATCGCCGGGACGGGAGCGCCGATGCGTCCGGTGATGCCGCGCACGTCGGCGAGCACCTGCTGGTCTATGGCATCGCGCGGGAATGCCCCGGCGCGGGCGAGCACGGAGGAATAGGCGGCCGTCGCGGCCATCGGCTGGAGCGTCAGCGGACACGGCGCCTGCTGGACCTGCGCGGGCACGACTTCCGGGCTGACATGCTTGAAGTTGCCGCTGAAATTGTTGTCCCACAGATAGATCGACGCGGTTCCCGTCGATCCCACCGTCTCGCGGGCGACGCCCCGGCTGTTGGTGTTGGTATTGGTCCCGGCGATGAAGCTGTTGCCGACGATGGATACCGGCGAGCCCCCGTAGCTCTCCCAGACTTCCGCGAACTCGGAGGCGGCGTTGTAGAGCACGTTGTTGATGACCTCCACGCAGGAGCCACGCGGGAAGTTGATGTCGGGGTTGCGGTCTCCGTTGTGGGCGCAGACGTTGCCGATGAAGCTCAGCTTCTGCTTGTCCACCGGATCGCTGGCGAGCAGCGCGCACTTGTCATGCTTGGGGATACCCCAGGCGAAGATCGAATTGCTGATGGTGATCTCGTCGTTGTCGTCGTAGCCGTTGATCACCTCGTCGCGCGCCCAGGAGGCGCTGACATGGTCGATCACCACGCGGCTGCTCCGCTCGATGGTGATATCGTCCTCGCCGCCGGGATTGCGGCCGATGCGGTCGGTACGCACGCGGATGCCGCGCACGACCACGTCATGCGTGTTCTTGATGACCAGCGGGGTCAGTCCGTTGGACCCGCCCGCATGGGCCAGCGTGATGCCGCCGCCGGGCGCGGTCTGGCCGGCGATCGTCAGGTAGGGGGTCATGATCCACGGCGGGCGCTGGGTGAAGCGGATCACCCCGTTGACCCGGAACACGCAGACGCGCGGTCCGGTCGCGGTCACGCAGGCGCGGTAGGAACCGGCGCCGGAATCGGCCAGTGTGGTGATGTAGATGATACGCCCGCCGCGCCGCCCACGCTGGTGGCGCCGTAGCCCACGGCTGCCGGGAACGCCTTCTTGCCGGCGATGGCGCGCACCACGGGCGCCGCCGCCAGCACCGGCTCGCCCGCGGTTCCGGCAAGGCCGAGCACCAGGGCCACGATCGCCAGCACCGCGCCGCCGAACCAGACGGGACGCCAGTTCGCGCGTTTCCTCGCAACGGGGCGGGCTGTCCTCGAGGTGTCTGCCGCGGTCATGCCATATCTCCAGCCTGGCTCAGGAGCATTTTGCCCCCCGCCCCCCGCAAAGCCGTTTGCGGCAAGACCTTGATCCTCGCCCCCAGTGCGCACAAGTCACCAATTCGACTTAGCGCGGGACCGGCCCTCACCCTTTTGCGCTAACATCTATGCGCTGGCGGACTGCCCGGACTGGCCTTTGCCTTCGCCTCCCCCCCTGACCATGATCGCCGCCATGGCCGCTATCATCACACAGGCATCCCCCGAGTTTCCGGCGGGGCTTCCGAAGCCGGTTCCCGGCGTGATCCCCGACGCGGGGTGGCAGCAGCCGGCGAGACTTCCGGGCCATTCCGCATATCGGCCCGCGACCGCTTCGGTATCCCCATACGAACGCGTGATCGCCGTGCTGCTGCCTGTCGCCGCCTTCTTCCTGAGTTGGTGGCAGGTGGGCCGCATTCCCGCCTTCAACCTCACCATGTCCGACATCCTGCTTCTCGTCTGCACGCTGCTCATGCTCGCCTCGCGCGGGCTCAACGCGGCGATGATGGGGCGGATGTCGGCGATCTGGGTGCTGGGCCTGGTCATGCTGCTGGGCGGGATGCTGGTCGGCTCGGTCACGCACGGCGATTCCGAACGCTGGCCGGTGGTCGCCGGGCAATATGCCTTCGCGCTGCTGCTGATCCCGATGCTGCTGGCGAACTGCAGCCACGCACTGCTCCAGAAATGCGCGATCGCCTATGTGCTGGGCGTCGCCGTATCGCAGGCCATCGGCATCGCCATGGTCAACCTGCTGAGCCGCGCGGCGATCACCCAGTACGTCAACAAGTACGTGGTGACCGGCAATGGCCGCCTCGGCGCGATGACGGGCGAGCCGAACTCGAACGGCGCGGTCTGCGTCTTCGCGCTGATCTTCCTGATCCACGCGGTGATCGACAAGCGCCTGAAGACGGTCTTCGCGGTTCCCCTCGCGCTCGTGATCGTGGCCGGGCTGGTCTATTGCGCCAGCTTCACCGCCTTCACCGCGACGATCCTGTCCATCGGCTTCATCCTCGCCTTCTCGCGCATCCGCACGGTCATCTCGATCGCGGTGCCGGTGCTGCTGGTGGTGACTGCCTATGTCGGCCTCGGCGGGCCGGTGCCCGCCGTGTTCGAGCAACGCGTGGGCGACGCGGTGGTCACCGGAGACCCGACCAAGGCGGGTACTTTCGTCGGCCGCTCGGTGCTGATCGAGGAAGCCTGGCAGATGTCGGGCAACAACCTGCTGATCGGTCTCGGCAGTGACGGATACCGCAAGGCCAGCTCTTACGGGATGCCCGTGCACCAGCTCTACCTGCTGGTGCTCAACGAAGGCGGGATCGTCTCCTTCCTCGGACTCTTCGTCATGTTCCTCGCCATGCTGGTGGAGGGGTTGTTCATAGCCCGAAGAAACAAGGCGGCCGGCGTGTCCGCGCTCGCCAGCCTGGGAGTGTTCTTCATGTACGCCATGTCGTTGCCGCACATGTTCGCGCGGATGTGGAACGGACCGGTGGTGCTGATGTTCGCGCTTGCCGGGGCCGCCACTTTCACGGCGGCACGGCGGGAACGGCGCCCGAGACACGGGAGCTGGAAACCGGACGAACGGGAAGGCGACGAGCCCTCCCTCCGCCCGCAAACGATACGGACGCTGGAAGCAGGATGAACCGGAGAGAGAGTGCCAGCGAGGGCGCGGCGCCGATCTGGCGCCGTGGAGCCTCCTTCATCGCCCGCCAGCGCGAACGCTGGCAGGGCTCGGAGATGCTCCGCCCGCATCTCATGAGCATCATCCACCTGCTCTCGGGCAATTTCGGCGGCGTGATGATCATGATGGCGAGCCTCGCCATCGCCACCCGCGCGCTGGGCCAGCAACAGTTCGGCACCCTCGCAGTGGTGCTTTCCATCGGCAGGGTGTGCGAACGGCTGATCCGGTTCGAATCCTGGCAGCCGCTGGTTCGCTTCGTCGCCGTGGAGGAGGAAAACGGCGATGCCGGCAGGATGTCCTCGCTTTACGCCTATGGCCTGCTGCTGGACGTCGGCAGCGCGCTGGTGGCGGCGCTGATGAGCGTCCTGGTCGCCTGGCTGGCGGGCAACCTGATCGGCATCCAGCCCCATGACGTGGACCTCGTGGCGATCTACGCTTGCGCCATCGCCTGCAACCCGCGCGGCATGGCCAGCGCGGCACTGCGACTGGCGGGGCGCTTCCGCATCCTCGCCTATGTCCAGCTCGCCTCGTTCGTGGCCCGATTCGCGCTTTCGGCGCTGCTCTACGTGCTGGGAGAAGGACTGGTCTGGTTCGTCGTGGTGTGGACGGTGAGCCAGATCTTCGATTCGGCGTTGTTCAACTACCTCGGTTTCCGGGCGCTTCGCGATACCGGCATTCCCAGCCCGCTCAAGGCGGACCTGCGCGACCTGCCGGGCCGCTTCCCCGGCTTCATGCGCTTCGCCATCTCCACCAACCTCTCCTCCACCCTGCGCACGATGACGCACGAGATGGACACCCTGCTGGTCAGCAGCTTCGCGGGACCGGCAGCGGCCGGGCTCTACTATCTCTCCCGCCGCATCGCCAAGGTGGCGCAGACCGCGGGCGACATGATCCAGACGGTGATCTACCCTGATCTCGCCCGGCTCTGGCGCAAGATGGGGCCGGATTCGATGGCCCAGCTCGTTTCCGTGCTGCAACTGGTGCTGGCGGGAATCGCGCTGGCCACGGTGGGGGCGTGCTGGCTGCTCGGCCGGCAGGCGATCGAACTGGTGTTCGGCCCCGGCTTTGCCGACAGCTATCCCATGCTGCTGGTCCAACTCGTGGCTGTGCTGCTGACGCTTCATGCCACCCCCACCCGCGCCGCGCTGCTGGCGATGAACCGGCCGACTTTCGTGCTGCTCTCCAGCCTCGCCGCCACCGTCAGCTTCTTCGCTTCCGCACTCGTGCTGATCCCGCATTACGGCGCGCTCGGCGCCAACATGGCCCATATCGCCTTCGGAATCGCCACGGTGGCCCTGCTCGACACCGCGTTCTGGCGCGGCATCCGCAGCGCCCGGCGCACTGCCGTCCCGGCATCCGATTCCCTGGGCTCCCTGCATCCGGCACCCGTGCCTACCCCGATGCCGGCGGATTCCCGGACATGACAGTTCATGCCCCCAGCGAAGGCTTCGCCCGCAGCGTCAGCCCGCCGCAGCCGCTCCGGGTCAGCTCGATCATCACCAGCCTGACGTCGGGCGGCGCCGAAATCCTCGTCACCAACCTCAACGGCGCGTTTGCCGCCAAAGGCGCATCCGGCACCGTGGTCGCTTTCTGCGACGCGGGAACGCTGGGCAATTCAGCGGAGATGGAAGCCGAACTCGCGGCGCAGATAGACCGCACCGGCTGCCGTTTCGAATCGCTCTCGCTCGGACGGCGGCGGCGGCTGCTGCCGGGAATCCTCGCCTTGCGCCGCCACCTGGCCGAAACACGGCCCGACGTGGTTCACGCCCATACCGTGCGCGCGGTGGCCATGCTCGCCTTCTGCGGTTACCGAGGGCCGGTGGTGTTCACTTACCACAACAGCCGCCTCAGCTTCCCGCCCGGCCTGTTCACCCTGCTCGACCGGGTGGTCCATCACTACGTCGCCATCAGCAACGACACCGCAGGCATCTACCGGCACCTGTCGAAGCGGCCCTTCACGCTGATCCAGAACGCCCCCGCCGCGCGCTACCGCGCCGCCGGGCCGCGCCTCGTGCCCGAACGGCCCTGCCGCATCCTCAGCGTCGGCGCGATCTCGGACCAGAAGAACTATCCGCTGCTGATCGAGACCGCCCGCATCCTGCGCGACCGCGCGACCCCGGCCTGTCCCGCCCCGCTGCTGCGCGTGGCCGGTGGCGGCGAGGGGCTGGAGACGCTCCGCGCCCAGGTGCGCGAGCTGGGGCTGGAGGATGTCGTGCAGTTCCTGGGCGAGCGGCGAGACGTGCCCGAACTGCTCGCGCGCAGCGATCTCTTCCTCAACACCTCCCACTACGAGGGGTTTTCGGTGGCGATCCTTGAAGCCATGGCCATGGGCCTGCCGGTGGTCGCCACGGATGTCTCGGGCAATCGCGGGCTCGTGCGGCCCGCCCAGAACGGGCTGCTCTGCCCGGTCGACAGACCGCAGGCGCTGGCCGCGGGTATCATGCGGCTGATGCAGGATACTTCGCTTTACCGGCAGTTTTCCGCGGGCGCGCTGACCACCAGCCGCGAGTACACGATCGAGAACGCGGCCGCGCGCCATCTCGAACTCTACTCGTCCCTGCTGCGCCGCCGCGCCCCCCAAAAGGACTAGTCTCTATTAGCGGCGCCGTTCACGGATGCCCTTTTTGCCTGTCCCGCCTTTCACCGCATAGTCGAACATGGAAGGCCACCTGACCCGGCGGCACCTATCTTCACCTCGCAGGAGGGGCACATGTCGACTGCAATCGCGCCAAGCCAAATGGGCGGCGCGCCGGTACATTATCGAGGACCGGCGCTGTCGCAGGAAGGTTCCCAACCACCCGAACAGCAGGTCGGTCCGCGCGACCTGCTTCGTGTCGTCTACCGCTATCGCACGATGATGGTCCTGATCGTCGGCGCGATCACGCTCGCGGTGCTGGTGCAGCAGTTGCTTTCGCCCACGCTCTATCGCTCCTCCTCCACGGTGCAGGTCGAACTGATCGACGAAGTCGGCACCAACCAGGCGGACGTCAATTCCCGCAACGCGGAACGCGTCGCCAATGCGGTGCGCCTGCACGTTCGCGCTCCGCCGCCGAACAGGTGATCCGGGATCTCGATCTGGTTCACAACCCGGTCTTCCTGCGCGAACTCGGCAATGTCCCCTCGGACGCCAAGGTCCTTTACCAGGCCGCGACCAACAAGGTCCTGTCGATGACGACGATGAACTCGGAAACGGGTTCCGACCTCATCGAGATCGCCGTGACCGCGCGCTCGCCCGAACTGGCCGCCGAGATCGCCAACCAGATCCCGCCCTCGGTGCGCGCCCTGCGCACCAGCAAGAGCAACGAGCGCCGCGCCGAGCTGCTCTCCTCGCTGGAATACGAACAGCAGGCCCGCGCCCGCGCCGCCGAGGAAACCGCCAGGCACGTCGCCGATTTCCGCGAAACCCACCAGATGCTGGTGGGCGCGGGCGGCGCGGAGGACCTCGCCCAGATCAATCGCATCGCCGTGCAGAGCGCGGCAGCCACCGCCGCGCGTGACGGCGCCGCCGCCCGCAGCGCCGGCATCGCCCGCGCCAGCCAGATGCAGAGCACCGCGCTGGCCACCTCCGGCGCGCTTGACCAGCTCGAACGCCGCCGCGGCGAACTCGTGGCGGAAGCCTCCAAGCTCGGCACCAGCCTCGGGCCGAACCATCCCGACGTGAAGCGCCTCGGCTCTCAGCTTGCCGCGGTCGACAGCAGCATCGCCGAGGAACGCGGCCGCGTGCAGGCCGCCGCCCAGGCCGACGCTTCCGCGCGCGGCGCGCAGATGGCGCAGATCGCCCGCAGCGAAGCCGCCGGCGATTCCGCGCAGGCCTCGCGCCTCGAAGGCATCGTCGCCGGGCTCAGCTCGATGGCCTACCGCAACACCTCCAACACCGTGCAGCTCGAAAAGCTGGTCCGCGAGGCCACTCTCGCCGACGATGCCTACAAGGCGATCGCCGGCCGCGTCGAACAGGTTCGCGCGCAGATGCAGCTGGAAGGCGTGTCTTCCTCGATCGTCTCGCCGGCGGTTCCCAATTACGATCCGATCGCCCCGGCCCCGGTCAAGATGGCGATCACCGCGCTGCTCGGCTCCACCGTGCTCGCCTTCCTGATCGCGTTTGCCCGCGACTTCCTTGACGACCGCCTGCGCACCACCGCCCAGATCCGCCGCCTGTTCGGGCTGCCGACGCTGGGGATGCTGCCGCTGCTCAACCAGGACCTTTCGGAAGATCCGAAGGAAAGCCCGGTCATCCGCGAGCCGCAGTCGCTCTTCGCCGAAGTCGCCCGCTCGGCCTATACCGAAGTGCGTGCGCTCGACCGGCGCCCGCCGGCCCAGAGCAGCAACTCGCAGGTCGTGCTCGTCACCTCGCCGCTGCCCGGCGACGGCAAGTCCACCGTCTCGCTGACGCTGGCCGCCGCGGGCATCGCCATGGGCGATCGCACGGTGATCCTCGACCTCGACTTGCGCAAGCGCGGCGCCCTCCAGCGCCTCCAGAGCGACATGCAGGTGCCCGATCTGGTCGACATCGTCTGCGGTCGCGCCAATCTCGACAGTCTGGTGAGCCCGCGCTCGGCCAACCCCTATGACGGTCCTGACATGCCCGTGACGCTGGACGGCGAGGCCGGGGTGCCGATCCCCGTCGAAGCCGCCAGCCCGCACCAGATCGTGCTGCTGAGCGCCAAGGAACCGGTGGCCGAACCGGCGCTGCTGCTGTCCTCCAGCCGCCTCAAGACCCTGCTCGAACAGCTCCGTGAGCGTTTCGAACTGGTCATCATCAATGCCCCGGCCGCCCTGGCCGTGCGCGATGCGCGGGCGATGTGCCACTTCGCCGACCAGACCGTGCTGGTCGCCCGCTGGGGCCACACCACCGGAGACCAGATGCGCGCCGCCCTCGAAATGCTGGACGACAGCGTGGGCGGGGTGATCTTCGATCAGGTGGACTACGCCGAACATGCCCGCCGCCGCTACGGGGACTCGGTGCAGTATTATGCGGACTCGGCCAGCTACTACAGCTCGCCGGTAGCCGCCCGGGAGGCCATGGCCGCCCGTATCCGTCGCATGTTCCGGGGCCACTCCTGGCGGCCGGTGGAAGCCTGAGCGGGGCGCGCGGCGTGCAGAAGCTCCCCTTGCGTCTGCTCGCCGCGCTGCTCCTGCTGGCCGTGCTTCCGCTGCTGGCGGTGCTCGGGATCGGCGTAGTCCTGTCGATGGGTCGCCCGGTGCTGTTCCGACAGCGCCGGGCGGGCCTGCACGGACAGACCTTCACCCTGCTCAAGCTGCGCTCCATGCGCGAGGCCGCCGGAAAGGACGGCCAGCCGCTTCCCGACGAGGCGCGCGTCACCCGCTTCGGGCGCTTCCTGCGCCGCAGCCGGCTCGACGAATTGCCCGGACTGTGGAACGTGGCCGCCGGCGACATGGCCTTCGTCGGCCCGCGCCCTCTGCTCCCCGAGACCATCGCCGGACTGGGCCAGCGCGGCGCGATGCGCGGCGAGGTTCGCCCCGGGCTGACAGGCTGGTCGCAGGTCAACGGCAATACCCTGCTCTCGCTCGACGAGAAGATCGCGCTGGACCTGTGGTATGTCGCTCATGCCGGGCCGCTGCTGGACCTGCGCATCCTGGCGCTGACGGCCTGGGTCATGGTCGGCGGCGAGCGGCGCTCGCCGGATATCGCCCTGGCTTCAGGCGCGGACTGACGGTTCCAGCACGAGATCGTCCAGCGAATCCACCACATGGTGAGCGGCATGGTCGGGGGTCGGCGCGATGCAGGGATGGATATGCCCCTCGCGCAGGATCTGCACCGTCAGCCAGCCGCGCGCGCGCGGGGTGACGAAGTCCTTGGCCGCATTGTCGCCGATGTAGACATGTTCTGCGGCAGGACGTCCCGACCATTGCTCGACCATCGCATAAGCCATGGCATGGGGCTTGGCGCAGCCCTCGGGCAGGATGCCGGTGAGGACCACCTTGCCGATCCGCCCGTAAAGGCCGAGCGCCGCCACCTTGTTGCCCTGCGTCTGGCCGGGACCGTCGGTTATGATCGCGGTCGCGTGGCCGTCCAGCCGGTCGATCAGGCGCGCGGCGTCCCCGGCCAGCGCGATCTTGGGCGCATGGCCGCGATAGAGCGCCACCAGCGGGCCGACGTCGATCGCGGAAAGCCCCAGCGCGCCCAGCGCCGCATCGAACACGGTGCCGCGATGCCCCTCCTCGAACAGGCGCATGCATTCGGCGCCGTAGCCCGGTTGGCCGTGGCGTTCCTCTACATGACGGCCCACCGCCGCGAAGCCGCTCAGCGCGAAATCGCGTTCGAGATAGAGCGTATCGTCAAGATCGAGCACGACGACACGGCGCGAGATATCAACCACGGAACACGGCACTGTCGTAGCGTACCATGGTCACGCCCTCGCGCCAGTGGTCGCTTGCACATTCCGGCAGGCCCGCCACCCGCGCAAGCAGGCTTTCGGCGAAGCGCCCGCCCGCCTGGTCGGCCAGCGGATAGCCGCCGCCGAAGCGGGCGTTGATCTCGAACACGCGGGGGCCGCGGTCGGGGTCGTCGATGAGCTGGAAGCACAGGACGCCCTCCGCTCCCCGCCCCCGGCCCAGCGCCGCGGCCACGTTGGCGGCGATCTCGATCATGCGCGGATCGCGCACGGTGCGCCCCTTCTCGACTTCGCCCGCCCGCACAGAGATGCGCAAGTGCGGGATCGCCGAGCGGATTCGCCCGCGCGCGTCGAGGTACATGTTGATGGTATATTCCGGCCCGCGCAGCAGTTCCTGCACCAGCATCGGCTCGGGATAGTCTTCGCGGATATCGGCGGCGGATTCGAGCACTCCGATGCCCCGGCTGGCGCTTCCGCCCACCGGCTTAACGAACAGCGGGAAAGTCCAGCCCGAGGGATCTGCGCGCAGGGCCTCTATCCGCGCGGTACGCGGAACCGGCACTCCCGCGTCGCGCAGCACGGTAATGGTGCGCTCCTTGTCTCGCACGACGTCGATGATCTCCGGCGCGCGACATGGACCATCGTGCCCACTTCGGCGAACCTGTCCCGCGTGCGGGAAAGCACGTCCAGTTCGGTATCGATGGTCGGCACCAGCAACGCGATCTTCTCGCGCGCGCAGTGGTCGAGCAGGCGGGCCACATAGTCCGGGTCGGTGCAGCGCGGCACCTTGAAGGCGGCTTCGGCCTCCAGGCAGGCGGCGCTGAGTTCGGGCTCCAGGTCGCAGGCATGGATTTCCGCCCTCATGCCGAGCTTTTCGGCAGCCCGGCGGAAACAGCGCGTCAGTTCGACACGGCGACCCGCCGAAGTAAAGAGAATGCGTACCACGTTCATCTGCGCGTTCCCGCCTTTCCAATGAGGGCCTTTGCCATGAGGGGCTTTCCGACGGGAGCCTCCCCCCCGGGAGCCTCCCCGGCAGGCCTGGCGGCTCCCTCCTCTCCATGCCCCGCCGCGCGGGACTGCGCCAGCCGCCGGTCGTCCGGGTGCCCCGCTTCGGAAAGCCCGTTCCCCAGCACCTGGTCCCAGTTCTGGAGTATCCGCTCCGGGTGAAACCGTGCCATGGCCGTGCGCGCGGCCCTGCCCATGCGCATCCTTTCGAACGGATCGGCGATCAGCGCGGACATCGCCGCCGCCAGTCCCTCCACGTCCTCGCTGTCAACCAGCAGCCCGCTGCGGCCGTGCTGCACCATGTCGGAAGGCCCGAAATCGCAATCGGCCGCGACGACCGGCAAGCCCGCCGCCATCGCCTCGCCCAGCACATTGGGAAAACCCTCGTAACGGGAGGAGAGGACGAAGATATCCGCCTCCGCCACCCAGGCCCGCGGCCGCGGCGTCAGCCCGCGCAGCACGACCCGCCCTTCCAGCCCGGCACCGGCGATCAGCGCGGCAAGGGCGCCGTGTTCGGGGCCCTCACCCCAGATATCCAGCCCCCAGCCCGGCCAGCGCGGCGCCACTTCGGCAAAGGCCCGCACCAGCAGGTCAAAGCCCTTCTGGTGTCAGCCGCCCCACCGCGCAGAGCCGCCGGGTATCGCCGGCGGCGCGCGGCACGTCGGGTGGCGGCACCGGGTTCGCGATCGTCACCAGCTTACCGCGCACCGAGGCGGGGAAGCAGCGACGCACCGCGTCGGTCTGGCAGACGATGGCGTCGGCGCGGCGGTAAAGCAGGCGCAGCAGGAGGTTCCACAGCGGATGGGCGGCCTGCCGCTCGGGGTTGTTGCGCTCCGAACAGACCAGCCGGATGCCGGTGCCCGTGGTCGCCAGCGCGGCGATCAGGTTATTCTTGGTCAGGAAGGACACCAGCACCTGCGGCCGCCGCGCCGCAAGGACGCGCCGCAGCGCCGCCACCCGCCCCGCCATGCCGGCAAAGCCGCTCGAACCGCCCAGCCGGTGCAGCGCCGCGTCTTCGGGAAGGCGTGGAATATCGGATCGGCGGGACGGTCGAAGGCGATCACGTCCACCTGATGCCCGGCCTCGCACCAGTGGCGGGCCAGCTGCGCGATCACCTGCTCCGCACCGCCTGCCCCCAGACCGGAGGTCAGGATCGCGATATGCGTCGATGTCGGGAGAATTGCCAAGGAGGAAGAGCCCGTCCGGATGCCGCGCGAAGCGTGTGATCGATCGCCTCCAGTCTATCGAATGGCCTCCCCGCGCGGCAGGGTTCATGCGGTCTAACCCTTTATTGGCAAAGGCATCCATCCCTCGCCACCCGCCTCGCGCGCTGCCTTCATCCTGAGTGATTACGCCCTAATCGCGCTCACGCGGGGGGCCGTGATCCGCCAGACTTCCGCGCGGCGTCGGCAGCGCCGGCAATCGGGAAAGGGGCCTTCCGCGATGACGATGGGCGACGTTCTGCAGGAACGCGAATTGCAACAGGGCGAACGGCCCGAGACGCGGCCGCGCTCGCTCGCAAGGGTGGCGGGCTATGCGCTGCTCGGCGTGCTGTTCGTGGGACTCGCCGGCCGCCTGATGGACTTTCCCATCGGCCGCGACGAGAACCTGTTCATCACCGTCTCGCGCCTCTGGGGCAGCGGCGACATCTACCGCGACTTCGGGTTCAACCACCTGCCCTATCTGCCCTACCTGCTGGGCGGTCTCTACTGGCTGACCGGAACCGGCCATCTCGTCCTGCTCGGCCGCCTGCTGGTGCTGCTGGCCTGGGCGGCGGCGATCACGGCGCTGTGGCTGATCGCCCGGCGCCAGCGCGCAGGCTTTCCCGCCTTCTTCACCGCCGCCGTCCTGCTCATGGGCAATGTGCTGCTGCTCGGCGGTCCGGGCATGATGGCCACCAACAACTTCCTGCCGATCCCCTTCGCGCTGTTCGCGCTCTATTTCCTGCTGTGCGGACTGGACCGCGAACGCCCTTCGTGGACCCTGTGCTTCGTGGCGGGGATGATGGTTTCATGCGCGATCGGGCTCAAGGCGAACTACGTGTTCCTCGCGCCGTTCCTGGCGATGGCGACGATCCTGGCACCGGCGGCGCGGCCGCTGCGCTCGCGGCTGGTCTGCGGCGCGTCCCGCTGGCGCTGGGCGGGCTGACCGCCGGAATCCCGGTGCTTATCGCGATGGCCACCGATCCCGAGGCCATGCTCGCCCACACCGTGCGCTACTTCACCGAGCTGCAGGCCGCCTACTGGGCCCATTCGACCGAGCCCAAGGTCGTCGGCCTTGCCGCCAAGGTGCTGTTCGCCGAGGATATATGGACCTCGAACGCCTCCTTGCTGTCCATGGCCGCAATCGTCGCCCTCGTGGCCCTGCCGCTGCTGCGGCGCGGATGGCGCGACGGGCTGCTGACGGTCTGGTCCTGGCCGGTCGTGCTGACCGCCGCGCTGGCCGCTCTGGGCTTCGTCGTCGCCTTCGTGCCGAGCCCCTCGTTCCCGCAGTATTTCGTGCCGCCGATCCCGTTCCTGGTGCTGCTGGTGGTGCTGCTGCGCGCCCGGATGCTGAGCGAGAACCGCGTGGCCGCCGATGCCGTGCTCCTGTCGCTGGCGCTGCTGGCGCTGCTCTGCGCCGCCTCCCGGCTTGGACCGGGGCTGGTCTCCTTCGCCCGCCCGGCATCATGGGAAGGCGTGGCGGTCCACCGCGAGATGCGCGAACTCGTCCGCCGCGCCGCGGCTTCCTCGGGCGACCGGGTGGCGACGCTCTCGCCGCTACTTGCAGTGGAGGGCGGGCTCACCGTGCCGCCGGAATTCGCGGCAGGCCAGTTCGTCTACCGCGTGGCCGAATATATCCCCCCGCGCGACCGGCCCTACTGGACCACGACCTCGCCTGCGCAGCTCACCGCCTTTCTCGACGCGGACCAGCCCTCGGCGATCCTGATAAGCGGCGAGGAACCGCTGGAACAACCTTTCGAGGACTATGCCCGCAGCCATGGCTACATCCTGACCCAGGGCACCCGGAACGGCGGCTATCCGCGTCTTTTCCGTAGGCCCGAGCGCCCCTTGGAGGCACGCCGGTAACCCTTTGATAGCCGCATTGGCTAAAGCTGCCTAACCCGGATGACCATTTCTCCGACGCAGGCTCTGCCCTTAACCTTGCCCCATCGACAGGAGAAATTCTCCTGAAAATACCGACGCCGGAGACACGATCATGAAAGTCGTCCTGCTTGCCGGGGGCCTCGGCTCCCGCCTTGCCGAAGAAACGGTTCGGGTTCCCAAGCCCATGGTGGAAGTGGCGGGGCGCCCGATCATGCTCCACGTCATGGATATCTACGATCGCTGGGGTCACAACGACTTCATCGTGGCTTGCGGTTACAAGGCCATGGCGATCAAGAGCTTCTTCCAGGACCTTCACCTCATGTCGAACGACTTCACGGTCGGCATCGGCAATGGCGAAATGGCCCTGCACCCCACCACCAAGGTCGACTGGCGGGTTTCGGTGGTCGACACCGGCCTCGCGACGATGACCGGCGGCCGCCTGAAGCGCCTGCGTTCCTGGCTCGACGACGAGACCTTTATGGTCACTTACTCGGACGGGGTCGGCAACGTGGACATCTCCGCCCTGCTGGAATTCCACCGCTCGCACGGCAAGCTCGCCACGGTCACCGCGGTCCAGCCGCCGGCCCGCTTCGGCAATCTCGAACTCGGCCAGTGCGCGGGCGCGGGCGGCGAAGTGATCGAATTCACCGAGAAGGTCATCAAGTACGAAACCTGGATCAACGGCGGCTTCTTCGTCTTCGAACCGGGTGTGCTCGATTACCTCACCGGAGACGAGGAGCCGCTGGAGCAGGCCCCGCTCACCCGCCTCGCCCATGACGGCCAGCTCATGGCCTACAAGCACAAGGGCTTCTGGCACCCCATGGACACGATCCGCGACCGCGACACGCTGGACAAGCTGGGCACGCAGACGCTGCCGCCGTGGATGGACTTCGAGAACGGACAGCCGGTGCTCAGCACCGACATGCCCACCAAGCTGCAACATGCCTGAGCAAGGCTCACTGGATCAGGCGTTTGCTTCGGTTTACCGGGGCAAGCGGATTCTGGTAACCGGCCACACCGGTTTCAAGGGTGGCTGGTTGTGCCTCTGGCTCAGGAAACTGGGTGCAGAAGTAACCGGGATCGCCTTGCACCGCCCCCCGCAAGGCCCTGACTTATTCCATACGGTCGACCTCGGGGGGCTGGTCGACCACCGCATCGCCGACATCCGCGATGCCGGGGCCTATGCCCGGGCCTGCGAGGGGCTTGAGCCGGACCTCGTGTTCCATCTCGCCGCCCAGGCCCTGGTGCGGCCTTCCTACGACGATCCGGTGGAGACGTTCGCCACCAACGTCACCGGCACCGCCGTCGTGCTCGATGCGGTGCGCCGGATGAAGAGCGTGCGCGGCGTCGTCGTCGTCACCAGCGACAAGTGCTACGAGAACCGCGAGTGGGAATGGCCCTACCGCGAGACCGACGAACTGGGTGGGGCCGATCCCTACAGCGCCTCGAAAGGCTGCACCGAACTGGTCGCCGCCGCGTTCCGGCGCTCCTACTTCTCGGACCCCGCCGGTTGCCAGATCGCCACCGTGCGCGCCGGCAACGTGATCGGCGGGGGCGACAATTCGCTCGACCGCCTGCTGCCCGACGTTGTGCGCGCCACGATCGCGGGCACGGCTGTGACGATCCGCAACCCGGCCAGCGTGCGCCCGTGGCAACACGTGCTGGAGCCGCTGGCGGGATACCTGATGCTGGGTGCGCGGCTTCTTGGAGAGGGTGCGCCGCGCTTTGCCGAAGCCTGGAACTTCGGCCCCAGCGCCCAGGGCTTCATCGACGTCGAGGAAATCGCCCGCCACTTCCAGCGGGCCTGGGGGCCCGGCGTGGCGCAGATCGCCTTCGGTCGCCGTACCGACGATCCGCACGAGGCGGGAATGCTGACGCTCGACAGCAGCAAGGCACAGGCCCGGCTCGGCTGGCGCCCGCGCCTTTCGACCGAGGAAGCTGTGACCATGACCGCCGAATGGTACCGCGCCTTCGCGCGCGGAAACACCCGGATGCGCGCCTTCAGCGAGGCGCAGATCGCCCGGTATTCCCACGGGAATGCCGGGAGCACCACCGAATTGACCGAGGGGGAAGCAGCAAGATGCGCGTGAACTATGGCCAGACCGTCCACGGCGAGGAAGAGATCGCCGCCGTCCTCGAAGTCCTGCGGACCTCGACCCAGATGGGTCCGAAAGTGCGCGCCATGCAGGAGCAGGTCTCCGCGCTGTTCGCCAAGGACCACGGGATCATGGTCAACTCCGGCTCCTCGGCGAACTACCTCGCCATCGAGCTGCTGAACCTGCCCGAGGGCAGCGAGGTCATCACCCCGGCCCTGACCTTCGCCACCACCGTGGCGCCGATCGTGCGCTCTCGCCTCGTACCGGCCTTCGTGGATTCCGCGGTCGGCACCTACAACATCGACGTCGAGAAGATCGAGGCGATGATCGGGCCGAACACCAGGGCGATGATGATCCCCTCGCTGATCGGCAACCTGCCCGACTGGGACCGCATCCGCGAGATCGCCGACAAGCACGGCCTCATGGTGGTGGAAGACAGCGCCGATACGCTGGGCGCCACCCTGCGCGGCACCAGCACCGGCACCCGCTCCGACATTTCCACCACCAGCTTCTACGGCTCCCACGTCATCAATGCTGCAGGCAACGGCGGCATGCTCTGCATCTCGGACGAGGCTCTCGCCCGCCGGGCACTGCTGCTGCGCTCATGGGGGCGCACCAGTTCGCTCTACGTCGATTCCGAAAGCATCGAGAAGCGCTTCAACGTCGCGCTCGACGGGATCGACTACGACGCCAAGTTCCTGTTCGACGAACTGGGCTTCAACGTCGAGCCTTCGGAAATGGGCGCGGCCTTCGGGCTGGTGCAGTTGAAGAAGCTCGACCACAACATCTCGGCGCGCGAACACAATTTCGCTCGCCAGTATGCCTTCTTCAAGCAGTACGAGGACTGGTTCGTCCTGCCGGAACAGATGCCGGAATCGCGCACCGGCTGGCTGGCCTTCCCGCTCACCATCCGCGAGGACGCGCCTTTCACCCGCACCCAGATGCAGATCTGGCTGGAGGAGCGCGACGTGCAGACCCGCCCGGTCTTCACCGGCAACATCCTGCGCCAGCCGGCGATGCAGGGCGTGCCGCTCAAGGCGCCGCCGGAAGGCTGCCCGGTTGCCGACGCGGTGATGAAGGGCGGCATCCTGCTCGCCTGCCATCACGGGCTGACCGACGCCCATATCGACTTCATGCACGAATGCTTCGAGGCCTTCGTGCGATCGCTCTCCCCTGCAACGTCCCGCGAGGCCGCAAATGCCTGAATCGATGACCGCCGAGCGTACCCACGCCTCGACCCTCACGACCTGCCGTGCCTGCAAGGCGCCATCGCCTTACCTCTTCCTGCCACTGGGCGACCATGCCCCCGGCCAGATGCTGATCCGCCCCGAAGACCTCGACCGGGAACAGCCTTCCTTCCCGCTCAACACCCAGGTCTGCCTGGAATGCGGGCTGGTGGAGATCGCCGACCAGATCCCGGCCGATTTCTTCCGCCATTACCTCTACGTCCCCTCGGGCGCGGCGCGGATGCACAGCCACTTCTCCGATTTCGCGCGGGTGCTGTCCGACAAGGCGCGCGGCGGGCTGATCGTCGACATCGGCAGCAATGACGGCCTGCTGCTCGCCGCCTGCAACCTGCTGGGCTGTACGACGCTGGGCTTCGACCCGGCCGAGAACATCGCCGCCATGGCCGCCGAGCGCGGCGTGGAAACCCATATCGATTACTTCTACCCCGCCTCGGCGGAACTGGTACGGGGCCAGCGCGGCGAGGCGAAAGTCATCGTCACCACCAACACCTTCAACCACATCGGCGACCTCCACACCTTCATGGAGGCGATCTGCATCCTGCTGGCGCCGGACGGGACTTTCGTGATCGAGGTTCCCCGCGCCAAGGAGTACATCGACCACACCGAATTCGACAATATCTACCACGAGCACGTCTCGGAATTCAGCCTGTTGTCAATCGCGAAGCTGGCGGCGTTCTTCGACCTCGAAGTGACCGATGCGCTTTCGCTGCCCGACATTCACGGCGGCTCGATGCGCGTGTTCCTCAACCGCAAGGCCGCCGGCATCGCGCCCTCGCCCGCAGTGGCGGAAATGCTGGAGGACGAACTGTCCGGCGGCATGCTGGAGCAGGCCACTTACGACCGGCTGGCGCTCGACGTCGCGGCCATGGGCGTGGACATCCGCACCATGCTCGACGAAATGAAGGCACAGGGCCTGAAGATCGCGGGTTACGGCGCCTCGGCGCGGGGCAACACGCTCATCACCCATTTCGGGATCGACAGGCGCTATCTCGATTTCCTGGTGGACCGCAACACGCTGAAGCACGGCCTCTATTCGCCGAACACCCGCATTCCGATCCGGCCGGTCCAGGCCATCGAGGAGGAGCAGCCCGACGTGCTCTTCGT
The DNA here is from genome assembly GCF_001298105.1 of Novosphingobium sp. ST904. Lineage (GTDB taxonomy): Bacteria > Pseudomonadota > Alphaproteobacteria > Sphingomonadales > Sphingomonadaceae > Novosphingobium. Next base: position 84,163 of record NZ_LGJH01000159.1, on the reverse strand, counting down.
GCTCGCCTGGAACTTCTTCGACGAAATCTTCGAGCAGCAGGCGGCCTTCCGGGCGCGCGGCGGCAAATTCCTCGTTCCGCTGCCGATTCCCCGGATCGTCTGCTGACTCCAACACCGGAGGGCCTGAGTGTGCGCAATGCCGTCTCGCTGCTGACCGGCGCCGGGGGCTTCATCGGCGCACACCTGGCCCAGCGGCTCGTCGCCGCGGGCGACCCGGTCCATGTGATCGTCCGCCCCTCGACCTCGCTGGCGCGGCTCGCGCCGTTCGTGGACCGGCTGGTCGTGCACCGCATCGACCTTGCCGACCGCGCCGAGATCAGGCGCTGCCTCGCCGGGATCCGCCCGCGCCGGGTCTTTCACCTGGCAGCCGAAACGCGCCTGCCCGCCCAGCCCTCCTTCGCCGCAGCGCGGGCTGCGGCCGGAACCTACCTCCAGCCCGCGCTCAACCTGCTGGAACCGCTGGCGGAGCTAGCCGAGCCGCCGGACGTGGTGGTGCGGGCGGGCACCATCGCCGAATATGGCCGGGCGGAGCTGCCCTATTCCGAGACCCGCCGCGCTTTCCCCACCACGCCCTACGGCGCGGGGATGCTGGCCACTACCGACAGCATCGCGATGCTCGCCCCACTCATGCCGTTCCCGGTGGTGACCGCGCGCCTCGCCCTCTGCTACGGCCCCGGCCAGGCCACCAGCTTCCTGATCCCGGCGCTTGTCGAGGCCTGCATGGCGAACCGGCCGATCACCGTGCAGCGCCCGCTTGACCGGCGCGACCTGCTGCACGTCACGATGCCGTCGATGCCCTGCTGCACATCGCGCGGATGGCGCCCCGGGATTTCGGCACCGTCAACATCTGCACCGGCATCGCGCCCACCATGGCCCAGGTCGCGCAGCGGATCGCCGCACTGGCCGGCTGCGCTCCCGGTATCGTGACGCTCCGCCCCGCGCAGAGCACCGAGCCGGGAAGCGGCGGACAACCGACGGAACTGCGCTCCGATCCGGCACGGGCGCGAAGCCGGCTGCGGTGGGAACCTCTCATCGGCTTCGAGGAAGGGCTGCGCCGCACGGTCGCCGCGCACCGGCAACTCCAGCAGCAACATATCCAGATGAAGGCGGGGTGACGGGTGAGCAGCGAAGCGAAGACACTGGTTTCCATTCTTGTTCCCGCCTTCAACGAGGAACTCAACGTCGTGCGCTGCTACGAGGCGATCGTGCGCACGTTCGAGAAGCTGCCCGAATACCAGTACGAGATTATCGTCACCGACAACCATTCGAGCGACCGCACTTTCGAACTGCTGGAAGAACTGGCCCGCCGCGATTCCGCGCTCAAGGTCATCCGCTTCTCGCGCAATTACGGCTACCAGCGCTCCCTGCTCTGCGCCTACAAGGCCGCGGCAGGCGCCTGTTCGATCCAGCTCGACTGCGACCTGCAGGACCCGCCCGAACTGATCCCCGAGATGCTGAAGCTATGGCGGGTCGGGCATCAGGTGGTCTACGGTATCCGGCGCACGCTGGCGGACGGCTTCATGGTGGCCACGCTGCGGCGGGCCTTCTACCACTTCATCTCGTGGATCAGCGACGACGACCTGCCCGTGAACGCCGGGGAATTCCGTCTCGTCGACCGCCGCATCCTCGTGGAACTCCAGAAGGTGGACGATGCCTCGCCCTACTTGCGCGGGCTCATCAGCGCGATGGGCTTCTCGCAGGTCGGGCTCGAATACGACCGGGGCGACCGGGTGGCCGGCGAAAGCAAGTTCCCGCTCAAGTCGATGATCTCGCTGGCGGTGGACGGCGTGCTCAACCATTCGCTGATGCCGCTGCGGATCGCCTCGATCTCGGGCATCGTCATCGGCGTGCTCAGCCTGCTGCTGACGTTCACCTATCTGGTCGGGCGGGTGCTGCTGGGGCAGGCCTGGCCGGCGGGTTTCGCCACGACCACGATCCTGCTGCTCATGTCGATCTCGATCAATGCGATCTTCATGGGCATCCTGGGCGAATATGTCGGGCGGCTGTTCCTGCAGGCCAAGCGCGGCACCAAGCCGATCGTGGAGGAACGGCTCAACTTTCCCGAAGTGATCTCTCTGGTCGCGCGCGAAAGACCGTGAGGCGGGTCAGCACGAAGAGCGCGCCCGCGTAGACGCAGATCGCCAGTCCCTGCACCAGCGCGCTGCGTTCGAAGCCCGCGGCGCGGCCCATCGCCACCACTGCGAGATTGGCGGCATAGGACACCAGAAAGGCCGCTGCATAGCGCAGCCCCTCGGCAGCGGTGGCGCGGTGGCGGGCGCGGAAGGTCAGGTGGCGGTGCAAGGCGTAGGAGATCGGCAACCCCATCGCGAAACCGGCAAGATTGGCGGCATAGTCTCCCAGCCCCGCATGAAGCCAGCCCAGAATCAGGCCATAGCCGATGGCGGTGTTCGCCGCGCCGACCAGCACGAACCGCGCGGCCGTAGCCGCTTCCCGGCCCCAGGCGGAACGGATCATCGGGCCTCGGTCCCGGCGGGCTCCACCGCATGGAATTCCCGGTACCAGTCGGCGAAGCGCTGCAGCCCCTCTTCCAGCATGACGCGGGGATGATAGCCGCAGATCGCGTGGAGCTTGCTCACGTCGGCGAAGGTCGCGGTCACGTCTCCCGGCTGCATCGGCCGCATCACTTTCTCCGCCTTCCGGCCGAGCGCGGTTTCGAGCGCCTCGATCATGTCCATCAGCCCGACCGGGCGGCTGTCGCCGATGTTGAGCACGCGGTGCCCCGCGGCATCATTGTCGAGGGCGCCAAGAATGCCGTCGACGATATCGTCGATATAGGTGAAGTCTCGCGCCATGCGGCCTTCGCCGTAGACCTCGATCGGCTCCCCGGCCAGGATCTTCCGGGTGAAGCCGAAGTAGGCCATGTCGGGCCTTCCCCACGGCCCGTAGACGGTGAAGAAGCGCAGCCCGGTCTGCGGCAGGGCGTAAAGGCTGGCATAGGCCTCGCTCATCAGTTCGCACGAACGCTTGGTGGCGGCGTAGAGCGAGACGGGCGCCACGGCCGGATCATCCTCGGAAAAGCCTGCCCCTGCCAGCGGACGGTCGCCGTAGACCGAGCTGGAGGAAGCATAGACGAGATGCTCGAAGCCGGGAGCATGGCGGCAGGCCTCCAGCACCGAGAGATGACCGGCCAGGTTGGAGTGCTGGTAGGCGAAGGGGTTCTCGATACTGTAGCGCACCCCGGCCTGCGCGGCGAGATGGACCACCCGGCGCACCCCCCGCCCCCGCACGAGCGCAGCCACCGCCGCCGCGTCGGCCACGTCGATCCGGTGGAATTCGAAGCCGGCCATCCCCTCGAACGAGGCCAGCCGGGCTTCCTTGAGCGCCGGGTCGTAATAATCGTTCATCACATCCAGCCCGATCACCTGTTCCCCGCGTTCGAGCAGGCGATGCGCGGTGGCGTGGCCGATGAAGCCGGCGGCCCCGGTTACCAGGATCGGACTTTGGGCAGAAGCGATGGAGTTCAAGGGCTGATCCTCGTGCGCGGGCCGGATGTGGCCTTGTCCGCCGCGAGGGTGGGCATCCGCAGGGTGCTCGGCAATCACCCGTAAGCATGAACCGCGCGGTCATTCGGGGGTGCCGCAAGGTCCGTCCGGCTTAACCGCCTGCCGCGCCGTGCAAACCTACGTCATAACCTAGACTTTCGGGGGAGCCGCAGGCGATTCATGGCAATTGACCCATCCCCGCGCGCCATGTTCTTTCGTTAGTGTTCAGGGTGTTGTCCGGCAGGATCGCCCCGGGACCAGATAAAAGGGTCACTCCGCCATCAGTCCGTTTTTCCGGCATTTCCGCGGAGCAAGCAGGGAGCGCGACGTGCAGGAATCGGGTACAAGACCACTTGTCCATATCGGATTCCACAAGACGGCCTCCACGCTGCTCCAGAACGCGCTGTTCGCCCGTCCGGACCTCGGTTTCGAGCGGCTGGAGAACGATCGCCACCACGTCCAGCTCGACTTCGTGAAGCAGGGTGCGTTCGACGGCCCCTCGCCCGACCGGATCGAAAGCTACCGCCGCCGCGCCCGCGAGGCGCAGCGGCGCGGCAATACGCTGGTTGTCTCTCACGAAAGGCTGTCCGGCTATCCCGGCTCGGCCGGCTTCGATGCACCGCTGATCGCGGATCGCCTGAAGGAATGCCTGCCCGACGCGCGCATCCTGGTTTTCATCCGCGAACAGCGCTCGATGATCTTCTCGTACTATCTCCAGTACATCAGCGACGGCGGCTCGCTGTCTTTCAACCGCCTGGCCACGCCCCTGCAATGGACCCTGTACCGCAAGCCGGAATTCGACTTCCGCACGTTCGCCTACATCCAGTGCATCGAGTACTATCGCCGCCTGTTCGGGCCGGAAAGCGTGCTGGTCCTGCCGTACGAGGCGCTGCGGACCGATCCCGGCCGGGTGGCGCGGGAGATATCCCAGTTCTGTGAACAGAACCCCTCGCTCGTTCCCCTCGACATCTTCGGGGAGCCCGCGAACGAGGGGATGCCGATGCTGATGCAGATCCTGCGCCGGCCGCTCAACGCCCTGTTCAACCGCAACCAGCTTGCCCCGAATGCCCCGCTGCTGTTCCCGCCGTTCGATCGCAACTACCGCAAGCTGCGCCCCCTCTTCGCGTTCACCCGCATGCTCGAGGGGCCGCTGCGGCGGCGGCTGATGCGCCAGATCGAACTGGCCGTGGGCGAACGCTATGCCGAGAGCAACCAGCAGTTGCAGCGCATGACCGGCTACGACCTGCGCCGCTTCGGCTATTGCCTGCCCGCACCTGCACAGCCCCAGCAGGACCTGCCCGCGATCGCCCTAGGCGGCAAGGCGAGAGCGCGCGCAGCGATCCCGGCGCGGGCCTCCCGGCCGGCATGACACGGCCATGACCGACGCTTCCGCCATTGCCCCGCCGCTGAACCGCACGGCCGCCGGCGAACCGGACCGCACCACCGGCACGGCGCCCGGCACGAAGGCCGGGGCGAACTTCAATCCCACCGTCCACGGCCTGCGCGGCGTGGCCGCGTTCATGGTGTTCCTTGCCCATGTGCTCGGCGGGGTCGGCGAGAACGTCTATTCCGCCGATCCCGGTTATCTGGCCGCGACGACCGCGCCCTGGAATTTCGGGCGCTGGGGCGTGTGGCTGTTCTTCGTCATCAGCGGTTACGTGATCCTGCCCAGCGTGATGCGCTACACCCCGCGCGAGTTCGCGCTGCGGCGGTTCTTCCGGCTCTATCCGCTGTTCCTCGCCTTCTCGCTCCTGTTCATCGCGGTCAACGCCGCCAGCAACGCCTTTCCCGACCTGAACAGGATCGGCACGATCATTCCCGCCCTGTTCATGGTGAACCTGCTGACCCATACCGAGCAGCTCACCCCGAACGCCTGGAGCCTGAGCTACGAAGTGCTGTTCTATGCCATGGCCTGCCTTACCGTGCATGCCGCGATCCGGCGGCGGGACCGGGTCATGACGGTGCTGCTGGTCCTGTGTTCGGCATGGCTGGTGAGCCGTTTCCCGGCCATGGCGTTCTTCCTGGCCGGGATCGGCGTGCGCCTGCTGGACGACCGGCATATCCACCTGCCCCGCGCCTGGCGCCCGCTGTTCGAGATCATCGCCTTCGCCGGATGCCTGGTGTTCGGATCGGTGCAGCACTACGACTTCGGCCTCAGGGATGTCGGCAATCCGCTCGCCTACGGCACATTCCTGTTCACCGCCGCCTACTTCTACATGGCGATCGCGCCCGGCAGCCTGACCTCGCGCCTGCTGGATCGTCCCTCGATCTTCTACCTCGGCACGGTGAGCTACAGCCTCTACCTCGCCCATCCCTATACCTATTTCGCCACCCGGCAGCTCTTCGTCCACATGGGGTGGTTCGGGCCGAACTGGCCGCTGTCGCTGGCGCTGTTCCTGGCCGCGGCGATCCCGTTGACGCTGATCTTCACCCATTTCGTCTACCGCGCGCTGGAGCGCTATCCCTACCGCTGGTTCTTCCACGAAAGGGTGTTCCACCGCTGAGCGCGGCGGGCCGGAGAAGGTGGCCGGTCAGCCCGCCGGAACGGCCTGCCCCGGATCGCGGCGATCGACCGCGGCAACCACGCGATCCCGGCCTTCCTCCTTCGCCCGCAGCAGGGCCGCATCCGCCTTGGCGATCAGCGCATGGGCGGGCACATGCGCAGGATAAGTGGCCAGCCCCATCGAGACAGTCACCCGGCCGAGCGATGCGCCGTCATGGACGAGCGTCATCCCCGCTATACGCTCCTGGATCAGCCGTGCCCGCTCCAGCGCGCGCTCCTCGTCGAAACCGGGGAGCAGTAGCAGGAACTCCTCGCCGCCGTAGCGGAAGGCCACGCCTTCCTCGCGCACGGCATTGTCCAGCACGCCCGCCACCGAACGGATCGTCAGGTCTCCGGCATCGTGGCCATAACGGTCGTTGAGCAGCTTGAAATGGTCGATGTCCACCATCAGGCAGCTGAGCTGCGTCCGGGCGGCATCGGCCTGGGCAACGTGGCGGCGCAGGGTGTCGGCCAGCTCGTGGCGGTTGCGCAGCCCGGTGAGAGCGTCGAACAGCGCCTTTTCGTGCAAGGCATCCCGCAGCTTGAGATTGGCGAGCGCCAGCCCCACCGTCTCCGACATCAGCTCGATATAAGCCTGGATGTTCTCTCCCGGCCCGTGCGTCTCGGCCAGGTTCTCCAGCACCAGCAGCCCGATCGTCTCGCCCTGCGCGGTCAGCGGCACACATACCGTCGCCGAGGCCGCATCGGGCGTGACGTGCTTGCACGGCACGTCCACGATATCCCCGCCCGGCATGTGCGCCTGCCCGCGCCGCAGCGCCCAGCAATCGTCCGGGGTGAAGGCGGCGTCGCTGCCGTGGGGCGATTGCCACTCGGACGCGCAGGCCATCATGCCCAGCCGGTCGTCGAGTGTGTAGAGCCGCCCGGCAAGGTTCGGTGCGATCTTCGGCGCGAAAAGGCGCACCACCTCGAACAGGTCCGCCACGGATTCGCAGCCCTGGAGGCGCTGGGTCATGCGGGACAGCAGGTCGCGCACATGCCAGTCCGCGTCGCGCTCCCGTTCCAGCCGCTGGCGCTCTATGCCGTTCTCGCGGAAGATGCGGATGGCGTGAGCCATGTCGCCGATCTCGTCGATCTGGGAAAGCTGGGGCGGCTCTACCGCATAGTCCTGATCGGCCAGGCGGTTCACCACGTCGCTCAGGGTGGTGACCGGTTTGAGGATACGGCGCTTGAGCACGAAGCCCAGCACGAAGAGAAACAGCAGCGCGGTCACGCCCACCATGACCTCGGACACCGTGCGCAGCCGCTGCGAGGCCATGCTGGCATCCTCGATCGTGCGGTCGGATCGCTGGTCGAGCATGTAGCGGAAGCGGCCGAGCAGGAAGTGGACGCGTTCCAGCTCGCGTTCGTACTCCGCGCCGAACACGATCCGCCGGGCGGTGGCATCGTCGCCCGTCTTCATGGCGGCAATGGCGGCCTTCTGTTCGTCCTGCAGGGTTTCGGCCCAGCGCAGCCCTTCGGCCAGAGAGCGCAGTTCCTCCTCCTTCGCGCCATTGTCCTTGAGCCGGGCGACACGCTGCTCGACCGGGCCGAGCGCCGCGAGGGCGTGATTGTAGACGATCTCGTGGCTGGGGTTGCCGGTTACCGCAAAGAGCCGTGCCTGGTCGGTCAGCTGGGCCTCGTCGCTTTCCACCTCGAAGGCGAGCGCGTCGAACCGGTCGCGCTGGATCACGGCCTCGCGCTCCACCCGGTCGGCGTTGGACGCCAGGACCATCGCGATACCGGCGGCGATGGTGAGGCATACCGTCGCCCCATAAGCCCAGTTGGTTATCGTCGCTATGCGCATGCCATGATCCCGCCCCACCCGGCTGCTCCGCCGGTTCTGCTCCGTGATGATCCTAAGCGGACGAACTTGCCAGTCCGTAAAGCAAGATTTCCGTGAGAGTTCCCCGAGGATAGCTCCGGTCCGGAGGCGGAACATCGGCTCCCGTCCGGGCGTTTCGATGAAGAACACCGCAGGAGCCCTCCATGCGCAAGACTTTCACCGCTTTCGCCAACGCCGTCGCCGGAGCCGCGGGCAAGGCGCAGACTTTCATCATCGCGCTGCTGATCGTGGTTGTCTGGGCCTTTTCCGGCCCGGTCTTCAAATGGTCCGACACCTGGCAGCTGGTCATCAATACCGGCACCACCATCGTCACCTTCCTCATGGTCTTCCTCATCCAGAACAGCCAGAACCGCGACGCCGCCGCCTTCCAGGCCAAGCTCGACGAACTCCTGCGCGCGGTCGAAACAGCGCGGGACGATTTCATCGGCATCGAACACCTCAGCGTGGAGGAAATCGAAAGCCTGCGAAGGATGCTGGAAGAGCAGACCGGTGAGTGCAAGGATGGGCACAAGGCCCATGCCAGCGTCGAAAGGTTGCTCAGCCGTTATTGAGGCGGCGTGAGCAAGCGGGCTCAGGCCGGCGGAAGCGGCGCCGAACGCTTGGGATGCTGCATCACCACCAGCGTCTTGAACGCCTTCACATGCTCCTCCCCGTGCAGCACGCGCCGGGCGAAACCGTCGTAATGCTCCATGTCCTGCGCGACCACCTGGAGCACGAGGTCATGGTCCCCGGTGACGTACCAGACATCGATCACCTCGCGCGCCTGCCGCAGCCGGGCCACCAGGTCGTCCACCACGCGCACCTTGTCGGTATCGAGCGAGACCAGCACGATCATCTTGACCAGCCATCCCATCGTCCGCGGCGATACCAGCGCCATCTCCCGCTCGATCGCCCCCTGCTCCCGCAGCGCCCGCACCCGCCGGTAGCAGGCCGGAGCCGAAAGCCCGACCGCCTCCGACAGTTCGGGCATGGAGATTCGCGCATCGCGCTGAAGCTCGGTGAGGATGCGCAGATCGAACGCATCGGGCATTTGCGGGAACTCCGATAAAGATTATTGCCGAACCCGCATCATAGACCGCATTTATCGCGCCTCGACGATAAAAATCCCGCCACTTTGCCATCAAGGGATTTCCATGGTCGTCCGCCGTCTCGCCGCCAGATCTTCGTCCAGCGACTTCGCACCGCTTGCCGCGGTGGCGACGGCGATGGTCTCGATCTGCTGGGGCGCCTCGGTGGCCAAGACGCTGTTCCCGCTGATCGGCCCCGCCGGAACGACGGCGCTGCGCCTTTCGCTCGCCGCCGTGATTCTGTGCTGCGTGTTCCGCGTCTGGCGCCTGCCGTTCGACCGGACGATCCTGCGCGCGGCCCTGCCTTACGGCGTGGCGCTGGGCTGCATGAACATGCTGTTCTACTTCGCGATCCAGCGCATTCCCCTCGGCATCGCGCTCGCCACCGAGTTCACCGGCCCGCTCGCAGTGGCCACTTTCGCCTCGCGCCGACGGGTCGATCTGGCGTGGATCGCGCTGGCGGCAGCGGGTCTCTGCCTGCTCCTGCCCCTCGATTTCTCGCGCGATGCGGTCGATCCGGTCGGCGTGCTGCTGGCGCTCGGCGCTGGCGTGTTCTGGGGTGCCTACATCCTGATGGGCAAGCGCGCGGGCGAGGCGCTGGGCGCGGCCGCACCGGCCTACGGCATGACCATCGCCGCCCTGGTCGCCCTGCCGTTCGGCGTGGCGCAGGCAGGCGCGACCTTGCTCCAGCCGCATGTCCTTGCCGTCGCGCTGGTGGTTGCGATCTTTTCCAGCGCGATCCCCTATTCGCTGGAAATGTTCGCGCTGCGCCGCCTGCCGACCAAGAGCTTCGGCGTGCTGACCAGCGGCGAACCGGCCGTAGGCGCGCTGGCGGGCGCGCTGCTGCTGGGCGAAATGCTGCCTTTCGCCAAGTGGATCGGGATCGCCGCCATCGTCGGCGCCACCATCGGCACCACGCTGACCGCGCGCCCCGATGGCGATGATGATGCGAAGCTGTCGGTAGAGAGGGCTGATCCCGGCCCCACGGCTTGTGTGCGGGTGCGATTGCGCGCATTCGTCACTGCATCATGCCGCAAGCCCCCGATATCCAGCTCGCCATTTTCTCCCAGGCCGTCGACGCAGTAGGCGGCCAGCGCGCGCTGGCCCGTCATCTCGGCATCGCCGAACGCGACGTGCGCGACCGGATCTCCGGCGACACCCCGCTCGATTACGCGACGCTGCGCGAAACCGCCCGGGCCCTGATCGCCCATTCCGACATGTGCCGCCGCCTCGAACGCAAGCTGTCCCCGGCCTTCAGCGAAAACCTGACCGACGAACAGATCGAGGCGCTCAGCAAGTCCTGACAGGCCCGCCTTCCGGTGGGAGTTGCCGACGCGAGAGGCAATGGAACGACGAATAGGCGGCGGAAGCGGGATTTCCGTCGATCCGGCTCCAGTCCGAATTGAGCGGCACCCCGCTCCTCGGTAAATTCCCTTTATGTCCCGGACCTTTACCGCTCACACGCGCGCCTGATGCGCCGAATCGCCTCGATCCTCGGCTCGCTGGCCATCGGTCCGGTGATGGCGGCGGCGGGGATCGCCGGCCATGATCGCGCCCTGACGGTCGCGGGCGCCATCCTCTTTGGCACCGCATCGGTTCTATGGCTGTTCGTCTGGGGATCGGGGCGAGGTGCAGGCCGGAGCCCCCGGCGCACCGGCCCGTTCGCCCGCCTGTTGCGCAGCGCCACGCCCGAACGCCGCCTCGACGCGCCGGTCGCCCGCCTGCTCAAGCTGCGGATGCTGGCCGAGCTCGACAAGACCGGGCCCTGGGCGGTGGCGGGCATGGCGGGAGACCCCGAATCCTGCCGCTTTGCCGATGAGATCCGCGCTTTCATGGCCTTCAGCGGATTTCGGATGGCCCCGGACGGGCTCAGCGTCATCCTGCCCCCTTCCCCGGTGGTGGGACTGGCGATCGTCCCGCCTGACCCCGGCTCGGAACCGCACGGCCAATGCTGGTACTTCGTAGTCGGCGAAAAGCCCGGACCGGACCGCATCCTCCGGCACATGGCCCTGCGCCTTCTGAGGCCCTGAACACGGCACCGGCCGCCGCCGCGCCACTCCCCTGAGGGAGAACCGCGGGAACTCAGGCAAAATGCGCACCGGGCTCGGGGCTTTCCCCGATAGCTGACAGCCCGCCCCGGACAAAATCATTGCAATCTTAATGGGTTGGAGATGAGCGCAGCCGGTGGGGCAGGTTCGCCGGACAGCGCTCAGGCTCAAGCAACAGGGCATTACGCGATGAAGCAATTCGCCGACTTCCGCAGAGGCATCGGACGCGCAGCACTGGCGCTCGCGCTGGTCGCGGCAGCCGCCCCTATGGCACATGCCCAGTCGGGCGGCGGCGATGCCGGCCACCCCAATATCCTCATCATCTACCCCGACGATGTCGGCTGGTCGAACGTCAGCGTCTACGGCAACGGCGTGATGGGCTATACCACGCCCAATATCGACCGGCTGGCGAGGGAAGGGGCAATGTTCACCGAACATTACAGCCAGCCATCCTCCACCGCCGGCCGCGCATTGCTGATTACGGGGCAATATCCTATCCGCTCCGGCATGACCTCGGTCGGGCTTCCGGGATCGCCGCTCGGGCTGAAGGCCGGATCGCCCACCCTGGCCGAATTGCTGAAGGAACAGGGCTACGCCACCGGGCAATTCGGCAAGAATCGCCTCGGCGACAGCAAGTCCTCCCTGCCCACGGTCCACGGATTCGACGAATTCTACGGCAACCTCTACCACCTGAACGCCGAGGAAACGCCCGAACAGCGGGATTATCCCAAGGACGCTGCCTTCAAGACCAGGTACGGCCCCCGCGGCGTGCTTCACAGTTGGGCCACCGGCACCGATGACCAGACCGTCGACCCGCGCTTCGGCAAGGTCGGCAAGCAGAAGATCCAGGATACCGGCGCGCTTACGATCGAGCGCATGAAAAACATCGACCAGAACTTCATCGATGCCAGCCTCGATTTCGTGAAACGCGCAAAGGATTCGGGCAAGCCCTGGTTCGTCTGGCTCAATCCCAGCAGGATGCACCCAGCATCTTACCGACCAGAACCAATATCTGGCGCAGGATGCCACCATGTCCGACGACATCTACGGATCGGGCATGATCGAGCATGACATGCAGGTCGGCGCGATGCTCGAAAAGCTGAGAGCGATGGGTGCGCTGGAAAACACCATCGTCATCTGGTCCACCGACAACGGCCCCTCGCATAACGCCCGCACTTACGGTGGCACCACCCCTTTCCGGGGTGAGAAGATGACCACTTACGAAGGCGGCGTCCGCGTGCCGTTCATCGCCTGGTGGCCGGGCCACATCCCCGCCGGCCAGGTGAAGCAGGGCATCCAGGCCAACATGGATGTCTTCACCACGCTTGCCGCCGCCGCCGGCATCCAGGACCCCGTCGGGCGCGTCCTGAAGGAAAAGAACCAGGTGATCGACGGGGTGAACAACCTCGACTGGTGGGAAGGCAAGTCGGACCATTCCAACCGCAACAATTACATCTACTACGAAGGGAATGAGATCAGGGCCGTCCGCCTGAACCAGTGGAAGATGCACTTCGCGACTTCGGAAGGGTTCTTCGATGCCTGGAAGGAACTCAAGTTCCCGATGGTCATGAACATTCACTTCGATCCGTACGAAACGTTCGATACGGTCACTGATCTGACTTATGGAAACGAACGCAAGCAGTGGCTCATGGGGCCGATCCAGGATCTGCTAGCAGCCCATATAAAGTCACTGACCGAACATCCGCCGCTGCAGATCGCCCCTTCGTTCAATCTTTCGAAGATGACGGAAAAGCTCCAGACCGTCTCGAATTGAACGGCAAGCCATCAACGCGCATGGAGGCGCCGGGTCTGTAATGCTGCAATGAACAATCCGACGCTTGATCGTAACGCCCTGATCCCCGGATCGACCTATCGCTTCCACGCCATGGTCAAGCCGGGGGGGGGCGGAGTGCAACATCGACTGTGCCTATTGCTTCTACCTCCACAAGACCGACTTGCTAGACCACCGCCCGCGCGCGCGCATGAACAGCGCCGCGCTCGAGCAGCACGTCCGCCAGTATATCGAGGCGCAAACGGGCGAGGAGGTCGTCTTCTCGTGGCAGGGCGGCGAGCCCACGCTCATGGGGCTCGCCTTCTTCGAGGAGGTCGTCGCGCTCCAGCACAAGTACCGCAAGCCCGGCCAGCGGATCGAAAACGACCTTCAGACGAACGGCCTGCTGCTCGATGCCAAGTGGATCAGCTTCCTCAAGGCCAACGGTTTCCACGTCGGGCTGTCGATCGACGGTCCGAAGCACCTTCATGACCGGTTCCGCGTCACCAAGAACGGCAAGCCGACGTTCGATCTCGTCATGGCGGCTGCCACGATGCTGCGCGAGGCCGACATTCCCTTCGCGGCCCTGTGCGTCGTCAATCGCGAGAACGCGCTGCACCCGCGCGATGTCTATCGCTTCCTCGTCGACGAGATTGGCACCTGGCGCGTGCAATTCACTCCAGCCGTGGAACCGCGCCGCTTTCGCAGCGAAGCGCCCGCCCTGCTCGCGGAACCGCCTGTGGAAGGCACCGCGCGCGCCCGGCCGGTGCTGCCGATTCGATCGTCACGGACTGGTCGGTCGATCCCGACGACTATGGCCGCTTCCTGAGCGCCGTATGGGACGAATGGTTCGCGACCGATATCGGCCGCGTCCACGTCAACCTGTTCGAAACCGCAGTGGCCCAGGCGGCGGGAATGCCGGCGCAAATGTGTACCCAGGCCGAGTTCTGCGGCAAGGCGCTGGCGGTGGAGCATGACGGCGAAGTGTTCTCGTGCGACCACTTCGTCTATCCCGAGTACCGCATCGGCAACATCAACCAGACCCACCTCGGCAACCTCGCCTTTTCGCCCCGGCAGGAACAGTTCGCCCGCAACAAGAGCGCCAGTCTGCCCGGCAAATGCCGCAGCTGCGAATATCTGCGGCTATGCTACGGCGAATGCCCCAAGAACCGCCTTCTCCGCACACGCAGCGGCGAACCGGGGCTCAACTACCTCTGCTCGGGCCTTTACGCCTTCTACGACCACATAGGCCCCGACCTCGTGCGCATCGTGCAGTCCTTGGGAAGAACCTAGGCCGGGTAATCTGCTGAGCCACGACAACGCCCAGCGGAAAGCCCGCAGGCAACCCACCGCACCTCGTGAAAATGGATGAAAAAGATGGTGAGCCCTGCTGGGTTCGAACCAGCGACCTACTGATTAAAAGTCAGTTGCTCTACCGACTGAGCTAAGGGCCCCCGTTACCGGGCGCAGCACGCGAAGCGGCTGCGGAAGGGGTCACCTAAGGGCAGGGCGAGGCTTGGTCAAGCGGGCATGAAGCTGATTAATCGTAAGACCTGTCAAAGGGTCACGCCAGGTGCCGGCAATTCGCCGGGCCGGGCCGAGCACAAAATCACGCGCGCGGAAGGCGGGGTGAGGCAGGACAAGGCTTTCCTCGCCCTCTCCGCCCGCCCAGGGGCCGCCGTTCCAGAGCACGAGATCAAGGTCCAGCACGCGCGCCCCCCAGGCCCGGCCGAGGCGGCGGCGGCCGAACTTGTGCTCGATTTTACGCAATTTGTGCAGCATCTCGTCAGGCTCCCGCTTGCTGCGCACCAGCGCAACGCCGTTGGCGTAGCGGCGGCGCGAGGGGCCGAGCGGCGCGGTCTCGATCACCGGGGAGGCGGCGAGCACTTCCATCTTGCCCCGGCCCAGCGCCGAGAGCGCCGCGGCGAGCACCTTGCGAGGCCCGCCGTGGCGATGGTGGCGCATGTTGGAACCCAGCGCGACGAGATACTGATGCTTGGCCAAGGCCGCTGCCCTCCCCCGATTATGCCGTAACTGTCGGGACTTGTATCAGATATCCTGCGCGATGCGCGTATAAAGCTGCGGGCGGCGATCGCGGAAGAAGCCCATGCCCGCGCGTGCCTGGCCGCACGCGCGAGATCGAGCGTGGAAACCAGCACGCCGGTCTCTTCCTTGCCGAACTCGGCGAGGTAATCACCCCATTCGTCGGTGATGAACGAGTGCCCGTAGAAGGTCTGCTCGGTACCGCATTCCGATTCGACGCCGATGCGGTTGGCGGCGATCACCGGCATGCAGTTCGATACCGAGTGGCCGATCATGGCGCGGCGCCACATGCGGCTGGTGTCGAGCGTGGCATCGTAAGGCTCCGAGCCGATGGCGGTGGGATAGAACAGCAGTTCCGCCCCCATCAGCGCCATCACCCGCGCGCATTCGGGGTACCACTGGTCCCAGCAGACGCCCACACCAACTTTGGTGCCGAGCACGTCCCAGACCTTGAACCCGTCGTTGCCGGGGCGGAAGTAGTACTTTTCCTCGTAGCCGGGGCCGTCGGGAATGTGGCTCTTCCGATAGGTGCCGATGATCTCGCCGTCAGTGCCGATCATGGCGAGCGTATTGTAGTAGTGGTGGCCGTCGCGCTCGAAGAAACTGGTGGGAATGACGATCTTCAGCGCCTTCGCCAGCGCCTTCATCGCGATCACCGAGGGATGCTGCTCGGTCGGGCGCGCCAGGACGAAGAGTTCCTCTTCCTCCACCTTGCAGAAATAGGGGCCGGAGAACAGTTCGGGCGGCAGCACGATCTGCGCACCCTTTGCAGCGGCTTCCTCGACCAGCGTGGAGACGGCAGCGATGTTTTCGCCCTCGTCGGCGGAATTGAGCGCCAACTGGAGCGCGGCAACGGTAATCTCGGTCATAAGGCGCGCCCTTATCAGTCCCGCTTGCGGAACAGAAGGGTCATCCGGTCGCTCTCGCCGATCGCCTGATACTTCTCGCGGTCCTTGTCCTTGAGCGCCAGGGTGGGCGGCAGGGTCCAGACGCCGTCCGGCCAGTTGGCGGTGTCCTTGGGGTTGGCGCTGATCTCGGACCGGGCGACCAGATCGAAGCCGTTGTCCTTCATGAAGCGGACCACGTCGGCCTCGCGCAAGTAGCCCTTCGAGCCGTCGGCATAGTTGGCCGGAGCATCGGGACGAGCGCGGTGCTGTTCAACGCCGACCAGCCCGCCGGGCTTGAGCAGGTCGCGCATCGCCGCGAACTCGCTGCCGGCGATGTTCCAGCGCAGCAGGTTATGCATCATGCGCGGCACGATGATGACGTCGAACGTGCCCTTCTCGCCTTCGGGGATCGCGCCGAGCGTATAGGCGGCGAACCTGTCGGCCGGGATACCGGTGAACTTGGCGACATCGGCCGGATAGCCCGCCGCGCCCTTGCGGATGCCCTCCTTCGTCTCGGGCTTGAAGGCCGGAGCATCGGGATTGAAGTAGAGTCCGACGAGATGGCCCTGCTGGCCGAGGTAAAGCCCGAGCAGGCGCGAGTACCATTCCCCGCCCGGCGCATATTCGCCCACCTTCATGGTCGGCGCGACGCGGAAGAAGCTCAATGTCTCCACCGGGTGGCGATACTTGTCGCGCACGCGGTCTTCCTTGCGCGAGGGGCTGGAGGCGGCCAGTTCGAGCAGCGCCTCGCAGCCCTTGCAGGCTTCCGCTTCGGTATTCTCCTCGGCAGCCATGGCCGCGGTGGGCATGGCGATAACGCCGAGGAACGAGGAAAGGGCGATCAGGGCGCGGCGCATGTGATTCTCCCGTGGAACTCTGGTCGCGAATGAACCTAGTTTCCGGCCGCCCAATGACAACCCATCCAAGTGTACCTATCTAGCGACAAACTTCGCGCATTTGAGGAATTGAATCAGACATGGAAACGGCAATCGTGGCAGGCGGGTGCTTCTGGTGCACCGAAGCGGTGTTCCGCGACGTCATCGGCGTGGACTCCGTGGAAAGCGGCTATATCGGCGGCACAGTGCCGAGCCCGACCTACAAGCAGGTCTGCGGCGGCGACACTGGCCATGCCGAAGCGATCCGCGTGAACTACGACCCTTCGGTCCTGTCCTATGGCGATCTGCTCGACGTGTTCATGGGCACCCATGACCCGACGCAGCTCAACCGCCAGGGCAACGACGTGGGCACGCAGTACCGCTCGGCGATCTTCCCGCTCGACGATGCGCAGGCTGCCGAGCCGAAGCCGCCATCGCCCGTTCGAACGAGGACAACGGCGGCAAGGTCGTGACCACGATCGAAGGATTCGCCGATGGCAGGCAGAACGACGAATGGTATCCGGCCGAAGACTACCACCAGGAATACTGGGACGGTGAAGGCCAGCGGAACCCCTATTGCCTCGCGGTCATCCCGCCCAAGCTGATGAAGCTGCGCAAGAGCTTCCAGAACAAGGTCAAGGCCTGACCTGAAGCGCGGCGCGGCCCTGCCCGGCCCTTCCCTCGGATGGGACAAGGCGAGACATCGCCCGCGTTAACTGTTCGTAAGGGATGACTCTTCGCCGTGTCTCACCATGAGACACGGCGAAACGGGCAGTATCCAAAACACAAGGGACAAGTACTTAGCTCGCTCATTGCTCCGTTATTCTGGCGAGTCCCGCACATGTCCCGTCTCCGCAAGCTGTCACTTTCCGTTGCTGTTGCCGCCGTCGCCTTCGCGGCCAGCCCCGTGCTTGCCTCCTCGGGCATGATCGCCGGGATCGACGTGCTGAAGACCTGGAACCTCGTGGTGCTGGGCGATCTCACGTCCTCGTCGGAAGTGGAGGGCCGGACCTTCGTAGGCGGCAATCTCGACGGCAATGCCTCGAACTACCAGATCACCGCCCTGCCCGCCTCCAGCACCGGCACGCCGGGGCTGACGGTGGTGGGCGACGTCAACGGCGGCTACAAGAACCTCAACAACGGCTCCGGCGCGGTTGTCGGCGGCAACGTCAACAGCGGGCTCAACCTCAACGGCGCGGCACAGACGGTGCTGGTGGGCGGCACGATCAGCAACACCAACGTCAACAACAACACCGTGACCTCGGGCCTCGCCTCCAGCGACCCGCAGTTCGCCCAGAACCTCACCCAGCAGAAGAGCCTCATCGAAACCTCGATGGAGGGACTCAGCCACTCGATGAGCACCGAGACGGCCAACAGCCAGCTCTCGATCAGCGGCAATACCGGCACGTTCAACGCCCAGCCCGATGCCAACGGCGTGGCCGTGTTCAACATCTCCGCCGCCGACCTCGACAAGATCGGCGAGATCAAGTTCAACCTCAACGGCGCCGACACGGCGATCGTCAACGTTTCGGGCACGTCGATCAAGCTGGACGACAACTTCCTCGGCGGCACCGCCAACCTCGGCGAACATGTCGTCTGGAACTTCTACGAGGCCGACGATCTTTCGCTGGCCACGGCATGGGGCGGCTCGGTTCTCGCGCCGGGCGCCAATGCGACGACCTCGAACTACATCCAGGGCTCGGCCGTGTTCGGCAATCTCGTGCAGAACGGCGAGATGCACGTGGGCACCTATACCGGCGGGTACACGCCGGGCGGCGATCCGGGCACCTCGACCAGTTCTGGCGGCAGCACTTCGGGCGGCAGCACCGACGTGCCGGAGCCGGGCATGGTCGGCCTGTTCGCGCTGGGTCTCGGAGCGCTGGTGTTCTGGCGCCGCCGCCGCGCCGTCGCGGCCTGAAACCATGAAGCCTGCGCGCCGCGGATAGCGGCGCGCCAATATCGATATGGCGAAGTTCCGGGGGATCATCCCCCGGAACTTCCCGTGCTTATTTCTGCCAGCGGCCAACGAAGAACCCGTCAAGCCCGCCGACCTCCGCCAGCATCCCCGGATCGGTCCGCACCCAGCCCTCGGCCGTGGGTACGAGTCCTTCGGGCAATTCGGAGGCCGTGACCGGAACCCCGGTGAGCGAGACCTTCTCGGCCTGTTCCTCGCCCTCTTCCGGCTCCATCGAGCAGACCGCATAGACCAGACGCCCGCCCGGCTTGAGCCAGCCCGAAGCGCGTTCCAACATCTTCTCCTGAAGCGCGGTCATGTCCTCGATCTGGCGCTCGCCAATGCGGTGGAGCACGTCGGGATGGCGGCGCGCGGTGCCGGTTGCCGTGCAGGGCGCATCGAGCAGGATCGCATCGAACGCTTCTTCCGGCTCCCACGTCAGCACATCGGCCTGCACCACTTCGGCTTCGAGGCCGATGCGCTTCAGGTTGTCGCGCAGGCGCTCGAGGCGGCGCTTGGAATTGTCGAGCGCGGTGACCTGCCAGCCCGCCGCCGCCAGTTGCAGCGTCTTGCCGCCCGGCGCGGCGCACAGATCGAGCACCCGCTTTCCTTCACCCGCGCCCAGCAGACGCGCCGGCAGGCTCGCGGCGAGATCCTGCACCCACCAGGCGCCGTCGCGGAATCCTTCGAGGTGCTCCACCGCCGTACCGCGCGCAAGGCGGACGTGGCCGGGCATCAGCGAGGTTCCGCCCAGGCGCTCGGACCATTCGGCGGTCTGTTCGGGATGACGCAGCGCCAGGTCCAGCGGCGGCGGCTCGGCCAGCCCCGCCGCGATCGCCTCGGCGCGCACGCCCCAGCGGCCCGCGACGTCCTCGGGCAGGGTCGGCACATCGGGAAGCTGCGCACCGCCCTTGGTGACGGTCGAGAACACGCCGTGCGCGAGCCGGCGCGGACCGCCCATCAACAGCGGCAGGCCGGTGGCGATCACCGCGTGGCCGGGCGTCTCCAGCCGCAGTACCTGCGCGAGCATGATCTGGAGCACCGCGCGCGCCTTCGCGTCGGGCGCGAGCGGCAGGCGGGTGGCGCTGTCGATCAGTTCGTCAAGGTCGGTGCGCCAGCGCAGCACCTCGCCGGCAATGGCGCGGGCAAGCGCCCGGTCAGCGTCTCCGCCCACGCGGGCCAGCGCGGAGCCGCCCGCCTGGTCGAGCGTTTCGCCCCGCCGCAGCACGGCATCGATAAGGTTGAGCGCGGCACGCGCGCGGGAAGGCCGGGAATGTCCATGTGCAGCCCCTATAGCGGATTGCGTTTTCGCGCTACCTCCACCACATGAGCTTCATGACACAGCGCGCCACCCAACGTCCCGAAGGCTTCGCGAAGCCCACCCACTGGACGAACGAGCCCGCCCCGAAACCGGCCGAGCAGAAGGCCGAGCCCGATCCGGACGGCATTTCGCCGACCCGCTACGGCGACTGGGTGCGCAACGGGATCGCCGTGGACTTCTGACCCCCGCCGCCTGCAGGCGGATGACGAAAACCCCCTAGCCGACCAGCGTAGCGGTTTCGGCGATCTGGCTGATGCCGCGCTTGCCGTCCTGGCGATCGAGCTGGACGACGATATCGATCACCGAAGCGGCATATTCCAGCGTCTCGGCGCGGGTCAGGCCGATTCCGGTCTGCATCGACATCAGCGCGATCTGCTCAAGAGCGCCGCGCGGCGTATTGGCGTGCACGGTCGAGAATGAGCCGGGGTGCCCGGTATTGATGGCGCGCAGGAACGAGACTGTCTCGGTGCCGCGCAGTTCGCCCAGCACGATGCGATCGGGGCGCAGGCGCAAGGCGGCCTGAAGAAGATCGTTAGCGGAGACCTTGGCCTCTCCCAGTTCGCCCTTCACCGCGATCAGCCCTACCCCGTTGGCGCCAGGCAGCCGCAGTTCGGCGGTGTCTTCCACCAGAACCACGCGCTCCTGCTGCGGGATTTCCGAAAGCATGGCGTTGAGGAACGTGGTTTTGCCCGTAGAAGTACCGCCTGAGATCAGGATCGTACGGCGGCGGCGGATCGCATCGCGCAGGAAGGCAATCGGTTCGGCCATGGCATCTGGCGTGGGCTCTTCGGCGGGCGGCGTGATAGGGCCGCGATCGTAGGCGTCCAGCGGCAGTTCGAGCAGGCGGTGGCGGCGGATCGCCATGGCCCAGTTGGCGCGTGTCGCAGGCGGACCCACGAGCTGGATGCGCGCGCCGCTCTGCCCGCCATGGGCAGGAAGCGTGGCGGAGAGCAGCGGATGCTCGCGATTGATGCCCTGATGGCTGATCCGCGCGACCTGCTCGGCCAGGCGCTGGAGCAGGCGATTGTCCATTTCCGGTAAGGCGATGCGCTGCATGCCCGCAAGCGCCGCGTCTTCCACCCAGATTTCGCCGGGCCGGTTGACGAGGATCTCCGTTACGCTCTCACGCTCAAGCCAGGGGCGCAGCGGCGCCAGATAGGCATCGAGGTAGACCGAGCGCGCAGCGACCTGCATAGGCTCGCCGTCAGGCAGGAGCACCCCGGACGGGGCGCCTTGCAGGGAAAGAACGTCAGCCATAACGCCTCACTGAACCTGACTGAAATCCAGGTCCTTGGCGGTGAAGACGCGAATCGGCTCCCCCTGCCGCACCCGGATCGTCGGGCCGACGCTGCCGCTCTGCTGGACCGCTGCCGCCGCCGCCGACTGGCCGCCGCCGACGACCACGCTCGAACCGCTGGTGGCCAGCGTGGAAAGCCCGCCCACGACGGAGAGCAGCATGGCCGAGCCGAACCGCTCGAAGAAGTGGCTGTTGACCTTGCCGGGAAGGCCGGTCTCACCGCCGAAGGCAATGGCGGGCGAACCAAGGTTTACCGAGACGCCGTCCGGCCGGATCACGCGGCTCCAGATCACATAGGCGCGCTTCTGGCCGGCCGTCAGGCCGCTCTTGTACTGGCCGATCAGGCGCGAGGAACGCGGGATCAGCGTGCGCTTCCCGTCGAAGCTGCGCACGTCGGCGGAGACGATGGCGCGCACGTAACCGGGCACGTCGGTGTCGATCGCGGTTTCAAGCACGGCCGGGATCAGCGTGCCCTGCGTGACCGTGGTGGTCGGGTCGAAAGTGCGCGCGGCAGCGGCGGTGCTGCCGGTGCCGCCGATGCGCGCGGCGAAATCGTCATTGGCGTTGCCCGCCTTGGCCTCTCCCCCCGGACCGGCGGACGGCATGGACACGGCATTGCCGCCTGCATCGAACACCACCGTGGGATTGGCGAAGGGATTGGCCGAGGCTGCGGGATTGGCGCCGGGGTCTGCGGCAAGCACGGGCGCCGGAGCCGGAGCCGCCAGCGGCGCACCCGGTTCGACCGGCTGAGCGGGGACTGCGGCGGGCGCGGGCACTGCCGGTGCGGGAACGCCGGGCTGCGGAACGGCGGCGGCGCCGGGCTGCGCGGTCTGGCCTTCGGGCGAATTGCGCACCGAATCCATCGACCACAGCGTAAGGCCGCCCAGCGCGGCAACGATCAGCACGCCCGCGGCAAGGCCGAGGCCGTCCGCCTTCTTCCGCTGCGTGACCTGCGGCAGGACATTGCGGCTGGCAAGGTCGATGACCTGTGCGCCTTCACCGTCGCGCGGGTCGGCAGCCTCGGTGGAATCGAGCTTCTCACGCAGGAAGGAGTTGGGCGCCATGTGTCAGTTCCCGTTCGATGAAGCGGCGATCGTGGTGGAGGCCGTGGGGGCCGCTGCCGGTGCGGCCTGGGCGACGGCGGCCGTCCCGCTCGCCGCTGCCGGCGGCGCGGAGATACCGGGCGCCGCTTCCGACCGTGCGTTTTCAAGAGTGGCCACGGCCTTGCCCGAACGCAGGATGATCTGGCGCGGCACTTCGGCGATGACGATGGTCTGCCCGCGTACCGCGTAGTTCACCGGGCCTTCGTCGCCCTTCTCGTTCTTCACGAGGATTGCGGGAACGGCGGTATTGTCGGGCCAGAGCAGATAAGTCGAAATGCCGTCGTCATAGACCCGCGAGGGCTGGAGCTTGGCAAGGCCGGTGCGCTTCCACGCAAAGTTGAGCGCGGTGGCATCCACCGGCGTCGCGGCCGGATCGCCCGCCGCCAGCGCCTGTTCGGCAGGATCGAGCCCGGCCATCGCCGGTGCCCCAACCGCGCCCGGCACCGCTTCGGCCGGTTCGTCCTTGTACGTGAAGCGCAGCATGTAGAGCGCGCGCGCCTTGGGCGAGGCCACGAGGTCGAAGAAATAGGTGTGGCGATTGGTCACCACCGTCATGTTGGTGCGCGCGCTGGCTTCCAGCGGCTTCACGAACAGGAGATCGGCACGCTTGTTCGGCGTGATCTGCCAGGTCTGCGAATCGCCCACCGCGACATTCTCGATCGCCTCGTTCCTGCCGAAGGCGATGGTCGCCTGAACGCCGGTCTTCCCGTCGATCCGCACGACTTCGTTGTCGGTGAAGGCATGTTCGACGAGGCGCTCGTCCGCCTGTGCGGCAGCGGCCTGCATGATGGCAAGGACGGCGGCGGTCGCGGCCAGGGCGCGGGCCTTGGGGCGAATCATGTGAACTTCTCCTTGGCCGGTGCGCGGCCAGTGCTGTTTGATGCCACATCGTTGGACGGGCGGAACCGGCTGCCGATCCCGCGCGCACGCGATGCATTGCTCGAACCCAGCGGCTCGACTCCGCCGCCCGAGACTTGCGTTATCACGGTTCGCCGGTCGCTTGAATGCGCTGTCGTTCCCTGGTCCTGTCCGGGAACCGGCGCCATGGCCGCCGCGCTCGCCGCCGAGACTGCGCCGTGCGGGACTGGCCGGCAGTCGGAGCAAAGGGCTGGACCTGCCCGCCGATGACGGAAACCGGTGCGGGAGGCGCCACGTTGTCGCGCCCTGTGCGCGAGCGTTCGGGGCTGGCGAGGCCGAATACCTGCCAGCCGGACACCAGCGTACCGGCGATCTTGAGCACCATGCCCATGAGCGCGAGATGGACGGCCGCCACCACGAACAGCGCCATGGCTGCACGGCCGTCGATCTCGCCGAGCTGCGCGCCCTGCACCAGCGCCGAGACGATCGGCACCAGCAGTTCCAGAGTGATGCCGCCGCCAAGCACGACGAAGAGCGGCGTCGTCGCGGTGAGCACGACACCCCGCAGCCAGCCGGCGGTAAGTCCGCGCGTGCCGCCGAACAGCGCCATGACGACAAAGATCGGGCCGAGCGCGAGCAGGATGGCCAGCGCGATGCGCGCTGTCAGCAGCACGCCGACGGTGCCGAGCAGCAGCATGAGCGCGCCCATCCACATCACGCTATCGGGCGAGAACAGCCCTGCGGCACCGGCCGCCTTGGCCGCTGCGCCGCCCTGAGCTGCACCCTGTGCCGCTTCCCCGCCGTTCTGGCCCGCATTCTGGCCTACATTCTGCGAAGCTTCGGCAATGGCGTTGAACACCACGTCGATCCGGTCTCCGAAGATCTGCGTGGCCGATCCCTTTGCGCCCATAAGCAGCGACGCGATCCAGTCCGGGCCGCCTACCGCAAGCTTCCAGACCACGCCCTGATAGGCGATCCAGCTCGTCGCGAAAGTCAGCACGAGGCCCAACGTCAACATGCGCGGGGTCAGTGCCGAGATACCGAGGCTGGAGCGACCGGTCAGCAGCGAGATCGCGAAGAAGGCGATGTAGAGGGTAAGCAGGATGGTCAGCACCGGGGCCATCGCCCCCTCGGCGCCGAACAGGCGGCCGAACGCGGCCGAGGCCATCTCGTTGGCCACGCAATCGACCGCACGCAGCGCCGGGGCGACCCCGGCGGATGCGACTTCGGTGAGCTGTTCGCAGGCGGTGCTCATGGCCGGGTTACTCCGCCGCCTCGATCCAGGCGTCCTCGTCCTCGACCTCTTCGGGTTCGCCGGGCCACGGGAACCCGGTCAGGCGCGGATACCACGCCGCCGGATCGTCGCCATAACGCTCGCGAAGCTGGTCGAGCTTGCGCACCGTGCTCTCGCGGCCGGAAAGCACGGTGAGCACTTCGGGCATCCCTGACAGGTCGAGCCTGACCACCGCCGAGGCATCGGACTGGCGGACCAGGAAGCAGCGGGACTGCGCGGGCAGCGTCTTGATGACGTCCAGCTCGTGCTGCGACAGGCCGAAGCCCTCGCAGTAATCCTCATGCCGGGCGCGGGCATTGGGCATGAACACCATCGTCGCGGTCTGCTCGACCAGCGCGGTGGCGATCCTGCTGTCCAGCGCATCGCGCGCGGACTGGGTGGCGAAGCCCACCAGCGCGTTGCGCTTGCGCAGCGTTTTCAGCCAGTCGCGGATGCGGGCGGCGAAGACTTCGTCGTCAAGCGCCTTCCAGCCCTCGTCGATGAGGATCATCGTCGGCTCGCCGTCGAGACGCTCGTCGATGCGGTGGAACAGGTACATCATGACCGGCGTGCGCAGGCGCGGGCTTTCCAGCAGCGCCGTCATGTCGAAACCGAGCACGCGGGCGGAAAGGTCGAGACGGTCATGCTGGTTGTCGAACAGCCAGCCGTGCTCGCCTCCCCCGTTTGGCCCATGGCTTATCCATGCATCGAGGCGCGATGCGAGATCGCCCGGCTGCGGGCGCCGCGCGCCGGCCAGCAGTTCGCGGAAGTGCGAGAGCCGGCGCAGCGAGGGATCGTTGTGATAGGCCGCATCCACCGCGCCCGCGATCGTCGCAAGTTCCTCGGGGCCGCGCGCTTCGAGCAGCACACCCAGCCAGTCGCGCAGGAAGGCGCGGTTGGCGGCGGTGTCGGGCAGCGAGAGCGGGTTGAACCCTGTCGGATGGCCGGCGGCAACGCGGCTGTACATGCCGCCGATGCCCCGCAGGAACACCTCGGCGCCGCGATCCTTGTCGAACAGCACCGTGCGGGGCCCGAACTTCTGCGCCTGCGCGGCCAGGAAGTTCATGACCACCGTCTTGCCGGAACCCGACGGACCGATGACGGTGAAGTTGCCGAGATCGCCCTGATGGAAATTGAAGAAGAACGGCGTCGAACTGGTGGTGGAGAGCAATGTCACCGCATCGCCCCAGTGATTGCCGCTCGCCTGCCCCATCGCAAAGCCGTGAAGCGAGCCGAAACAGGCCATGTTGGCGCTGGAGATCAGCGCGCGGCGCACGATGAATGCCTCGTTGCCGGGAAGCTGGCCCCAGAATGCGGGCTCCATGTTGACGTCCTCGCGCACCGCCACCGCGCCGGCATCGGCGAGCGAGGCGGCGCAAAGCGCGGTCGCCTCGTCAAGCGCGTCCAGCTTATCGGCACGCACGAGCACCGAGAGGTGATGGTCGCCGAAACCGACCGCGCCGGTTCCCAGCGCATCGCGCGCGGCCGACATCTCGCGACGCTCGGCCATGGCTTCCTCGTCCGCCGAGCGCAGGCGGCGGATGGCAAGGTCGATGCGCTCGCGGGCGATCTGGCGGTCCGAAGGCGCGTAGCTCTCGGTCAGGACCAGTTCGCAAGGCAGGCGCAGCAGCGCATCGGTGAGCCCGGGCGCGGTGCTGTCGGGATAATCCTTGAGGCTGACGACCGAGGCGAACGAGGCGCTGGCCGCGCCGCGCAGCTCCAGCGCATCCATGCCGAAATTGATGCGCCGGTAGGGCAGCATGTGGCCGATGTCGGTGCCCTCAGCCGGGCGGCGCACCGGCCGCATCTCGCCGTTGTAGAGCGCGGAAAGCAGTTCGAGCACTTCGGAGCACGCACCGGCCTGCCCTTCGTAGTCGCCCAGCAGCCGCGCGCCATAGGCACCCAGCGAGGCGACCATAGCCGAGGCTGCCGCGCGCAAGGCCCGCACGTCGGCGAGATCGGCCTCGACCGGCGCGGAACCCTTGTTCCTGAGCATGCGCGAGAGCTTGTCCGGCCAACCTGCCTTGCCGCGTGCGGGGGCGACGGACCAGGGTGATGAACTGGTCGTTGACGAAGAGCGCACCGGATCCGGTGCGGGCCCGCCAGCGCGCGTCGATATGCGCGGCGAGCGGGTCCTCGAACTGGCCGCCCATCGCGATCTGCACACGGCGGCGGATCACGTGGTGGTAAAGCACGAAGCGGGCATCGAGCGAGGATCGGAGCAGCACTTCGCGCGTGGCGACGTGCGCGTTGAGCTCATCGCTGTCCGCCGTCTCGAATGCGAGCCCCGGCACCATCAGCGAGAGCATGACCGAGCCGTCACGCAGCAGCACGACATTCTCGTCCACCAGCGCCTGGTAAGGCAGCCGGTCTCCGACCAGCGTTTCCCTGGCTCCCCAACCCTTGAGAACCGATTTCCTGTTTCCGGCCATCGTCATTTCCCCCGCTTCCCCGCATCCAGACCCGTACCCGGGCCGGGATCAGGGCGCGTAACTGTTGCAGCCCCAGCGCTGCCAGTTCGGCACGCGCGGGCATTTGCTGACCTTGGCGATCCACAGGTCGAACACCCGGGGCTCGCGAAGACAGGCGAGGTATCCCGCGCCATGGATCGCGATCGCCGCCGGCACCGCCCAGAAGCTCTTGGTGATGAGGAATATCTCCGTCGTCACCGCGGCGTTGATGATGAAGAAGCTGTACGTCACGCCCCCGAACATCTGCGGGCGGGTGAGCGCGCGGTGCACCGGATAGCGGGCGAGGCTCATCAGCCGTCCTCAGCCCGCGGCCGACTGGATGCCGGTCACGATCGCGCCCGCGCCGAACAGCACGAAGCAGCCGATGATGACCGTGGCACCGAACCGCCAGTTCATGCGGCCGGTCAGCATCATGAAGCCGACCGCGGCAACCGCCATGACCGCAACCGCCGTGGCGACATTGCCGAGCAGCGTCCCCTGGAGCCAGCCGAGCGCGGCCACGATCGGGCCGGAACCGGCCGGATCGGCGCGCGTGCCCGCCTGTGCATGGGCGATTGCCGGTGCAAGACCGAAAGCAGCTGCAAAAATCGTGAAAAGACCGCGCATATTGCGGATCTGAAACTGAGCGTATCGAATCACCATGCCCTCCGTATGAGGGCGCAGTGCTCCATCCTGATGACAGAAGTGTGACGACAACACGGCCAAATCGACAGCCATGTTGCAATCGTCACACCCGATTTCCGTTCAGCGATCCCAGCCTGCGCCCATCCCTCTGCGCATGAGCCCTTATACTTCAGGGGTACTCAAAATGGCCAGTATCCGCCAATTCCTTGGGGAAAATTCGGTAGCTCCCGAAGTTAGAACGATTTAATTTCGAAATCGCCTAGCGAGACGCCCGCGCATTGGCGCGCAGCAGGTTGTTGAGCGCCAGCCGGGCAGCTGCGCGCGAATCGACCCAGCTGCCGTCGGCCAGTTGCAGATCGTAGCGATCCGAGCTGCCGACAGCGGCGCGATAGGCCGCTATCGCCTTTTCGGTCTGCCCATTGGCGGCATAGGCCGTACCGAGATTTATCAAGGTGGCGGGATCGTCCGACCGGGCCGCGCCGGTGCCCTCCAGCTTGCGCACGGCAGCATCCGCATTCCCGGCCGCAAGCTCGGTATAGGCCACTTCCACGCGGTCGTCGCGGGGCACATCGGTCATCGGCGTGGCGGCGGCCTGGCTGAGCATGAGGGTGGCGGCAAGGGCAGTGAGGGACATGGCGGTTCTCCCGTTTCTCTATCTGTGGACTATCGGCAACATCCGCCCAGCCAAGTCGCTCCGCAAGAAAATGACGTTACTGTCATAAAACTGCAATGGACGTGTGAACCGCCCCCGACAGCCGCGAGTCGCGCCGACCGGGAGCCTCACTTGCCCCTCATGGTCACACTGTCGTCGTATAAGTGCAGATTTCTGTCACGGTATCGCCAACAAACTGTCACCCCTCAGCCCTAGACCCCGCGCTCAGCGAAGGCGGACTCGCCGTCTCGTTCCGACCTGACCAACGGGGGAATTCACGTGAAGACCATTCATGGCGTGCTGCTTCTGGGCTGCAGCGCACTCGCTCTCGCCGGCTGCGGCGCCGACGACATCTCCTCGCCGGGCGCCGGCTCGATCGACGTGGACATCAACAACCCGGCTCCCACGCCCACCCCGACCCCGGGCACCGGCCTGGTCGAGGCAGCGGCGGAGTGCCCCGGCACCGCGGCCACCGGCGGCCTCGTGCTGAGCAACGACGGCACCATCGAAGGCCCCGAAGGCAGCTGGCGCGTCTGCACCCTGCCGGCGCTGGTCAACGTCAGCTCGACGCTGCCCAAGCGGACCGGCGTGGTCTATCGCCTCAACGGCCGCGTGGACGTGGGCTGCGACGGCGGCTTCAAGGCGCCGACCGCGACTTCGACGTTCGCCACCACGACCGTCGCCTGCGGCGCACGCACGCTCAGCGCCGACACGAACGTGACGCTGACCATCGCGCCGGGCGCGATCGTCTATGGCGACAGCACCTCGGCTCCGGCCTGGCTCGCCGTCAACCGCGGCAACAAGCTGATGGCGGAAGGCACCGCGGCACTGCCGATCATCTTCACCAGCCTCCAGAACATCCAGGGCTCGAACACCAACGATTCGATGGGCCAGTGGGGCGGCGTCGTGCTGCTCGGGCGCGGCGAGATCACCGACTGCTCGACCGGCATGGGCACCACCGCAGGCAACAACTGCGAGCGCGTGACCGAAGGCGCGGCAGATCCGGCGAACTTCGGCGGCCAGGACAACACCTACAACGCCGGCAGCATGAAGTACGTGCAGATCCGCTTCTCGGGCTATTCGCTCGCTCCGGGCAACGAACTCCAGTCGCTTACCGGCGGCGGCATCGGCAGCGGCACCCAGCTCGAATACATCCAGTCGGTGAACAGCTCGGACGACGGCTCCGAATTCTTCGGCGGTGCGCTCAACCTGAAGCACTACGTCGCCATCAATGCCGACGATGACAGCCTCGACCTCGACACCGGCGTCCAGGCGAACGTCCAGTTCGCCCTGATCGTCCAGAAGCCGAACGCCGGCGACTCGTTCCTCGAGTTCGACAGCAACGGCAACGAAGCCGACGATCCGCGCACCAAGATCACCGTCGCCAACTTCACCGCTGTCCAGACCAGCGTGGGCTCGGGCAACAGCGGCAACCAGGCCTCGATGCTGTTCCGCGGCAACTCGGACGTCACTCTCGTCAACGGCGTGGTCTACACCCCGACGAACGAGTGCCTCCGCCAGAACGGCACCACCGCAGGCGGCTCTGCTGCGACCTCCCTCACCGCCCACTCGGTGGTGATGACCTGCGGCGGCACCGGCGCCTTCCTCGGCACCGGCACTTACGACAATGCCGCCGTCCAGGCCGCATTCAACGCCGGCACCAACAACAACGCCGCCTTCACCTCGACGCTGACGAGCACGTTCGTCAACGGCGCCGGCGAAACCGCGGTCCCGGCTTACGCCAGCCTGTCCACGCTCTCGAGCTTCTTCACCAACGTCACCTATATCGGCGCGGTCAAGGACGCTTCGGACACCTGGTATCGCGGCTGGACCTGCGACACCACCAACGCGAACCTCGGATCGAACAGCGCCTGCACCGCAGTGCCCACCGTCTGATCCGACCGCCCGCAGCATAACGAAGGGGGGCGGTCCAAGCTGGCCGCCCCCCGTTCGCATCCGATCCGATCGCATCCGTTACGTGTTCCAGGGGGACAATCCATGATCAAGCCGCGGCTCGTCACGCTGCTGCTCTCCACCGCGTTGCTCGCGCCGACCGCGGCGTGGGCACAGGACAGCACTTCCGCTCCCGCCTCCGGCATTGCCGGCGCCGTTCCCACTCAACCGGCGGATGACGCGGCGGCCGGAGAAGAGGCGCCCGACGTCTCGATCCCGGGCGGTGCGATCATCGTTACCGGCCAGCGCAGCCGCAACATCGAGCGCACGGCCCCGCAGGTCATCTCGGTCCTTTCCAGCGAGCAGATCGCGCGCACCGGCGAAGGCGACATTGCCGGCGCGCTGGGCCGCGTCACCGGCCTTTCGGTGGTCGGCAACGGCTACGTCTATGTTCGCGGCCTCGGCGACCGCTACTCGCTCGCACTGCTCAACGGTTCGCCGCTGCCCAGCCCCGAGCCGCTCAAGCGTGTCGTCCCGCTCGACCTCTTCCCCACCAGCATCATCGCCTCGTCGCTGGTACAGAAGAGCTATTCGACCAACTTCCCCGGCGAATTCGGTGGCGGCGTCATCAACCTGACGACCAAGTCGATCCCGGAAGAAAGCTTCCTGACCATCGGCGGCGGCATCGGCTGGGATACCGAAACCACCAACAAGCTGGGCTACACCTATTACGGCAGCCAGACCGACTGGACCGGCTACGACAACGGCAACCGCTCGCTTCCCGCCCCGCTCAAGGCTTACCTGAAGAGCGACACCGTGATGGGTTCGGGCAGCGACCAGGCGCTTGAAATCGGCAGCACGCTGTTCCGGGGCCGCAACTCGGTGGTCCAGAAGGTCGACAAGATGCAGCCGAACTTCTCGGCCGATCTTTCGGCGGGTACGCGCGCCGAACTCGGCGAGGCCACGCTGGGCGTGATCGCGGCGGCCGGCTACTCGAACAAGACCCAGACCCGCGATGCCGTGCAGCAGCTTACGCAGGGCCTGAGCGCCAACCCGGACAACCTCTGGGAAGACTACCGCACGGTCAGCACCGACAACCGGATCATCGTCAACGGCATGCTGGGCCTCGGCCTCGAATGGGGCGACAACTCCATCCGCTGGACCAACCTCTACATTCACGACACCAGCAAGTTCACGCGCCTTCGCGCCGGCCACCAGGAGAGCAACCAGGACGTCGACTACATCTCGCAGAAGACCGCCTGGTACGAACGCGCGCTGCTCGACACCCAGTTCACCGGTGAGTTCAAGCCGGACGACAAGACCTCGATCGACGTACGCGCCGGCTTTGCCAACTCTAAGCGGCTCTCGCCGTTCGAGATCGACTCCGAATATATCCGCACCAACGACGGCACCCAGTTCGGCGAAAACTTCGTCAACACCATGGGCACCGGGGCGGTCGATCCCACCACGATCAGCTTCTCGCGCCTGAGCGAGGACGTGTGGTCGGCCGGCGTCGACGTCTCGCGCCAGTTCTTCGACGGCTGGCGCGGCACCGCCGGCTATGCCTATCAGCTGAACCGGCGCACCAACACCAACCGCCAGTTCGGCGTCTATGCCAGTGGCGACCAGTCGCTGATCCAGGCGTTCGGCCTGCTGCGGCTCGACGTGCTGCTGCAGCCGGGGATGTGGTATCTGAACGATGCCTCGGGCATCAACTACAACCTCGAACTGCGCGACCTGACCGCCAACGTCGGCCAGTTCGATGCCCGCCTGCTCAACCACGCCTATTACGGCAAGTTCGATGGCCAGATCACCGACAGCCTCTCGATCGACGCTGGCGTGCGCTGGGAATATGCCAAGCAGACGACCGTCCTTCGCCCGGTCGGCGGGGTGGCCACGCCGACTACCGGCCTCAAGAAGGAATACTTCCTGCCTGCCCTCACGCTCACTTACGAGCTTGAGCCCGGCATGCAGGTCCGCGTGAACGGCTCGAAGACGATCGCCCGCCCGCAGTTCCGCGAGCTGGTCTACCAGAACTTCTACGATCCCGACAGCAACCGCACCTATCGCGGCAACCCGTTCCTGAAGGACAGCCAGCTCACCAACGCCGAGGCCCGCTTCGAATGGTACTTCGCGCGTGACCAGCGCGTTTCGGTGGGCGGTTTCTACAAGCACATCAAGAACCCGATCGAATCGATCCTCGCCGGCTCCGAAAGCTTCATCACAACTTACGCCAACGCCCCTGCGGCGGATCTCTACGGCGGCGAGCTGGAAGTACAGAAGAACGTCGATCTCGATACGATCGGCGGCGCCTTCTTCGAGAACCGCCGTCTCGTGCTGATCGGCAACTACACCTACACCAAGTCGAAGCTGAAGGTCGGCGCGGAAGACACCACCGACATCTACGGCGCCAGCACGACCCAGCTTGCCAGCGACTACTTCCAGAACGGCGCGCCGCTCACCGGACAGTCGGAGCACCTGCTCAACTTCCAGCTGGGCATGGAGGACACCTCCGGCCTCTCGCAGCAGACGATCCTGCTCAGCTATGCCAGCAAGCGTTCGGTCAGCCGTGGCCTGGTGGGCAGCATCCGCCAGCCCGACGTCATCGAATACCCCGGCCTGCGCGTGGACGTGGTGCTGCGCCAGGGGATCGCACTGGCCGGCAGGGAACTGGAACTCAAGCTCGAAGGCCGCAACCTCACCGGGCGCAAGCACCTCGAATACCAGACCTTCGAGGACGGCCGCGTGGACTTCAACACTTACGCCCTCGGCCGGGTCTTCTCGCTTTCGGCCACGGCCAAGTTCTGACGATCTCACCAGGGAGGCGCCTGCCCTCCCTACGGCAACTGACGACCGGTCGCAGCGATGCGGCCGGTCCTTTTTTCTTTGCCAGCACCGGTCGCCCGCGCTAAGGGCCGGCTTGTCATCTGGGGAGTAGCCGCCTGCGCCCCTTGCCCCGGCCATCGCCCGGACAAGACCAGCAGGACCTGTCGTCAACATACTTGGTCGAGAGACCATGGCGCACAGGAGGACGGAAAATCCGTCCGGGCGAGACCAATGGCGTTGCAGTTCCGTCCGGCCGGGCGGGTTCTGCCGCGCTATTGTCTTGTCTGTTGCCCGGCCCGGAGAATTCACTTGGAAGCCCTGCTGACGTCCACCGCCGTGGTCGCGCTCGCCGAAATCGGCGACAAGACGCAATTGCTCGCGATCGTCCTCGCCACCCGCTTCAAGCGCCCCTGGCCCATTGTCGGCGGCATCTTCGTGGCGACGCTCGCCAACCACTTCCTCGCAGCGCTGGTCGGCGAGCAGGCCTCCGCCTTCCTCGACGGCCAGTGGTTCCGCTACCTCGTTGCGGTCAGCTTCATCGCCATGGCCGCATGGACGCTGATCCCCGACAAGTTCGACGAAGACGACGAGCCCAAGCCCAGCCGCTTCGGGCCCTTCGTGGCCACCGCCATCGCCTTCTTCCTCGTCGAGATGGGCGACAAGACCCAGCTTGCCACGATCGCGCTGGGCGCCCGTTTCCAGAGCGTGCTCCCGGTCATGGCCGGCACCACCATCGGCATGATGCTGGCCAACGTGCCCGCGGTGTTCCTCGGCAACGAGATCATCAAACGCGTCCCGCTGAACGTGGTGCGCACGATCGCGGCGCTCCTGTTCCTGGTGATCGGCCTCTGGCTTCTTGCCCAGACCGCGGGCCTGCTGGGCTGACGATCCCTGCGGTTTCCGCGCCCTCGCGAGGTAAATCTTTCGCCTTGCGGGGGACGGCGGAGCCGGAACGACGCCGCCTCGGCAGCGGATGGCGAGCCCTCGGCTTCGTCCGGCAGCTCAGATCGCGTCGAAGACGTAGCCCAGGGAGCGCACGGTGCGCAGCGGATTGCCCGCACCCACACCCTTAAGCGCGCGGCGCAGGCGGCCGATCCAGACGTCCACCGTGCGTTCGTCCACCGGCGGCTCCTGCTTGCCCAGCGCGGCGATCAGCTGGGTACGGGTGAAGACCCGGCCCGGATGCTCGATGAAGTAGCGCAGCAGCCGCAGTTCGTTGGGCATCAGCGAGATCGGCCTGCCCTGCCAGCGCGCCTGGAACGCCGCGACATCCACCGACAGTTCGCCCTGCGCGAGGACGCGGCCGTTGGCGGTGTCCTGCTCGCTGATATTGGCGCCCAGCACCCGGTCCAGCAGGGCCGAGCGGGTCAGCGGACCGACCATGTAATCATCCGCGCCCATGCGCAGCGCACGCTTGCGATCATCGACGTTGTCTTCCTCGAGCACGATCGTGACATGTGCATGCGAGGTCAGACTGTCGGCCCGCAGGCGGCGGCACAGCTCAAGGCCCGACATTTCGGGCAGCACCCAGTCGATGAAGACCCAGAGCGCACCTTCGATCAGCGGAAGCTCAGCAAAGTCGGTCCAGCGGTGAAGGAGGACGTCGAAATCGTCGTGCCGAAAGGCCGCATGGCCCCCGGAAAGCTCGCTCGCCAGCAATATGTCGATCCGCCGCATGGCCCCCTGCGCATTAGCTACGGGCGGCTACTTGCCGCGCCAGTGTGACGAACAGGTGACATATCGGTGACATCACCATGAAAACACGGGCCGAACCCGCCTGTCATCGAAGTGACCCGCAACCGTCACCGCGCCGCAACGCGAAAGTGGGAATATCCCGGCAACTGGAACGGGGGCGCAACCGATGCGGAAAGACGTGGACACCCTTCTCGAACGCACCACCGGCGACAATGCAGGCGCCTTTGCCGGCACCAACATTCCCGCCTGGCTCGACCTGCCGGACCCGAAAGGCTTCCGGCCCAAACGCAAGTACGAGACGATCTGGATCTCCGACGTGCATCTCGGCACGCGCGGCTGCAATGCCGAGATGCTGGTGGACTTCCTGCGCTCGGTGGAATGCAGGACGCTCTATCTCGTGGGCGACATCGTGGACGGCTGGCGCCTGCGCAAGGGGTGGTACTGGCCCGATGCCCATAACGAAGTAATCCGCCGCATCCTCAAGATGGCGCACCGGGGCACCCGCGTGGTCTTCGTGGCAGGGAACCACGACGAGATGCTGCGCGATTATGCCGGGCTGACGTTCGGCGGCGTGGAACTGGTGCTGGAAGCGGTGCACGAAACGCTCGACGGCCGCCGCCTGCTGGTCACTCACGGCGACGCCTTCGACGGCGTGGTGCTCTACGCCAGATGGCTCGCGTTCCTCGGCGACAAGGCCTACGGCGCGTTGCTGCGGGCAAACATCGTGTTCAACGCGGTGCGGCGCAAGCTGAAGATGCCGTACTGGTCGCTCTCCGCCTACATGAAGAAGAAGGTGAAGAACGCGGTCCAGTACGTCTGCAGCTACGAGGAAGCCGTGGCGAACGAGGCGATCTCGCGCGGGTTCGACGGCGTGGTCTGCGGCCACATCCACTGCGCCGAGATCCGCCAGTTCGGCGGCATCACGTATCACAACGACGGTGACTGGGTGGAGAGCTGCACCGCGCTGGTCGAGGACCTCCAGGGTCATATCGCCATCGTCGACTGGATCGCCGAGACCGGCGGCCACACGGCGGATGGCGTGGAGGCGATCCGCGCCGAGGCGGCGGAGTGAAGCTGACCCTGGCGACGGACGCCTGGCTGCCGCAGGTCAACGGCGTCGTCCGCTCGCTCTCGGCCACGCTCGATGAACTGGTGCGGCTGGGGCACGAGGTGGAAACCCTCACTCCCGACCGGTTCTTCACGGTGCCGATGCCCGGCTATGCCTCGATCCGGCTGGCCATGGCGCCGCGCTTCGGGGTGCGCCGGATGCTCGACAAGGCGCAGCCGCAGATCGTCCATATCGCCACCGAAGGCCCGATCGGCTGGGCCGCACGCGGCTGGTGCCTTTCGCGCGGAGTGCCGTTCACTTCGGCCTTCCACACCCGCTTCCCCGAATATGCCGCCGTGCGCACCGGGCTCAGCGCCGAGCGGTTCTGGCCGATCATGCAGCGCTTCCACGCCCCGAGCCAGGCCGTGCTGGTATCGACCGACAGTCTCGCACGCGAACTCGCCGGACGCGGCATCTCCCACACCCGCCGCTGGAGCCGGGGCATCGACCATGCCCAGTTCCACCCGCATGGCACGCGGCACCCGGCGATGGCCGCCCTGCCCGGCCCGGTCCTGCTGAACGTCGGCCGCGTGGCGCCGGAAAAGAACCTCGAAGCCTTCCTCGACGCACCCGTGCCCGGCAGCAAGGTCGTGGTCGGCGACGGCCCCGCCCTGGAAAGCCTGCGACGGCGCTATCCGGACGTGCTGTTCCTCGGCGCGCTTTCGGGTGACGAACTGGCAAGCGCCTACCGCGCGGCCGACTGTTTCGTTTTCCCCAGCCTTACCGATACCTTCGGCCTCGTGGTGATCGAGGCGCTGGCCTGCGGCACCCCGGTCGCCGCCTATCCGGTAACCGGCCCGGTCGACATCCTCGGCCGCGACGGATGCGGGGTGGACGAAGGCCTTCGCGCTCCGGCAGGCGCGGCGGACGCGGTGCTGGAACGGGCGATCGCGGCCGCGCTCACGGTCCGGCGCGAGGACGCGGCGCTACTGGGCTCGCGCTTCTCGTGGCAGCGGGCGACCGGCCAGTTCCTGACGACGATCCAGTCCGCTCTCGAAGCCGCCGAAAGCCCAAGACGCGCGGCCGCGTAAAGCGCTGCGGCGCTCAGCGAAAACCGAGGCTGCGGGAGATATCCGCCGCCTCCTGCTGCACCAGCCGCGCAAGATCCTCCAGCCGGCCCTGCGCGCGCGGGGTGGGCGCGGCCACGACCAGAGCGCCGAGCACCAGTCCCGCGGCATCGCGAATGGCCGAGGCAGTGCCGGTTACGCCGTCAGCCGCCTGATCGACGGTCTGGGCGACGCCCTGCTCCCGCGCATCGGCAATGGCAGCGGCCAGGGCCTGGCGGTCCACCAGAGTTGCCGGGGTGAAGGCCTGCGCGCTCAGGCGGCGCAGGTAACTGTCGGTCGCATCTTGTGAGCATGTCGCCAGCAGCGCCCGTCCGCCCGCCGTCGCGTAAAGCGGGCGCCGGTCGCCTACACTGACCGAATAGCGCACGACGTTGCGGCTCTCTACCATGTCGACATAAGTGAGCTGGTCGCCATTCCCATCGCCCACGGCGAACAGCACGGTTTCGCCCGTCGCGGCGCAGAGACGGCGCATGCCGTCCCGGATCAGATCGGAGCTTTGCAGGCGGCGGCGTGCCTCGGCCAGTGCACTGCCGAGGCCGAAGGCGCCGGGGCCCAGCCGCCAGGTGCCATCCGCGCCGATCACGAAGTCTTCCTCTGCCAGCCCGCGCAGCAGCGCCGCGAGGCTGCTCTTTGGCGTGGCGAGACGGCGGCTGAGGTCCGCCAGCGACAGCGGCTCGCTGCTGGCGCAGAGGGCTTCGAGCAGGCGGACCACGCGCGTCACCGATTGCGGCGAGGCCGCCCGCGCTCCCACGCCTTCCGCGACCGTTCCGTCCTGCTCCGTCACCGTGCTCAAGCCTGCCTCACCGAAATGCCGGGATCACTTCATCCGCGAAGGTCCGGGCATAGGCAAGGAAACGCTCCGCCGGAAGGCCCGGCGGCATCATCATCGTGAAATGCTCAACCGGCGCCTTGTCGCGGAGGGCGCGGAAGCGGTCCACCGCCTCGGCCGGGGTAAGCACCTGAAGCACGCCGCTGCGCTTGAAGGTATCGAGGTCCATCGGCTTCATCGCCGCATCCTCGATCCCGATGGCCCGGTCCTCGGCCATCCACGCCGCATAAGTGTTGCTGACGTGATGAAAATAAGGCGCCAGTTCCTCGACCGCAGCCGCCTTGTCATGCGCGACGACCAGCATCAGTTCCTGCAGCCAGATCTTCGCAAGCGCCGGGTCCTTGCCCTGCTCCTCCAGCTTCTGGCGATAGAGCGGCCAGATATCGACATTGCCGAAGTATCCGTCGCCATGCCTCGCCACCCGCTCCATCGCCTTGGGCGCGAAGCCGCCGATGTAGAGCGGCACCTGCCCCCGGCTCGACAGCGCCGAAACCCGCGCGCCTTCGAGGCTGAAATGGCGGCCCTCGAAGTCCACCGTCTCGCCCGCCCAGAGCCGCCGGACGATGCTCAGAAATTCGTCGAACCGCGCACCGCGCCGGGTGAAGTCGAGGCCGTGGGCTGCATATTCGCGCGCCCGGTAGCCGATAGCGAGCCCCATCGCCAAGCGCCCACCGCAAAGCGTGTCGAGCACCGCGCAGTCCTCGGCGAAACGCAGCGGCTCGTAGAGCGGGCCAAGCGCGATGCCGGCACCGATGCGCATCCGCTTCGTGCGCGCTGCGATGGCCGCCAGCGCCACCAGCGGCGAGGTCATGTAGCCGTCCCCGGCGAGGTGGTGTTCGGGCACCCAGGCCCCGTCGAAGCCCAGCGCCTCGGTCTCGGCAACGACGTCGAGAATTTCGCCATAAAGCGCTTCCGGCGCCCGTCGCCACGGGCCGGGATTGCGGAAATCGTAAAGGTAGCCGAAGCCGAGTTCGCCCATCGTGCCCTGTCCCGTTCGTTTTCGGGAGGGAGCCTAGCGGCCGGGGCCGAGGCGGCAAGGCGCGGGGGCGATGAGTTGGCGAAGCCCGCCCGCCGCCAGCCGCCGCAGGGCGCCGGAGCGGCTCCCGGAGGAAGAGCCCTCCGGGAGCTTTCCTGCCTTACTTCTCCAGCTTGACCGGGCCGATCAGCCCCGAAGGTCTGAGCGGCGCATCGGCACGATAGGTCGGCATCGCCGTCCAGGTGATCGGCTTCGCGCCGGGCTGCGCATCGCCGACGAGGCGATTGACCCAGAGATTGGCCACCTTCACCTCGATGGTGTTGGCGCCGTTCTTCACGGCCTTGCCGATATCGATCCGGTAAGGCGCATGCCACGCCGCACCGACCGGCTTTCCGTTCACCGTGACTTCCGCCAGGTCGCCCACCTGCCCAAGGTCCAGCCAAAGCGGCTGCCCCGCTTTCGCACCCTTCGGCAGGGTGAAGCTGCGCGAATAGGTCGCCTCGCCGGAGAAGTACTTCACCCCGGCTTCAGCATTCTGTTCGAGCGGGGCGAGCTTCGGCATCTCGATCGAGGCGGGAGCGCCGCGGTCAGCCTGGAACCGCACCGTCCAGCCATCGTCAAGCGAAGCCAGCGCCTGCACCGGCCTGGCAGGCAGTGTAAGGCTCTGCTTCGCGGCCGCCTTGCGGAACACCACGAAGACCGCGTCACCTTCGGCCAGCGAGAGCGGCACGACCGTCTCGCCATTCTCCATGCGGTAGCTTACCGGCTCGCTGGTTCCGGTTTCCGGGTGCCAGAGTTCGGGAGCCTTGCCGGTGACGCGGAAGCGCGCCTCGATGGACTGCGCGCCTTGCGGATTGGAGAGGTAGTAGATCTCGCCCTGCCCGTCGCGGCGGTGGACGAAGGGGATTTTCGTATTCGCCTCTGCTCCGGTGAAGGTGAAATCCGGTGCCACCGACAGCTTGCTAAGCGCGCCTTCCACGTCCTTGCCGGCGATCACGCGGCCCTTTCCGACTGCGGCGTCACCGCTGCCCGGCCAGAGCTTCGCCACCAGCGCCGACCATTCCGCGTCCTGCGGGCCCATCATGCCCCCTGCCATGCTGGGCGTCGAGACCGGCGCATCGCCGATCACCGTGGCGCCGCCCTCGACCAGCGCGGCGAGCTTCTTCAGCGCTCCCAATGTCATGCGCTGCGACGAACCACCGAGGTAGATCGCCCGGTAACGCGCGCCGCCGGGCGCGGCGACCTCGTTGCCCTCGTTGGTGAGCAAGCCGGTGAGCGCATCGTAGCTGAGGAAATCGTAAGCGTGCGAAACCGGCGCATCGGCCGGCTTGTCGCCATAGAGCCCGGTCAGCGGTGCTTCCTCGCCGTAGAAGTAGGCCACATCGGCCACGTTCCGCCCCGCCTGAAGCAGCAGCGAGGAGCGCGAGATGTAGTCCACCCAGGGCTTGGCCATCTCGCCCCAGCTTTCCATCCGGTTGAAATACTGGCCGAAGATGAAGAGCGAGAGGCCGGGCTTCTTGTCGTCCACCGGCACATGGACCGAGGTATGGACCACCGGGCGGTTGACGCCGTTGACGAACTCCATGTCGATGAAGCGCTTCAGATCCTTGGGCGCGAAGGCCCAGGGCGACATCGAGGCGGTCATCGATTCCGCCGCGACGAGGTTCTGGCCGTAGAGATGCGCGACCGAAGCCGCGCCCTTCATGTCGGCGATCAGGGTCTGGCGCGGGCCTTCCTCGCGGAAGGTCCACATCGCGGCCATCGGGATATCCGTGTGGCTGCGCATGGTCATGTCGTCGCCCAGCATCGGACGCTTGTCTTCCAGCGCCTCGCCATAGACCTTGAGGCCATTCTCGTGAGCGACCCTGGCGACGGTGCCGTAATGCTCGCTGGCCAGCAGGTCAGCCAGGGTGCGGCGATAGTCGTAGAGGAACTTGTCCGATTGCGCGCGCGTGCCCACCAGCACGCCGGTCAGCGCCGGCAGCCAGGGCCGCGCGTCATAGCCGCGCAGGCGCTGGAACTGCTCCAGCATCTTCGGCGTCCAGTTCGCCTCTCCCACCTCGATGGAATCGTGAGCAGCGCGCGCACGCCGCGCTGGCCGATCATGTCCGGCCCGGCGGCATCCTTGTACATGCCGATGTAATGATCGAGATAACGGCGCACCGCGTCGCCATCGAACTTGTCCACCTCAAGCCCGGTCGCCTCGGGCGGTGCCGGGTGGTTGGTGGTGCCGAGCAGCGAATAGCCCATGCGCAGCACCCGCCAGCGCTGGCCCTTGGGCAACGCCGGGGCCTGCCAGTCGAGCGTGCCGTCCGCGTTGAGCTTGCCGGTGAGGTCGACAACGCTGGCGGGGGCGATACCGGCGGCACCGTCCTTCGGCTCCTCCAGCGCGTAATAGTCGCGGCTCATCACGAAGCCGGCCTTGGTCTCGAAACGGTCTACTTTCGCGGCGGCATCGAGCGTGAAGGTGCCGACGATCAGCGGCTTCTTCGCCAGCATCGCGCCGACGCCGTCGAACAATCCGTCCATGGCAATGCCCGGCGCGGGCGATCCGAGGCCGCCGTCCTGCTTGCGAGGATTGAGCACGACACGGAAATGCGCGGCGGTAACGGCGGGGAAGCTGACGGTCGTGGGTACGGCACCCAGCGTCAACGTGGCAATCGGCGTCCACGTGTTACCGTCCCCGCTCGATTCCAGCGCGCCCGTGAAAGCGGCTCCGGCGAAGGGAACCACCACATCGGGCACGAAGACCGTCGCGGTGGAGATCCGGGCCGGCTTCGCATAGTCGAGCCGCAGGCTGGGCGCCTCGCCTTCCTTGCGGGCCAGGGTTACGCCCTTGGCAAGATCGCCATCGAACAGCGCGGCAGCGGAGAGCACATTGCCCAGCCCATCCGCCGCGCGCGGCAAGGAGACTGCGGGTTCAACGGCTTCCGGATAAGCGAAGACGCCGACATCTCCGTAGTACGACGGCCCCGGAGGGGCGGGATGACCGGAGATCATCTCCTCGATGGACACCGCGGCACCCAGCGCCTGATAGGGCCCGGTCGCCGAAGGCGGCGCGGAAAGCTTGCCCGAGAAGCGCTGCCCGGCGGCTACCGGGGTCTCCGACCAGACCAGTTTCTTCAGGCCGTCCTGCGGCTGAACCCAGGGGCCGCCGGTTTCCGACCATCCGGGCGAGGCGGCGATGGCGAGTTCGAGCCCCTGCCGGTCCGCCTCGTGCGCGGCGAAACGGAAGGCGTCCTTCCACTCCGGCGTCATGTAGACGAGGCGCTTGTCGACCACTTGCGGGGTCTGAAGATTGGCGTCGAAGTTCTGCAATCCCCCGATGCCGACGCGCTTCATCCACGCCATGTCCTTGGCGATGCCGTCCTTCGAGATATTGCCGTTCATCCAGTGCCACCACACGCGCGGGCGGGCGGAATTGGGCGGATCGCGGAACTGGTCCTCAAGTGGAGCGGTAGAAGCAGCGGCTTCGGCGACGGGCGCCTGTTCCTGCGCGGCGGCAGGCATCGCAGCCAGCGCCGAGGTGAGTGCGGTTGCAGCGCACAGCACGGTACGAAACGATTGGATCGGCATAATTTCCCTCCCAAATCCAAATGGTTGTGTAGATTTTTTATTATTGCAGCAGTCTTGTCTTCACCTTGCCGCCGGGACGGGGAGTCCCGGCGATAAGGGTTTTCCGGCTGGGTTTGTTACCCTTTGGTCCGGCAGCATTTCAGGATGCGAAAGGGATCAGACGATCCCGGCGCCGAGGCCCACGGCCTTGCGTTCCTGCGCCTTGCGGTCGCGCCAGCGGCTTTCGCGGTAGACGCCCAGCACATCCGCCGCACCGCCCGCCTCCACGCGCGCCTTGGCAAGGATCGGGCTGACATCGACGTTGTAGGCCCGGCGCAGCGCCTGGAAGGCCATCATCGTGTCGTTGGCTTCCTGAGAGAGATGCAGCGCCTCGCGGTCCACCAGCAGCGCCTTGGCATAGCAGGAACCAATGGCTTCGGCGGAGGACAGCATGGATTCGATCGGATCGGTGACGTTGTGCGACTGGTCGATCATGTAGCTGGGCTTGAATCCGTCACGCGGGGCCAGTTCGGCTTCGACCAGTTCGTTGAACACCAGGAACAGCTGGTGCGGGTTGATCGAGCCCGAATCGAGATCGTCATCGCCGTACTTGCTGTCGTTGAAGTGGAAACCGCCCAGCTTGCCGAAGCGGTGGAGACGGGCCACGATCTGCTCGATATTCACGTTCGGCGCATGGTGCCCAAGGTCGACCAGACACTTGGCCTTGGGGCCCAGTTCCTGAGCGGCGAGGATCGAGGAGCCCCAGTCGCTGATGACGGTGGAGTAGAACGCCGGTTCGAACATCTTGTGTTCGAGCAGCATCCGCCAGTCATCGGGCAGCGCGGCATAGACCTGTGCGGCGGCATCCAGATAGCGGTCGAGGCTGCGGCCGAGGTCCTGCTGGCCGGGGAAGTTGGTGCCGTCCCCCACCCAGACGGTGAGATCGGTGGAGCCGAGCTGCTGGCCGATCTCGATGCATTCGATGTTGTGCTCCACCGCCTGCTGGCGCGTCGCCTCGATGGTCGAGGAGAGCGAACCGGTGGAATAGCTGTGCGCCTGATCTTTCTGGTCCTGGAAGGTGTTGGAGTTCACCGCATCGAAGCCAAGGCCAAGGCTGGCCGCTTCCTCGCGCAGCGCCTTGTAATCGCTCACCTTGTCCCACGGGAAATGCGGCGAGACGCGGGGGGTCAGGCGCGAAAGCTGGTTGATGACGGCGCAGTCTTCCAGCTTTTCATGGATGTTGGTGGGTTCGCCCGCAATCGGGAATTTGGCGAAGCGGGTTCCGCCCCGGCCAGCGCCCCACGAGGGAACGGCGACCGAGAAGGCTGAAACCTTGTCCTTGATCGCATCGATGGCGATGCCAGAACGCTCCAGCTTGCGGCCGAGCGAGGCATATTCGTCCTCCAGCGCATCTGCAGCGCGGGCATTGGCTTCGGCGATCAGTTCATCGGAAATCGGCAGTCTGCTCATTCTCTTATCCTCTTCCGCATCCGGCACCGCGATGCCGGAAAGGGGGAATGCGCCGGTTCGTGCATTCCCCCGAAAAACATCTCTTAGCGCGTGAACGCCTGTGCGTTACCCGCATCGACATTGATCATGTTGCCGGTCGATTTCGCCGACTGGTCACCGGCCAGGAAATAGACCGCCTCGGCAATGTCGGAAGGCAGCACGTCGCGCTTCAGCATGGAGCGGTTGCGGTAGTGTTCTTCCAGTTCCTTGCCGGTGTCGATCCCGTGGGCGCCCGCGCGTTCCTTGCGCCAGTCGCCGTCCCAGATCTTGCTGCCCTTGATGACCGCATCGGGGTTGACCACGTTGACGCGAATGCCGTGCGGCGCCCCTTCCAGCGCGAGGCAGCGCGCAAGGTGGTTCGCCGCTGCCTTGGCCGAAGCATAGGCAGAGGCATTGGTGGCCGCCGCCACGCCGTTCTTCGAACCGATGAACACCACCGAAGTCCCGCCCTGCTCCTTCATGCCCTTCAGCAGCGGCCATGCGGCGCGGCTGGTGAGGAAGTAGCCCTGCGCCAGTACGTCGTAATTGCGGTTCCACAGTTCGATCGTGGTTTCCTCGATCGGGGCCGAGGAGGCGATACCGGCATTGGCGACGAGGATATCGAGCCCACCGAACTCCCGCGCGGCGACGGCAAATGCCTCGGAAACTTGCGCTTCGTCGGTCACGTCACAGACGGCGGCGCGGACCACGTCCTTGCCGAACTGCTTCGCGAAACCGGCGCGAACTTCCTCCACGGCACCCGCATCGCGGTCGGCCAGCAGCACGCAGGCCCCGTCCGCCATCAGGCGCGCGGCGGTGGCGGCACCGATGCCGCCGGCGCCGCCGGTGACGAGCGCCACGCGGCCGACCAAGGGCTTGGGTGCGGGCATGCGCTGGAGCTTGGCTTCCTCAAGCAGCCAGTATTCGATGTCGAACGCTTCCTGCTCGTCGAGCGCGATGTAGTCGCCAATGGCCTCCGCGCCGCGCATCACGTTGATGGCGTTGCCGTAGAATTCCCCGGCAAGGCGCGCGGTGGTCTTGTCGGTGGCGAAAGTGATGCGACCCACACCGGGGACCAGCACGACCACCGGGTTTGCATCGCGCATCGCGGGCGAGTTGGGACGCTTGCAGCGCTCGTAATAGGCTGCATACATGTCGCGATAATCGGCAATCTTCTGAGCCAGATAGTCCTGGTCCTGAAGACGCGTAGGGTCGAGGGTCAGGGGAGCGATCTTGGTGCGCAGGAAGTGATCGGGGCACGAGGTGCCGAGACCGGCCAGACGCTCGAACTCCGCCGAGTTCACGAATTCCAGCGCTTCGGCGTCGTCCGAGAAGTGGCCCAGCTTGCGGCGCGCGCCGGTCA
Source organism: Novosphingobium sp. ST904 (assembly GCF_001298105.1). GTDB lineage: Bacteria > Pseudomonadota > Alphaproteobacteria > Sphingomonadales > Sphingomonadaceae > Novosphingobium. The sequence continues at coordinate 39,231 of NZ_LGJH01000159.1, read as the reverse complement.
TCAGACCGCGCAGGCGCGGCATGAGATCGGCGGCGATCTCCGCGCGGTTCCCGGCAGTGCCATGGGCCGCGCCGCCGAAGGCAGGCTTCTCGCCCAGCTTGGCGTTGAGATAGTTCGCCGCATCCGCAATCAGCTCGACAGTGTGTTCGTAGCAGGACTTGGCGCTATCGGCCCAGCAGATGATGCCGTGACCGGCAAGCATGACGCCCTCGACGCCTGGATTGGCCGCCACATAGTCGCGAAGCTGGACGCCGAGCGTGTAGCCGGGGCGCTTCCAGCCGAGCCAGCCGATCTTGCCGCCCCAGATTTCCTGCGTTGCCGCTTCGCCGCCCGAACTGGCGGCCAGCGCGATGATCGCGTCCGGGTGAACATGGTCGACATGGGCGAAAGGCAGCAGCGAGTGCAGCGGCGTATCGATCGAGGCGGCGCGCGCGTTCAGGTTGAAGGTGCAGTGCGGCAGGTAGCCGACCATCTTGTCGTCGTCTTCCGGCCCGGCATAGTGCGCCTCAAGGCCGAGCAGCTTGTCCTGATAGAGCGTGGCGAAACCGTCGAGCTTCATCGAGCCGATGTCGCCGCCCGAACCCTTCACCCACAGCACTTCCACCGTTTCGCCGGTGAGCGGGTCCACTTCCGCCAGCTTGGCCGAGGTATTGCCCCCGCCGAAGTTGGTGACGGTCAGATCGGAACCCAGCAGGTTCGAACGATAAAGCAGCAATTGCTCGGGAGACAGCGTCGCGGCCAGCGAATCGTCCCAGCGGCTGGAAGGAACGGCAAACGGTATCGCAGCCGGGCGGGAAGCGGTCATGGTATCCATAGTCATCCTCTACCAATTCGTGCTTGCATGAGCAATCTGTTTCGCTACAAAACGATCACGTTCGATCATCAAAGTCAATCATAATTGGTCAGAGCGTGTTTGGGTTGGAGGATGGTTGGAGAGCCATGACGGGTACCGGTACATTCATCGTCGTCGATATCGGCAAGACCCTCAGCAAGGTGACGCTGTGGACGCGCGGCGGGCGCATGATCGACCGTCAGGTGCGCCCCAACGTCCCCTGCGAGCATGACGGGCTGCGTGTTCTCGACGTCGAGGGAATCGGCCAATGGCTGCGCGCCACGCTGCGCGGCTGGTCCGGCCATCCGGTGGAAGCGATCATCCCCGTGGCCCACGGCGCGGGCTTCGCCGCTCTCGACGGCGCCGGCGGCAATGAGGGCCTGCTGTTCCCCCCGCTCGACTACGAACAGGCCGTCCCCGAAGACGTGATGGCCGACTATCGGCGCGAGCGTGACGCCTTCACCCTCACCGGCAGCCCCGCCCTGCCCGACGGCCTCAACCTCGGCACGCAAGTCTACTGGATGGCCCGCCGCCACCCCGAGGAGATGGCCCGCGCCACGCTCGTTCCCTGGGCGCAGTACTGGGCCTGGTTTCTCTCCGGCAAGGCCGCGAGCGAAGTGACCAGCCTCGGCTGCCACACCGATCTCTGGTGCCCCGCCGATGCGCGATTCTCGCCCATGGCCGAACGATTCGGCTGGGCGGAACGCTTTGCCCCCGTGGTCAAGGCGAGCGACGTGGTGGGCACGCTCCGCCCCGAGATCGCCGCCGAGACCGGCCTTCCGGCCACGGCCCAGGTGCTGGCAGGCCTCCACGATTCGAACGCCGCTCTCCTCGCTGCGCGCGGCTTTGCCGAGATCGCGCGGCTGGAGGCGACGATTCTCTCCACCGGCACCTGGTTCATCGCCATGCGCCTTGCTGCCGAGACCTTCTCCATCGCCGCCCTTCCCGAGGCGCGCGACACCCTCGTCAATGTCGATGCCTATGGCTGGCCGGTGCCTTCCGCGCGCTTCATGGGCGGGCGGGAGATCGAATCGGTAATCCAGATCGACACCCGCCGCGTCGACATCCGACCCGACCAGCCCAGGCTGATGGACGCCGTACCGGGCCTGCTCGAACGCGGGACGATGATGATGCCCACGCTCGCGCCGGGTTTCGGACCGTTCCCGCACGGCAAGGCAGACTGGGTGGACAAGCCCGAGGAATGGGCCGGCACCTGGTACGCGCGGCGTGCCGCGATCTGCCTCTATGCGGCGATGGTGGCCGACACCTCGCTCGACCTGATCGGATCGAAGGAGCGCCTCCTGATCGAGGGTCGCTTCGCCGATGCCGAAGTCTTCGTGCGCGCCCTCGCCGCGCTGCGGCCGGAAACCGAAGTCTATGTGGCGAACGCACATAACGACGTCTCGTTCGGCGCGCTGCGGCTGATCAATCCGCTGCTGCAAGCGCAAGGCGGGCTGCGCCGTGTCGAGCCTCTCGAAGGCGATCTCATGGCCTACCGCGAAAAGTGGCGCGCGCACATGCGGGAGCTTGCCTGATGATCACCGCCTCGATCCCCGACTTCCGCGAGGCCGCCCGCCGCCGCCTGCCGCGCTTCCTGTTCGAATATATCGACGGCGGCTCCTATGCCGAGGCAACGCTCCGGCGCAATGTCTCCGACCTTGCTGACCTTGCGCTGCGCCAGCGGGTGCTGCGCGACGTTTCGCAGCTCGACCTCTCGACCGAATTGTTCGGCCAGAAGCTCGCCCTGCCCGTCGCCCTCGCCCCGATCGGGCTGGCCGGGCTCAACGCCCGGCGCGGCGAATGCCAGGCGGTGCGCGCGGCGGACAAGGCGGGCATTCCCTTCACGCTCTCCACCGTGGGTGCCTGCACCATCGGCGAAGTGGCCAAGGCGGCGAGCAAGCCGTTCTGGTTCCAGCTCTACATGATCCGCGACCGCGCCTTCATGAAGGACCTGCTGGCCAAGGCGGTCGAGGCAGGCTGTTCCACCCTCGTCTTCACTGTGGACATGCCCGTCCCCGGCAGCCGCTACCGCGACTATCACACCGGACTTGCCGGAACCGGCGGGCTCAAGGGCGCAGCATGGCGCGCGGCGCAGGCCGTCGTCCGCCCCGCATGGGCATGGGACGTGGGCCTCAACGGACGGCCCCACACTTTGGGCAATGTCGCCCCCGTGCTTCAGGGCCGCACCGGCATCGAGGATTTCTTCGCCTGGATGCGCAATAATTTTGACCCTTCGATCAACTGGCGCGATCTCGATTTCATCCGCTCGGAATGGAAGGGGCCGCTGGTCATCAAGGGCATTCTCGATCCCGAGGATGCGAAGGAAGCCGCCGAACTCGGCGCGGACGGGCTCGTCGTTTCCAACCACGGCGGCCGCCAGCTTGACGGCGTGCTTTCCAGCGCGCGCGCCCTGCCCCCCATCGCCGACGCCGTGGGAGACCGCATGACCGTGCTGGCCGACGGCGGCATCCGCTCCGGCCTCGACGTCGTGCGGATGCTGGCGCTCGGCGCCAGGGGCGTGCTGCTCGGCCGCGCATGGGCCTGGGCGCTCGGCGCCGGGGGCGAGGCGGGCGTAACCAAGATGCTGAAATTGATCGAGGCCGAGATGCGCGTCGCCATGGCGCTCACCGGCACGACGAAAATCGCAGAGATCGACAGAACGATCCTGGCGGGAGGGACCTGAAAATGACTGAAACCACGGGACAAGAGGACAACTGGCGCAACACCATACTCGCCGGCCTCGCCAATTATATCGACGCCGGCTCGATCGTCGCCGGCTCGGCAGCGCTCGCGCTCTGGCAGGAAAGCTACCACCTCTCCAACGACTTCGTCGGCCTGATCGCCGCCTTCGGCCCCAACGCCATCGGCGCGGGCGTGGGTGCGCTGATCGGCGGCTGGCTCTGTGACAAGCTGGGCCGCAAGAAGATCTACCAGTGGGACATGCTGATCTACGCGCTGGGCATGTCGATGCTGGTCTTCGCGGTAGCGCCGTGGATGATCGTGGTCGGCTTCCTGATCGTCGGGCTCGCCGTGGGCGCGGACATTCCCGCAAGCTGGTCGCTGATCGCCGAACAGGCGCCGGACAACAAGCGCGGCAAGCATTCCGGGGTGGCGCAGGCGCTGTGGTATCTCGGCCCGGTCGTGGTGCTGCTGATGAGCCTCGCGCTCACTTCGCTCGGCGTGCTCGGCGCGCGGATCGTCTTCGCGCACCTCGTGGTGATCGCGCTCGGCCTTACCCTGCTGCGCTCGAAGATGAAGGAATCGGAACGCTGGGTGGAGGCCCAGAAATCCGAGGTGAAGCGGCCGCCGGTCTCCAGCCTGTTCAAGGGCAAGTACCTCGCCTCGATCCTCGGGCTCGTGGGCATGTACGGGTTCTGGAACCTCTGGGCCGGCACCAACGGCTTCTTCTTCCCCTATATCCTGCGCACGATGGGCGCGGCCACCCAGGCCCAGAGCGTCGCCATTCAGGCGGTCTCGTTCTTCGTTGCCATGATCTCGGTGACGTTCATCTTCATGCGCCTGTCGGACAAGGTGAACCAGCGCACGCTGTTCATCGTCTCCGCGGTTATTCAGGTCGCGGGCATGATGCTGCTGGCGGTATTCCCGCTGACGATCCCGGTCGCGCTGCTCTATGTCTTCCTGCTGCAATTCGGCGGCGGCTTCGGCGCGCAGAGCTTCTTCCAGCTCTGGAGCTCGGAGATGTTCCCCACCATGCTGCGCTCCACCGCGCAGGGCGTGTGCTTTGCCATCGTGCGCATCTCGCTGGGCGTGTTCAGCTTCTTCGTGCCCATGCTCAACGCCACGGGCTTTACGAACCTTGCCTGGATTCTTACCGGGTTCCTTGTCATCAGCGGGATCATCGGCGCACTCTGGGCGCCGCGCAACGAAGGCAAGTCGCTAGAACAGCTCGAAGCCGAACAGGCCGATCCCGGCCGGACTCAAAAGGAAGCACAAGTCGCATGCACGCCGAGGAACGCGAACGCCTGATACTCGAGGCCGTCGCCGATACGGGCTTCGTGAGCTACCGTGCTCTCGAAGCCCAGCTCGACGCCTCGCCGGCCACGATCCGGCGCGACCTGACGCGGCTGGAGGAATCCGGCCGCATCCTGCGCGTCCACGGCGGCGCCAAGCTGCCCGAGGACGAGAAGCCTGACAGGCCCCAGGGTCTGGCAGGCACGCCCTTCGAGCAGTCCATCACCCAGAACCTGCCCGCCAAGCAGGCCATCGGCCGCGCCGCCGCCCAGCTCTGCCGCCCCGGCGAGGGGATCATGATCGACGGCGGCACCACCACGCTTCAGATGTGTCCCTATCTCGACGGGCTGGACATGCAGGTGCTGACCAACTCACTGCACATCGTCCACACCCTGCTGCCGCAGACCGGAACGCGGGTGCTGCTGCCGTCAGGCACGGTATTCCGCGAACAGAACATCGTCCTTGCGCCCGCGGGCGAGGATTCGATGCCGCGCTTCCACGCGCCCAAGCTGTTCATGGGCGCGGCGGCGGTCGGACCTCAGGGGGTTATGCAGCAGGACGTGATCCTCGTCGCTGCCGAGCGCCGGTTCATGGACCGGGCCGAGGAAGTGATCCTCATGGTCGACAGCTCGAAGTTCCGCTCCTCCTCGGGCGCGATCGTCTGCGGGCTGGACGAGGTGGACGTGGTCATCACCGATGCGGGCGTGCCGCAGGATATGGCTGAACGGCTGCGGGATCTCGGGGTGAAGGTGATCGTGGTTTAAGGAAGAGGAAGGTCCGCTCCTTGCGGCGCAGCCAGTAAGCGGAAGTCGGTTGGTCCGTCTGACCTCGACAGTATTGGGGGTGCAGGGGGTATTGCCCCCCTGCCTTTCCTCTTCCCCTTTAAAGCGAATTGCGCTTCGCAATCCCACCCAGCACCGAAGCGCTCGGCTTGGGCGTCCGCGCGAAAGTCGTGCGGTCCACGCTGCACAGGCCGAAGTGGGGCTTATAGCCGAAAATCCACTCGTAATTGTCCAGCAGCGACCAGTGCATGTAGCCGAGCACCGGCACCCCATCATCCATGGCCTGCTTCAGCCCTTCCAGCGCGGCGGGAATGAAGCGCGCGCGCAGCGTGTCGTCCTCGGTGCCCACGCCGTGTTCGGAGACCAGCACCGGAACCTTCGTGGCAGCGTGGACATAGCGCACCGCGCCCGCCAGCGACGGCGCCCAGACTTCGGTGCCGGACCAGTTGCGGTCGGCGCCGTCGGGCGCGGGCAGACGGCCCTTGTCGTTCCAGACCGCGCGCTCGTAGTTCTGCACGCCGATGAAATCGTCCCCCTTGGCGATCTCCAGCCAGCCGCCGTAAAGTTCGGCGCGGACCTTGTCGCGCAGGGAGTTCTTGCCGGCAGCCTGGTCATCCAGCACCGAGAGCGTGAAGCCCACCGGCAAGTCGCCGCGTACCGCCTTGATCGCGGCACGTGCGGCCTTGTGCCCGGCCATCTGGCCGGCGACGATGGCGTCCACATCCTCGCGACCGGCGACATTGGCGCAGAGGAAACGCTCGACGCCAAGGCGCTTGGTGGCGGCGGCAAGGGTCTGGCGCTGCATGTCCCATACCGGCGGCGGCAGGATGTTCTTGAGAATGAGCAGGATATTCGGCTCATTCAGCGTCATGGCCATGGCGATGTCCGCACCGATCGCGCGGGCCACCTTGTCGCAGTAGCGGGCGAAGAGCTGTGCCGATTCCGGGTTGGTCCACCCCCCTTGCGCGCTGAACCAGAGCGGCGCGGTGAAGTGGTTGAACGTCACCAGCGGCGCAAGCCCGCGCGCGTGGCAGCCCTCGACGATGCGCTTGTAGTGATCGAGCATGGCCTGAGAGAACAGGCCCTTCTCCGGCTCGATCCGCGCCCATTCCACGCCGAAGCGATAGGACGTGAGCGCCAGCGACTTCACGATATCGAGATCGGTCGCCCAGAGTTCCAAGCTGTTCACCGCGTCGCCCGAGGGCTCGGCGAAGACGGTGGGCTTCTGGTTCTCCACGAACCAGAGATCGGAGGAGACGTTGTTGCCCTCGATCTGGTGCGGCGCGGTGGCGGCGCCCCACAGGAAGCCTTTCGGGAAAGCCGGGGCCGGACGCTTGGAGGCCGCATGCGCCATCACCGGCGCAGCCGCTGCCAGCGCGCCCACGGCAAGCAGGCTTCGGCGGTCGAGATTGGGTATCTTGGTCATCGAGAAAGCCCCTCAGGAAAGATCGGCGAAAAAGGAAAGCAGTTCGTCCGACAGCCGGTGGTCCGACGTGCCGAGATGCATGGCCATCGAGTAGTGGTTGTGCCCGGAGGCATAATGCGCGCGCGGCAAGTGACCGTGGCGACCGAGGCGGGCTTGCAGGAGGCTGGCCCATTCGGCCTGGAAACGCGGCGGATCGAACTCGGCGCAGGCGACCATGAGCGGCAGGCCCGTGGCCATCACCGCGCCCATCGGCATGCGCAGGTCGTAGCAGTCCTGCGGGCCGTAATAGCGCATGTCGCGCTCGTCGAGCGGGGTGAAGCCATAGAGGCCCGAGAGCAGCGCCGCGCCGCGCACAAGTGCCGCGTGGTCTTCACGCGCCTTGAGGAAGGCGGAGACATGGACCGCGCCTGCCGAAGTGCCGAGCAGGAAGATCCGCTCCGGATCGCCGCCATGCGCGGCGACGTTCGCCCGCAGCCAATCGACCGCGAGACCCACGTCTTCCGCGCCCGAGGGCCACATGTGCGCCGGGGCGAGCCGGTAGTTCATTACCGCGCCCACCATGCCGTTCGCCGCTGCCCAGCGCCCGACATGGGCATTCGCCCAGCCGCTTTCGCCGCCCTTGTCGCCGACAAGGAACCCGCCGCCATGAACGAAAAGGACGACGGGGCGCGGCCCCCCGGCCTCCCCCTCGCGGTAGAGATCGAGCCGGTTGCGCGGGTCCGGGCCGTAGGCGCAGTCCACCGACAGCGGCGCAATCCGGGCGGCCAGCGCCTGCTGCTCGGCATCGAACAGGTCCCGGCAGGCGCCACGATATCGGGGCCGAGCTTCGTGCCCATCGCCGCGATGGCGCGCCCGGTTTCACCAGAGCTCATGCCGGTTCACTCCCTTGTGCGAACAGCCGGGTGAGCGCGAATGTCGTGCCGGCCACGCCCAGCGCGGTGCCATAGACCAGCTTCATGCCCAGTGCGACAAGCCAGCCGATCTCGCGCCACGGTCCGAACAGGCAGAGCGCGGCCAGCAGCGCGGCGCTCGCAAGGCCCGCCAGCACCACGCTCAGCACGGTCCGCGCGATGAAGGCCCCTCCGCCGGTCCGCCCTCCGGACCTGCGCAGACTGCCGGAAACCACCAGCAGCGGCACCAGCGAAGACATCAGAGCGATCGCGGCGGACTGCGGCAGGAAGTCGAGCGCCAGGTTGTCAGGTGCGGCGAAACGAAGGGGGCGGTTTTCCAGCCCGAACACGCCGAGGAAGAACGCCGCGCTCAGCACGAGGTTGATGACCCCGCTGGTGCGCTGCTCCCGCCGCAGCCGGGCTGCGATATTCATGGCCGGCACCCCAGGTCGAAGCTTTGCAGATCGCGGGCGAGATCGACCGCCCCGTGATAGCGCGCGGCGATCCCCGCGCGAATGGCCGGCTCGAACTGCGGCAGCGGGCCGGGCGGGACCGCGAAGTGCGTGAGCACGACCCGGCCGACCCCGGCCTGCGCGGCGATCTCGCCCACGGCCTCGGGCCGCAGGTGATGCGTCGAAAGATGGCGCTCCATCCCGGCCAGCATCTCGGGCGAGGCGTCCTTGCGGCGCGCGCGGATTTCACCGAGCAGTGCATCGAGCGCGATGACTTCGGAAACGAACATGTCGCTGCCCTTCGCCAGCGCGGTGACCGCGGCGCTCGGGCCGGTGTCCCCGGTGTAGGTAATGCTGCGCGTGCCCAGCACGAAACGGTAGCTCAGCGAGGCGTTGTCGGGATCGGGCTTGCCGTCATGGTCGAAATGACTGTTGGCGGCGACCTTCACGCCTGCGCCCGCGCCGAGATCGAGCGATTGCCCGTCCGCGAGTTCGATCACCCGCACCGAGTCCGCCGGACGCGGCGGCGGCGTACCGAGACCGAAGCCGATGCTTCCCGGCGTCGCCATGGAGGCGACGATGCCTTCAACAGCGGCCCGCGTGCCGACCGGGCCGTAGACCGTCAGGACACCGGCAAACTGGTTCATCCAGCGCAGGCCATCACTGCGGCGAGGCCGCCGGTGTGATCGAGATGGTTGTGGCTGATGAACACCGTGTCGACGGGCGCCGAGGTCCAGCCCGATGCGAGCAAGCTGGTCCACGGTGCCGTCACCGGTATCGACGAGTATCCGCCGCTCGCCGATGGTGAGGAGATTGGCCGGCTCCGAACGCTCGGCGGTCGGGACCGGGCCGCCCGCCGTCCCCAGCGTCGTCCAGCGCAGCGCCGGGCAGCTTGTGGCCGCAAGCGCGGGAAAGGAAGAGATCGCCACTGCCGAGAGCGCCAGTGCCGTCATTGCGCGTTTCACCTGCATCTTCACCCTTGTTTCGGCGGCCTCTTGCGGGCCATTCGGGAATATGGCCGAACCTTGTTCGCAAGGTTCGGCCGGACACGATCAGAACTTCGTTTCGACCTGGACGCCGATGGTGCGGCGGCCTTCGCGGGTCAGCCAGTTCACATAGGCGCCCGAGTCCGCGAAGGGCAGGTGGATTACCGAGGCGTGGAAGCGCTGGTCGAGCAGGTTGCGCACGAAGGCGCCGATCCGCCAGTTGCCGTCCGGATGACCGATCCCGGCGGAAAGGCCGATCGTTCCGTAACCGTCCTGATAGGCATAGGCATTGGCCACCGCGTACTGCACGCGGCTGCGGTAGTAGATGTTGGCCGAAGTATCGAACTGGAGGTTGTCGTTGATCGGCAGCTTCACGTCAGCGCCAAGAGTAGCGCTGTACTTGGGCGCGCCCGAAAGCGGTTCGCCCTTGGCCTGCACCAGGCTGGTGACGCCGTCCGCCGCCAGATAGCAGGCATATCCCGCCTTCACGTCCTCGGGGCAGGCAGTCACGTAGTCGGTGAACTTGGTGTCCGAATACGTGAAACCGCCGTTGAACGAAAGCACCGGGCTCACCCGCCAGGAAGCATCGATCTCGAAGCCCTTGGCGGTGAAGCCGCCGGCATTCTCGGTCACGAATTCCACGCCGTTGAACACCGATGTCTGGAGGTTCTTGTACTTGTCGTAGAACAGGTTGGCGTTGAAGGTCACCGCACGGTCGAAGAGCTGCGACTTGATGCCCACGGTGATGTCGCGAACGGTCTGCGGCTTCACATTGGTGCGCGTGCCGGTGAGGCCGGTGAAGGTCACCGTCGGGCCGAGATAACCACGCGCGATGGTGCCGAACAGCATGACGTCAGGCGTGATCTTGAACTCGGCGCCGCCACGGCCCGACCACGAACCCTTCTTGGTGCTGCCGGTCTGCAGCGCGGTGGGCGTATAGGGCAGGACGAAGCCGGAACCGTCTGCCGCTGGCGTACCCGGCGTGAAGTTGGGATCGAGGATCGAGAAGTACGAGGCCTTCACCCAGTCGTACTGATAGCGCAGGCCGCCGATCAGGCTGAACTGGTCGGAGACGTGGAACTTCCCGTCGAAGAAGGCTGCCAGCGAGTCCGACCGCGTCTGGGTATTGCCCTGCCCGCCCGAGATACTGACGATGAAGCTGTCGAACGGGTTGGCCGGGCGAAGCTGGGCGCGGTTGAAGTCGTTGTCGTCACCCACCTTGCGCCGCGAGGCATATACGCCCGAGGTGAATTCGAGCTGGCTGCCGCTGGGCGAGCTGATGCGCAGTTCCTGCGAAAGGAAGCTCTGGTCGGTGCCGGTCTGCTGGGCGGTGAAGACCGGGACGCTCGAACCGTCGATCGCGAAGACCTGCGGGCCTTCGTCAAGCCGGCGGTAGGCCGTGATCGAGGTCAGGTTATACTCGCCCAGCGCGTAGTTGATCTCCATCGAAGCGCCGTAGTTCTGCTCCGACGAATAGCCGCCGTAGTCCTCGACCGACTTGTTGTTGTCGAAGCCCGCCGTCACGCCAAGCGCCGAGAGGTTGCCGAAGCGCGCCGCCATGAGCGGGTTGGCGAAGCTCGGCAGGCGATTGAGCGTCCAGAGCTGACCCGGACCCTTGCGGCTGATCTTCGAATAGTCGCCGATCAGGTAGATCGACAGGTCGTCGCTGGGCTCGAACAGGAACTTGGCGCGGCCGCCGTAGCTTTCCTCGCCGCCCCAGGTCTCGTCACGGTAGACGTTCTTGAGGAAGCCGTCGTTGCGGCGATAGAAGCCGAACACGGCCAGCGCCGAGTTCTGCGAAACCGGCACGTTGACGCTGGCATTGGCGTTCACTTCGTTCAGTTCGGCATAGCTCAGGAAGGCCTTGCCGAAGAAGTGCGAAGGGTCGGGCTTCTTCGTGGTGATGTTGATGACGCCGGACGAGGCGTTCTTGCCGAACTGCGTGCCCTGCGGCCCCTTCAGCACTTCGACGCGCTCCAGATCGCCAAGGCTGTTGATCGGGTTGCCGAAGGGAATGACGACGTTGTCGACCACGGTGCCGACGTTCTGTTCCGACGAACTGGAGAATCCGCCCGCCGAACCCACGCCGCGCAGACGGAAGCCGGAATCGTTGGGCGAGGAACCGAACTGCACGCCCGAGAACTGGTACTGGATGTCGGTCAGCTTCTGGAAGCCGCCTTCGGTAAGCTGCTCGCCGCTAATGGCCGAGACGGCGATCGGCACGTCCTGCAGGCGCTCGGCCCGGCGCGATGCGGTGACGATGATGTCCGTGCCTGAAATCACCGGTGTCTCGGCGGCCTGCGGCGCGGTGTCCTGCGTCGCTTGCTGAGCCATGGCCGGCGCACTGATCGCGCCGAGCGCGATACCGGAAAGCAGAGTGAACTTGCTGATGAAGGTGTTCATGTTGGTCTCTCCCCAAACGGATTGTTTTTGCCGGTGTTTCCCGGCTGTTTTTGCGACCCGTCAGGTCTCGTCGATGACGGGGTTGGTCAGTGTGCCGATCACGCCGATGGACACTTCCACCGCGTCGCCGGCCTTCAGGTAAAGCGGAGGCTTGCGCTTATCGCCGACGCCGCCGGGCGTGCCGCTGGCGATCACGTCGCCGGGCTTGAGGTCGGTGAAAGTCGAGCAGTAGGCGATGACCGTGGGGATATCCCAGATCATGTCCGACACCGGCTGATCCTGCACCAGCTCGCCGTTGACTCGGGTCTGCACGCGCTGCGAGGCCAGGTCTTCCACATCGGCAGCGACAACCATCGACGGACCGAAGCCGCCGGTGCCGGGCCAGGTCTTGCCGGGCGTGAACTGGATGTTGTGGCGCTGCCAGTCACGGATAGACCCGTCGTTGAACGGCGCGAAACCGGCAACGTGCTCCCAGGCGTTTTCGGGCGCGATGCGGCGGCCGCCCTTGCCGATCACGACGGCCAGTTCGCCCTCGTAGTCGAAGCGCTCGCTTTCGGGCGGGCGGACCATGGCGTCACCGTCAGCGATCAGGCTGTCGGCCCAGCGGGTGAAAATCGCCGGGTGCTCCTTCTGCTCGCGGCCGGTCTCGGCAACGTGAGTGGCGTAGTTGAGGCCCACGCAAAGGATCTTTTCCGGGTTCGGAACGACGGGCAGCAGCTTGACGGCATCGGCTGCGAATTCGCCCGTCGCGGCCAGCGCGGCAAGATCGCCGGCCAGCACGTCCTTCAGCCAGGCGTCACTGCCGGATGCGCCGAGATCGATCACGTTTTCCCCTTCGAGGCGGCCGAAGCTCTTGGTGCCATCGGGACGTTCGAAGCTGATGTAACGGTTCATGCGTATTCTCCCCTGCCCCGCGTGTCTTGCGGCGGCGGTCAAATGGTCAGAGCGGCGCGGCTTCCCAGTCGCGGCGGAAGCGGAAGCGCTCCTCTGCGCGGCGAAGCCCATCGAAATCCTTGTCCGAGATGCCCCACTGGTCGATGCGGTTCGGTGGCCAGGTCCAGTCTTCCGGTGCCCCGGCTTTGTAGTCCTCCGGTACCTTTTCGACGGCGGTCGAGAACTCGATCACCGGGCCGAACGGGGCGATGAAATAGGCGTAGACATTGGCGCCCGGGCCGTGGCGGCCGGGCCCCCATGCGGGGACCAGGGCGTGATCGCGCAAGCGACCGATCCCGCGCATCACCGCATCCATGTCCTCCATTTCGAAAGCGACGTGGTTGAGCGAGGCAAAGCCGGCACGGGCAAAGGCGGTGGAATGGTGGCTGTCGTTGCAGCGCACGAAGACCATGCCCTTGGTACGGTCCGATACGCGGAAGCCGAGAATGTCCTCCACCGCATGGCCGCAGGCTTCGGCATCGGCGGCGTTGAAGACCACATGCGTGAGCTTCACCGGCAGGTCGCGCCCGGTGACGGGTTCGACTTCCGCCGCATCCACCAGGAAGCGCAGGATCGTGCCTTCGGGCAGTTCGACCAGCAGGCCATGCCCGCCGCCGAGATCCTCGCTCACGGTCGGGCTTGCCATCCAACCGGCAGCCGCAATGCGCGCCTTCAGCGCTTCCAGTTCCCCGGCCGTGCAGACGAAGGTGGTCGAGCGGACGAACTCGTCGTCCGACTTCTCGAACGCGACGAGGTAGGGGAACGGGCCGGAGCCGCGCAGATAATGCGTATCGCCTTTCGTTTCGGCGTCGGCCATGCCCCAGATTTCGGTCATGAACGTGGCGGCCGCGGCCGGATCGGGCAGCGCCAGTTCGATGCTGCGCAGTTTCATGGCTTTTGCTCCTGAAGAAGACCCGCCGCGCGGATACCGGCGCGGGCACACTGGTCATCGCACTCGCCCGTGTCACCGCTGACGCCTACGGCGCCGATCAGGGTGCCGGTGGCATCGCGGATCACTACCCCCCCGGGCGAGAACGCGATGCGGCCGCCGACGGCAGCGGTGACGCTTTGAAAGAAGATCGGGTTGCCCTTGGCCCGCTCGGCCAGCACGGCGGTATCCGCGTCCATGCCCACGGCGCCCTCGGCCTTGGCCTTGGCAATGTCGAAACGGTAGAGGCTCGCCCCGTCCTCGCGGGCGAAGGCGACCGGGTGTGCGCCCGCGTCGAGCACGATCACCGCCAGCCTCTTGGCATTGCGTGCCCGTGCTTCGGCGAGGGTGCCGGTGACGATGGTCTGGGCCTGAGCCAGCGTGAGAGTCATGCGGCAAGCTCCTGATGGCTGGAAAGCTGCGCCGCACGGGCGGCAAGAAGGTCTTCGGCGCTGTGGCTGGCCGTCCCGAAAACGTAGTGATCGGGGCGGATCAGCACGGCATCGGCGCGGTGTTCGTCGAGCCAGGCGGTGACCGCGCCATTGTCCGGCAGAGTGCCGACGGAAATGCGGGTGACGCCCTCTGCGCTGCCGGGCACCGCATCGTCGCGAACGAACAAGCGCCAGTCGCCGCCGGTCAGGTCGTCGAGCTTGCGGCCATCGGTCAGCACCGGCTGCACGAAGCGCGCGCCTGCGCCGGAGGTCTGCGCGAGAACTAGGCCATCGGCGATGGCCGGGATCAGATCGTGCGCTGTCTCTCCGGCCTTCTGGCGAGCTTCCTCGCGGATGCGGGCATCGCGCGCGGCAGCCTCGACAGGATCGAGTTCGCAGATGTACCGGCCGGCAGCAACAGCCGCGCCGATCACCGCGCGGACATGCGGATCGCGCTCACGCTGATAGGTGCCCAGCACGGAAGGCGCGGCACCGTGATTGGCCACCGCATCCATCTTCCAGGCCAGATTGGCGACATCGCGCAGGCCATGGCACATGCCCTGCCCGAAGAACGGCGGCGTCTGGTGCGCGGCGTCTCCGGCGAGGAAGACGTTGCCGACCTGCCACTGATGCGCGACGAGCCCGTGGAAGCGATAAGTGGCGGCGCGCACGATCCTGTGCGGAACATCGGCCATCCATGCGCCGACCAGTTCAGCTACCTTTTCCGGCGCCATCATCGCGGTGTCATCCTCGCCGGGGAGCAGCATGAACTCCCAGCGGCGATGGTCGCGGCGGCCGGGGACCACGGTGGCCGGGCGAGAGGGATCGCACATCATCACCGAAAGACGCTGGAGATCGGCCCCCTCGGGCACCCCGGAAAGCTGCGGGAAGGCAACCGGGCCTTCCACTTCGGCATCGACGACGAGCCAGGGCTCCTCGAAATCGAGATCGTCCAGCCCGACGCCCAGTGCCTTGCGGACAGAGCTGCGCGCCCCGTCGCAGGCGATCACCCAGCGGGCGCGGGCGCTGCCGGCCTCGCCATTCTCGCTGTAGTCGACAGTCACACCGTCATCGTCCTGCGTAAGGCCGATGAAAGTGGCGCCCAGCACGAGTTCAACATTGTCCCTGTCCGCAAACCCCTCGCGCAAGTGCGCTTCGAGTTCGGGCTGGTAGAAGAAGTAATCGTTGGCCCACCCGAACGGGCGCGGCTTGCCCACGGTGCCCATGTAGCGGATCACGCCGTGGTCGGCGCCGACATGGAGGTGCCCGTCGGTGGCGATCATGTCGCCCTGCACGCGGTCGATCACGCCGGCGGACTGGAACAGGCGCATCATCTCGTGATCGAGATGGACCGCGCGCGGCAGCGGGTAGTGTTCCAGTTCCCGTTCGAGAACCAGTACCTTGAGCCCTTTCAGGCCGAGAAGGTTCGCGGCCAGCGCGCCCACAGGGCCGCAGCCTACGACAACCACGTCGTACGACATCATTTTAGCCCTTGGTTACTCGGTTGCTTCGATCTCGGCAGGCGCCTTGTGGAACGCCCCGCCCTTCATGATCATCTTCAGCCGGTCCTTGTCCTGCAGCACCGCGACATCCGCCGTGGGATCGCCGTCGACCAGCAGGAGGTCGGCCAGCCAACCCTCCTTCACCAGCCCGACCTCAAGTCCCATCAACTCGCCGCCGTACTGGGTGGCGGAGCGCAGGGCTTCGGCGGGTGTGAAGCCGAAATACTGGACGAAATGCTCCAGATCGCGGGCATTGCGGCCATGCGGATTGAACGGGAAACCGTAATCGCCGCCGGTCAGGATGCGCACGCCGCGCGCCTTGAGTTCAGGCACCAGCTTGCCTTCAAGGCCCATGCGCTCATGCGCGCTGGCCTTCATGTGCGTCATGTCGACATGCGGCGGCGGGTTGGCCTCGATGGCGGCCACCGAAACGCCGGGACCGGGCGCGTAGAAGAACTTGTCCTTGTCCGCCGCCATACGCTCCACGGTCGCCGCGTCCGCGAAGGAGCAGTGGTAGAGAATGCGCGCACCGGCATCGAGAGCGAGGCCGATGGCTTCCGGCGAATAGGCGTGAGTGGCGATCCACATGCCCGCCTCGCGGGTCGCTTCGCCGGCGGCGAGCATTTCCTCACGGGTATAGAGCACCTGCATCGCCGAGCCGGGCTTCAGCGCATCCTCGCCGGAGACGACCAGCTTGATCGACTTTACGCCCTCGTCCTTGCAGTAGGACACGAACCGCCGCATCGCCTCGGGCCCGCGCCCGTTGAACACGTCTCCGGTCTCGACGCCTTCGTCGCCTTCCGGGCTGCGTTCGAGGGTGGAGGGCACCATGCGCGGCCCCGGCGTTTCGCCCGCGGCAATGGCCTGCGCCAGCTCCGGTTCGATCATGTCACCCAGCGCACCGGCCGAATAGATCGAGGTGAAGCCGTGGTCCAGCAGCACCCGCGCATTGCGCCATGCCGCGACCTTCAACTCGTCAGGCGGGAGGATGAACTGGTGGTAGATCTTCTCGACCGAGGAGCCCCAGGTGAGGTGCGTATGCGCGTCGACCAGTCCGGGCATCAGGGTCATGCCGTGCCCGTCGATCACCAGATCGGCCTGCTCATCCGCCAACGCGTCAGCGCCGTAGGCAAGACGGGCGATCCGCTCACCGTCCACCAGCACCGAGCCGGTTTGGAGAGCGCTGCCGCTGCCGTCGAAAATGGAAACCTGGCGGATCAGGGTCCGCATCGCTCTCTCTCCCGGTTTTTGTCGTTCGGATTGAGAGTGGTTCTAGCGCTCTATCTGCCCTCAAGTAAAATAATGAGTTTTGGATTTGCCATAGCTAAAGACTATGGAATGGCCGGCAAGGCATGAAGCATGGCTTCAGCCAGCGGTGACAGCCTCCGCCCGGCCAGGCGCAGCACCCCGACACTGCGTTCGAAAACGGCTTCCTCGATGGCGATGGCGCGGATCGAACCGTCCGGCGCACCGTCCAGCGCGACCGCGCGCGGCAGCACCGTGACGCGGTCGGTCTCCCGCACGATGGCCCGCGTCGTCAGCAGCGAATCGCAGCGGATCGTCGTGCGCGGCACCGAGACGCCGGCGGCGATGAACAGCGCGTCGACCTGCCGCCGGAACGCGCCGCGCGCCTCGGGCAGCACCCAGGGATAGTGCTCGACATCGCGCAGCGAGACACGCTCCCCCAGGTCGGCATGGCTCGGGCCGACGATCAGCGCGAAGGGATCGCGCGCGCAGGTCACTTCCGCGACGTCCGAAGGCACGTTCTGGATGCGCGTGGTGACGAAGGCCAGTTCGATTTCCCCCTTGCGCAACATGTCGAGCAACTGCTCGTCCGGCCGTTCGACCGCGCTGAGAGCGAAATCTCCCACCGCCTGCTCCACCCGCATGATCGCGCCGGGAAGCAGGGTGAGCAAGGCGCCCGGCGTTCCCCCGATCCGCAGCGGCCCGGCAATGCGGTGACGGGCGTGCTCCACATCGCTCACCGCGTCGGAAAGCAGGCGCGCCATGGCCTCGGCCGGGCGGCGCAGCACTTCGCCTTCCCGCGTGAGGACGATGCCGCCGCGCCGGCGCTCGAACAGGGTCACGCCAAGGCGGCGCTCCAGCAGGGCGATGGTATTGGAGACGGAAGGCTGAGACAGGTTCAGCGCCCGCGCCGCCGCGCTGATCGAACCGGTCTCGCAAACGGTGCGAAAGGTCATCAGCGCGCGGGGATCGATCGCGGGAAGACGCGCAAGCGGCTGCGACGTCGCTGTTTCATCCGCCATGCCGGTCCCGTCCCTCTCGTCGATCCATTCGCTTTCGCATCTGGAGGCAATCCGGGAACCGATCAAGCCGGACGAAGGACGCCAAGGCTAGATCTGGCGCTTTTCCAGCTTGCGGGCGAGCGTCCGGCGATGAAGGCCGAGGCGGCGCGCGGCCTCGGATATGTTGAATTCGCATTCCACCAGAGTGCGGTGGATATACTCCCACTCCAGCGTCTTGATCGAACTGCGCCGCCCGTCGACCGGGACGCTGGCGTCGCCCTCGATGCTGGTGAAGGCGGCCTCGATATCGTCGGTATTCGAGGGCTTGGCGAGATAGTGCGAGGCGCCGAGCTTGATCGCCTCCACCGCAGTGGCGATCGAGGCGTAGCCGGTCAGCACGACGATCCGCGTCTCGGGAGAACGGGCGTGAAGCGACTGCACGACCGCCAGCCCCGAGGACGCGCCGAGCTTGAGATCGACCACAGCATAGTCGAACACTTCGTCCTCGCTCAGCGTCTCGGCCTCGTCCGGGCTGCCGGCCGAGCTGACGCGATAACCGCGCCGTTCGAAGGAGCGGCGCAGGGTGCGTGCGAAAGTGGGATCATCCTCGACGATCAGCAGGCTCGCGCCATCGGGATCGATCATTGCTGCTTCTGTCATGGCGCCCCGGCTGTGTCCTCGCCCTTCCTGGGCTCGTAGGCCAGTGTAGCAAGGGGAATGGCAAGTTGCACCCTTGCGCCGCCATCGGGCAGATTGTCGACCGCGACCTTGCCGCCCAGCTTGCGGATCACGTTGACGACAAGGAACAGCCCCAGCCCGCCGCCGTCGCGTCCCTTGGTCGAAGCATAAGGCTGGCCGACACGGGGCAGCATGTCCGCCGCGAAGCCGGGGCCCCGGTCGCTCACGGTCAGCACCAGCCCGCCGTGCTCCACCCAGGCCTCGATCACCACGAGGTCGGGCGAAACTTCGACGGCATTGTCGATCACGTTGCCGATCACCTGCCTGAGGCCGGGATCGGAGACGATCGGGCGATCCTCGGCTATGCGGTCGATGAAGCGCAGCTCGCCGGGCATGCGCGCGCGCCATTCCTCGAGGATTTCGCCGATGAACCCGCGCATGGTCGTCACCGCCGGCGCCACCCCCCGGATTTCCCCGGCCGACATCAGGATGCCGCTGACGATGTTCTTGCACCGCGCCAGTTCGCGGCGCACGTCGGCAAGGTCCGCCGCGAGGTCGGGATCGTCGGCGATGCCAGGCTGGTGGCTCCAGTCCCCCAGGATCACCGAGATCGAGGACAGCGGCGTGCCAAGCTCATGCGCCGCGCCGGAAGCGAGCAGGCCCATGCGGATGATGTGATCCTCCTCCACCGCCTGCTGGCGCAGTGCCGCCAGCTTGGCGTCGCTCTCGCGCCGGGTGAAGTCGAGCCGCGCCACGAAGACGATCAGCAGCACCGCTGCCAGCACGAAGCAGAACAGGCTGCCGTAGATATAGAGCTCGAAGGGATGCTCGGCATAGCGGGCGGGCAATTGCAGCGGAACGTAGAAGAACGTCAGCAGCAACATGCAGAGGCAGGCGTTGATCGCGACCAGCGAACTCCATCCCAGGTCGAGGATCACCGCCGCGATCACGATCTGGAGCAGGAACAGGAAGGTGAAGGGATTGGTCGCGCCGCCGCTGTGGTAGAGCTGCCAGCACAGCGCGATCACGTCGACCATCAGCGCGGAGAACAACTCGCCCTGCGTGAAGTCCCGCGGCGGCAACCACGCTGGCCGATGCGAGATTGACGACGATCAGCAGGAGCGGCGCCAGCAGCAGCGGCGCCAGCTCCAGCCTGACCCCCAGTCCCTGCGAGACGATGACGATGGTGGCGAGCTGGCCGAACACCGCCGTCCAGCGCAACTGCGTCAGCAGCACGACATTGGCCCGGCTCGCCGATCCGCCGGGCACGCCGTGCGGCGCGAACAGGGCGATCAGCCGTTCCATCGTCTCCGGCGCCAGACAAAGAGCAGCGCCATGATCGACATCGCCGCCAGCGCGAACCAGGTGAGCGCATAGGTGAGGTGATTATCGGGGAACTGGATCTGGGTAAGGCCCGGCACCGGCGCGGCCGCCCCGGGCACCGGAGCGCCCTTCTCCATTTGCGCATCGACGAAGACCGGAACGACCGCCCCCACGCCGCGCGCCTGCGCCATGGCGCGGACATCGCGCGAATACCAGCGGTCGGCGCCGGGCTGATTGGACTGGAGCAGGCTGCCCCCCGCCTCGGTCGGGCGCAGCAGGCCGGTAACCTCGACCGGGCCGGACGGCGTGGTCGCCGCAGCTGCCTGCACCCTGGTTCCGGCGGGCAGGAAGCCGCGGTTGATCCACACCTGCCGCCCGTCGCCCAGTTGCAGCGGCGTCATCGTCCAGTAGCCGGTGCCGAGGCCGGTGGCCGCGCGGACCAGCACGGTGGCCTTGCCCTCGTAAGTGCCGGAGACGTGGACGCGCAGGTATTCGAGGTCCTTCGGCGCAATTGCCGCCAGCCTCGCCTCAGCCGGAAGCGGCACCGGCGCGGCATGGACGCGCGCGTCGACCCGGGCGATCAGCGCGTGCTTCCAGTGCATCCGCTGCACCTGCCACACGCCCAGCGCCACGAAGCCGCAGAGCGCCACCAGCAGAAACGCGGCGAGCCCCCAGGGCCGCCGCGCTTCCGTTTGATCCGTTTCTGTCCGCATGTGTTCGGTCAGTTTCGTCTCGTTCATCGAACCACGATCAGGGCAGCTGGCCCGCCTCGTGGCTCGTCATCGGCATCATGTTGTGGTTGAGGTGGTACATCACCCACAGCGAACCGGAAAGCGTGATCACGAGGATGACGATCGTGAAGATCAGCGCCATCACCGTCCAGCCGTTCTCCGACTTGGTGTTCATGTGCAGAAAGTAGATCATGTGGACCACGATCTGCACCGCCGCGAAGGCCATGATGACGAGCGCCGTCGTCGACTTGTCGGTGATCGCGCCGGTCATCACCAGCCAGAACGGAATGGCGGTGAGGACGACCGAGAGGATGAAGCCGATCACATAGTCGCGCAGCGAACCGTGGCTGCCGTGATCGTCCTCGAGGTGGTGATTGGGGTGGACGTGCTCGCTCATCACAGCATTCCCATGAGATAGACAAAGGTGAAGACGCCAATCCAGATCACGTCGAGGAAGTGCCAGAACAGCGAAAGGCACATCAGGCGACGCTTGTTGGCCGGGATCAGGCCCTTCTTGCCGATCTGGACGACCAGCGTGAACAGCCAGATCAGGCCGAACGTGACGTGCAGGCCGTGCGTGCCCACCAGCGAGAAGAACGCGGTGAGGAAGCCCGAGCGCATCGGGGTCGCACCCTCATGGATGAGGTTCGCGAATTCGTAGAGCTCGATCGAGAGGAACGCGGCGCCGAACACCGCGGTCACGAGCAGCCAGAGCTGCGTCGCGCCCTTCTTGTCCTTCTCCATGGCGAGCATGGCGAAGCCGTAAGTGATCGACGAGAACAGCAGCATCGCCGTGTTCACCGCCACCAGCGGCAGCTCGAAGAGATCCTTCGGACCCGGACCCGCCGCGAAGCTGCCGCCGAGAACGCCGTAAGCGGCGAACAGCATCGCGAAGATGAGGCAGTCGCTCATCAGGTACATCCAGAAGCCCAGCATGGTGCTGCCGCCTTCGGGATGGTCGTGCTCGTCCAGGTCGTAGAACGCGGCCTGGAGCTGGGGCTGGGTCAGCGTCTTGGTCATTTCAGCAGTGGCAGTCATCGATCAGGCTCCCGCTGCTGCAAGCTGGCGCGTACGCTCGGCCTCGGTCGCTTCGACCGTCTCGACCGGGATGTGATAGTCGCGCTTGTAGTTGAAGGTATGGAAGATGGCGTAGCCGAGGATTCCCGCGAAGGAGACGGCTGCCAGCCACCAGATGTACCAGATCATCGCGAAACCGAGGACCGTCGACAGGCCGGCGAGAACCAGGCCGGTACCCGTGCCCTTGGGCATGTGGATCGGACGGAAGCCGGTGGTCGGACGTTCCACGCCGCAGCGCTTCATGTCGTCCCATGCGTCGATGTCGTGGACGATCGGCGTGAAGGCGAAGTTGTACTCCGGCGGCGGCGACGAGGTCGACCATTCCAGGGTACGGCCGTTCCACGGATCGCCGGTTTCGTCGGTCAGTTCCTCGCGCTTCCAGATCGACACCGCGAACTGGAGAAGCATGGCGCCGATGCCGCCCGCGATCATCACGGCGCCGAAGGCGGCCACGATGAAGAAGGGCTGGAGCGACGGATCGTCGAACACGCGCATGCGGCGGGTCACGCCCATCAGGCCCAGGATGTAGAGCGGCATGAAGGCGAACCAGAAGCCCGGAACCCACAGCCAGAAGCTGACCTTGCCCCAGAACTGGTTGAGCTTGAAGCCGAAGGCCTTGGGCCACCAGAAGTTGATCGCCGCGAAGATGCCGAACAGCACGCCGCCGATGATGACGTTGTGGAAGTGGGCGATCAGGAACAGCGAGTTGTGCAGGACGAAGTCGGCAGGCGGCACCGCAAGCAGCACGCCGGTCATGCCGCCGATGGTGAAGGTCAGCATGAAGGCGACCGTCCACATCATCGGCAGTTCGAACCGGATGCGGCCACGATACATCGTGAACAGCCAGTTGAAGAGCTTCGCGCCGGTCGGGATCGAGATCACCATGGTGGTGATGCCGAAGAACGAGTTGACGCTCGCGCCCGAACCCATGGTGAAGAAGTGGTGCAGCCAGACGAGGTACGAGAGGATGGTGATGACCAGCGTCGCGTAGACCATCGACGAATAGCCGAACAGGCGCTTGCCGCAGAACGTGGCGGTGACTTCGGAGAAGACGCCGAACAGCGGCAGGATGAGGATGTAGACTTCGGGGTGGCCCCAGATCCAGATCAGGTTCACGTACATCATCGGCGAGCCGCCGAAGTCGTTGGTGAAGAAGTTGAAGCCGAGATAGCGGTCAACCGTCAGCATCGTCATCACGGCCGTCAGCACCGGGAAGGCGGCGACGATCAGGATGTTGGTGCAGAGCGAGGTCCAGGTGAAGATCGGCATGCGCATCATGGTCATGCCCGGCGCGCGCATCTTCACGATGGTCGCGATCAGGTTGACGCCCGATAGCAATGTCCCGACACCCGCGATCTGCAAGGCCCAGATGTAGTAGTCGACGCCGACCCACGGGCTGTACGCCAGGTTCGACAGCGGCGGATAGGCCAGCCAGCCGGTCTGCGCGAACTCGCCGATAAACAGCGAGGCCATGACCAGCACCGCGCCCGCGGTCGTCATCCAGAAGCTGAAGTTGTTCAGGAACGGGAAGCTGACGTCGCGTGCGCCGATCTGCAGCGGCACGATGTAGTTCATCAGGCCGGTGACGAAGGGCATCGCCACGAAGAAGATCATGATCACGCCGTGGG
Source organism: Novosphingobium sp. ST904 (assembly GCF_001298105.1). Lineage (GTDB taxonomy): Bacteria > Pseudomonadota > Alphaproteobacteria > Sphingomonadales > Sphingomonadaceae > Novosphingobium. Next base: position 16,011 of record NZ_LGJH01000159.1, on the reverse strand, counting down.
CGGTGAAGATCTGGTCGTAGTGGTGGGCGTTGAGGTAGCCCTCGTTGCCGTTGAAGGCGATCGACTGCTGGATGCGCATCATCACTGCGTCGGCGAAGCCGCGCAGGAACATGATGAGGCCCAGCACCATGTACATGATGCCGATCTTCTTGTGGTCAACGCTGGTGAACCACTCCTTCCAGAGATAGCCCCAGAGCTTGAAATAGGTCAGCCCCGCCACCAGCGCCGCGCCGCCGAGGGCGACGACGACGAACGTGGCGAGCACGATCGGTTCCTGTGGCATGGCGTCCCACCACAGGCGGCCCAATAGTGGGCTCCAGTGCGAATGGTCTACAGCTTCCATTGTTCTGTCAGTTCCGGGAAATCTGGGAGGAGTGCGCGTCGCCCATGGCAACGGGCTCGGTCTTCTTGGGCTCCGCGGCCTTGGGCTCGGCAAGAGCCTGCTCGCTCTTGCCGAACAGCGGCAGCGATTGCGGAGCCTTCATGCCGGCGCCGGTCAGCGAACGCAGGCTGTCGGGCGCCTTGACCGTATGGTCGGGCGCGGCGCCGGGCATCTGGCGGCAAAGCGCGCGGACCCAGGCCAGCTCGCGCTGGATGGCGGCCGAAGGATTGGCGTTGGCGGAAGCAGCGGCTTCGCGGCCGCGCTTGTCGTAAGTCAGCATCTCGACGTTGCGGATGCCGGCCTTGCCGAGACCGCCGCGCGCATCGAGCGCCATCATTTCGCTCATGCACATCTTGCCCGGCTCGACGCACATGTCGACGATGGCGTCATAGAGGTCGGGCGAGACCGAGGCGTAGCGGATGACCGGAACCTTCTCGCTCGGCTTTTCGAGCTGGAGGTAGGCAGTGCGGTCAAGCGTGCCGCCGGCAGTACCGCCGTTGGCCGATTCGCCGCCGGCCTTCACGCCCTGCGCCCACTTCGCGAAGTCCGCATCGGAAACCGCGTGCGTGGCGAAACGCATGTTGGAGAAGCCCGCGCCCGAATAGTTGGCGGAGAAGCCGACCGTCTCGATCGGCTTGTTGATCACGGCGTGCAGGCGCGTTTCCATGCCCGGCATCGCGTAGATCTGGCCGGCCATGGCGGGCACGTAGAAGGAGTTCATCACGCTCGACGAGGTGATCTTGAACTGCAGCGGACGGCCGGTCGGGACGACCAGCTCGTTGACCGTGGCCACGCCCTGCTCGGGGTAGATGAACAGCCACTTCCAGTCGAGCGCGACGACTTCGACTTCCAGCGGCTTGGCATTGGCGGCGACCGGGGTGGTGGCGTCGATGCGGCCGATGGTGCGGTAGGGATCGAGAAGGTGCGTGGTAACCCAGGTCAGGGCACCCAGGCAGATGATGATAAGGAGCGGCGCGGTCCAGATCAGCAGTTCGAGCTGGGTCGAGTGATCCCAGTCCGGTTGATAGTCGGCCTCCTTGTTCGACGCGCGATAACGCCACGCGAACAGGACCGTCGCGATCATGACGGGGACGATGATCAGCAGCATCAGCAGCGTGGAGATGACCACAAGGTCCCCCTGCTGACGTGCGACATCGCCGGCCGGATCGAGCACGACGGTGTTACAAGCGGAAAGCGCGCCAGTCAGGGACAAGGCGGCAAGGACTTTGGCGAGCGCGGTCAGCTGCCGCGGCTTCGGTCTGGACTCGGGTGGGCGCATGGGTGGAGCCCCTAGGCCGATGCCGCGAGTGCGAACATAGGACATTTTGTCCAATCCCCTTGAAGCCGGACAATGACGATACGCCCCCCATTATGTAGCCGGGCGTTTCGCGCGCCCGCCTTGATTCGTCCACGCGCGGAAGGCTGTATCAGGACCGGCCGCTCGCGGACCCGAAACGAAGGCCGCAGAATCGAAATGACCAGCACTCCCCAATCCGGCGAAGCCTTGGGCCAGTCCCGCGAAGCCTTGGGCCTGCCGACTTTCAAGGAGCACCATCAGCCCTCGCCCGGCGAGATCGCGATCGGTGTCATCATCGGGCGAACCTCGGAGTTCTTCGACTTCTTCGTCTATGCCATCGCTTCGGTGCTGGTCTTCCCGAAGCTGTTCTTCCCCTTCGTCGATGCGCTGACCGGCACGATCTACTCCTTCGCGATCTTCGCGCTGGCGTTCGTCGCCCGCCCCTTCGGCAGCCTCGTGTTCATGGCGATCGACCGCGCCTACGGCCGCGGCACCAAGCTGACGATCGCGTTGTTCATGCTCGGCGGGTCGACCGCGGCGATCGCGTTCCTGCCTTCCTACCAGACGGCAGGCAGCACCGCGATCACCCTGCTCTGCCTGTTCCGGCTCGGCCAGGGCTTCGCCCTCGGCGGCACCTGGGACGGCCTTGCCTCGCTGCTCGCGCTCAACGCGCCTGAAGGCAAGCGCGGCTGGTATGCGATGATCCCGCAGCTCGGCGCGCCGTTCGGCCTGATCGTGGCCAGCGCCCTGTTCGCCTTCATGATCGCCACCCTCCCCGCCGAGGACTTCCTCGACTGGGGCTGGCGCTATCCCTTCTTCGTGGCCTTCGCGATCAACGTCGTGGCGCTCTTCGCGCGCCTTCGCATCGTCGTCACGGACGAGTTCGAAAACCTCTTCGTCAGCCGCGACCTGCAGCCCGCCGCCGTGTCCAGCACGATCAGCCGCGAATGGCGCACGATCGTGATCGGTGCCTTCGCACCGCTCGCCAGCTTCGCGATGTTCCACATGGTGACCGTGTTCCCGCTCTCGTGGGTGTTCCTGTTCACCGCCGATTCGCCGATCGGCTTCCTGCTGATCGAGGCGCTGGCCGCTGCCTTCGGCGTCGTCGCCGTGATCGCCTCGGGCCGCATCGCCGACCGCTTCGGCCGTCGTAACCTGCTCGGCACCTGCGCCGTGGGCATCGCGATCTTCTCGGGCTTCGCGCCGCAGCTGCTCGATGCCGGCCCGGCCGGCGAGATCGCCTTCATGATCATCGGCTTCGTGCTGCTCGGCCTCGCGTTCGGCCAGTCCTCGGGCGTCGTCGCCTCGGGCTTCTCGAGCGAACACCGCTATACCGGCTCGGCGCTCACGAGCGATCTTGCCTGGCTGTTCGGTGCCGGCTTCGCCCCGCTGGCGGCACTGCTGCTGTCCAGCAACTGGGGCCTGATCGCCTCGGGCGGCTACCTGCTCTCGGGCGCGATCGCCACGCTGGCGGCGCTCTGGCTCAACAAGGAGCTGGCCAGCCGCAACTAACGGCAAGCCGTCGCTTCGGAATTCGGGAAAGGGGGTGCTTCGGCGCCCCTTTTTCTTTGCGCCACGGATCAATCGTCCGTGCGATCCATTTTCGCAAAACTCGAAATAGAAGGCGTATTTCAACAACTTACCCGATGTTTGAGCGAGTGTTCAAATAACGCCATGCCGTAGTTTGGCAGAAATGAAGCCATTTCATTTGACAGAATCGGGGGTCAGAACGCACCCAAACTCCCAATCGAAAAGCAAAATATCCGGAGGGAGAGTAAATGCGTTCTTTCAAGCAGCTTCTGCTGTGCTCGGCAGGCTTGGCCAGTCTTGGCAGTCCCGCGTTCGCGCAGGAGCAGCCGGATGATTCCACGCACGTCAACGAAGCGAACGTCATCATCGTCCAGGCCCGCCGCCGCGACGAAGACGTGCAGGACGTTCCCGCCGTCATCGACACCGTCACCGCGGACGACATCTCCAAGCTGAACCTGCGCGACTTCCGCGAGGTTTCCACGCTCACCCCCGGTCTCCAGCTCGATACCAACGCCAACGGCATCGGCGGCAACGCCAAGATGCGCGGCGTCAACTTCGACGTGAACGCCAGCGGCAACAACCCGACCGTCGAATTCTACATGAACGACGCGCCGATCACCGCCGGCGTCGTGCTCCAGCAGATGTACGACATCGGCCAGATCGAAGTGCAGCGCGGGCCCCAGGGCACCCTGCGCGGCCGTGCATCGCCGTCCGGGTCGATCACCGTCACCACCAAGAAGCCGGACCTCTATTCGTGGGGCGGCGTGGTGGACATGACCGCCAACGACATCGGCACCATGAACTTCAAGGGCGCGCTCAACATCCCGGTGATCGAAGGCATCGCCGCGATCCGCGCCGCCGGCGTCTGGGACGAGAACGAGGTGGACCGCGTCCACTCGATCTACAGCAACCGCGATCCCTTCGCCCGCACCAAGAGCGGCCGTATCTCCGCCCTCGTTACGCCGACCGACTGGCTGCGCTTCGAAGGCATGTACCAGCGCCTTGATCGCAACCAGCGCAGCTACGACCAGATCGCCTCGTTCTCCGAGGTCAATCCCGATGCGATCGAGAGCCCGGTCTACATCTCCTCGAAGGATCGCCTCTCCAACTACGAGAGCCCGCGCCTCGTCAGCCAGGTGTTCGACGTCTACAACTGGCGCGCGGAAGCCAGCGGCTTCGGCCAGCGCCTGATCTACCAGGGCCAGTACTACACCCAGAAGATCCACTCGACCGAGAACTTCGACCGCGGCAACCTCTTCGAAGGTGACGTGAACCAGTTCACCGACACCCGCTCCACCTCGAAGTCGCATGAAATCCGCCTGCAGAACGAAGAACGCCTGTTCGACATGGTCGATTACGTGGTGGGCTTCTTCGACAGCCGCAACAAGCCGCACACCGATCTCACCAACCCGACCATCGTGGCCCTGCCGGAAGTGTTCGGAGGCGGTATCGCACAGCTGGTCCAGACCCCGATCACCAGCCAGGGCAAGACGCACGAACAGTCGTTCTTCGGCAACCTGACCGTGCACATCGGCGATGCCACCGAAGTCTCGGGCGGCCTGCGCCGGATCGACTACAAGGACGAAAGCCAGCTCATCGTCAACGGCATGACGATCTCGAACAACGTGCAGTCGGCCAAGAAGTGGATCTACAACGGCTCGCTCAAGCACAACTTCACGCCGGACCTGATGGTCTACGTGGGGACCGGCAGTTCGTGGCGCCCCGGCATCAATGTCGTCGGCGATTTCAACATCGCGCAGTCCGACCTCGAAAAGTCGTTCCTCCACCTGCCGGCGGAAACCTCGAAGTCGTATGAAATCGGCATGAAGTCCACGCTGCTCGACGGCCGCATGCGCTTCAACCTCACTGCCTATCACCAGAAGTTCAAGAACTACCCCTACCGCGTGCCGGGATCGGGCGTGTTCTTCGTCAATACCGTTGCCCTGCGCGATTCGGCCGGCAATGTCACCGGCACCGCCCAGCAGGTCAGCAACTTCAACTTCGCCGGCGCCGTGCCGGTGGAAGTCAACGGCATCGAAGGCGATGTCTCGTTCGACGTCATGCAGGGCTGGACCCTCGGCGCGTCGGCCAGCTACTCGATGGGCAAGATCAAGGGCGGCACCGTCCCCTGCAACGATCTCAACGGCGACGGCGTGCCGGACGCAACGACCAGCGCGCCCTCGCTCGACGACCTGATCGGCGCCGTCGGTTCGAACAACATCGCCGCCTGCCAGGTCTCGCAGCGTTCCTCGTTCATGGCGCCCTTCTCGGCCACCGCGCAGAGCGAATACGCGTTCCCCGCCTTCAGCGGGACCGACGCCTACCTGCGCGGCATCGCGACCTATACCGGCAAGTCGAAGGGCGATCCGGGCAATGCCTGGGACAACGTCGGGGCCTATGCCCTGGTCAACCTCTTCGCTGGCCTGCGCGCGGATGACGGCGCCTGGGAAGTGGGCCTCTATGCCAAGAACGTCTTCGACACGACGAAGACCCTGACCCGTACCAACCCGCTGTTCACCTCGTACCAGCAGCTTGGCTTCGCCGGACAGTTCGATCCCACCACCGGCCGCCCGATCTTCACCGGACCGACCGCCGCCACGGGCACGAGCACGTACACCGGCGTGACCACCACCGCCCCGCGCGAGTTCGGCATCAACGTGCGCTACGCTTTCGGCTCGCGCTGATCGCATAGGCCGGATGAAAAAAAGGGGGCGGCAAGGTCACACCTTGCCGCCCCCTTTTCCGTTTGCCTTGCCGGCGCGTCAGGTCTGCTGCCAGCTACCGCCAAGCGCCCGGAACAGATCGACCTGCGCGAAAGCCACCGCACGGGTCGCCGCCGCAAAGTCCGCTTCGGACTGTGCAAGGGTACGCTGGGCATCGAGCACGTCGAGCGAATCGATCTGCCCCCTGCTCTCACGCGCCAGGCTGACATTGGCCGCGCGCTCCGCCGCATCGCGGGCGGAAGCGAGGCGCTCCTTGCGCAACAAGGCATTGCGATAGGCCGAAAGCGCGGTCTCGGTCTCTTCCAGCGCCCGCAGCACGGTGCCGTCGAACGTGGCGAGATCGGCCTTGGCATCGGCCTTCGCCCCGCCGATCCGTGCCCGGATCGCTTCCTGGTTGGGGAATGCCCAGGAAATCATCGGCCCGAGCAGCCAGCGCAGCGGGCCGCCGCCGAACACGTCGGTCGCGCCGACCGCAGTAGTGCCGATCGAACCGCCCAGCGTGATCTTCGGATAGAGATCCGCCGTCGCCACGCCAACGCGCGCGGTATCGGCGGCAAGACGGCGTTCCGCCGCCTTCACGTCGGGACGGCGCGCCAGCAGGGTCGCCCCGTCGCCAACCGGAATCGCACGGCTGACGTCAGGAGTCGTCGTGCGGGTCCGCGCCGCTTCCGGCAGGTCCTGCGGCGTCCGCCCGGTCAGCGTCGCGAGACGGAACAGCGCCGCGTCGCGGGCTGCCTGAAGGTTCGGGATCATGGCCGCCTGCTGCTCGCGCAGCTGGGTTACGCGGATCACGTCGAGCTTCTGGTTGAGCCCCCGCTCGAAACGGGCATTGGTGATCCGCGCCGAACGGTCGAGCAGGTCGACCGTGCGCTGGGCGACGCCGAGCTGGTCGGCGGCGCTGGTGGCATCGACATAGGCCCGCACGGTGTCGGCCACGACCGTCACCCGCACCGCGTCGGCATCCTCCTGCGCGGCGGCGAGATCGGCGCGAGAAGCCTCGATCCCGCGTGAAACGCGGCCGAACAGGTCCAGTTCGTAGCCCACCGAGAACTCGCCATCGACGCGGCGGCCTTCACGGTCGTAGCCCGGCAGGACCTGGCTTTCCGAAACCCGGCCATAAGTGCCGCTGGCATCGATGTTCGTCTGCGGCAGGCGGTCGGAACGCGATCCGCGCAGGCTGGCCCGCGCCTTCTCGATCCGGGCCACGGCCACGCGCACGTCGTGTTGGCGGCGAGCGCATCGGCAACCAGACCGTCAAGCACCGGGTCGTTGTAGAGCCGCCACCAGCTGTCGTCGGGCGCGGCGGTGGTGACTTCGGCAGTCTGGACGCCCACGAAGGGCGCCGCTGCCGCGACCGGCGGCGTCGGCGCGACATAGTCGGGTCCGACGGCGCAGGCCGAGAGGGCGGTCGCGGCGAGAAGTCCCGCAACCAGGTTCTTGATATTCATGGACATCATCCGTCCTTTCATTCCGCCGGAACCACCGCGTGGCTCTGGTGATGCGGCGCTGCCGGGTTCCGGCGAAGCGCCGCTGCGAGCTTGCGGCAGACGACGTAGAAGGTGGGCGTGAACAGCAGGCCGAAGCCGGTTACGCCGGTCATCCCGAAGAACACCGCCGTGCCCAGCGCCTGCCGAAGCTCGGCGCCTGCCCCATCGGCGATCACCAGCGGCACCGTGCCGAGGATGAAGGCCAGCGAGGTCATGAGGATCGGGCGCAGGCGGGTGCGGGCCGCATAGACGGCTGCCTCCACCGGCGAATAGCCCCGTTCCTCTTCCGCCTGCTTGGCGAATTCGACCACGAGGATCGCGTTCTTGGCGGCAAGGGCAATCAACACGACCAGACCGATCTGGGTGAGGATATTGTTGTCCATCCCCCTGAGGTTCACGCCGGTCATCGCGGCGAAGAGGCACATCGGCACGATCAGGATGATCGCCAGCGGCAGGGTCAGGCTTTCGTACTGGGCGGCGAGCACCAGGAAGACGAACAGCACCGCCATGCCGAAGACGATTCCGGCGGTATTGCCCGCAGTGGCCTGCTGATAGGCGATGCCGGTCCACTCGGTGTCATAGCCGGTGGGCAGGGTTTCGCCCGCGATCTGCTCCATCGTCGCCAGCGACTGGCCCGAGGAATAGCCCTTGCCGTAGCTGCCGTCGATTTCCACCGCCGGGTGCAGGTTGTAGCGCACCACGCGGTAGGGGCCGGTCTGGTCCTTGAACGTCGCAACCGAGCCGACCGGAACCATCGCGCCCGATTCCGAGCGGGTCTGGAGGTTGGCGATATCCGCGGTGGAACCGCGATAGGCCGCGTCAGCCTGCGCGGTGACGCGATAGGTGCGTCCCAGCAGGTTGAAGTCGTTGATATAGGCCGAACCGAGGTAGACCTGCATGGCCTCGAAGATCTTGGCCGGAGAAACGCCCAGCATGTCCGCCTTGCGGCGGTCGACGTCGGCATAGACGCGCGGGGTGTTCATGGTGAAGAGGGTGTAGACCTGGCTCAGTTCGGGGGCCTGGTTGGCCTTGGCGATCAGCGCGCCGGCAGCCTTCTGCAGCTCGGCCAGACCGCGCCCTTCCTTGTCCTCCACGACCATGCGGTAGCCGCCCGGGGGGACGATGCCGTTGATGGTCGGCGGCGGGATCAGCAGGACCTGCGCCTTGTCGTAACCCTGCATCGCGGCCTGGGCCTGGGCCATGATCCCTTCATAGGTCACGCCCAGCTGTTTGCGCTCCGCGAAGCTCTTGAACGGGAAGTAGATGGCGGCGGCGTCAGGCGCGGCCGTCTGCGAGGGACCGTGGAAGCCGGCGAACATCACCGCGCCGCGCAGGCCCTTGATCGGCAGGATGCGCTTGGCGACTTCCTGCGTCACTTCGTCCGTACGCGTGAGCGAGGAGCCCGGCGGCAGGAAGATCGCGGCAAGGAAATAGCCCTGGTCCTGGTTCGGGATGAAGCCCGCAGGCGTCGCCCAGAACATGCCAACGGTGGCGGCGATGAGCGCGGCATAACCGGCCATCATCTTCACCGGGCGCTTGACCAGCGTGAGAGTGAGGCGGGCATAGCCGTCGCTCATCCGGTCGAAGCCGCGGTTGAACCTGTCGGCGGCGCCTTGCAGCGTCCGCTTCCAGCGCGGGGCGCCCTCCGGCAGGGCATGGCGTTCGCGCAGCAGGATCGCGGCGAGCGCCGGAGACAGCGTGAGCGAGAGCACCAACGAGATCACCGTGGCGGTGGTGATGGTGACGGCGAACTGCTTGTAGAACTGGCCCGACATGCCGGTGATGAACAGCGTCGGCACGAAGACCGCGCAGAGCACCAGGACGATGGCGATCAGCGCGCCGGTCACTTCGTCCATCGAGCGGCGGGCGGCCTCCAGCGGAGACATGCCCTCCTCGATGTAGCGTTCCACGTTCTCGACCACGACGATCGCGTCATCGACGACGATGCCGATCGCGAGCACCAGCCCGAACAGCGAGAGGTTGTTGAGCGAATAGCCGACGGCCGCCAGCATGATCGCGGTACCGACCAGCGAGACCGGGATCGCGATGATCGGAATCACCGCCGCGCGCCAGTTCTGGAGGAACACCAGGATGACGAGGACGACGAGGATCACCGCCTCGAACAGGGTGTGGTACACCGCGTCGATCGACTGGCCGATGAACTCGGTGGGGTTGTAGATGACGGAATATTCGAGGCCCTTGGGGAAGGCCTTGGCAACGTCGTCCATCTCGGCACGCACGGCCTTGGCGGCATCGAGCGCGTTCGAGCCCGGGCGCTGGAGCACGGCGATCACGACCGTGGGCTTGCCCGACAGATAGGTGTTGGTGGTGTAGTCCTGCGCGCCCAGTTCGACACGCGCCACGTCGCGCACGCGGACCTGGCGGCCTTCGGCATCGGTGCGCACGACGATGTCGCCGAACTGCTCGGGCGTGGTCAGGCGGCCCTGCATCTCGACGCCGACCTGATAGGCATTGCCCCGGTCATAAGGCGGCGCGCCGATCGCGCCCGAGGAGACCTGCACGTTCTGGGCCTTGAGCGCATCGACGATCTCGCCCGCGGTCAGGTTCATGGCGGCGGCCTTGGTGGGGTCGATCCAGATGCGCATGCCGTAGTCGCGCGAGCCGAACAGCTGCACGTCGCCCACGCCGTCAAGGCGCGAGAGCCGGTCCTTGACCTGCGTGAGGGCATAGTTCGACAGGTAGTCGCGGTTGAACGTGCCGTCGGGGGACTGCAGGTTCACCATCATCAGGAATTCCGGCGAGGTCTTGCGCGTCACCACGCCCATTGCGCGCACGGCGTCGGGAAGACGCGGTTCGGCAATGGCGACGCGGTTCTGCACCAGAACCTGCGCGGCATCGAGGTCGGTGCCGATCTTGAAGGTGACGGTGATCGTCACCTTGCCGTCACCGGTGGACTGCGATGACATGTAGAGCATGTCGTCGACGCCGTTGATTTCCTGCTCGATCGGAGCAGCCACGGTGTCGGCGACGGTTTCGGCGGAAGCGCCGGGATATTGGGCGGTCACCGTCACCGTCGGCGGGACGATGTCGGGATACTGGCTGACCGGCAGGCCGAAGAACGCAAGCGCACCCACCACGGTGAGGATCACCGCGATGACGCCTGCGAAGATCGGCCGGTCGATGAAGAACCGGGAAAATCGCATGGGAATATGCCCCTGTCACGGGGAGCGGTCACTCAGGTCGAGGACCGCTCCCCCGATGGGTGAATGTCAGTTGGCGAGCGTGGCCTGCGCGGCAATCGGCGCATTGGGGCCGGAGGCGACATTGGCCGCCTTGGGGTCCACCGCGATCTGGCCGCGGCGGGTATTGACCTTGGCGCCGGCAATGGCGGCCTGGTAGTTGGAGATGACCACGCGGTCCGCAGGCGCAAGGCCCGAGCGGATGACACGCAGCCCGTCCACCAGCGGGCCGAGTTCGACCGGCTTGGCCGCGACCACGCCGTCCTTGCCCACCGTCAGCACGACCTTGCGCGCCTGGTCGGACTGTATGGCGTCGTCAGGCACCAGCATGGCCTTGACCGTGCCGCCTTCCGCCAGACGCATGTTGCCGAACATGCCCGGCGTCAGGAACCCGTCGGAATTGTCGAGCACGGCACGCACGCGGATCGTGCCCGAGCGCGGGTCGAGGCCGTTGTCGGTGAAGTCCAGCTTGCCGTTCCAGCGGTACTGGGTCTCGTCCTGAAGGCGAACCTGCACGTCGGCGGCGCTCTTGTGCTCGGCCTTCTCGCGCTGGGTCTTGAGGAACAGCGCTTCGGAGGCATCGAACGTGAAGTAGATCGGGCTGACCGCGTTGATCGTGGTCAGCAGGGTGGCGCCGGTGCCGTTCTCGCCCGAGACGAGGTTGCCCACGTCCACCCGGCGGTCGGAAATGCGGCCCGAGATCGGCGCGCGCACGGTGGCGAATTCGACATCGAGCGAACGCTGGCGCACGCGGGCCTCGGCCCCCGCCAGCGCGGCGGTGGCGGCGCGGACCTTGGCGCGGAGCTGGTCGACCTCGCTGGCGGCCATGGCCTCGTCACCCTTGAGCCCGGCAACGCGGGCATAGTCCGACCTGGCGAGGACCAGAGCGCTCTGGGCGGAGGCGACTTCGGCCTGCGCCTCGGCCAGGGCGGCGCGGTAGGGGCGCGGGTCGACGGTGAACAGCGGCTGCCCTTCGCGGACGAAATCGCCGTCCTTGAAGAAGAGCTGCGTGATCGCGCCCGAGACGCGCGGACGCACTTCCACCGATTTGCTGGGTGCGAAGCGGCCGACATAGTCGTCCCATTCGGTCACGTCGCGGATCAGCGGGGTTGCGGCCTGAACGACGGCAGGCGCATCGGCGCCGCGTCGGCCTGCGTATGGCTGAAGGTCTTCCAGCCGATGCCGGCCACCGCGATCAGCGCGATGGCGGCAATGGCGACGTGTCGTCCGCGGCGAGGACGGGTAGCCTGGCTGCCATCGGGCAGTTCGGTCTCCGTCGCCGTCGCGGCGAGCGTTTCTGGAGATACGGGGAAATTCACGCGGCAAGCCTCCGGAACGGGGCGCGGGAGCGCCCGATAAAGTCGATGACGGCGCCGATCTTGGCCTCGCTGTGGCCGGCCACGCGGGCTTCCTTCATCACGGAAGCGGGCAGCGTGTAGCCATGGTGCCAGGCCTGCACGGCCAGGCGGCGCAGCGCCTCCAGTTGCTCGTTGGCGAGCATCGGGGACGGCGGCTGCGGGCCGAAGATCAGGCGGGCGAACCAGCCGCGCTTGCGCTGCGGCCGGAGCGTGGCGAGGCCATCCTCGCGCGCCAGCTCCACGATCCTGCGCTCGAAGCGCGAGAGGGGTTCGGAAACGGCGCCGAAAGGAGTCTCGGCAGGAATGGGGCGCCCGGAAAAGGCGGAAGTTGCGGGCAGCGCCTGGAGCGCCGCATCGGTAAAGTCGATGAAGGCCATGTTTCGTGCTCCCTGAAAGTGCCCGGCGCGCGCCCTCGGGACAGGAGGGGGAAAGGACGCGCGCCGGGGCGTTCCGGCGCAAGCGGCGTCGGAAAGTCTTCGGGCACAGGCGGACACCACACGAACATCCGATTTCCATCGAAGTCCTGCATGCCGACTGCACGGGTTCGTTTTTGTATGGAGCCACCTGCGGGGGGACAGGCAGCACCGAGGGCCGACCGGCATTCACCGGCCGCGGAAACTTGGCCCCCCGAACTCCCATCAAGCGGCGAGTCGGGTTACCTCGTTCTGTAACAAGCGGTATATATCGCGGTGCGGTATCTCGTCAAGCGACTTTCTGTACCGCTTGGTAAGATTTGTTCGAAAGCGCCCTTTTCAAGGGCCTGAACGCCAGTTGAATGAACTTTTTTAGGCGGCGCGAAGGTTTTGCGAGCCACCGTGCGCCGTAAAGGACCATTTTGCCGATCCGAAGGGAGAACCGAGTCGGAGCCCGGCTTTCCGGGAAGGTGGCGGGGACGCGTGCCCCGAGGCGTTTACCGCCCGGGCCACATCGTCAGGTAGGTATCGACCACGCCCTTCAGCTCCTGCGCGCAGGAGCCGCCCTGGGCCTTCACCGACATGCCCTGAAGCACCGTCGTCAGGCATTGCGCCAGGCAGCGGGGGTCGACGGTTTCGGGAAGGTCGCCCTCCTCCTTGCCGCGCGCGAACCGTTCGATCAGGGCGTCTTCGGTGGCGATCCGGCGTTCCGTCACGAAGTCGCGGATGGAGGGATCCTCCATCGTGCAGGTGACGGTGGACATCACGCCCAGGCACCCGTGTGGATCGCTGCCGCCGCAATGCGTGGTGATCGCGCCGTTCAGCAGCCTTTCGGCAACACCGCGCGCGGTGGTCGCTTCCAGTGCCTTGCCGACATAGGCCAGCTTGTCGCGCTCGTAGAGATCAAGCGCCTTCTTGAAGAGCGCTTCCTTGTTGCCGAAACAGGCATAGAGGCTGGGCTTGGTGATGCCCATGGCCTCGGTCAGTTCCGCCATTGACGCGCCTTCGTAGCCGCGCTGCCAGAACACCCGAAGCGCAGCCGTCAGGGCTTCTTCAGGGTCGAACTCGCGCGGGCGACCCCGAGTCGATGTGGGAGCTGAACATTTCATACCGGTCGGTATATAGGTAGCAGGCTGCTGTCCGTAAAGTGTCACGCTCGCTCACAGACCGAGCGTGACATGCAACGGCAAGGCGCCCTGTTCTCTAACCGACGCCCTGTTTACCGACGCCTTCTTAACCGACGAACGCGCGTTCGATGACGAAGTCGCCCGGCTTGGCGTTCGAACCCTCGGTGAAGCCCCAGGATTCGAGGTCGGCCGAGAAGTCCTTGATCATGTCCATCGAGCCGCAGAGCATCACGCGGTCGGTCTCGGGATTGAAGCGCGCATCGCCCTTCAGGCCTTCGAACAGGCGGCCGCTTTCCACCAGCGCGCCGATGCGGCCGGTGGTGTGGAACGGTTCGCGGGTGACGGTGGGCACGTAGGAAAGCTGCACCAGTGCCTGCTCGGCAACCAGCGGATCCTCGGCCAGCTGGCTTTCCAGTTCCTCGCGGTAGGCAAGGTCGCTGACGCGGCGGACGCAGTGGACCACCACGATCTCGTCATAGAGATCATAGACGTCCGGGTCGCGGATCAGCGACATGAACGGAGCAAGGCCCGTGCCGGTCGAAAGCATGAACAGGCGCTTACCCGGCAGCAGCGCGTCGGTGACGAGCGTGCCGGTGGGCTTGCGGCCGAGATAGATCTGGTCGCCCGGCTGGACGAGCTGGAGGCGCGAGGTCAGCGGGCGTCCGGCACCTTGATAGAGAGGAATTCGATTTCCTCGGCCCAGGAAGGGCTGGCGATTGAATAGGCGCGCAGCAGCGGGCGCTTCTCACCCTGGAGGCCCAGCATGACGAACTCACCCGAGCGGAAACGGAACGATGCCGGACGCGACATCGTGAAGCTGAACAGGTGCTCGTTCCAATGCCGGACAGTAAGAACTTCCTCAACCGTCAGGGCGGCAGTGGGTTCAAGAGTGGGCATCACGGCCTGACCGTCGCTCATCAATTCATTCCTCGGGTGGTAGAGTGGCAAAGCCCAGACAGGCGCGAGCCCGCAGAGTCAAGGCAGTTTTCGGTGCGTTTCGCGGAAACGGCAACGGCCCGCGTGCTTGCGTAGACCGCAAGGCCGGCTTCCCTCCGCGCAACCTGCACGCGGTGTCCGCGCATAGCAGACGCATTCGCAGGCGCAAGCGCCCGGTGCCGGGAGGTGCCGAAATGGTTCATGGGCCGGAGGTTCCGCCTAGTAGCCGTCCCGCGCCGCTATGCAACGCAATTGCATTTTCACGGCCGAAAGCCAGACTTGGCGCCAGCGCGGCCATCAGCCGTCGAGCCGGTAGGTCATCGGCACGAGGAACCCGCGCTGCGAGGAGGAAAGGCCGCGCGGCGGACGCGGATAAGGCACCGCCTCGCGAATCTGCTCCAGCGCCAGCGCGTCCAGCGCGGCATGGCCGCTGCTCCGGGCGAGTTCGGCGCGCTCCAGCCGTCCATGCTCGTCTATCAGAAGGCGAACCAGCGCGGTCCCTTCGCGGCCTTCGCGCGCGATGCGGCCGGGATAGCCCTTGTGGCGGCCGATCCACGTGAACACGCGGCGGGCATAAGTATCCTCGCCCCGGCTGCCGCCGGATGCCGTCGCGGCGGCCTGCGCACGGCCTGCCCCCTCGCCCGGACGCCGCGCCGCTAGCGGCGCCCCTCGCCCGAAGAGGCGGAAACCGGGGCGGCGGGCGGCATCGCCGGCGAAGCTGCCAGGGCCAACTGCGACAACCGGATCGCAGGCGCCGCCACCGGCTGGACGGTCACCACCTGCGGACGGGCAGGCGCGACTGCTGCCAGTTCGGCTTTCGGAGGAGGCGCCAGCGCCGGACGCGGCGGCTCGCTCTGCGCCTCTTCCTTGCGCGCGGTTTCCTTGCGGTCCTCGTCCCGGTGCGACAGGTCCACCGCGCGGAACGACACGATCCCCGCGCCGCGCCCCGGGGCACCCACGGGCTGGCTCGCCCCGAAAGCACTCCAGGCGAGCGCGAAGACCACCGCGTGGACGGCGCCGGTCATCGCCAGGGAAAGAGGTCTTGAGGAAATCATTGCGCGCCGCCTAACAGTACTGCTATCGACTCGCAATAGCATACTAAGGAGCCCCGATGATTTCGCGCCGGTTCGAACGGGTCGCCCTCTCCGTCAATGCGGCCTTCGCGCTGTTCTGCCTGGCCGGTGCGACCAACCTGCTCTGGCTGGCGGGCCATCGCGGCAACGCACCCGAACATGAGCTGGTCGCGGGCCTCGCGCTGCTGACGATGCTCTGGCTCGCCAATGCCGCGCGCCTTGTGTGCCCGCTGCGCCGCCGCGCGCTGCCGCAAGCGCTTCTGAACGGCGCCGCGCTGCTTCTCGGCGTGCTTGGACTGCTGCTCGGCTTCGCGGACCCGGTGGCCTGGCTGGCACCGATCGTGACCCTGCCGCCGGCCCTCACTTACCTTTGGACCAGGCACGCTAGGTCGTAAACTCATAAACGCACCATCGAGGCGCCCAAATGGCGAACAGCTCGGGCCGAAGCTGCCTTGGACGGGCAACCAGCCCGCCCGGCGGCAGCT
>NZ_LGJH01000088.1 GCF_001298105.1 Novosphingobium sp. ST904 | reverse complement strand
CAGGACAAGAAGCGGCATCGCACAGGCAGTTGCCAGAACGCGCGCGCGGAAATCTTCATTCCCTTCATCATCCCCATCCCTTCAGTGCCTCTTGGCTTTGACTGTCAAAAAGCACGTCCCGTCGCAAAAAGAAAATGTTTTTGCATAATCGGATCGATTTAGTCGAGCGTGAGGAAGGCTTGGACTTCGCGCAACTTGGTCGGGATCGGTCAAGGCGGATGCGCGACATGAAAGCAACATGCCCCGGCAATCCGCACCGCCGAGCCGTTATCGCCATGGCGAAACCGGCGGTGCGCATTCCAGTTTGTCCGAATTCGTCAAGCTACGGCGCCCGGCAGAGGGCATTACCATCAGGTTGAGGAAGAGGTCGGCTCAGGTCCGTTCTTGCGGCGGTTCGCCGGGGGGCGGGGCTTCTTCCTCGGTTCAGATGCGCGAAGCCGCGAACATACGGACGGCAGCGCATACAGGGGAGGTTTTTGAATGGTGCGCTCGATTTCCGCGCGATCGGTTTCCATGCTCGCGCTTGCGGCCGCCGCTGCAGGTGTGCCCGGCATGGCTCTGGCCCAGCAGCAGCCCGCCGCCGAAACGCCCACCGGCACCGAGATCATCGTCACCGCGCAGCGCCGCGCCGAACAATCGCGCGATGTGCCGATCAGCGTGACCTCGCTCGGGCAGGAGCAGCTTGCCACCGCCAACGTCAACCAGCTTTCCGATACCGCAAGGGTGACGCCGGGCCTGCGCTTCGACAGTCAGGGCCCCGCCGTCCAGCCGACCATTCGCGGCGTCGGCACCGCAATCACCACCTCCGGCGGCGGCCCCAATGTCGGCATCTATGTCGACGGCTTCTTCCAGGCCAATACCTACATGTCGGACTTCGATCTGCTGAACGTGCGCGGCATCGAAGTGCTGAAGGGGCCGCAGGGCACCCTGTTCGGACGCAACACCACCGGCGGCGCGATCATCGTCTCCACGGCCGAACCCAGCACCGAAACCAGCGCCCAGGCCAAGGTCAGCTATGGCCGCTTCAACGCCGTGAAGGCGCAGGCCTATGCCACCTTCGGCATCAGCGACCGCGTGGCGCTCGACGTGGAGGGTCTCTACCGGCGCGGAGACGGCTACTTCACCGATCTGTCCAACGATGACGACAACATCGGCAGGTATGAAAACTGGTCGATCCGGGTCGGCCTGAAGGCCGATATCACCGACGACGTCTCGCTGCTGCTGCGCTGGATCCATGCGGAGACCGACGATCCCACGACCCAGCTCGTCAATGCCTATGTCGACAAGTCGGGCGGCGCGGGCTTCTTCGACAAGATTTCCTCCGCCGGGCAGGCGTTCTACGGGACTTCGAGCTCGAAGGGCCTGCCGCTGGTCTATCTCTACGCGCCCAGTTCCACTTATGCGACCAAGCCGGGCGATGTCCTGCTGAACACGCCGGTCAGCTTCCGCACCAATTCAGACGCGCTCCAGGCCACGATAAAGGCCGACCTCGGCGTGGCGGACTTCACCTCCTACACCCAGTATCGCAAGGACCTGTCGCCCTATTACGGCGATCTCGACGCCACCGGGCTGCCGTTCTTCAACATCTACGTCGGCGTCAATGACGAGACCTGGAGCCAGGAATTCCTGTTCAATTCCAAGCCGGGGTCGCCGCTCCAGTGGACTGCGGGGCTCAATTACTTCCAGATCCGCGATACCTGGGACATCGGGGCAAGCTTCGGCGGTTCGCCTTACGGCCAGTTCGGCGGTTCGAACACCAATACGAAGTCCTACGCCGCCTTCCTCGATGCGACATATGCGGTCAGCGACAGCCTCTTCTTCACGCTCGGCGGTCGCTACAGCCACGATATCGTCGATGACGGCTACTTCGTCACCAACGCGACCACCACGTCCTATATCGGCCCCAACGGCGAAGTCGTGCCCTATTCCGGGGGAGCGGGCGTGCGCATCCCGGTCAACACGCTCAAGAACGACAGCTTCACGCCGCGCGTGGTGGTGCGCTACAAGCCGAGCGAGGAATCGAGCGTCTATGCCTCGTTCACGCGCGGCTACAAGGCCGGCATCCTCAACGTGGGCGGCTATTCGCAGCAGCCGGTGAAGCCGGAGAAGATCAATGCCTTCGAAGTGGGCTTCAAGTACGACGACCGCCGCCTCCAGGCCGACCTTGCCGGGTTCTACTACGACTACAAGAACCTCCAGGTTTCCAGCTTCCAGAGCGGCGCGGCGCAGATCCGCAATGCCGCATCCTCGGAAATCTACGGACTGGAAGCCCAGCTCCGCTACAAGGTGACGAACGATTTCAGCCTGCTGGGCGGCGCTGCCTGGACCCATGCGCGCTACAAGTCGTTCCCGAACGCCCCGTACTACAGTTACTGCGACCCGACCGTTGCGGATCTGACCAATCCGATCGCCTGCATTCCCACGGCGATGGGCGGTATAGGCCCCGGCGCGCTTACCCAGACGACGACCGATGCCTCCGGCTACAAGATGCAGCGCGCGCCCGAATTCACCGGCAATATCGGCGCCAGCTACGGTCTCGATCTTGGCGGCGGCAGGCTCATGCTGTCGGGCAACCTCTACTACACCTCGAGCTTCTATTTCGACCCCGAACAGCAGTTCAAGCAGAAGGGCTACGAAGTGCTCGCCCTGCGCGCGGAATGGACCGATCCCTCCGACCGCTACACCGTGGCGGTCTACGGCGATAACGTGACGGGCCGCCGCTATCGCACGCAGGTGCTGTTCAACACGCTTGGCACCGGCTCGGTATGGAATGCGCCGGTGACTTACGGGATACAGTTCGGAGCGAAGTTCCGCTGAGGTCAGGTCCCGCCCCGGCGAGACGCCGGGGCGATGCCGGTTTTCTGTCCGGATATGTCAAGTCTGGCGGGCATGGCGATGCGATACGGGCTTGAAAGAACCGATAACGGAGAGGAAGCATGAGCCCTGAACTGGCGGCATTCGTCGATCGCGAAGCCATCCGGGATTGTGTCGCGCGGCTGGCGCGGGGCGAGGATCGGCGCAGCGCGGAGCTTATCCGGGGCTGCTGGTGGCCCGAGGCCCGTTTCGACTACGGCGTCCACAGCGGCGATTTCGAAACCTATCTGGCATGGGTCGTTCCGGGCGCGGATGCGATCAAGGACACCCAGCACCTGATCGGCCAATCGTTCATCGAACTGGACGGAGACCGTGCGAAGGCGGAAACGCACGTCTTTTCCTATCACCGCGTCGACATGGGCAATGGCGACCGCGACACTTGCATCGGCGGCCGCTATCTCGACAGTTTCGAGAAGCGCGGGGGAGAGTGGCGCATCGCCGGGCGGGTGATGCTCTACGACTGGGAGCAGGACTGGGGCGCCGCGGCGGACTGGTCCAGGGGCGTCATGGGCTATCCCTTTACCGCTGAGCATTTCCCCGGCCGGGCCAAGGGCGATTACAGCGAGGCATGGTTCGCGGGAGATCGCGGATGAGCGCGCCGCTGTCCGGAAAGGTCGCGCTGGTCACGGGCGCCAGCCGGGGTATTGGCAAGGGCATCGCGCTGGTGCTGGCCGAGCAGGGCGCGACGGTCTACGTCACCGGACGCACCGTGCGCGAGGGGGACTATTACCTCCCCGGCACCGTCGGCGGCACTGCGGCCGAATGTGACGAACGCGGGCGCGCCAGCGGCGGCAGCGGCGTGGCGGTCGCCTGCGACCATGGAAACGATGCGGCAGTGGCGGCCCTGTTCGAACAGATCGAGCGGGAGCAGGGCCGGCTCGACATTCTCGTCAACAACGCCTTTACGCTGTCCGACGATCTGCTGGAGCCCAAGGGTTTCTGGGAAAAGCCGCTTTCCAATCTCGAGATGTGGGATGTCGGCGTGCGTTCCAACTATGTTGCGGCGTGGCATGCGGCGCGGATCATGGCGCCGCAGGGCTCGGGGTTGATCGTGGCGATCTCCGGCTTTGCTGCAGTAACTTATACTTACGGCGTGATCTTCGGTACCTCGAAATCCGCGGTAGACCGCATGGCGCGCGACATGGCGATCGAGCTGGAGCCGCACGGCGTCGCCTCGCTCACCCTGTGGCAGGGGCTGACGCTCACCGAGAAGGCGCGGGACAACCTCGCCAGGATGGGCGACCGGATGACCACCTCGATCACCTCGATGCAGGGCAGTTCGGTGGAACACCCCGGCCGCGTCGTGGCTGCGCTGGCAGCCGATCCGCAGATCATGAAACGATCGGGCGGGGAATTCGTCACAGCCGAACTGGCGCAGGAATACGGGATTGCGGACGTGGACGGCAGCGTGATCGCCTCGGCCCGCGCAAGCCGGGGCTCTCCGGTCTGGAAGCCGATTTCGGAGGTCGATTATCGTGGCAAGTGACCGTGAAAGCCGTCTCGGCGAACTGCTCGACAAGCAGGATATCATGGAGTGCCTCGTGCGGTTTTCGCGCGGGATGGATCGTTTCGATCGGGACATCTATCTATCGGCCTTCCACGAGGATGCGGAAACGGCGGCGGGGCCGTTCGTCGGCAGTGCGGCGGATTGCTGGGACTGGGCGATCCCGATGCACGAGGCGGGGCAGATCCTGACCCATCACGCCCTGCTCCAGACCACGATCGACCTCGACGGCGATACGGCCCATACCGAAACCTACTACCAGTTCACCGGCCGCAACCGCGATGAAAGCCTGTGGGTTGCCGGCGGACGCTATATCGACCGGCTCGAAAGGCGGGACGGGCAGTGGAAAATCGCGCTGCGGACCAATGTGATCGAATGGGGCTTCGTGCCGCAACCGATGCCCATTCCCTTCGCCGACGTACCCGATATCGCGCTGAACGGCGTATCGAGCCGGAACGCGGAAGACCCCTCCTATCAGGCGCCGCTGGTCAATCGCCGCGCGCCGCGCAATCCGGCCAGGGAGCAGGGCTGATGGCACGGATTTCCGACGGGCTGGTCGGCCGGGTCGCGCTCGTCACGGGTGCCAGCCGCGGCATCGGCAAGGGCATCGCCTGTGCCCTGGCCGAACATGGCGCCACGGTTTACGTCACCGGCCGAACGATGGAGGCGGGGCAGAGCGCCTTGCCGGGAACGCTGGCGGAAACGGTGGCCGAAGTGGACGCGCGCGGCGGCAAGGGCATTGCCGTGCAGATGGACCTTGCGGATGAGGCGCAGATCGCGGCCGTTTTCGAACGGATCGAGCGTGACGAGCGGCGGCTCGATCTGCTCGTCAACAACGCCATGGCCATTCCCGAGGCGATGACCCGGCGCGACGGTTTCTGGGAAAAGCCGCTGGCGGAATGGGAAGTCTGGGATACCGGGCTGCGCGCCGCCTACATCGCGGCCTGGCACGCCGCGCGGATCATGGTGCCGCAGGGATCGGGCCTGATCGCGGCGCTTTCCGGCTATGTCGGGGTGACGTACACTTACGACGTGGTCTTCGGCACGACCAAGACCGCGACGGACCGGATGATGCGCGACATGGGCCACGAACTGCGCGAAACAGGCGTGACGGCGCTCTCGCTCTGGCAGGGCTTCACGTATACCGAACGCGCGGTGGAGAACCTCAAGTCGGTGCCCGGCATGGCCAGCCAGCTCAACAGCGCGGCCGGTTCTTCGCCGGAGTTCCCGGGGCGGGTGATCGCGGCGCTGGCCATGGACCCGAACCTGCATGCCCGCTCCGGCGGGACATTCATCAACGCCGAACTCGCCGCCGAATACGGCGTGACCGACCGGGATGGGCGCACGATCCCGTCCTTGCGCGAAACCCGTGGCGCCCCGCTCTGGGAAGCGGGCGCGATCACGCACGCCTGACGGGGCGGGCTCAGCCGCCCCAGACGGTCTGCGCGTGGCGCAGGAAGTTCAGACCCATGATCTTCTCGATCCGCGTGCTCGAATAACCCTTCGCGGCGAGCAGGCGGGCCAGTTCGCGGAACTGGTCGGGGCCGCGCAGGTCGGTGACGAAGGGGTAGGTGTCCGGCCGTTCGCCCGCGGCGCTGATCCCGGCGGCCCGGCGTTCGGCGATCTCCTTTGCAAGGACGCTCTGGTAGTGCTGGAGGTCGTCGATCTGGGTGACGGTGCCATCCGTGCCGATGCCGACATGATCCTCGCCGCACAGGTTCACGGCATGATCGATGTGGCGCACCACGTCCTGCGCCGTGGCATGGCCCGAAGCGTTGAGGAAGGGCATGAAGTAGATGCCCACGAACCCGCCCTTTTCCGCCACAAGCCGCAGTTCGGCGTCCGTCTTGTTGCGGGGCAGGTCGGTTACGGCGCGGCAGCCGGTGTGGTTGATCGATATCGGCACGCGGGACAGGCGCGCCGCCTCGAGGCAGGTCCGCTCGCCGCTGTGCGAGAGATCGACCATCACTTTCGCCGCGTTGAGCCGCTCCACCACCTCACGGCCGAACGGCGTCAGGCCCCGGTTTTCCGGTGCCATCGAACCGTCGCCAAGCTGGTTCGCCGGATTGTAGGTAAGCTGGAACACGCGCACCCCAAGGCCCGCAAAGATATCGACGCGGCTCGCATCGCTGCCCATCATCGCGCCGTTCTGGAAGCCGTAGATCACGCCGACCTTGCCGTCCGCCTTGGCCTTGCGGATGTCGGCGGCGGTCAGGATCTTTGCCAGCCTGCCGCTGTTGGCGCGGATCGCGGCATCGGTTTGCGCGATTTCGCGCACGCTGAACTCGAAAGGCTCGGCAGGCCCGGAGACATATCCCAGCGTGACGTTCACCGCCGTCAGCCCCGAGGCCGCCGCTTCGGCCAGCACGCGCGGCGTGAACTGCTCCACATCGGCGCCGCTTGCGCTGTTGGGATCGGCGAGGCCGCCCAGCGCGTTGATGACGATCCAGTCGTCGATCCGGCCCTTGGCGGATGTCGCCGCAGCCATGGCCGTGCGCGGCGCGAAAGTCGCGGCGGCCATGGTCATCGCGCCGCGGGCGATCAGTGCACGCCGGTCAATCATCGTCCGTTCCCATTTCCTCGGTCGTCACGGGCTTGTAATTGGCGCGGGCATAGGCCTTGCCGCGTTTCACCGTGCTTTCGATGCTGCGAATGTTGGCGATATCCTTCAGCGGATCGGCGCCGAGCACCACGAAGTTGGCAAGCTTGCCCGCCTCGATCGATCCGGTGTCCTTCTCCTGCCCGGCGGCCCTGGCCCCTATGAGCGTTGCGGCATGGATCACGGCCAGCGGCGGCATCCCGACATCGCGGGCCATGAAGTCCAGCTCGTCGTAAAGCGCGGGCCATGGGCTGGCGGTATCGGCCTCGAAATCGGTTCCGGTCGATACCGGCACGCCCGCTTTCCATGCCTGCCGCACGAGGCGCGCGGTGGCGGCGCCGGTGCAGCGCAGCGCGCGGGTTTCCGGGTGTTCCCTGCGCAGCCGGTCATAGCGCACGAACAGGCTTCCGGTCGCATCGAGCAAGGTGCCACGCGCCAGCATGTCGCGGTAGAGCCCGGCGATCACGGGATCGTCGCCCTTCTTCGCCAGCAGGTTCTCGTGAACGGGCGTATGGTCCTCGTAGGAGGCGAGCATGACCGGTTCGAGCTGATAGGCGAGGTAGCACGCGTGGCTGACCACGTCGGGCCCGGCGGCGATGACGTCGGCCGGGCGTGTCGGGAAGACGGCGCTGTGCGCCCAGACCTTCATGCCCTGCCTGTGTGCCTCGGCGGTGAGCGCGGCGATGCGATCGGCGGGAAGGTCGGCGTAGATCTTGATCGCGGTGGCGCCGGTGCCGCGCGCCAGGGTGATCGCGGTGGGGATCGGGGTCCTGGCGTCGATCGATTGTGCCCAGGGCGCGGTGCCGGGCGTGTATCCCATGCTGACCGCGCCGACACGGGGACGCCGAAGAACGGCGGCCCGGCCATGACGGCGGCGGAATAGATGTCCGGCGCCGGAATTTCGCCGACGAGGGCCGCGCGCGCGAGTTCGCTGACCGAGCGCAGGTCGTCCGCCATGTCCCGCACCGAGGTCACGCCGCCATAGAGCAGGCGGCGGAGCTGGCCTTGCGCGCGCTTCGGGTTCGGCGGGGTCGCCATGTGCACGTGCGTGTCGATCAGGCCGGGAATGACCCAGCGCCCGGAAAGATCGACCTTGCGCGCCCCTGCGACCTCTTCCGCCGGGAGTGAACCGTGCGGACCGATCGCGAGGATGCGGTCTCCCTGGACGAGGATGTCCTGATTGGCGCGGGCGCCTGCGCCCGTGCCGTCGATCACCGTGGCGCCGCCGTAAAGCACGGGGACGACCGGTTCGGCAGCCATTGCAGGCTGGACGGTGTGCGGGGCGGCAAGGGAAAGCGCAAGCAGCGCGCCGACCGCAGCGGCCGTTCGGGTAAAGGCGATCATCCGGCCATCGGTAATGGGCGGATTACAGGGTTGCAAGCCGATGAACGGGAGTTCACCGGCCTGGTCGGGGGCCGCGCGTCAGGCGGCGCGGCGGCGGCCATGGAGCAGGAAGAGCACGGCACCCAGGACGTTCCAGCCGAGGCAGGCCAGCAGCGTCTTGTTCGGCAGGCTCGCGAAGAGATAGAGGCAGCCGCCGATCGTCAGTACGCCGACGAGAATGCCGGCGGGCACGCGGAAGGGGCGGTGCGCGCCGGGCTCGCGCTTTCGCAGCACGATCAGGCAGGTGCCCACTGCTGCAAAGGCGATGAGGGTGCCGGCATTGGCGAGCGCGGCGATTTCCGAGATCGGCAGGATGCCGGCCAGAATGGCCACGATCACCGCCGTCATCGTCGTGACCCGCACCGGGGTTCCGCGCGACGAGAGCTTTGCGAGCGAGGCGGGCAGGAAGCCGTCGCGGGCCATGGCGAGGAAGATGCGGCTCTGGCCGTAGAGGAAGCCGAGCAGCACGGTGGGCAAGGCGATCACGGCCGCGATGGCGACGACGCGGGCGACCGGCTCGCGGCCCATCTGACGCAGGATCAGGGCGAGCGGCTCGGGGCTGTCGGCGAAGCGGGTAAAGGGCATCGCGCCGATCGCGGCGGCGGCAACCAGCACGTAGACGAGCGTGCAGATCGCCAGCGAGCCGATGATGCCGATCACGAGGTCCCGGCTGGGATTGCGGGTTTCCTCGGCCGCGGTCGAGATCGCATCGAAACCGTAGAAGGCGAAGAAGATGATCGCGGCGGCGGCCATGACGCCGCGTTCGATCCCGTCGGGGCTCATCGACTTGCCGAAGCCGTAAGGCATGAAGGGGGAAAGGTTGGCGGCGTCGAAGGCGGGCAGGGCCACGGCGACGAAGAGGCTGAGCGTCAGGATCTTGATGACGACAAGCACCGTGTTGATCCGCGCGCTTTCCCGCGTGCCGAAGGCGAGCAGGCCCGCGACGACGGCGATGATGAACACGGCGGGGACATTGACGAGACCGCCCAGTTCCGGACCCTCGGTCAGTGCCTTCGGGAAGCCCACTGCGTGGAGCAGCGGCGAGGCATAGCCCGACCAGCCGACCGCGACGGTCGATACCACCAGCGAATATTCGAGGATCAGGCTCCAGCCGACGATCCAGCCTATCGTGCTGCCCAGCACCTTGTGGCTGTAGCTGTAGGCGCTGCCGGCGGTGGGCATCATCGTCGAAAGCTCGGCATAGGCGAGCGCGGCGCAGGCGCAGATGGCACCGGCGATGGCGAAGGAAACCAGCACTGCCGGACCGGCACGGTCGGCGCCGACGCCGATCAGCGTCAGGATGCCGGTGCCGACGATGGAACCGACGCCGAGCGCCAGCAGGTGCGGCCAGGACAGGGTCTTTGGCAGCGCGGCGGGCGCGGGCTGGATTGCTTCGGTCATCGTCTTGCCTGTCTTTCCCGGATATGTCCCGCATCCGGCGGGATCGCGCTTTCAGGAGCCACCGACTAGCATTCCTGCCGGGTCACGAAAAGCCGGGCGCGCCTTCCGATCCCCAAGGACATGCGGCGGGGATCACGCCGCAGGGCGGAACGCCAGCCTCGTGTCTGCGATCGTCCGGCCGAGCAGGGCGGCTTCTTCCGGGCTGTTCCAGGCGTGGAACGAGGCGCGCAGGCACTTGCCGCGCATGTCGAAATGAAAGCCCTGCGCGCTCAGCGCCGAGGCAATCGCGGCCGGATCATCGAACGCGAGGCACAGCGTGCCGCCGCGATCCGTCATGTCGACCGGGCGGCCCACGGCTTCCGCAAAAGCGGCGATGCAGGCGCGATTGCTGCGCAGGATCTCTTCCTGCCCGATCTCCAGGATCGTCTCGATCCCGGCGCGGGCGAGGGCGAATGGCGCGATGGACGGGCTGCCGCCCTGGAAGCGGCGGGCATCGGCGGCATGGCGAAAATGCCGGATATCGAAGGCGTAGGGGTCTTCGTGGCCGAACCAGCCGAGATCCAGCGGCTCGATCACGCCTGCCAGTTCGCGGCGGAGCCAGAGCCAAGCTGCGCCCGGCCCGCCGCAGAGCCATTTCACGCTCGACCCGATCACCGCGTCGACCCCCCATTCGCGAGGGGTGATCGGCAGGATTCCGGCAGACTGTGCGGCATCGACGACCGAGATCGCGCCATGATGGCGTGCCAGCGCCGCGATTTCGGCGAGCGGCGAAACCACCCCGGTGTTCGAGTGGACATGCATGGCGACGACGGCGGCGACGCTGCCGTCGATGTGGCTCTCCCAGTTCGCCGCGTCGCCCGGCGAGCGTGCGGCGGGAATGAACGCGGTCTCGAAACCCAGTCGTTCTAGCCCCGCAGCGACGAAGCCGACCGTGGGGAAGGCCTGTTCCGACATCAGGATGCGGTTCCGCCGCCCACCGCCCGGAGGCCCGAAAGGAAGGAGAACAACGCGGCCGATACGCTCTGCTGCGGGGCGACCTCGGCGGTGTCGGCGCCGATCAGCGCGGCCAGTGCGGCGCGAAAGCCCTCGATCGTCTCCAGCCATGGCCCCCAGGCGGCGCCGCCGGTCTGCTGCCAGGGTTCGAGGTAGCCTGCCTCCAGCGCGGCGCGGGCGCGGCGGGGCAGGCAGCCTACCGAGTGGCTGAGCAGATAGGGGCCGCCGGAGGGAAGGTGGAACAGGTCGCGCATGAGGGCCAGTGGGCTCCGGCTTCGGCGATGCTTTCGCGCACGCGTCCATAATCGTGGCCCCATTCGTCCGTCATCTCGACCCGGACGTCCCACAGCGCGGGGAAGAAGCGGTGCTTCGCGCCCGCCTGGAGCAGGTCGACCGAGCGGCCCTTCAGCGAAGCGGAGCCCATGCCGATGGAGCGGTGGATGAGGAACAGGTGATGCCAGCGGAACTTGCCGAACAGTTCGTCCAGCTCGATCAGCGCCTCGGCAACGACATAGGCTTCGTCATGCGCGTAGCCATGGTCGTAGACGTCGCGCACGGTGCGGCCGGCGGCGGTGAGATAGGTTGCCTCGAAGCTTTGCCAAAGATCGGGAATGATGCGCAGGAGCACGCGGAAACCGGGCGATTCCTGGCCGCTTCCATTGCCAAGCTGAAGCCGGATCTGCTGGTACTCCTTGGGCGACATGGTTTCCAGGACGTCGAGCTGGTCGATCATCATCCGCAGGAGCCGATGACAGCGGGCGAGCAGGGTGGTGACGCGCAGAGCGTGCCCGGCGCGAAGATACTCGTCCACCTCAACGATGGTATAGGCCATGAGTTTCATCCAGAGCTCCTCGACCTGATGGACGATCTGGAACTGGAGTTCGTCCCGGTTGCACAGCTCGTCGAAGGGCTTCTGGCAGGACAGCAGGCGTTCGGTGTCGAGATAGAGCTCGTAGTCCAGCGTCGCGGGCGCTTCGAGCAGTTCGTAGACCTTGCGGCGTTCCATATTGCCTCCCAATCCTTTGTGTGAGAGGACGTTTAGCACTGCGGTTCCGGGACATTGGCCCAAATATCGTGGCATTTCCGGTGGTCACGGAACGTATGGTAACATATAGCAGGTTTTGGAGAGCGAACGTTCCGATGCGAAAGCCGCTGGTCCTCGATGCCCTCGACACCCGCCTGCTCGAAGCGCTTGAGCGTGATGCCCGGCTCAGTTTCGCCAGCCTGGGCGAAAGGCGGGACTGTCGAAGACGCCAAGCTGGAAACGCGTGCAGGCGATGGAGAAGGCGGGTGTCATCACCGGGTATCGGGCCACGATCGATCCGGCCGCGATCGGGCTTTCCACCAGCGCCTTCGTCCATGTTTCCATCGAGTTCGACCATCACGAGGCATTCGAACGCGCCGTGCTCGATCAGCCGGCGATCCTGGCATGCCACGCGACGGTGGGCGATTTCGACTATCTGCTGCACGTCATGACCGGCGGGGTGCCGGAACTGGACGAGTTCCTGCGCCACCGGCTGCGAAGACTCCCCGGCGTGCGGCACTTCAACACGACATTGGCCATGCGGGACATCAAGCCCGGCGCCTATCTCACCGATGCGGCGTCCTGAACGCCGGAGATTTCTTCCCGAACCGGCAAATGTTGCGAATAATTCGCATTAGCGTATAAGGCGCGGCATGGCTCGCGTCGCAGATCAGGTCTCGGTTACCAGGAAGTGCATGGCCGCCGCGATGGCAGCCGGGTTCCATGTTCTGCTGGGGGCGGTGCTGTTCATGCAGTGGCGCCTTGGCCCGGCCCCGGTTCAGCCGCCTTCGCCGCCTGTCACGGTCGTGCGGCTCAAGGCCCTGCCGGCCGCGCCGGTGCGCATTCTTCATCCCTCGCGGCCCAAGGAAAGCCGGGAGCCCCCGGTTCCGGCCCGCACATTGCCGGTCGCCCCGGCCATGGCGGCGCCCTTGCCCCGGCTCGTGCTGGCGCCGCCGGTGGAATTCGCGCCCGCCGCGCTGACGTTTGAGCCGGTGCGGATGGCTGTCGATGCGGTGGACGTGCCGCCTCCCCCGCAGCCGCGCAAGGGCGACACCACTTTCGAGGGCCTGCTGCTCGCCCGGATCGAGGAGATGCGCCGCTATCCTGCCGATGCGCTCAGCCGCCGGCAGCAGGGCGTGGTGCAGCTCCGCTTCCGGATGAACCGGAAAGGCGAAGTGCTTTCCGCGCAAGTGGTGGGCCGCTCGGGCTTTGCCGCGCTCGATGCCGAGGCGCTTCGCATGGTGCGGCGCGCGGAACCCCTGCCGCAAATCCCGCGCGACCGGCCCGACGAACTCGACGTGTCCGTGCCGATCGAGTTCAGCCTGAACCGCAGGGAGCGCTTCGCTCAGGCCAATTGAAGCCTTTCCGCGTCGCGAAGGCGGAGCCGCGCCTGCTGGCGCGCCGCGCTGCCCTTGCCATCGGCGATCAGGGACTGGAGATCGAGCAGCGCGCGGCCGGTCGCCATGCCGCCGTTGCAGGCGATGAAGCGCGGCTCCCACACCGGGCAGAACTTTTCCTTGTAGTTACGCAGGCCCTCGAACCCGTAGAAGGCCTCCCCGTGGCGGAACAGCATCCCCGCAGCGCGCGCCCATGTCGGCGCGAGCCGCCGTGCCTCGATACCGGAGAGCGGGGCAAGGCCGAGATTGAACCACTGATAGCCTTCCTGCCGCCCCCAGAGCATGAGCCGGGTGAACAAAAAGTCCATGCAGCCGTAAGGCACTTCGGCGCAGTGCCGCATGAGATCCACTGAAAGCTCCTCGCGGCCCGCCGTCTTCCAGAGATTGGCGAAAGCGACGATCCGCCCCTCGCAGCGGACCACGGCAATGTCGCAGCGGGCGATGTAGTCCGCCTCGAAACGGCCGACGCTGAAGGCTTTCTCGCGCTGGCCCTTGGCGTGCAGCCAGGCGTCGGAAACGGCGCGCAGTTCGCCCATGATCGCGCCGGTGCGGGCGGCCGGGACGATGGCGAATTCCGCGCCTTCGCGCTCGGCGCGGCGCATGGCGTGGCGCAGCGGGCGGGCGGCGGGGCCGTCCAGCCCGAATTCGGCCAGCGGCACACGGGCCTCTTCGCCGTACTTCATCAGTTGCAGGCCCATGTCGATGGCGATGGGCAGCACGGCGGGGGTCACCTGATAGAGCAGGACGCGGCCCTGGTTGGCATCGGCGCGCTCGCGCAGGCGCCAGAGCAGTTCGGGCCAGTCGGACGGATCGCCCACCGGGTCTCCCATGACGATCCAGGAATGGCCCTGCACCTGATACATCAGCATGCTGCGGCTGTCGGGTCCGGCAAGGAACAGCTTGTCCCCGGTCAGCGCCAGCATCGCCTCGCTGCGCACCGCATGGGTCAGCGCCTGCGCCACGTCGACCGGGGCGTCTCCGGGCTGGACTGCGTGGCGGGACGGGCGCAGGAACGCCAGCAGCACGAAAGCGCCGGTCAGCACCGCCACTGCGAAACTCGTGCGCATGTAGCGCGAGGCATCGCCCGACCATGCGAACTTCCACCAGAGGCTGCTGCGATAGGCGGGGAAGGTCTGGGTGAAGTAGCCGATCACGATCATCAGCGCGATCGTGGCGACCATAGCCATGATCCAGTTCACGCTCATCACGTCGGTGGTGAGCGCGGTCCGCCGCCAGAAACCCTTGCGCGCCAGTTGCAGAACGCCCGCTACCGCCAGCAGGGTGAGCGCCTCTTCATAGTCGAGGCCTTTCGCCAGCGAAAAGCAGGCTCCGGCCAGCAGCAGGGCGCGGGTCAGCAGGAAAGCCGCGTCGAGCCGCCGGTAGAGCGCGGGGGCGAGCAGCAGCAGCGTGGTTCCCACGAGGCTGGCGGCGATCTGGGAGGCTTCGACGAAAGGCAGCGGCACCACGCCCCGGATCGCCGCCATGCGTTCGGGCAGCGCCGGGGTCGTGCCGGACAGCAGCAGGATCGCTCCGCCGAAGAACACCAGCAGCGCGATCACGCGCGGCGCGAGGCCGACGATCATGGTCTCCGCCGCGCGCGCGGCAAGGGCGGCCGGACGGCGCCAGCGCGCATGTTCGTGCCGCACCAGCAGCACGAGGGCGAGCGCCAGCGGCAGCAGGTAATAGACGATGCGGTAGACCAGCAGCGCGGCGAGCAGTTCTCCGGGCGGGATTTGCGGGCAGAGCGCGACGACGGTTGCCTCGAACACGCCGAGGCCGCCGGGAACGTGGCTCACCAGCGCGACGACGATGGCCAGGACATAGGCCAGCAGCAGCGGCGGATAGAGCGCGATGGCGAGGTGCGGAAGCAGGACGTAGAGCGTGCCGCAGGCGGCGGCGATGTCGGCCAGGGCGACCAGCGTCATGCGGGCAATGGCGGCAGGGCGGGGCAGGTGCCAGCGCCGCGCCATCAGCGTGGCGCCCACCAGCAGCGCCAGCAGGCCCGCGCCTGCCGCGTGCTGCGCGCCCATCGAGACGACGTGCCCGGCGCGGCAAGCGGACGGCGGTGGACCAGCAGCGCCAGCGAGGCCGAGGCGAAGACGCCGGTCCAGAAGGTCACCCCGGCGATGGCGGTCACGCGCGCGACTTCGCCGGTGCCGAGGCCTTTCGCACCGTAGATGCGCAGGCGCGCGGCTGCGCCGGTAAGGATGCCGAAGCCGAGATTGTGGCTCAGCGTGTAGCTGGTGAAGGAGGCGAGCGCGGCCGTGCGGTAGGGCAGGGGGCGGCCGATCGTGCGCAGGGCCATGACATCGTAGGCGGTGAGCAGCAGGTAGCTGCCGGCCGTGAGCGCGAACGCCGCCGCGAGCCGCCAGCCGGGGATCGCCCGCGCGGTCCGCAGCACGGCGTGAATGTCCAGCGATGTGGCCAGCCGGTGCAGGCAGAGCGCAGCAAGGCCAAGCACCAGCGCGGCGACGGCGAGCTGGGCGGGAACCGCCAGCCGCGCTGCCAGCGACTTGAGGTGCGCGTTCACGGCCGGCGCGTCCATGTCTGCGACTTGCAGAGCAGGCCGTGCAGGATGCAGCCGCTGATCTTCAGGTGCGCGGGATCGCTCTGGTGAATGCGGGAGAAGAAGCTTTCGCCCATGTCGGGCACATAGACCTCGCCCTGCCAGGCGCCGCTGCCTTCGGGATGATAGTCGCGCAGGAGCTGGGTGCCGACCAGATGGGGCACGCCCGCATCGGCGCATCCGCCAGCGCCTGCCCGCCGACCCAGGTGACGGTGCCGCAAAGCATGGCCCCGCAGGGCGCCACCGAAACCTCCACGTCGCCGTGCGGATTGAGCCAGCGTCCATAAGGGCTGGGCGCGTTCGACGGCTGGGCCGGGGCGGTCGCGGCGAGGGCGATGCCCAGTACCGGAAGGAGGAAGCGCAGGGGAAAGGGAACTCGGATCATCGGGCAGTCTCCGGACCGGAAGGCACGAGGCGGGCGATCGCCTGATGAATCGCCCCGAACAGCCGGTCGGCATCCTTGTTGAGATAATGGTCGCCGGGCAGGACGATCTGCGTCAGCCGCGGCAGGTGAAGCAGGCCCAGTCGGCCCGAAGCTGCGATTTTGGCCATGTTGAAGAACAAAGATTGAACATGGCGATCTACCAGGCTCGCTCTTGTCCTCCAATCTCGTAA
>NZ_LGJH01000089.1 GCF_001298105.1 Novosphingobium sp. ST904 | reverse complement strand
GAAAGTGCGACGAGGGCCAAGCAAAAGCGGAGGATCGGACGGCAGCGCGAGCGCTAATCGTCACACGCCCACGCTGCCGTTTATGAGTTTACGACCTAGAAGGGCGGCAACGGAAACGACCCGGCGCTTCGAAGGAGCCCCCATGCTGACCAAGACACTCTACACCACCGCCGCGACCTCCTCGGGGGGCCGGGATGGCCGCGCCCGCACTGCGGATGGCTCTCTGAATGTCTGGCTCGACATGCCGGTCGAACTGGGCGGGCGCGGCCATGGCAACAACCCCGAACAGCTCTTCGCTGCCGGCTACTCCGCCTGCTTCCTCTCCGCGATGAAGAGCATCGCCGGATCACTCGACATGAAGGTGCCCGCAGAAACCACGGTGACCGCCACTGTCGGCATCGGCCCGCTGGCGACGCAGGGCTTTGGCCTGTCGATCGCGCTGACCGCAGACCTGCCTGGCGTGGAGCGCGCCGCCGCCCAGCGGCTCATCGAGGCTGCCCATGAGGTCTGCCCCTATTCCAACGCCGTGCGCGGCAACATCGACGTCGCCCTGACGCTGGCCTGAAATCTGCGAGACACACCATGACCGACCATTTCAACGATCTGAGCAACATCCTGCGGGCCATGAAGAAGGCGCATCTCGCCGCCGGCCCCGCCAGCCCCGCCCTGCGCCGCGACCGCCTGCAACGCGCCGCGCGCCTCATCACCGACCACCGCGCCGCTCTGGTCAGCGCCATCAGCGCCGATTTTGGCAACCGCGCCGCCTACCACACGCTGGCCGCCGATATCGCGACCACCGCGGCCGGGCTGCACCACAGTGCCGCCCATGTTGACCAGTGGATGGAACGCGAAAGCGCCCCGGTCACCGACCCTGCCGTGGCCGCATGGATCGAACCGCAACCGCTGGGGGTGGTGGGCATTGTCAGCCCATGGAACTTCCCGATCAATCTGGCCTTTGCTCCGCTGGCCGGCGTGTTCGCCGCTGGCAATACGGCTCTGATCAAGCCCTCCGAGTTCACGCCGCACACCTCGGACCTGATTGCGCGTCTGGTTGGCGATGCGTTCGACGCCGATGAGTTAGGCGTGGTGATCGGCGGACCTGATGTGGCGCAGGCCTTCACATCGCTGCCCTTCGACCATCTGGTGTTCACGGGCAGCACGTCGGTCGGTCGCCATGTGATGCGCGCCGCGGCGGAAAATCTGGTGCCGGTGACGCTGGAACTGGGTGGGAAATGCCCGGTGGTGGTGGACGATGGTTTCGACATCGCTACGGCGGCAGAGCGCACCCTGACGGTCAAAACCTTCAATGCAGGGCAGATCTGCCTCTCGCCTGATTATGTGATGATGCCACAGGATGCCGTGGAGGGGTTCGTGGCATCGGCCAAGGCATTCATGACGCGCGCCTTCCCGGCCATTCAGGCCAATGACGAGTACACCTCGATCATCGCCCCGCGTCATTTCGACCGGCTCCTCGACCTTATCGCCGATGCGCAAGCCAAGGGCGCGACCATCGTGCCGCTCAACGCCGTCGGAGAGCCCGTGCATGACGCCGCCACGCGCAAGATAGCCCCCGTGCTGATCCTGAACGCGACCGAAGACATGCGCGTGATGCAGGAGGAGATCTTCGGCCCGCTGCTGCCGGTCGTCGCCGTGGACGTGGACCAGGCCATCGCCCGCATCAACGCCCATGACCGACCGCTGGCCGCCTACCTGTTCAGCGACCGCGAGCCCGTGCAGGAACGCTTCGCCGCCTCGGTCACCTCTGGCGCCCTGGTCATCAACGACATCATGTCGCATGCCTCCATCGAAAGCCTGCCTTTTGGCGGCGTGGGAGCCTCAGGCATCGGCGCTTACCACGGGGTGCATGGCTTCCGCCGGTTCAGCCATTTCCGCCCCACCGTGCGGCAGTCTGTCGAAGGGCTGAGCGGACTGCGGTTGCGCGCTCCTTACGCCGACAAAAAGGCTGCGCTGGAAACTATACTGAGCCCGAAGAACTGAAACACATCCCATTCATTCCTTCCGCATCCGGTGCGATGAAGCGCCGGGCGGACAAGAGAGGTGAACACACATGAAAATCCTTATGGTCCTGACCAGCCATGACGCGCTGGGCGATACGGGCAAGAAGACCGGCTTCTGGCTGGAGGAATTCGCTGCCCCCTATTACACCTTCCTCGACGTCGGGGCCGATATCACCGTCGCCTCGCCCGCCGGCGGCCAGCCCCCGCTCGATCCCAAGAGCGATCTGCCCGATTTCCAGACGCCGTTGACCGCGCGCTTCAAGGCCGACCCGGCAGCGCAGGCGGTTCTGGCGTCCACCGTGAAGCTGGAAACGGTGAAGGAAGAGGATTTCGACACGGTGTTCTACCCCGGCGGCCATGGGCCCCTGTGGGATCTGGCCGAGAGCGAACTCTCGATCGCCCTGATCCAGAGCTTCGCCAAGGCCGGCAAGCCACTCGGTCTGGTGTGTCATGCGCCGGGCGTCTTGAAGAATGTTAAGGCCGTCAACGGCGAACCCTTCGTGAAGGGCCGCACCGTTACAGGCTTCACCAATGGCGAGGAAGAAGCCGTGGAACTGACCGATGTGGTGCCCTTTCTCATCGAGGACACCTTCATCGCGCAGGGCGCCGATTACCGCAAAGGCCCTGATTG
Organism: Novosphingobium sp. ST904; assembly: GCF_001298105.1. Classification (GTDB taxonomy): domain Bacteria; phylum Pseudomonadota; class Alphaproteobacteria; order Sphingomonadales; family Sphingomonadaceae; genus Novosphingobium. Next base: position 14,670 of record NZ_LGJH01000089.1, on the reverse strand, counting down.
GGCGCCCTTCGTGGTGCAGGACGGCACGCTGGTCACCGGCCAGAACCCGGCCAGCAGCGAGGATGTGGCCAAGGCCCTGATCGCCATGGTCGCCTGACCCGCGCCTGACGCCGCCCACGCAAGTGGCGGCGTCAGGCCCATCTCTCTATGCGATAGAATTCTTCGGCCACAGCAATGTCTTGTGACTGGAGATTCTAGCTGGCGATCAGGAAAAACGCTTCGCGCCGGCGACGCAGAGGATGACGATGACGGTCGACGCGATCATCGTCCATGCAACCGGCTCTCCGAGAACAACACCCGCAAGGAGCAGCCCGAAGAAGGGCTGTAGGAGTTGAAGCTGGCCAACGCCGGCAATGCCGCCGATGGCAAGACCGCGATACCAGAACACGAAACCCAGCATCATCGAGAAGACCGAGACATAAGCAAAGCCGGACCAGGCACGCCAGCCAATGTCGCCCCAACTAATTGGCATGGTAGCGAAAGCTATGATGGCCATGACCGGCAACGAGAGGAGCAAAGCCCAGCTTATGACCTGCCATCCCCCAAGGCGCCGTGAAAGTGACGCACCTTCGGCATAGCCCAGCCCGCACAGCACGATCGATGCTAACATCAGCATGTCTCCGGTCAGCGAACCGCCTGCGCTGTAGTACAGGGCGAAACCGGCCACCGAAGCAGCTCCGATCGTCGAGAAAAACCAGAAGGCGGGTTTCGGGCGTTCGCCACCGCGCAGTACGCCGAAGATGGCCGTGGACAGTGGAAGCAGCCCCACGAAAACCACCGAATGCGCAGCCGTGATGTGCTGGAGGGCAAGACCGGTCAGAAGCGGAAAGCCGAGGACCACGCCGATCGAGACGATGGCGAGGGGCAGCAGGTCGGAGCGCGCAGGCCGCTCTCGCGCGAGTGCCATGAGGAAGACAGCGCCGAGCAGCGCCGCGATGACGGCACGTCCCGATGTCACGAACAGGGGGGTGAAATCCGCGACGGCGAGACGCGTCGCCGGCAGAGACCCGCTGAAGATGATGACGCCCAGGATGCCGCTGCCCCAACCGGCTGTAGTCCGTTCCATGATTCCTCGCTTTCGCGATCGGACTATCCGGAAAGGTCTGGACAAGGCAGGGACAATTCCATACAAAACTCGGTAACTGTATGTCCAAAAACTACCATACAATCAAAAGGGCATAATAATGGTCCGGCTGCGTCGCGGAACCCGAACCGAAGCACTCATGGATGCAATCCGTGCGAAGATCGCAAGCCGCGCGATCGGCCCCGGGGATCGGCTGCCCTCTGTCCGCGGGTTTGCCGAGACGATGTCCGCGTCTCCATCCACCGTGGTCGAGGCCTATGACCGATTGGCGGCCGAGGGGGTTATCACCGCGCGTCGAGGCTCAGGCTTTTACGTGACGGGAGGCAGTATCCCACCGATGTCGGTCAGCGAGATGGGGCCACGCCGCGACCGGGCCGTTGACCCATTCTGGATTTCCCGCCAATCGCTCGACGCCGATACTTCCATGGTCAAGCCGGGCTGCGGATGGCTGCCAACGGACTGGATGCCCAATGCAGCACTCCGCAAGGCGTTGCGATCGCTGGCACGCGGCGAGGATGCGCTGCTGACCGAATATGGCAGCGCGCGTGGTTCCCCGGCGCTGCGCCGTCTGCTTCTCGGTCGTTTCGCCGAAGAGGGAATAGAAGCGAGCGCTGACCAGGTTCTGCTGACCGGATCCGGCACGCAGGCCATCGATCTGATCTGCCGCTTTCTGCTGCATCCCGGCGACACAGTGCTGGTCGACGACCCCGGCTATTTCAATTTCCAGGCGCTGCTCCGCGCTCACCGTGTGAAGCTGGTCGGCATTCCATACACGCCCACCGGTCCCGACATAGCGGCATTCGAGGCGGCGCTGATTGCACATACGCCAAGGCTCTATATTACCAACTCCGCGCTCCACAATCCAACCGGGGCCAGTATTTCCCACCAGTCGGCGCACCGACTGCTGAGCGCTGCCGAAGCCCATAACCTCACGATCGTGGAAGACGATATCTTCGCCGATTTCGAACCATCGCCGTCGCCGCGTCTTGCCGTTCTGGACGGGCTCGACCGGGTCATCCGCATAGGAAGCTTCTCCAAGACCCTCTCCGCATCCGTGCGCTGCGGCTATATCGCTGCGCGTCGCGACTGGATCGAGGGGTTGATTGATCTTCAGGTTGCGACGAGCTTCGGCGGGCCCAGTCCGGTGGCAACAGAGTTGATCGCCGATGTGCTGGCGGGTGGAAGCTACCGAAAACATATGGCCGAACTCCGACAGCGATTGGCACAGGCGCGGGACCGCACCGCCGCACGTTTGGCGAAGCTGGGAATCGTGCCATGGCTCATGCCGCGAGGTGGCTTCTATCTATGGTGCCGGCTGCCTGGAGACCTTGATTCTGCGGATATCGCCCGGCACTGTCTGGAGGCTGGCGTAGTGCTGGCCCCGGGCAACGTATTCAGCGTATCGCAGTCTGCGGCGCCGTTCATGCGTTTCAACGTGGCGCAGTCTGACGACCAACGGGTAGAGGACGCCCTCATTCAGGCATTGGATCAATCCGGCCGACAAGGGTGAAACTGCGGCATACGTCATTCGCAAGCTGAAATTGCCGGGACCGTTCCGAGAGATACAGGGACTGGTTCGAGACCTTCCGGTATTCCAGAATACTTGCCATCCACGCTGACGGAACGCTGGCGCCCGCGCGCGTGGATGCCTCCGAGATTGCAAGGTGATTTTCTGACTTTGCTCGGCAGAGCGCTTCATCGGTCGTGTGTCAGGCCTCCGATGTGGCTTGCTGACGCCACGGGCCGTTATGCAGTTCGAACGATCCGGGCCACATCGGTTCAGCGAGCTTGGTTTGCTCTGGCACTGTGACTGGTTAGCCGTATCGTGAACATTGAAGTCCTTGCCGCATAGTATCAGTCGATCTCCTTGTCGGGACCGAGGCCCCGAGCGCTATGGCAGTTACGCCATCACGCCAAACGGTAGTCTTCCTCGCGGGTCATCATCGCCCAGATTGTCCGCGCCATTTTGTTCGCCAGTGCTACGGCGACCACCATCCTGGGCCGGCGAGCCATCATGCGGCCCAGCCAGTTGTCGGGGAGAACGCCTTTGCGCACGATCCATCGTATCCTGCTCATCGCACCGACGACGAGAAGTTTGCGAATGCCGATTTGACCCATTCGGACAGGGTGTCGATATGCTCGAGGTAGAGGCCTGCGATCTCCCGGATACTGGAAGGCACGTCGACATCCTCGTCGTCACCGGCTGCGCGGATTTCCTTCAGATGAGGAACCCCTTGGGGGAATACCAGGCCGAACTCGGCCAAGTGTCCTCGTAGCGCGTTGATAGTCTGCGTTCGCTGGCTCACAAAACATTGATGGGTGCGATAGGCCACAGCCCCTCGCCTGATGGTCCGCGCTTTTGACCGCGACGCAATGCAGGTTCGGGCGTACAGCGGCTTCGGCAATGGCCGCCGCGTCTGCAGCGTCGTTCTTCTGCCGCTTCACGAAAGGCTTCACGTAGATTGGCGGGATCAGCCGAACCTCATGACCTTCTGGGTGTCAGATACGAAGTCGAGGCTCCAGCGCTGGTTTGGCCCTGTGGCATCGTCATGGATGCTCGCGTGCCTAAGGCCCTCTTGCGGCCACCGCGCCGGCGCACCTGTAGGCGTTCCTCTCGATACAGCCGCCGAAACTTCTTGTGGTTCATTGTCCATCCTTCTCGGCACAGCAGCCAGTGCAAGCGGCTATAGCCAAACCGGCGAGGCAGCCCGGCCAACTCGCGGATGCGTGCCCGTGCCGCAGCATCGTCCGGTCGGCGGCTGTCGTAGCGCACGCTCTTTCGATCTACGCCCAGAGTCTCGCAAGCCCTGCGCCGGCTCACCTCGGAAACCTCCTGGAGATGACCCACCGCCTGACGCTTCGCTCCAGGCGTCAGAACTTTTTCAGGCTGATCTCCTTGAGCATGGCGTTATCCTGCATCGCATCAGACAGAAGACGCTTCAGCCGAGCGTTCTCCTCTTCCAGCGAACGCAGCCGCCGGGCTTCGGAGACATCCAGGCCGCCATTCCGGCCTCCTGCTCCTTCAACACCGCGATGATCTGTTCCTCGCTGAACCTGCTCCGCTTCATAGCCATCCGACTCCAAGGGCAGGACTCTACTCAAATCTGGAGGAAATCCACGGGCTCAGACCAGCTGGAGCTTTGCGCGCCATCGAGTTGACGCCACCCCATTTTTCAACGCTGCCCAGTGTCTGATCCGAGCAAATGAGGTGATGCTTGGGCGCTATGCCGAGATGACGAAATCATGCTTGCCAGATGGGGCTAATCGCGGCTTGATCCGGCGATGACCAATCGCCCTACAAAGTCGGTGCGCCCTGTCGATCAGGTTGCAGCCGGGAAGGCCTATTTTGCCGATCTGGGGCTTGATGTGAGCCACTTCGGCGCGATCTGGCACTTGTTCAAGGTGGGCCAGCTCATGGGGATCGACCTCAACCAGATAAGCCGGCAACATGGCCTGAGCATTGCCGACTTCCACCTGCTCAGCGCCCTGATGATGAACGATCCAGTGCCGATGCGGGCAACCGATCTCGCCAGCGCTCTCAACGTCACGAACGCCGCGCTGTCGGGTCGGGTCGCCAGGCTGGCGGAGCGGGGGCTGCTGACTTGCACGGAAGCGGCCGCCGATCGTCGCACGAAGATGTTGCTGCATACCAGCGAAGGGGCCGAGAAGGTGCGCTGCATCGGCAGCGACCTCGAGCATGCCGGACGGTTCGTGCATCACTATCGGCAGTTGCCGCAGGGCGATCGCGACGCACTGGAGCGGATCATCGCACAGTTGCACACGATGATGGACCGTGATTTTCTGCCGGTCACGCGGGGGGATAGTTAAGGGGTTGAACAATCCGGGATTGATACCGGCCGAGGGCATCGGCCAGGAAGCGGCCATCTTGCCGCAACACTGGATCACGCCCCATGGCCTGCAATGCCGACGTTCTTTTCCGCCCCCTGCGCATCGGGTCGATGACCCTGAAAAACCGCATTGTCATGGCGCCGATGACGCGCGGTTTCGCCATCGATGGAGCTGTCGGCGCTGCGCATGCCAACTATTATCGCAAGCGCGCTGAAGGCGGCGTGGGGCTAGTCGTGACCGAAGGCGTCGTGGTGGACCGGCCGGCCTCTCGGAACGAGCCCAATGTGCCCAGGTTCTACGGCGACGATCTGGAAGGATGGGGTGATGTCGTCGGCGCGGTCCATGGTGCCGGCGGTGCGATAGCGCCGCAGATCTGGCACACTGGCGCGGTCCGGAGCAGCAGTATGGATTGGGAACCTGACTTCACGGTGGAAAGCCCTTCGGGCCTTATCGCACCGGATCAGGTACGCGGCGACACCATGAGCGAGGAAGCCATTGCCGATACCGTCACCGCCTTTGCCCGGGCGGCAGCGGATGCCAAGCGTCTCGGCTTCGATTGCGTGGAAGTCCATGGCGCCCATGGTTACCTGGTCGACCAGTTCTTCTGGGCAGGTACTAATCTGCGCGATGACCGCTATGGCGGCCCCACACTGAAGGAGCGGTCGCGCTTCGCGGCTGAGATCATTGCCACAATCCGCGCCGAGGTCGGGCCCGATTACCCGCTGATCCTGCGCGTCAGCCAGTGGAAGCAGCAGGACTACAGCGCACGCCTGACACAGACCCTCGAAGCGATGGCGGACTGGCTCGTACCGCTGGTCGAAGCCGGTGTGGATGTGCTGCACTGTTCGCAGCGCCGGTTCTGGGAGCCCGAGTTTCCGGAAGCGGACGGCGCGCAGGGCCTCAACTTCGCAGGATGGGCGAAGAAGCTGACCGGTGCACTGACGATAAGCGTCGGATCGGTTGGGCTGGACGGCGATTTCCTTCAGGTATTCAAGGGCCAGCATTCTGAGCCTGCAAGCATCGACAGTCTGGTCGAACGCATGGAGCGTGACGAGTTCGACATGATCGCGATCGGCCGCGCGCTGATCACCAATCCCGACTGGGCCCACAAGGCACAGACCGGCCGGTTTGACGAAATGGTTCCCTTTTCAACGGATGCCCTCGCGCAATTCGTCTGACGCGCAGGCGGGTGATCGAGCTGCCGTTAGACCGCAATCGGAGAGAGATGATGAAATTCGAAACCGCAGACCTGACCCCGCGCATCGGCACGGAGATCAAGGCCAGCAAGCAGGATCTGCTCCAAGGGGGCCTGGGCGAGGATATACGGGAACTGCTGGAACAGCGCGGGGTTCTGCTGTTTCGCGAACTGAACCTGACCGATGACGAGCAACTCGCTTTCGCCCGGACCCTCGGCGAGGTGATCGACCAGGGCATGAAGGGCATCTACAAGATTTCGCTCGATCCCGCGCTGAATGACACCGCCGATTACCTCCATGCCACTGTCCACTGGCATGTCGACGGTGCTCAGGACATGGTGCCAACACGGGCTTCGCTGCTGACCGCGCGCGTATTGTCCAGAATCGGCGGCCAGACCGAATTCGCCAACACTTACGCCGCCTATGACGATCTCCCGGCAGATCGAAAGGCAGAGGCGGACAGCCTGCGCGTGGTCCACTCGCAGGAATACATCCAGCGCGCGATGCATCCCGATCCGAGCGAGGCGCAACTGGCTCGCTGGCGCGAGCACCCTGAACAGGTTCATCCGATGGTCTGGACGCATCGATCGGGGCGCAAGTCCTTGCTGCTGGGCCTCACCGCTGGCCGCATCGACGGGATGAGCGAGGAGGAAGGCCGCAGGATCATCGATGACATGCAGGCATGGGCCACCCAGCCGCAATTCGTCTATCGCCACGAATGGACATCGGGTGACCTGATCATTTGGGACAATACCGGCGTGATGCACCGCGTCGAGGCCTATTCGGCCGACAGTGGCCGCCTGCTCAGCCGGACGACCCTTGTCGGTGAAGAACCCATCGCCTGAACACGGGAGACCCTACCGATGCCTGCCTATATCATTGTCTATCGCGAAAGCCCTGTGCGGGACGAGACTGCGATCGCGGAATACTCCCGGCGCAATCGGGAGAGCGCGGCAGCCTTCCAGCAGCAATTCGGAATCCGTCCTCTGGTGGTCTACGGCACCTCTCAGGCACTGGAAGGCGACAATCCCGACGGCGTCGTCATGCTGCAGTTCCCCTCAATCGAAAAGGCAAGGGCCTGGTACGCAAGCCCTGCCTACCAGGAGGCGCTAGCCTTCCGGAAAAATGCAGCCGAGTGGCGCGTCGTCATCGTCGAAGGCCTTCCGGAATGATGAGCGCCAGCGCACTTCAGAACGGCCAGCGGATATCGAACTTGCCGGAAGAGCAGTGGACGCCGGAAGTCGAGGCGCTATTTCCGCTCATGCTTCCGCCCGGTTCGACCACCACGGATTCGGACTTCAACTCGATCCTGCTCTTGGCGCACCGGGGCTCGCTGATCCCTGGCTCCGCTTCAACGCCAAGGTCGCGGAAGGCTTCGTACTTTGTGCGTGGTATAGGGAAATCGCGATCTCGCGCGTCGCGTGGCGGCGGGCCTCCGATTACGAATGGATCCATCACACGCTTTCGGCAGCGCGCGCCGGCTTGACCAAGGCGAATCTCGATGCGCTGCAGAACGACGATGCCGATGACCAATGGTCCGGCCTGGAAATCCTGCTGATACGCGCCACCGACGAGATCTACGCGGAGGGTGGCATAGCGCCACAGACGCTCGCCCAACTCGTGGAGCATTTCACAACGCAGCAGGTCATCGAACTGGTCTTCGTCATCGGGGCCTACATTGCGCTCGCCGCCATTCTCAACACGGCTGGCGCCGAAATCGAGCCTCGGATCATGCAGCAAGCAAAGGCTGCCGGCTTCCCACGGCTCGTGCTTATCTGAGGCGTCACCTCGGGAACCGGGCAATGACGCAAGGCGAACAGCGCCATGGCCGCGCAGGCATCTGCTCGCTGGAACGGCGCTCTGGCCCTGATAAACCAAGACGGCAGCAACGCGCCCAAGTCGGTCATACCGCAAGACAGGGCCATCTCCTGAAACCAGTCGTAGCCAGACTTTCGGAAAGCGGGAAAAATACAGTGTCAGTTGAGACTCGCGCAGGGGGCGCATCCAACGCTAGTACGCAACGCCCAACGACGGCGGTCAGACAGCGATTGTCCAAGACGAAACTGACCCTGCTCCTCTCTGAGCTTCCGCGATCCAGCAAAGCAACATCAATCCGTTCTGACTGACATAAGAACTGCCGGGAGGCATGACTTCAATGCCAGCCCGCGCCGGCGCGGGTGCGGCGGTGGATCGGGAGCGTCGATACGGTCATGCAATGGTCCCCGTCAGGTTATGAGGAACTCAACTGGCACGACCAGTTCTATAGCTTCGCCCTTCACATCCTCTGGCGGCTTGGGCAGCGGCTGCGCCCGCTTCGGAAGCGCCAAAGCCTCGTTGTCCAGCGAGCGGACACCTGACGAGCGCTCCAACCTGACCGACAGTACCTTGCCCTGCCGGTCCATGGCGAAGCGGATGTACGGAACGCCCTGCTGCCGTGCGAAATGGGCGTCTCGCGGATAGCGCTTCACCTTGTCGAGGGCGCCGAGGACGAGGCCCTGCCATGTCGGCCTGCCGCTCGAAACTTGCGGGGCGGGCGGCACGGGCTTGCTGGCTGGCGCCGTAGTATCCTTCACCGGAGGGCCGGGATCGGGCGGCACGAGTTTGGCAGGCGGCGTTGCTGCCACGACATTGGCGGTCGGAATGACGATCTTCGGCGCTTCGATCTCGGGTACTTGAGGCTTCGGGACGGGCTTGTCCTTCTTCACCTGCTCCGGCCCTGGCGGCACTTCGCGAACGGGTTCGGGCGGAGCAGCCGGGCGTGCGACATTGAACGCCGTCAGCGTCGCAGGCGGCGGCATGGCCGTATAAGTCTGCCAGGTCAGGAACAGCCCAGCAAGAATGGCCAGGCCGATCGCGCTTGTCCCGCCCAATCCGACCAGACGCGTGGTCAGCGAATCCGTTTGGTCCGCGTAGCGAAAGGTTCTTGAATCGCTCGCAAATCGCCAGCCGACAGTGTCATCTCGCGCAGGGTCACACTCCTCGGGTAGCGCAGGGCTGTCCGAGGAGGGTGACAGTATAATCGGCTTGTTGGATGGCACTTAGAAACGTCCGCGCACCGTTGCCATCACGCTGCGCGGATCGCCGTAGAACAATCCGCCGAAGTTGTTCGAGGTCGGGATCGACTGGTAGTAGGTCTTGTCCAGCAGATTGTTGACGTTGAGACCCAGTTCGACCGCTTCACTGACATCATAGCGCGCGTGCAGTCCAACCAGCGCGTAACCGCCCTGCTTGATCGTATAGCTTGCGGTCTGGGTATACATCTTGCTCTGGACATAAAGGTCGCCGCCCAGCCGCATGCGGTTGAAGCTGCCCGGCAGGCGGTAGTCGGTCGAGAACTTGAACAGCTTGCGCGGAATGCGGGTGTTGTAGTCCGTCCCCTTGTTGACGCCTGCGACATATTCGGGATCGCTATAGGTGAAGCCAAGCGTCGCGTTCCAGTCCGGCAGCGGAGAGCCGGAAACCTCGACTTCAAAGCCGCGGTTGCGTACGCGCCCGCCTTCGACGTAGCAGGTGGACGTACCGGTGACGCCGCACGTCTTGTCCGCCGTCGTGGCCTCGGGCATGTTGAGCAGGCTGGATTGGAACACCGCCAACGATGCATTCAGGCGCCCGTCGAAGTATTCGCCCTTTACCCCGGCTTCGTAGTTCTGTCCCTGGATCGGATCAAGCAGCGTATTGCCCGCGCTGTAGTAGCTCTGCGTCTTGTAGACTTCCGTGTAGCTGACGTAGAGCGAATGGTGGTTGTCGAGATCGTAGACAACCCCGGCGTAGGGCAGGAACCGGGCTTTCGAGCTGTATTCGTCGTTCACGTAAGGGCTCAGGACGGTGTAGCTCGACCAGCTCAGGCGTGCGCCGAGAATGGCATGAAGCCCATCGGCCAGAGCCAGACGGGTCGAACCGTAAAGGCCGCCTTCCTTGCGGTTGTAATTGTAATAAGTGCTGGCGGTGTTGAGCACCGGGGCTGTGATCGACGCATAGTCATAGTCGGTGATGTCGACGGTCGGCGTATTGGATGCGGTGTGGATCGTGAAATCGAACTTGTCGCGCCGCAGGCTGCCGCCAAGGACTAGCTGATGCTCGCCGCCCAGCAGCCGGTAATGGCCGGTGGCATAGACGTCGAGCCCCACCTGCCGGTCCCGGTAGTCCACGTCGGAGACCACCAGCCGGTAGATGTCGCCAGAGGAACGTGCCGGATAGGACGAGCGAAAGTCCGCGTCCGACCAGATCGCGCTGGGGGCGACCACGATCTTCCAGTCGCTGCCGATCTGCTGTTGCAGTTCGCCGAAGGCCGAATAGTTGCGGCGCTTGAGATAGGCCCACTTGCCCGCCAGCGAGGCCGAACGCGGCAGATCGTAGAACGCACCGCTGACGTCGGTGTTGAGCCCGCCCCAGTCGTAGCCGTGGTTGTAATCGCGCTGCGCGGTGCCGCCGACGCGCAGCAACGTGCCGGGGGTAAGATCGGCTTCCGCCGTCAGGTACAGCAGGCGATTGTCCCTGCTGGCGCCGTCACGGTAACTGCCCGCGTTGTTGTAGAAAGCCACGGCGCGCGCGCGCACGTCGCCGCCCTTGGTGATCGGCCCGGAAACGTCCACCTGCCCGCGATAGTTGGACCATGATCCAATGCCTGCCTCGACACCCAGTTGAAAGTCGCGCGTCGCCCGCTTGCGCACGAGATTGATCGCTGCGGAAGGATTGCCGGTGCCTTGCAACAGCCCGTTGGCACCGCGCACCACCTCGACCCGGTCGTAGATCGCCATGTTCGCGGTGGACATCACGTCCATCGAGTAGTTCTCGGAAATGTTGCTCGGAATTCCGTCGAACTGGATATCGGTGATCTCCGATCCGCGCGCGTAATAGGTCGAGCGGTCGGTCCCGAGCTTGGTATAGGTAATCCCCGTCGTGGTGCGGGCAATATCGTCGAGCGACTGAACGTTCTGGTCGTCCATCTTCTGGCGCGTGACGACCGAGACCGACTGGGGCGTCTCCCGCGGGGAGAGAGCCAGCTTGGTGGCGGTCGAGGTGCTGCGTACGGTGTAGGAACGGGTTCCCTCGCTCACGGCAGGATCGCTGGTCAGTCCAGCCAGGCTGCCGCCGTTTCCGCCATCACTGCCCTGAACCTGCACCGGCCCAAGCTGGATGGTGCCATCCGCGGTTCGAGGTGCAGCCTCCAGCGTGAAGGCGCGCGGCCCGGTCTGGCGGAAGGTCACCCTGCTACCGGCAAGAATGCGCGAAAGGCCTTCCGCCGGGGCAAAGCTGCCCTTGAGACCGGGACTTGAAACGCCCGCTGTCAATTCGGCGCGATAGGCCAGTTCGACACCGGCCTGCCGGGCATAGCTGTTGAGAACATCGGCCAGCGCGCCGGCGGGAATATCGTAGCTCCGGGCTTCTTGCGCCAGCGCCGGAGCGGCGATCCCGGCCGAAAGCCCCATCGTCGTACCGGCAAGGAGTACGGCGGCCATCAGCCTGCCGCTCGCGCGCTGCCCGCCGCGCGCCTTTGTCGAAATCTTCACTCTGGATAATCCCCGAACGTCGTTGAACTCGAGGCGTTATTGCTAATGCGAACGCCTTGCATCTATGACGATCATGGTTTGCGAAACGAGAGCTCAGGTTGAAAATTTTTCGCCTGACCGGAAAATCAGCTGAAAATCAAGATCATGCGGTCAGTGAGCTGGGCCGAACGCAGCCCCAGAGAGCTGCGGAGTTGAGCGATGGCCGCAACCGGATCGTCGATGTGGAACACCCCGCTGACGCGCAAGTCACGCGCCGCACCGACTACCCCCAGATAGCCTCGATGGTAGCGCCCGATCTCGGCGACGACCTCGCTGAGCGGCGCATCCTTGAACACCAGCGCTCCTTCGGTCCACGCCATGGCATCGTCCGGGTTGACCGTGAATGCAGGGCCGATCCCTGCTGCGGGCCCATAGGAAAGGCTCTTGCCTTCGTGCAGGACGGCAGAGGTGCCGTCCTCGGCCGGATAGCGAATGCGCACCTTGTGTTCGGTGACGGTTACACGCGTTTCGGCGCCGTCGCGCCGGACGAGGAAACGGGTGCCGAGCGCCGTCGTCGATCCCGCGCCCGCCTGCACGCGGAACGGGCGCGATGGATCGGGTGCCACGGTGAATGCAGCCTCGCCGGTCAGTAGCCGGACCACGCGGCGGTTGCCTGCAAATTCGAAAGCCACTGCGCTGTGTGTCCCCAACTGCATCGTGGAACCATCGGCAAGTCGCATCGTGCGCCTCTCGCCGGTTCCGGTCATCGCGTCAGCCTGGAGCATCGTCATCCAGCCCTGCGCCGACCAGACCAACGCAAAAATGAGGCTTGCGGCGATCGCGGAAATTGCCCAGCGCCGCCGCACGCGTGCCCCTGGCCGAGCGAGCCTTCGGGTCTTGCGAACGGGCTCTTGCGGCAGGGATGCGCGCAGCGCCGGAGTCTCGGGCACGGCGCCCATCTGCATCCAGAGGTCCTGCATCCGCGCATAGGCGCGCGCGTGTTCTGGATCTCGGGCCAGCCAGGCATCGCGCTCGGCTCGCTTTTTGGCAGGCAGTTCGCCGTCGAAATCGGCGGAAACCCAATAGGCCGCTTCATCGGCAAGCGAATTCGGCAAAGGCGCCTCGGTATCACGCGGCATACAGTCATTTCCCATGCGAAATTGCCGCCAATCTGCATTCCGCTTTCATCCCATGACGTTCGGCGCAAGCAAAACGATAGGGTGTCATCGCAGGATCGCTCATGCTTCGGCCGCGTCCGACAAAGCCCGATGGCACAGCACCAGGGCATGACGGATATGCTTGCGCACCATGTCCTGGCTGATCGACAACCGCTCCGCTGCTTCCGAGACGCTCAATTCGTCGATCTTGACCAGCACGAAGACCTGTCGGCAGCGGAGCGGCATCGTATCGACTACCGCAGCAATCTGGCGAACTTTTTCCTGATCGAGCAGGCGCGTTTCAGCATTGGGATCCGGCGAAGGGACGCCGTGACCATCGGCTTCCTCGACAAACAGGGCTGCCTGTCGCCGCGCGGCGCGTAGATGATCCAGCGCCAGGTTCGAGGCGAGGCGGAACAGGAAGGAGCGCTTGTTGATGATCGGCGGATCGTCTTTCACGCTCTGCACGCGCAAATATAGGTTCTGCGCGACATCCTCTGCTGCCGCGACGCTGCCCACCATCCTCGCCAGCCAGCGCACCAGGGCGGCGCGCTCGGTGGTCAGCAGACGGGATAGCAAGGCGGAGTTGCTCGACATGGCGAAATGCGCCCTATCGATGTTGCGAATGAATCGCAACTGCGTGGGTACAGCGACACTTTTGACAGCGCCAAGAGCATAACATTCAGCAATGTGACCACGCTCAAGCACTAATTTGATAGCGTTATACTCTGAGCGAAGCTTTATCGCACATTCTGCCCTGCCTTTTAGCGACCGGCAGCTATCTCACTTTCACTTCTCCAAACGCGACATTCCTCTGTCGGCCCAAAAAAATTCATTCGAATGCTCTCTGCAACATTTCTAGCGCCATTCAGATATTAGCGGGACGCCGGTACAAATGCATCCAAGGTCCAGTCTGAAGAGCTATATCAGGGATACTTAGGTCTCGCCGCGCACCATAAAATCTACTCCCAATCGGTCGCAAGACAATGCCTGAACTTCGGAATGCAGGTAATCTACACGCCCCGCAATCCAAGCCAGCTCGTCTTCAGAGATCCGATATTGGCGATCGTATCGCGACTTCACGTAGGAGTCGTGCAGCCGCTTGAAGCAGCGTTTTTCCGACTTCGTTTCGCTAGGCCACGCCCTCGCCAACGCAGGCACGATGTCCTCGCTTCGGTCACGAAGCCAGGTAACGTTTTGCGATCGCGGACTGTCTCCCGTCAGCATATACAGTACGGTGTGGTACAGGACCTCCGTCGCCTGATGAAATTGGAAGACCGCCCGATTGAGCCACTTGCGGGCGAGCGAAATCTGGGCAAACTCCAGGAATTCGCTCGCGCTGGAGAACCAGTAATCGAAATCCGCGCGGCGCTCCTGAAGCACGGCAGCGTGGTCCGGCACCATTGGCAATGACAGGGGATGACCTGGTAGTTCGTAGAGTACTGTGCCGTCAGCCACCGCCCCACACACAAACGATTTACCGTGCGACAGATCGCGGTGGACCGACTTGATACCGCGGATCGACAGGCTGATCGGTACGGCAAGTTGCCGCGTGATGGCATGTTCACGCATGAGTCGATCTTCTGCATGCAATGGAAAGTCGGATTTTTGCGCAAGCCGGTCATCGCTAACCACCACAAGGATCGAGTACTTTGGCGTACGCCCGCCCGGTAACTCCCGCGTTCCAGTACCGCGTGCATAGGCGCCGAACAGGATGACTTTCAAAATGCGTCCCTGTCGTTTCCATTCCTGCGTGGATAGGACCAGCGAGTTCGCGAGTTCGAAAAAGAGAAATTCTAGGTCGTAAACTCATAAACGGCAGCGTGGGCGTGTGACGATTAGCGCTCGCGCTGCCGTCCGATCCTCCGCTTTTGCTTGGCCCTCGTCGCACTTTC
>NZ_LGJH01000090.1 GCF_001298105.1 Novosphingobium sp. ST904 | reverse complement strand
CGCTCCCTTATCGGAGCGGAACGTCGTTCCTCGCATGGGCGATCGTCAACAACAACCAGCCCGTTCCCGACGTGTTCTCCAAGATGACCAAAATCGCAGCTTCGGGCCGACTGGGCCAAGCAGGGGGCAGAGGCTGTCGGCCTCATCCTGGCCATGGATGCACACCACCGGCAGCCAGTCGAGCTTGCGGGCGCTGGCGATGGCGGGGGCATCGGGCGGGGTACGGTCGAGCCATTCCAGCGGCGAGACGCGCAGGAACACCGTTTGCGTGGGCACCGTCAGCACGACCAGCGCGACATGGCGGCGCATGTCGGGCGAGAGGTGTTCGAGGCCGACATGGACCATGTCCGACCCGAACGACTGGCCCAGCACGACCACGCGGCCGACATGGCCCAGCGCCATGGCCCGCCGGATCGCGTCCGACAGCAGGGCCGTGACCTGCTCCGGCGTGCGGCGCACCTTGAAGTAGTTGAGCGAATTGACGGCCACGGTTGCGACGCCATGGCTTGCGAGGCGTTCGGCGATTTCACCGCCGAGCCCGGTACGCGGGCCCATGTCGCCCGACAGGACGACGGCGGCATAGCCCTGCGCGCGCGTGCCTGACCCTGTCTTACCGGGCAGATCGGTGAAGGGGCTCGCGTTCCAGGCGCCGAGCCACCCGAACACGGCGCCGAGAAGCACCGCGAAAACGACGATTCCCGTGATGAGCGGCCCGATCCAGCGCCGGCGCCTGCGTGTTGCTACCCTGGTCATGGTGCCGGTCTGCGCCTGCCGACCTTGCCGCAGGGTGGAGCAAACATGGACTTTCCTTAATGTGACTTCGCGCAGCGCTGCTGCGATAGTGCCGGGCAAGGGTGCAGACTGCGGCCAGTCGCGAACTGGCATCGAGGACCGTTCCAAGGCATGCCCATTTCGCCCCCTTCTCCCCGGCCGAACGCCTGCTCGCAGGACCATTGCGCATGACCGAGACGAGCGGGAACAGGAGCCGGATCATAAACCTGCTGCCGATGCTGGGCGCGCTGCTCGCGGTGACGGGCGCGCTTACCTGGGGGGATATCTGGGCGCAGCGGCATTTCGGCCTGCTCGGGCACACCATGCCGCACGGTCCGGTGGCGCAGCCGGGCGAGGCCTGGCGGCGGGTGCTGGATTTCACCGCGGACCCGGTTCCCGGCCCGCAGCCGGGCCTCGTCGTCACCAGCGTTCGCGCACGCGGCAACGCCGAGCGCGCAGGGCTCACCGTGGGCGACTGGATCGAGAGCGCGGACGGCCAGCATACCGAATCCCTTCAGGCGCTGGCGGAAGAGTTGTCTGCGCAGGGTCCACGCCCTATGCATCTCAAAGTGGTGCGTCAGGGCGCGGTTCGGATGATCGACTCGCCGGCGAGCAGGGCCGCAAGGCTCCGTGACGGTCAGGACGTGATCCACGAGGCGTGAAGGGGCCGGACGAGAACATGGGTCACAAGCTGCTGGTCGTCGAGGATGACGATGCCACGGCCACGTACATCGCCAAGGGCATGGCGGAGGAAGGCTTCGTGGTGGATAGGGCGGGCAACGGGCGCGATGCGCTGTTCCTTGCGAGCGACGGCACTTACGATGCCATCGTGCTGGACCGGATGATCCCACAGATGGACGGCATGTCCGTGCTTGGCGCCTTGCGCGCGGGCGGCATAGAAACGCCGGTGATCGTGCTTTCGGCGCTGGGATCGACTGAGGACAGGGTGGCCGGGCTGACATCGGGGGCCGACGATTATCTCACCAAGCCCTTCGCCTTCGCCGAGCTGCTCGCCCGGGTGCGGCTGCTGGTCAAGCGGGGCGCCGGGCAGGCGGCGGTGGAGACGCGGCTGACCTGCGGCGACCTCGAGATGGACCTGCTGGCGCGCAAGGTGAAGCGCGGCAGCCGCGCGGTGGACCTGCAGCCACGCGAATTCCGCCTGCTCGAATACTTCCTGCGCCATGTCGACGAAGTGGTCACGCGCACCATGCTGCTTGAGGCGGTGTGGGACTATCATTTCGATCCCGGCACCAATGTCATCGACGTCCATGTCAGCCGCCTGCGCCGCAAGCTCGACGAGGCGGGGGCCGCGCCGCTGCTGCACACCGTGCGCGGGGCGGGCTACCGGCTGGGCACCGCCGCTTGAGGGCGCGGCTGGGCAAGCGCCTGCGGCCGTTCCTGCGCTCCACCACCTTCCGGCTGTTCGTTCCGGTGGTCCTCTTCCAGCTCGTTGCGACCGGAGGCGTGCTGTCGTTCGTGTGGATCGCGGGACAGCAGAGCGTGCGCGACGAACAGCAGGCGCTGGTCGAGGAACTGCGCGACGACCTGCTGGACACTTACCAGGACGGCGGCGTCACGGCGCTGGCAGCCAATATCGAACGGAGGCTGGGCAGCGAAGGACGCCGCGCGCCGGTGCTTCTCCTTGCCGATGCGCAGGGCCGCAGCCTTGCCGGAAACCTCTCGGCGCTCCCGCCGCCCGATCCCGCTGCGGGCGGCCTGTTCGAGACGGTGCTCTACCGCAGCGACAGCACCCAGCCCCAGCACATGGCGTTGTCCGAGACGCGGCTGCCGGACGGGGCCACCCTGCTGGCCGGGATCGAGATCGGGCGCGACCTCAAGCTCCAGCACAGTTTCGAGCAGGCGCTGGTGGCGGCGTTGTTCCTTGCCCTGCCGCTGGCGATGCTGGTGGCGGTGCTGACCTCGCGGCTGGTGGGCCAGCGCGTCCACGACATGGCGCAGACCGCGCACCGGGTGGGCAGCGGCGCTTTCGACGCGCGGGTCGCGCTCGACGGTTCGGGCGATGCTTTCGACGAACTGGCGGGAGAGATCAACGCGATGCTGGCGCGGATCGAGACGCTGGTGGGCGAACTGCGCGTGGTGGCGGAAGGGCTGGCGCACGACTTGCGCTCACCCGTCACCCGGCTGCGCTCGGCGCTGGAACAGGCCGCGCTGGAGGCAAGCGATCCCGCGGCAGAGGCGGCGATGAACCGCGCGCTGGCCGAGGCCGATACGCTGACGCGCATCCTTGCCACCGCGCTTCAGATCGGCCGCGCGGAAGCAGGGATCGGCCGCGAACGGTTCGAGGAAGCGGCACTTGACGGCTTCCTCGAAGACCTCGCCGCGCTTTACGAACCTTATGCCGAGGAGGAGGGTTTCACGCTCGCCGCCGAGGCGCCGGAGGGCCTTTCGGTGCTGCTCCACCGCGAACTGATGGGGCAGGCGCTGGGCAATCTCATCGACAATGCGGTGAAGTACGCCGGCGGCGGCAGCGCGATCACGCTGTTCGCGGGCAAGTCCGAGGGGCAAGTGGTGCTCGGCGTTCGCGACGATGGGCCGGGCATCCCCGAAGCTCAGCGCGAGGCCGCGCTCCAGCGCTTCGGCCGCCTTGATCCCACCCGCTCCGTGGCGGGATCGGGCCTCGGCCTTGCGCTGGTGGAAGCGGTGGCGAAACTGCACGACGGCCTCGTGGAACTGGCCGATGCGCCGGGGGGCGGGCTTGAAGTGCGGCTGTTGCTGGGGGCCAGGGAGTGACGGCGGACAGCCGGTAACCCACCGATCCTTCCGCCGGCTGATGGGCCTGTTTCCCAACGCGGGATCAGGCAGGGATTATGGCACCGCTTCCAGTTCCGGCTGCGCTGCCACCGCAGGCGAAGCGGTGGTTGCCGCAGGGCTGGCGTTGACGCGGCCGGTCCGTTCCAGCTTGCCCCAGCCGATGCCCTTGCCCGCGAATGCCGCGCCCACCGCGCGGATCACCACGCTGTACATGAGCTGGCGATAGACGAAGCGCTGGGCCAGCAGCAGCAGCGGGCGGAACCGCTCGCGGCGGGTGTCGAGGCGATAGGCGATCCAGCCGCAGGCGAGGTCCACCAGCGTGAAGGCCAGCCAGTAGGCGCCCATGCGCAGCACGTCGGTCTGGGTCTGGGCCCAGCCGTGCTGGGAAACGCGAAGGGCGGTGCCGGCGATCGAGATCAGCAGGGCGAGGTCGATCGCCGGCGAGATCACCGCGAAGACGATCTGGAACAGCCAGGCCTGCGGCATGCCGATGAAGGCGAGGCCGGAGGGACGGCCCTTCCTGAGCGTGCCGCGATGCTTCCACAGGCACTGGAGCGTCCCGAAAGACCAGCGGAAACGCTGTCTTGACAGGGCCTTGAAGCTTTCCGGCGCTTCGGTCCATGCCACGGCGTCCTCGTCGTAGGCGATCTTCCAGCCCTTGCGCTGGATGGCGATGGTGAGGTCCTGGTCCTCGGCCAGGGTGTCTTCGGGATAGCCGCCGACATCGTCCAGCGCCTCGCGCCGCCACGCGCCGACAGCGCCCGGCACGACCATGATCGCATCGAGCCGGGTCAGCGCGCGCCTTTCGAGGTTCTGCGCGGTGACGTATTCCACGCCCTGCCAGCGGGTGACGAGGTTGACGCGGTTGCCGACCTTGGCATTGCCCGCCACCGCGCCGATGGCGGGATCGGCGAACCAGCGCACGAGGCGCGAGATCGTCTCGCGTTCGAACTGGGTATCGGCATCGAGCGCCACGATCACGCTGCCGCGCGCATCCCTGAGCGCGCGGTTGAGCGCGGCCGCCTTGCCGCCGTTGACGAGGGTGAGCAGTTCGACATGGGCATCGCCGGCAAAGGCTTCGGCAACGATGGCGCTGGTGCGGTCCTTCGATCCGTCGTCGGCGACGATGATCTGGAGCTGCCGGTAGTCGCTTTCGAGCACGCGCCGGATCGAGGATTCGATCACGCGCTCCTCGTTGTAGGCGGGGATGATCACGGTGACGAGCGGCGCGCAGGTGTCTTCCGGCGCGTCCATCGGCTGCGGGCGGCGCAGCAGGCTGGCCAGCGAGGCGAGGCCGACGGAACGCAGCACGCCGAGCGAGATCGCGAAGAAGAAGGTCCAGTTCAGCGCCACGAGAATGGCCGCCAGCGCCCCGAACAGGGCCACGTCGGCGCGCACGGCGAAGAGGTCCACGCCGTCCACCTTGGGCATCACCGCGTCGTGCGAGAGACCGGCGAGCGTCGAGACGGGGACGAACGTGTAGCCGTCCTGCTTCAGGCGCTCGATGATGACGGGAAGCGCCGCCACGGTCTGCGAACGGTCGCCGCCGCCGTCGTGCAGCAGGATCACGTTCTCCGAGCGGTCGGGCGAGGCCGATTCCACCTGCTGGATGGTGCTGTCGATGATGTGCTGGACGCCGGGGCGCTTCCAGTCGTCCGGATCGACGTGCAGGCCGACGACGGTATAGCCGTGCTGGCGCGCGATGGCGGCAGGGACGAGTTCGTCTGCCGTGGTGGGCTCGGCATCCCCGAAATAGGGCGCGCGGAACAGGCGGATCGAATGGCCGGTGGTGGCCTCGATCAGGCGCTGCGTGGCGTTGAGTTCGAGGCCGATCCCGGTGGCGGCTTCCTCGGCCATGTTGGGGTGCGTGTAGCTGTGATTGCCGATCTCGTCGCCATCGTCGGCGATGCGCTTGACGAGGTCGCGATTGGTCAGCGCGTTCTCGCCAACCATGAAGAAGGTGCCGGGAACGTGGTACTGTTCCAGGATCGAGAGGATGCGCGGGGTCCAGGTAGGGTCCGGGCCATCGTCGAACGTCAGCGCGAGCTTCCTGGGCAGCGCGCCGGTGCGGTGGACGACATAGGGCGTGGGAAGCCGGACATAGCGCTCCGAGGAGACCATCCCGGTGGTCTTGTCGAAGGTGACGGCACGGCTGCCGTCCTGCGGGGTGGCGGTCACGTCGAGGATCTCGCCCTGGCCTTCCACATCGACATTGGCGGCCTGCACGAGGTGAGCGAGGTTGGGCAGGCTGTGCGTGCGCCACGCCTTCACGGTGTTCCAGAAGCCGGGGTCCTCCGAGCCGAGCCGCCAGAGCGCGATGTCGCCCACGCCAAGGCGCGAGAGGATCTTCATCTGGCTCCACGTCGCGGCGGCGTCGAGCATCCAGACGTCGTGGCGGTGATCCCCGTCGCTTTGGGCATCGTCGTAGGAATAGCCAGCATTGCCGCTCATCGCGTCGAACTGGGGCGCGGTGGTGCTGTCGTGCGCGTCGAGCCACGCTTCCTCGACAGTCATGCTGTCCGCCTTGCCGTCGTGCCAGTTGTAGGCGTACTCGCCCAGCGCGATGATCGCCTTGCCGCGCGGCAGCCCGGCCAGTGCATGGGCGACTTTCTGCGCGAACCACGGGTTGGAGGCGATCGGGCCGGGGGTGCCGCCTTGCCAGTGTTCGTCATAGGCCATCAGCACCAGCCGGTCGGCAACTTGCGCGAAGGCGCGGGGCGACCATTCGGGATTGTCGATCGGCATGGTGACGGAGACGATGCGGTGCCGGGGCGCCAGCTGCGCGCGCAGCTCGCCAAGGAACAGGCGCAGGTTCGGCAGGCTGGCGGCGGGCATGGTCTCGAAGTCGACCATGACGCGGCGTAGCCGGTCTTGTCTAGATAGGCGGAAACCTGCGCTTCCAGTGCATGGCGGCGGCTGGGCGAGGCGAGCTGGGCGGCGGCGGCATCGCCCTGCCACTCGCCGTCGAGGGTGTTCTGCAGCACCGGAACCACCAGCGGGCGGTGCAGCGCGGTGGCGAGGATATGCGCGAGGCGGGCGTCGTCCTCGATCTTGAGCGCGCCGGTCCCGTCGACCGAGAGCGTGGCCGGGGCGATCCAGTCCAGCCGGTCGATATGGCGCTCGAGCGAGGTGGCGCTGTCATCGCTCCACGGCGTGTAGAAGCCGACGGTGATCGGCTTGGCGCCCGGGGTGGGCGCCGGCACGGTGGCCTTTCCGAACAGGAACTTGCGGGCGCGGCGGGTCAGGTGCCCGATCTGCGCGCGGAAGGGCAGCGGCGAGGCGTGCTCGTAGGCGATCGGCAGCGGCGGCGGGGCGGGAACGCTGGCAACGGTCGTCGCGAAGATCGCGCAGGCCGCGAGAGCCACGAGCAACAGGAAAAGACCCATGCGGCGAACCCGGACGCGCCGGTTGCCGGTGGGATCGAAGAAGACGGGTGCTGCCACTGCGTTTCTCGCAAAGATCCGGGCGGCGCGGGGGGCGCCGCCCGGAGTATTTGGTATTTGGGGGTGCGGGCCGGGAACCAGAGGCAATGACGAGGGTGCGAATGTCACAAACGGTTCCCGGACCGCACGGCCTTTCTAACCCGGCGGGCATGGAGCCCGCGTGGAGGCCAGGTTACAAAAGATTCATGTTTCCGAATTGATGCCGGAGCCGGTTCAAACGATTTTCGGCGGAAAATGGCGGGCTGGAGTCCTGAAGCCGGACAGCCGTCCTATAACGATTGCAATCGCGGTTTCGCGTGGAAGATCAGCTCCATTCGAATGCGATGTCCGCTCTCTTCTTCCCCCCAGCAGAGAATTCGTCATGACACGTTTTCGTGAATTCCTGAACAGACAACATCTTTCGGCCAAGGTCACCCTGATGGCCGTCGCCGCGCTTGTCCTGCTGTCGGCCGCGATCTTCCTCGGCACCCGGTTCCTGCTCGTGAGCAGCGCGCGCGAGCAAGGCACCGAACGGCTGGATACCAACATGCGCGTGGCCTGGTCCGTGCTCCGCCAGAACGGGCTGGACAACAGCCTGCGCGAAGGCAGGCTCTACGCCGGCGAGGTCGTGCTTAACGACAACAACGCAGCGGTGGACCGCATGAAGGAACTGGTCGGCGGCACCGCCACGATCTTCATGGGCGACACGCGCGTCGCCACCAATGTCCTGAACGAGCAGGGCGGCCGCGCGCTTGGCAGCCGTCTGGCCGCAGGTCCGGTGCACGACGAGGTGCTGGACGCCGGCAAGCCCTATCGCGGTGAGACCGAAATCCTCGGCAAGCGCTATTTCGCGGCCTACGATCCGATCAAGGACCGGTCGGCAAAGTGATCGGCATCCTGTTCGTGGGCGTGTCCGCCGACGAATTCTATGCCCATGTGAACAGCCTGGGCTGGAATATCCTGCTGGTTGCCGTCCTGGTGACCGCGCTGGCGGCCGCCGGCTACATGCGCGGTGCGCGCAAGCTCTTCGCGCCGCTCGAAACGGCGGAAGCGGCGATGGGACATCTGGCGGAAGGCCAGCTCGACATCGAGATCACCGGAACGGACCGGCCTGACGAGATCGGCGGGATCGCCCGCGCCCTCGTGGTGTTCCGCGATGCGGCGATTGCCAAGGAAGCGGCGGACGCGCAGCAGCGCCAGGTCGTCCAGACGCTGGCTTCGAGCCTTGCGGAGCTTTCCTCGGGCGATCTCACCGCGGAAATCGCCCGCGCCTTCCCCGACGGCTACGAGGAGCTGCGCCGCAACTACAATGCCGCGCTTTCGGAACTGCGCGGCCTGATCGGCGCGGCCAGCGCCAGCACGGCGGCGATCCGGGGCGGCTCGTTCGAGATCGCGCAGGCTTCCGAGGATCTCGCCCGCCGGACCGAGGCCAGCGCAGCCAGCCTCGAACAGAGTTCCGCCGCGCTGGCCGAAATCGACAATAGGCTCAAGGCGGGCGCCAATGCCGCAAGCCAGACCGTTGCCCGCGCGGACGAGGCGATCGCCACGGTCGGCGGCGGCCGTGACGTTGCCGCCGAAGCGGTGGGCGCGATGCGCCGCGTGGCCGAAAGCGCCACCAACATCGACAGCGTCATCGAAGGGCTCGACAAGATCGCCTTCCAGACCCGCGTCCTTGCCATGAATGCCGCCGTCGAGGCGGGCCGTGCCGGGGAGGCAGGGCGCGGTTTCGCGGTCGTGGCCGATCTCGTCTCGGCGCTGGCCATGCGTTCCGAGGAAGAGGCCCGCAGCGCGCGCGAGCAACTTACCGTTACCCAGGCGGAGATCGTTACCGCCGTGGGCGCGGTGGAACGGGTGGACGGCGCCTTCGAGAATATCGCGGGCGATGTCGGCCAGGTCCATCAGCTCCTGGGCGGGATGGCGGCCGGCAACCGCGCTTCCGCCACGTCGGTCAGCGAGATTACCGCCGCCATCGGCGCCATGAATATCGCCACGCAGCAGAACGCGGCCATGGTGGAGCAGGCCTCCGCCGCAGCCCGCAGCCTGACCGACGAGGTGGACCGGCTGACCGCCCATGCCTCGCAGTTCAAGGTCGCCTGATCGGGCGAGACGCCGGATATGACAAAGAAGCGCCGGGCAGCGGCTGCGAGGGTCGGGGGAGGGATATCGCCTCCACTGCCCGGCTGAGGCGGAACGGCGCTTCGGGGGAGGATAAGCACCGTTCCGATACCGCGTTTCTAATAGAAGCGCGGTATCGGGCCCCATTGCGGTGTCTGGTCGGGCAGGTCGATTTCGATATCGTCGACATAGCACCAGCCCCAGCCTTCGGGTGGATCGTAGCCCTCGATGATCGGGTGATGCGTTTCGCGGAAATGGGCGCGGGCATGGCGGTGCGGAGAATCGTCGCAGCAGCCGACGTGTCCGCAGCTTCGGCACAGCCGCAAGTGAACCCAGGGGCTGCCGATCCGCAGGCATTCCTCGCAGCCTTTCGCGCTTGGCGTCACGGTGTTGATCGTCATGCTATGCGAACAGCCGGTCATGATGCTTTCTCCGTCTTTTCAGCAAGTTCCTGGCTGAACGTGGCATGGATCTGAGCCACGACCGCCGCGCCTTCGCCTACCGCGGCAGCCACGCGCTTGGTGGAGCCGGCGCGCACGTCGCCAATGGCAAATACGCCGGGCATTCCCGTTTCGAGCGGTTGCGCCCCCCGGTCTCCCTGGCCGGTCAGCACGAAGCCCTTGCCGTCGGTTTCGACCTCGCCGGGCAGCCAGTCGGAATTGGGATGCGCCGATGAACAGGAACAGGTGGCGCAGCGCCCGGTGGTGCAGCGAACCGTCGGCATTGTGCCTTATCTCGACGCCGGACAGCAGGCCCGTCTCGTCGCCCTCCAGCATGACCACTTCGGCGGCGACATGGACCTCGACATTGGGCAGTTCGGCAATGCGGTCCACCAGATAGCGGGACATCGTTTCGGCCAGTTCCCGCCGGACGATCAGGTGAAGCCGCCTGACCTGCGGGGCCAGGAACACCACCGCCTGCCCGGCCGAATTGCCCCCGCCCACCAGGGCGACTTCCTCTCCGGCGCAGAGCCGCGCCTCGATCGGCGAAACCCAGTAGAACACGCCCGAACCCTCGTAACGCTCCAGCCCGGCGATGGCGGGGCGGCGGTATTTCGCGCCGGAAGCTATGACCACGGTTCGCGCCTGCACCTTTCGCGCCCCGGCAAGGGCGAGCTGCAAGTGTCCGTCCCGGCGTTCCAGCTTCTCCACCGCGACGGGGATGGCGATCTTGGCACCGAACTTGAGCGCCTGGTTGAAGGCGCGCCCGGCCAGCGCCTGCCCGGAGATGCCGGTGGGAAAGCCGAGGTAATTCTCGATCCGGGCGGAGGCGCCTGCCTGCCCGCCCATCGAACGCGCATCGAGCACCACCACCGACAGCCCCTCGGACGCGGCATAGACCGCCGCCGCCAGCCCGGCCGGCCCCGCGCCGACGATGGCCACATCATGGACGGTCTCGGGATCGATATGGGAGGTGAGCCCCAGGCAGGCGGCCAGCTCCTCGTTCCGGGGGCGGCGCAGCAGCGGCCCGGTCGGACAGACGACGAGCGGGTATTCGGCGGGCGCCACGCCCAGCCGCTCCACCATGGCCTTGCCTTCGGCATCGGCGCTCACGTCGAGCACGAGGAAAGGATAACCGCTGCGGCGCAGGAATTCCTGCAGGCGCACCACGTCCGGGCTGCCCGGCACGCCGATCAGGATGGTGCCCGCTCCGCCCTCCTCGATCAGGCCGACACGGCGCAGGATCAGCGCCCGCATGACCTTCTCGCCCAGTTCGGCCGAGCCGATCATCAGTGCCCGCAAGTGCGCGGCATCGATGGGCAGGGCGGTGCAGCCTTCGGGGCCCGCCCGGCCGCCCGCGATCGAGGGACGACCCGCAAGCTGGTTGATCTCGCCGGTGAACTGGCCGGGGCCGTGCGTGGTAAGGTGGACCTCGCGCCCGGAACCGTCGAGATTGAGCCCGTCGCGGCGCAGCACCTCGATCTGACCCCTGACCACCAGCCAGGTCGGCGCTTCGCGGTCGCCGATGGCATATACGGTCTCGCCCGGCTCGAAACGCCGCTCCGGGCCGCTGGCGAAGCGGCGGGCAAGCGCGATCTCGGCGGGGGCGAGCACGGGGAACATCTGGTATTCGCGGGTTTCGATCGTGCTCATGCCGGTCTCCAAGGCGAAATCTGGACATGGTCGGACGGGCTGCGCCGCCGTGTACCGATGGTTATCGGGCCGGGCGGCATCCCGCGCCATCATACGCAGGTTTAAGGGCCCGAACCCAAGCCCCAAACCGCCTAAGCCCCTAAGCCCCTAAGCCCCCCAAACCTGCGTATGATGGCCAGACGCGGGCCGTGCGGCGAAAAGTCCTCATCCCAACCGGCCCGAGCGGCCAGCCCAGGAGGAAAACCCGATGCCGATGGCTGAACGCACGCCGAACCGGGAAGGTCCTGCCCGCCATGCCGTGCCGCTGCCCGGAAGCGGGGAAGCCTGGCCGGAAGCCGCACTGGCAGCCGAGGAAAGCGATCACCGCATCGCCAACAATCTCCAGCTTCTCATGGCGATGATCGCTGCGGAAAAGCGCGAGGTTTCCGATCCTGCAGCCGGGCTTGCACTGGACCGGATGCTGGGGCGGATCGGCGCGATCGCCGGGGTCCACCGTCAGCTTACGCGGACGGCAGGGGCTGGGGCTGGGGCTGGGGCGGCTTCGGCAGTGGTCGATATCGGCGGCTATCTCCGCACGCTGGCGCGGCAGATAGAGGCAGGGTGCTGCGACGCGGCAGCCGGGCGGCGGTTGCGGGTCCGTTCGGATGCTGTTCTGGTGCCCGCCCGGCTCGCGGCGGCGATGGGGCTCATCGCATCGGAATGCGTGCTCAATGCCTGCAAGTACGCCTATGCCGCGCAAGCGGCCGGCGAGGTGCGGATCGGCCTGAGCCTCGCAGGACCCCATGCCCTGAGGCTGACGGTGGAGGACGACGGCGCGGGGCATGGCGGCGCGCTGCCTTCCGCCGGTTTCGGCGCCCGGCTGATCGCGATGCTGGCTGCGCGGATCGGCGCGGCGCTGGTCTGGGAGGATGCCCGCCCCGGTACCCGCGTGGTCCTCGCCGTCCCGCTGGCATGAGCGGACCTAACCGAAGGTTGTGGTTGCGCCCCGGAAAACTCCCCGGCACGTTCCCCGTCAGGCCCCGGTACGGTTCCTGGCAGGAGGCGGCGATGCACGGCGATGCCGAGGCAAGAAGTTTGGTCAGCAAGATCTATGCGTTATCGGCCGCTCTTCTGGCGCTGGGGATCTTTGCGCTTGACGTGCTGAGCCCGTTCCAGGGTGCGGTCGCGGTGCTCTATACCACGGTGGTGGTGCTGGTGGGCCGCACGCAGTCGCGCGAACTGGTGCTGTTCGCGGCGGTATTCTGCGCGGTGCTCGCATTCGCGGGTTACTGCGTCTCGCACTGGAGCGCGCCGATGGGTTCGCCCGCGATGCGGCTTGCGGTGAGCCTCGTGGCGCTTCTGGTCACTACCGTCCTGTTCCTGCGCCAGCTTGCCGAAGGGGCGGAGCGGGAACGATCCGATGCCCGCTATCGCACGATCTTCTCGGCGGCGGGCTTTCCGATATGGGAATCCGACTGGTCGGGCGCTATCGCCTGTTCGGCGCGCTGCAAGGCTCTGATATCGAAGACGGCATGGTCGACATGGCCTTCGGTTCCGCGCGCGTGCGCAACGCCAATCATGCCGCGGCGCGGCTGTTCGGGCTGGCGGACCGGGCCGAACTGATCGGCGGCACCATCGGCGAATTCGCGACCGCGGCGGCTTTCGAGTCCCTGTCGCGCATCTATTCGGGCTTGCTGGACGGCGCGGAATCGATCGAGGAGGAGACCCGCTTCGTCACCCGCGCGGGCGAGGTGATCGACGTGCTGCTGCAAGTATCGCTGCCGCCCGATCACGGCGGGTGGAAGCGCGTGCTGGTCATGGCGCTCGACGTGACCGAGCGCAACCGCGCCCAGGCGCGGCTCGCCCAGTCTCAGGCGGAGCTGACACACATGTCGCGGGTGACGACGCTGGGCCAGCTTGCCGCGTCTATCGCGCATGAAGTCAACCAGCCGCTTTCGGCGATCATCACATATGCCCGCTCTGGCAAGCGCTGGCTGGAGCGCGAGGCGCCCTCCGCCGCCGAAGTATCCGACTGTCTCGACCATATCACGAGCAACGGCACCCGCGCCGCCGATGTCATCGCCCGCATCCGCGAACTCGCCCGCAAGGCCGATCCCAAGCGCGAAGGCATCGCGCTTCCTCCGCTCGTGGAGGAGACGGCTGCCCTGCTGCGGCGCGATTTCCAGGCCAAGGGCGTCGCGCTTGACGTCGTGCTGGCGCCGGGTCTGCCCGAGCTGCTGGGAGACCGGGTGCAGTTGCAGCAGGTGCTGATGAACCTCATGCTCAACGCGGAACAGGCGATGGGACCGCTAGCGCCCGAACGGCGCGCGCTGGCGGTTCGCGCCTCGCCGGACGGGCAGGGCGGGGTTACGGTCGAGATCGCCGATTGCGGCACCGGGATCGAGGGCGATCCGGAAGCTCTGTTCCGGCCGTTCTTCACCACCAAGGGTGAAGGCATGGGCATGGGGCTGGCGATCTGCCGTTCCATCGCCGAACAGCATGGCGGCACGCTGACCGCCGCCAACAATGCGCAAGGCGGCGCGACGTTCCGCTTGCGCCTTCCCGCGAGGATCGAAATGGAGATCGTGCCGGCATGACGGGTAACGGAAGCGAAACGGCCGCGCTGGTCTGCGTGCTGGACGACGATGCCGAAGTGCGCGGCAGCATCGGCAGCCTGCTGCGGGCAAGCGGGTTCGAGGTCGCGCTGTTCGCCTCCACGGCACAGTTCCTGGCAGCCCGCCGCCCCGAGGTGGCGAGCTGTCTCGTGCTCGACATCCGCCTGCCGGGCGAAAGCGGGCTCGATTTCCAGGAGCGGCTCGCGGCGGAGGGGCTGGCGATCCCGGTGATCCTCATCACCGGGCACGGCGACATTCCGATGACCGTTCGGGCCATGCGGGCGGGCGCGATAGATTTCCTGCCCAAGCCCTTCGAGGATGGGCAATTGCTGGAGGCAGTGGAGGCGGCGCTGGATTCCGACCGCGCACGCCGCGCCGAACTGGAGGGCCGCACGCTCCTGCGCGGAACCTACGAGAGCCTGACGCCGCGCGAACGCGAAGTCATGGCGCTGGTGGTGACCGGGCTGATGAACAAGCAGGTTGCCGCCCGGCTCGACCTGTCCGAGATCACGGTGAAGATCCATCGCGGAAACGTGATGCGCAAGATGGCGGCGCAATCGCTCGCCGATCTGGTGCGCATGGCCGAGATGCTGGGCGTGCGGGACGAATCCATCCATCGCTATAACACCTGAGTATGATGGCGGGCGTGCTCGCGCCGGGCCAACTGGGCTAGGGGGGACCAGCAGGGCGAGGGCAAGGCCCCGCCCGAAGACGCCGGAGATAACATTGGTCGCCCCGTTTCCCGATCCATCCGCCTCCCCCCCGATCGTGGCCATCGTCGACGACGACGGCGGGGGTTCGGGGGCAGCCTCGACAGCCTGATGCGTTCGGCGGGAATGGTCGGCCTGGGTTTCGACCGCGCGGCTGGCCTGCTGGCAAGCGGCCTGCGCGCCCGGATCGCCTGCGTGGTCACCGACCTGCACATGCCGGAGATGACCGGGCTCGAACTCCAGTCCGAGCTGGCCCGGCAGGGCTGGACGCAGCCGGTGATCCTGATCGACCGCCTCATCCCACCCCCGCCGCGCGCGCGCAGGCAGAGGCTGGTGGTGCGGCGGCCTTTCTCACCAAGCCGATAGACCCCGATGCGCTGCTGGCGGCGATCGAGGCGGTGCTCGCCTGATACCGGACCATACCGCCAGTACCATGCCGGCATCGGGCCATACCTAGGTGTGGCTGGCTCAGGCGCCGTGCAGGGCCTATCTGGGTGACCGGATGGCGGCATCCGACGCCGCCACGTCAGAAGGAGCCTCTCCCATGTCCGACCCGCACACCCTCGTCACACCCGCCCAGCGCCGCCTGGGTACGCCCACCGACCTTGGCGCCGATGCGACGCGCGATATCTCCGGCGGGCTCAAGGCACTGCTGGCGGATGTCTTTGCGCTCTATCTCAAGACCAAGAACTTCCACTGGCACATGAGCGGTCCCAATTTCCGCGATTATCACCTTCTGCTCGACGAGCAGGGCGACCAGATCTTCGCGATGACGGACCCCATTGCCGAGCGCGCGCGCAAGCTGGGCGGCACCACGATCCGTTCGATCTCCGACATTTCCGGCCACCAGCGCCTGCTCGACAACAATGCCGACTATGTCGATCCGCTGGACATGCTGGCGGAACTCCATGGCGACAACAAGCAGCTCGTGGCTGAGATGCGCGCCGTTCACGCGCTTTGCGATGAATATGGCGATATCGCCAGCGCCAGCCTGATCGATGTCTGGATCGACGAGACCGAGCGCCGCGCGTGGTTCCTTTACGAAAGCTGCCGCACCGGCCGCGTCTGAGGCCATCTTCCCATGCGGCATTGCGGGCATGGGAACGTTCCATGCCTGCAATGCCGTGTTATTTCATCGGTTTGGGAAGGATATCTCAGATACGCTCCCAGATCGCCGCAATGCCCTGTCCTCCGCCGATGCACATGGTGGTAAGACCGTAGCGGCCGCCGCTGCGGCGCAGTTCGTAGAGGAGCTTGGCGGTTATGATGGCGCCGGTGGCGCCAACCGGATGGCCCAGCGCGATGCCGCTGCCGTTGGGGTTCACCCGTTCGGGATCGAGCCCCAGTTCCTGCGTCACCGCGCAGGCCTGCGCGGCGAATGCCTCGTTGGCTTCGATCACGTCGAGATCGGCGAGGGTCAGGCCCGCGCGGGCAAGGGCATTGCGGGTCGCCGGAACCGGGCCGATGCCCATGTATTCCGGCGAAACCCCGGCATGGCCGTAGGAAACGAGACGGGCCAGCGGGGTGAGCCCATGATCGCTGAGCGCTTGTTCGCTTGCCAGCACCAGTGCGGCGGCGCCGTCGTTGATGCCCGAGGCATTTCCGGCGGTGACGGTGCCTTCCGTTTCCGCGAAGACGGGACGCAGCTTCGAGAAATCGTCCGGCTGCGCATCACGGCGAACGTATTCGTCGGTATCGAAGCGCACGTTGCCCTTGCGGGCGGCGATATCGACGGGGACGATCTGTTCGCGGAACCGCCCTTCGGCGATCGCCCGCGCCGCCCGCTGCTGGCTGAGAAGTGCCAGTGCATCCTGCATCTCACGCGTCACGCCGTAGCGGCGTGCGACGTTTTTCCGCGGTAACGCCCATGAGAATGTCGTGGAACGGGTCGGTCAGCGCGCCGTTGAGGCCGTCGATCACGCGGGCGTCGCCCATCTTGCGGCCCCAGCGCAAGTCCGGAAGGTAATGCGCCGCACGGCTCATGACCTCGGTTCCGCCGGCAAGGGCCAGTTCGCAGTCTCCGAGCATGATGGACTGCGCGGCGCTTATCAGGGCCTGAAGCCCCGAGCCGCAAAGCCGGTTGACGGTCAGCGCGGGCACTTCTTCCGGCACGCCGGCGCCGATCCCGGCAATGCGGGCAACGAAATGGTCGCGCGGATGCGTGGTGATGACATGGCCGAACACCACGTTGCCCACCGCTTCGGGCGCGATCCCGGCGCGATCGATCGCCGCGCGGCCGACGTGGGCGGCAAGGTCGCCGGGCGTCCTGTCCTTGAGCGTGCCGCCGAAGGCGCCGATGGCGGTGCGGGCGGCGGATACCGCGTAGATCGTCTTCATGTCAGCCTGCCTGTTCCAGATGGCTGCGGAATTGATGGCGCAGTTCGGCCTTCATGACCTTGCCCGAGCCGGTGTGCGGCAGTTCGTCCACGCAGACGACATCGTCCGGCAGCCACCAGCGCGCGACGTGATCGGCCAGGTGCGCCAGCATTTCCGCGCGGCTAACGCTCGCCCCTTCATGGAGGCAGAGCAACAGCAGCGGCCGTTCCTGCCAGCGCGGATGCGGGACGCCGATGATCGCGGCTTCGCGCACGGCGGGATGGGCGACGGCGACGTTCTCGAGCTCGATCGAGGAGATCCATTCCCCACCGGACTTGATGACATCCTTCGCGCGGTCGGTGATCTGGATGAAGCCGTCACCGTCGATCCGGGCGATGTCGCCGCTGTCGAACCAGCCCCCGGCATCGAGCGCGGAGCCGGGCTCCTTGCCGAAGTAGCCGCTGGCCACCCAATGCCCGCGTACCAGCAGCGGGCCGACGTTGTCGCCAGCCCCCGGCATCGAGCGCGGAGCCGGGCTCCTTGCCGAAGTAGCCGCTGGCCACCCAATGCCCGCGTACCAGCAGCGGGCCGACGTTGTCGCCACGGC
>NZ_LGJH01000091.1 GCF_001298105.1 Novosphingobium sp. ST904 | reverse complement strand
CGTCGAGATCGGCTCCGGCCTGAGCTGGGGCGCGGCACACTGAAGCCAGTTCCCCTCTCCGACCCGACTCCGGACCGGACGGAGTGTCGATCCGGGACGATTCTTTCTTCCGCACCTGCCTCGCAAGGCGATGAACCGAGCGTGCGGATGAAACTGCTGCAGTGCAGCATCGTTTCATCACCATGATCCAGTTCATCGACAGCATCCTCGCCGGGTTGCCTTCGTGGGCCGAGCGGCCCTTCATGGCGGTTCTCGCGGCCATGCTCGGCCTGGCGCTGGCGCTGCTGGCCCATGCCGTGCTGTTCCGCATCCTGCACCGCATCACCAACCGGAGCGCGAGCGAGGCGGACGACATCGTCGTCAATCGCCTCAACCGGCCCACGCGCTGGGCGTTCCTCGCCATGGGCGTGGTTCTGGCCGCGCGGGAGACGCCTGCGCTGGAAGCGGTGTGGGAACGTTTCGCGCCGTTCGTCATGCCGCTGCTGACCGGCTGGGTAGCGGTGGCGGTGCTGCGGGCGTTCGTCGAAGCGATGATCGTGCGGGCGGACATCTCGGTAGAGAACAACCGCAACGCCCGCCGCCGCCGCACGCGGCTGGCGATCTTCAGCCGCATCGGCACGTTCCTGATCGTGTTCCTCACGGTCTCCGGGATGCTCGCCTCGGTGCCCGGGGTGCGCGAGATCGGCGTTACGCTGATGGCTTCGGCCGGGCTTGCCGCCCTCGCGGTTGGCGCGGCGGCGCAGCCTGCGCTGAAGGCCCTGATCGCGGGCTTCCAGATGGCGATGACCGAGCCGATCTCCATCGACGATGTCATCATCCTCGACGGGGAATGGGGCCGCATCGAGGATATCCGCACGACTTACGTGGTCGTCCGGCTGTGGGACGATCGCCGTCTGGTGGTGCCGTCCAACCGCTTTCTCGAAGATACCTTCCAGAACTGGACCAAGACCACCTCTCAGCTTCTCGGCACGGTGTTCCTCTACCTTGACCAGGGCACCGAGATCGGACCGATCCGAGAAGAATATACACGGCAGATCCAGGCCCACCGCCTCTGGGACAGGCGCGCGCAGATCCTTCAGGTGACCGACTGCAAGGACGATGCGATCGAGGTCCGCCTGCTGATGAGCGCGAAGGATGGCCCGACGCTGTTCGACCTGCGCTGCGAAATCCGGGAAAGCATGATGGACTGGATCAGACGCAGCCAGCCCGAGGCGCTGGTAAGGCGCCGCACGCTGCCGGTCGGCCCGGTGGAGATGGGGGCGACGGCGGGGCTGGCGGAACTTGTCGCGGCTTCGGCCAATGGCGAGGCCCGGCAGCCGAACTGATGGCTGCGGGCGATCGTCCCGCTATCCCTCGCCAAGCAGGATTGTCTCGCCAAGGCCCATCGCCTCGCGAAAATCCCCGTCGTGGCTGACGCAGAGGATCGCGCCGTCATAGCCCCGCAACGCCTGCTCCAGCATCTCCACCGAAGCGAGGTCGAGATGGTTGGTCGGCTCGTCGAGGACGAGCAGCCACGGCACGTCCTTGCGCGTGAACAGGCAGGCCAGCGCCAGCCGCATTCGCTCACCCCCTGAAAGGCCGGCGATCTCGCGCTGTGCCCAGGCATTGCGGAAACCGAAGCGGGCGAGCGCGGCATGGGCGGCGTGGCGGTCGGCATCGGGATTGAGGCGCAGGTAGGCATCGAGCACGGTACCGCCTTCGCCAAGAAGCGAGACGTGCTGGTCGAGCAGCGCGAAGCGGGCGGTATCGGCGCGGATGTCTCCCGCGTCGGGCCGGTCGATTCCGGCGAGTATGCGGATCAGGCTGGTCTTGCCCGAACCGTTGGGGCCGGAAATCGCGATCCGCTGCGGTCCGCGCAGCACAAGATCGAGCGGGCCGAACAGGCGCCGTCCGCCGCGCGTGCAGGCCAGACCGTGCGCCTCGATCAGGGTATGGCCCGAGGGCAGGTGACAGGGGGGCAGATCGATGTGGATGGGGGCGAGCACTTCCACGTCGCGCCGGGCCACATCCAGCCGTTCCTGCACCCGGCCGACGAGTTCGTCGCCCAGCTTGCGCTGGCGGCCGCCGCTCTCCTCGGCCCGCTGCCGCCGCGCGCCGAGCAGGATCTTCGGATCGCCGCCCCTTGCCGCATCCTTGCGGCCCTTGCTGTCGCGCCGGGCCTGTTTCTCGGCCTCCTGCTGCTTTTCGCGGCGTGCGTGGCGCAGGGCGTCCTCGCTGCGTTCGAGCGCCGCTGACGCGCGGGCCCGTTCGGCGCTTCGCTGTTCGTCGAAGGCATCCCATCCGCCGCCGACCATGTGGATTCCCACCCCGGTCAGTTCGACGATACGATCCGCAAGGCGCAGCAGCTCGCGATCATGACTGGCGACAAGGGCGCCGCCGCTCCAGCCGTCAAGCAGGTCGGCCACGACCTTGCGCCCGGCCTCGTCAAGATTGTTGGTGGGTTCGTCGAGCAGCAGCACGTCCGGCTCGTCCATCAGAAGCCCGGTCAGCATCAGGCGGGTGCGCTGGCCGCCGCTGAAGCTGGCGAGGGTCCGCTGCGGATCGAGATCGGCGAAGCCGGCAAGCGCCGCAGCCTTTTCGAAGCGCTCGGCCAGGGTCCAGTCGGCGAGGTCGAAATCGTCGTCCTCGAACCGGCCCTCGGTGATGCGTTCGAGCCGGGCGAACTGTTCGGAAAGTCCCAGCGCCGCGGCCACGCTGGCATGTTCGTCCGGCGGAAGCTGGTGCAGCAGGCCCACGCGGCCCTGCCGCACGATCGTTCCTTCGGAGACCGGCACATCCCCGGCGATCGCGCGCAGCAGCGTGCTCTTGCCCGCGCCGTTGCGGCCGACGAGGCCCAGCGTCTCGCGGCCGAGCGAGAAAGTGAGGTCAGTGAAGAGGGGAGTACCGTCAGGGGCCGAACAGGCCACGCGGTCAATTGTCAGGAATGTCATGCGAACACCGGCAGATAGCGTTTGGGAAAAACGGGCTATGTGCTCAGTTGTCCATCGATCCATTCCCTTGCTTGCGGGCTATCCTTTAGCCGAACCGGCCCGGTGGAGCAAGTCAGGCGCCTTTCGGGCAGATCGGGGTGATCTGGAATATCTGGTTCCAGTTCTTGCCGGTCACCAGCACGCGCCGCGCTGCGGGGTCCCAGGCGATGCCGTTCAGCACGGCGTCCATGCCCGCGCCGCCAGCCTGTTCGCGCAGCCCCGTCAGGTCCAGCCAGGACGATACCTTGCCGGTCCGGGGATCGATCCGGGCGATGCGGTCGGTCATCCAGACATTGGCCCAGATCTCGCCGTCGATCCATTCGAGTTCGTTGAGATTCTCCACCGGCCGGCCATCTGCGGTAACGGCAAGGCTGCCGGTCTGGCGCATCGTTGCCGGATCGCGCAGGCGCAGGCTGGCGGAGCCGTCGCTCTGGTAGATCGTGTTCCCGCTGCGGGTCATGGCCCAGCCCTCACCCTCGTAAGAGAATGTTCCCAGCAGCTTCAGTGATTTGCGGTCCCAGCGATAGCCGATGCGGTCCCGCCAGGTGAGGCTGATGAGCTGGTCCTTCCAGTCCACCAGGCCTTCGCCGAAGACGGAAGGATCGACCTCGGTCTCCCTCACCGGATCGAGCGTTTCCAGCTTGCGCACGACGATGCGGGAATCGCCCTTCTGGCCGGTGCTTTCATAAAGCAGGCCCTGATCGAACAGGAGGCCTTCGGTGAAGGCGCCGGTATCGTGGGGAAAGGCATTGTCGATGCGGTAGGTGCAGACCGGCACGTCCTTCGCCTGCACGGCAGGGGCAGCGGTGAGGGCGAGTGCAGCGGCGAGCAGGGCGCGGACGGGAGAATTCATGCGATGCAGGTGCCGCAAGGGCGCGGCCTCCGCAAGGGGCGATGGGGTGGGGAGGATGCCGTCGTCCCGGACCGGGGCCGGGAGACGGCATCGCTCAATCGCCGTGCTTCTTTTCGCGGCGGGATTCGACCATGCCGGGGGCGATGAAGCCGATCGGGATCACTTCCATGGCCCGCTTCTTGAGTTCGCCCTTCATGCGCTCGTACTCGGCCTCCATTTCCTCGGTCACGGTGGCGCGGCTGTCTTCGAGGGCGTCTTCGAAGTCCTCGCGGCGGACCTGCTCCACTTCGGCTCCGCGCTTGCGGATGGCGATGAGGCCGGCACGGCGCACCACGTCCTCGAGATCGGCGCCGGTGAAGCGCTCGGTCCGCGCGGCGATGTCATGCAGGGAGACGTCGTCCGCCAGCGGCATCCTGCCGGTGTGGATACCGAGGATATGCTCGCGCCCGGCCTCGTCCGGGGTGCCGACATAGACCAGTTCGTCGAAGCGGCCTGGACGCAGGAGCGCCGGATCGACAAGGGCGGGGCGGTTGGTGGCGCCGATCAGCACGACCGATTGCAATTCCTCCATCCCGTCCATCTCGGCGAGGATCGTATTGACCACGCGCGAGGTGACTTGCGGTTCGCCGCCACCGCCGCCCATGCCGCGTGCGGGCACGAGGCTGTCGATCTCGTCGATGAAGATCACGCAGGGCGCGACCTGGCGGGCGCGGGCGAAGAGGCGGGCGATCTGCTGCTCGCTCTCGCCGTACCACTTCGAGAGGAGGTCGGACGACTTGATCGAGATGAAGTTGGCCTCGGCCTCCTTGGCGACGGCCTTGGCGAGCAGCGTCTTGCCGGTGCCGGGCGGGCCATAGAGGAGGAAGCCCTTGGCCGGACGGATACCCAGCTTGTGGAAGGCTTCGGGCGTCTTGAGCGGAAGCTCGACGCCTTCCTTGAGCTTGAGCTGCGCTTCGTCCAGTCCGCCGATGTCGGCCCAGCCGATATTGGGCACCTGCACCATGACCTCGCGCATGGCCGAAGGCTGGACACGCTTGAGCGCGGCCACGAAGTCCTCGCGGATCACTTGCAGGTCTTCCAGCACTTCGGGCGGGATGGTGCGGGCCTCGAGGTCGAGCCGGGGCATGATCCGGCGCACCGCCTCGATCGCCGCTTCGCGGGCAAGTGCGGCCAGGTCGGCCCCGACGAAGCCGTGCGTGGTGCGGGCAAGCTCGCCCAGGTCCACCTTGTCGCCCAGCGGCATGCCGCGCGTGTGGATGCCGATGATCTCGCGGCGGCCGGCCTCGTCAGGGACGCCGATCACGATTTCGCGGTCGAAGCGGCCGGGACGGCGCAGTGCCTCGTCGATGGCATCGGGCCGGTTGGTGGCGGCGATGACGACGACGTGGGCGCGGCTGTTGAGCCCGTCCATCAGCGTGAGCAACTGGGCGACCAGGCGCTTTTCCGCCTCGCCGTGCACCTGGCTGCGCTTGGGCGCGATCGAATCGATCTCGTCGATGAAGATGATCGCGGGCGCGGCCTTGGTGGCTTCCTCGAAGACTTCGCGCAGCGCTTTCTCGCTCTCGCCATAGCCCGATCCCATGATCTCGGGACCGTTGATCGAGAAGAAGCTGGCCTCGCTCTCGTTCGCCACGGCCTGTGCCAGGCGGGTCTTGCCGGTGCCCGGCGGGCCGTGGAGCAGCACGCCCTTCGGCGGGGCGACGCCGAGGCGGGTGAACAGTTCGGGATAACGCAGCGGCAGTTCCACCATCTCGCGCAGCTGGCGGATGGTGTCGCTCATGCCGCCGACGTCGTCATAGTTGACGTCGCCTCGGGCGTCGTGCGCTTCCTCGAAGGTCTCGCGCAGTTCCACTTCGGTGTTCTCGTCGATGTGGACGATGCCGCGCGGCGTCGTGGAGACGACGTTGAGGCGGATCTGCGTCAGCGCATAGGCCGGTGCATTGAACATGCGGCGAAGCTGCGGGGGAATGTCCGCGACCTGCTGCTGGCCGGTGGTGGCGACGAGATCGCCCTGCACCATCGGGCGCTGGAAGAAGTTGCGCTTGAGCGCGGCCGGGGGGCCCTGAAGGCGCATGTCCTTCTGGGCGGGGGCGAAGACCACGCGCTGCGCCGGGCGGGATTCGGCCTTGCGTACGGTAACGTGATCGCCCGAGCCGACTTCGGCATTGCCGCGCTGGAGGCCGTCGAGGCGGATGACTTCGAGGCCTTCGTCCTCGGCATAGGCGAGGACCGCGCGGGCGACAGTTACCGACTTGCCCGTCAATTCGAGTACGTCGCCTTCCATCGCGCCGATCGCCGAGAGCGAACCGCGCGAGAGGCGAGCGATGCCCTGGCCGCTCTCTTCCTGCCGGGCTGCCGCGACCTGCAGCTTCACCGTCCGTTCGTCGACATGGGTTGGGGCGTCCGCCATGGGTGTCCTTTCCGTGCTCCCGGTTCCGACGCCGCGCCGGTTCGCGCGGGCCGTCCGGGATGTGGATTGGAACTAGGTATCGGCTTCCCGGATTTCAAACCAACCCGTGCCCGTTGCGGATGTTTCCGACAGTCCCGCCTGAGAACGTTGTTCTCATCGCGGCAAAAAGAAGGCCCGGGCGTTACCGACCGGGCCGTGAAAGTTTTGGGAGAGGATGCCTGAAAGGCAGTGTCTGTATGACCCGAATCAGGCTTTTGTGCAAGTGCGAAAACACGAAAGAACGGTTGCAAACGTGCAACCATGGTTGCACAGGGCGTAACTACACGGGGTAATCAATGACTGAATCAATAAAAACAACAACTTAAAACATGAACTACTCTTCGGCTTATCCTTGACGCAATCGTCAAGGCGATGCGGATCGCCGGAGCGCTGCAAACGTTGACTGTTGCGGTGCGGAATTTCCTGTCCTTGCTAAGTATCTGATCCGAAAAGCCTGAATTGCCGTAATGGGAAAGCAAAAGGCGCCGGTGACCGGCACCGACGCCCTTTTTCAGATGACATATGGCCGGAACGTGCCCGGCAGGCGGATCAGTGCGAGAACAGGACCGCGGGCGCGCTCGCTTCCGAAAGGAAATAGGCGGTGACGCCGCCGAACAGGAATTCGCGCAGCCTGCTCTTGCCGTAAGCGCCCATCACCAGCAGTTCCGCGTGGGACTGGTTCACGGCGACGGCGAGGGTTTCCTCGGTCGAGCCTCGCCTTTCGTGCTCCTCGTATTCGGCGTGGATGCCGTTTCGCGAGAGATAGCGCAGCGCGTCCGTGGCCGGGAAGCCGCCGGTCTTCTCGATCACCGTCACCAGTTTCACGGCATCGCAGCCCTGAAGCAGCGGAACCGCCGCCTTGAGCGCGCTTGCGGACTGTTCGCCGCCGTCCCAGGCGATGCAAGCGCGGCGGATCGGCAGGGAGAGCGTGTGGCCCTCGGGCAGGGCGAGCACCGGTGCGCGGGAGACCATCGCCAGTTGTCCGGCGATCCCGCTCGACCGCGAGACCACCACCAGGTCGGAAAGACGCGCCGCTCCGGCAAGGGCGGGAACCGGGTCTTCCTCGCTGCGGATCACTTCGAAGGGGATATCGCCGCGGGTCAGCCGCGCCTCGATCGCTTCGGCGGCGGCGTCATCCTCGCCCCGCGCCTTGTCGAGCGCTTCGGAAATGACGTAGCTGCCGCCCATCGGGTCCATGGCGATATAGCGCGAAACCGGGGTATCGACGAGCACCGTGAGATGACCGCCGAGATTGCGGGCGAGTTCGACCGCGGCGGCGATGCGGGCGTCGCTGTCGGGCTTGCGGTCGGCGTTCACGAGTATCGAGCGCATGGTAATTCTCCCGTTGTCTGCCGGCCAAGGTATCGCAAGGTCATGGAATTGCCATGACGAAGATCAAAAACTCCGAGGATGCGGAAGGGTTTCGATCGAGAGGCGGGCAGCGCGCTCGAACAGATCCAGGATCACGGGCTCGCGTTCGCGGGTGCGGATCGCGGCTTCGAAATGAACGTGATGCGCAGGGCGGGGCAGGACTTCGACAAGCGTACCGCGCGCCAGTTCGTCGCGCACCATGGTCTCCGGCAGCACGGCCGCGCCCCGGCCCCGCGCGACGATCTCGATCAGCATCCGCACGTTGTTGCAGGTGTGGAGCGCGCGGGGCGTGATCCCCTGCTCCTCCAGCGTGGACAGCGTGACGCGGTGAAGCGGGGAATGGTCCGGGAGCGACCAGACCGGGACGGCCGCCCCGAACTTGCCGGACGCCGCAGTGGCAGGACTGGCCGCCCAGACCAGTTCGACCGAACCGATCGGCGCGGTGCGCAGGCCGGGGCTGGCCACCGGCCCCGCCAGGAACACGATGTCCCGCGTGCCCGCCAGCAGTTGCTGCAGAAGCCGGGCGGTGAGGTCCAGCTCTATCTCCAGCGTCACGCCGGGCCGCTCGCGTTCGATCGCGCCGATGAAGTCCGGCAGGCAGCTTGCCGCCGCGATCTCGCCCGAGCCGATCCGCACGGTGCCGGTGGCGCCCGCAAAGTCGCTGGCATCGAGCAGGGCGCGTTCGAGGCCCTGTCGCAGCGGCTCGCAATCCTGCACGAGACGGCGGCCGCGCGCGGTCAGCACCATGCGGCGCCCGTCACGTTGGAACAGGGGTACGCCAAGCTGCTCCTCGATCTCGCGCACGCGGGCGGAAATGGCGGGCTGGGTGGTATTGAGTCTTTGTGCCGCACCTGCGAACGTGCCGAGCCGATCGATCCACATCAGCGTTTCAAGGTGAAAGAGGGCGATACGTTTCATAATCGTGACTTATCGCTTCCGATAAAAAACAATCGCTATTCGTAATGGGAATGGCTGTCTAGGTTCGCTCCAAACGGGAGAATTTCATGAACAAGATCTATCCCAGCGCCGCGGCGGCGCTGGACGGACTGCTCAAGGACGGGCTGCTCATCGCCGCCGGGGGCTTCGGCCTTTGCGGCATCCCCGAGCGCCTGCTGGATGCCCTGCGTGATTCCGGTGTGAAGGACCTGACTTTCGCCTCCAACAACGCCGGGATCGACAACGAAGGCATCGGCAAGCTGCTGCGCACCCGGCAGGTGAAGAAGATGATCTCGTCCTACGTGGGCGAGAACAAGGAGTTCGAACGCCAGTTCCTCTCGGGCGAACTGGAAGTCGAATTCTGCCCGCAGGGCACGCTGGCCGAACGCATGCGCGCCGGCGGCGCGGGCATTCCCGGCTTCTACACCAAGACCGGCGTCGGCACGCAAGTGGCCGAGGGCAAGGAAGTGAAGGTCTTCCGGGGTGAGGAATATATCCTCGAGGAAGGCATCTTCGCCGACCTTTCGATCGTGAAGGCGTGGAAGGCGGATGAGACCGGCAACGTCGTGTTCCGCAAGACCGCGCGCAATTTCAACGTGCCTGCCGCCACTTGCGGCAAGGTCTGCGTGGTCGAGGTGGAGGAGATCGTCCCCACCGGCTCGCTCGATCCGGACGGCATTCACCTGCCCGGCGTCTTCGTCCAGCGCCTCGTGCTGGGCGCGCCTTACGACAAGAAGATCGAATTCATGACGACCCGCGAGAGGGAGACCGCCTGATGTCCCAAGACACTAAAGGCTGGAGCAGAGACGAAATGGCCGCCCGCGCGGCGAAGGAGCTTCAGGACGGGTTCTACGTGAACCTCGGCATCGGCATCCCGACCCTGGTGGCGAACCATGTTCCCACCGGCATGACCGTGACGCTCCAGTCGGAAAACGGGATGCTCGGCATCGGGCCGTTTCCCTATGCCGATGAAGTCGATCCCGACCTTATCAACGCGGGCAAGCAGACGGTGAGCGAACTGCCGCAGTCGGCCTATTTCGACAGCGCCACCAGCTTCGGCATGATCCGCGGCGGCCATATCGATCTGGCCGTGCTGGGCGCGATGGAGATCGCCGAGAACGGCGACATCGCCAACTGGATGATCCCCGGCAAGATGATCAAGGGCATGGGCGGCGCGATGGATCTCGTGGCCGGCGTGAAGAAGATCATCGTCGTCATGGAGCACAACGCGAAGAACGGCGATCCCAAGTTCATCCCGGCTTGCACCCTGCCGCTGACCGGCAAGAACGTGGTCGACATGATCGTCACCGACCTTGCCGTGTTCCAGCGGGCGGACCACCAGAGCCCGTTCCGGCTGATCGAACTGGCACCGGGCGTGACGGCCGATGAAGTCGCCGCTAAGACCACGGCGCATTATGTGACTTGAGAGTCGCGGTGCCGCAAAATCCGCCCTCGGCGGATTTTCAAACAGAGGAGAGTTCCGGATGGCTTACACACTGATTACCGCCAATCGGAACTACTCCAGCTGGTCGCTGCGGC
Organism: Novosphingobium sp. ST904; assembly: GCF_001298105.1. Classification (GTDB taxonomy): domain Bacteria; phylum Pseudomonadota; class Alphaproteobacteria; order Sphingomonadales; family Sphingomonadaceae; genus Novosphingobium. Next base: position 7,322 of record NZ_LGJH01000091.1, on the reverse strand, counting down.
CCTGGGTGCTGATGAAGGCGCTGGGGATCGATTTCACCGATCGGATCGAGCCCTTCACCGCCCCCGCCAATTACGAGGCCTTCCGCAGCTTCTCGCCCACCGGGCAGGTTCCGGCGCTGGTCGACGGCGAACGGACGGTGTGGGATTCGCTGGGCATCACCCTCTATCTGGCCGACCGCCACCCCGGCGTCTGGCCCGCCGACGATGCCGCGCGCGCCTTCGCGCAATGCGCGGTGGCCGAGATGCACGGCGGCTTCTCCGCCCTGCGCAACGACTGCACGATGAACGTCGGCGTGCGGGTCCGGCCCAAGGCGATGCGTCCGGAACTGGTGCGCGACGTTGCGCGCCTGCGCGAAATCTTCGGCGAGGGCCTGTCCCGCTTCGGCGGGCCATGGCTGGCGGGGAACAGCTTCACCGCGCTGGATGCGTTCTTCGCGCCGGTCGCCTTCCGCATCCGCACTTATGGCCTTGATGTCGGCACCTGCCAGGTCTGGGTCGATACCGTGCTTGAACATCCGGCGATGAAGCAGTGGGAAGCCGAAGCGCTGGGCGAGGCATGGCGCGAGGAAGGCCACGAAGCGGAACTCGCCGATTGCGGCGAAGTCATCGCGGATTATCGGAACGGGGCCTGATCCCATGCGCGTCCTGCTGACCGGATCGTCCGGCTGGCTGGGCCGACACCTTGCGGCCCTGCTGGCCTCGCATGGTCACGAAGTTATCGGGCTCGACGTCGTGCCCGGTGCGCATACCCGGATCGTCGGCTCGGTGGCGGATCGCGCTCTCGTGTTCCAGACGATTGCGCATCATGCCATCGAGGCGGTGATTCACGCAGGCGCGCTGCACAAGCCCGATATCGTGCGCAATCCGCGGCAGGCCTTTATCGACACCAACGTCACCGGCACGCTCAACCTGCTGGAAGCGGCAGCGGAGGCGGGGCACAGGCGCTTCCTCTTCACTTCCACCACTTCGCTGATGGTCCGCGCCGACGTGCGCGCAGGGGCCGGCGCCGAGGGGGCCTGGTGGATGGACGAAGACTTCGGCCCGGTGGAACCGCGCAACGTCTATGGCGCCACGAAGCTGGCGGCCGAGAACCTGTGCCGCGTCGTCTCTCGCGATAGCGGCATGGCGGTGGCGATCCTGCGCACCGGGCGTTTCTTCCCGGAGGACGACGATACCCACGCGGTGCCTTCCGGGCCGAACCTCAAGGCGAACGAACTGCTGAACCGCCGTCTCACCGTGGAGGATGCGGCGTCGCCCACCTCGCCGCGTTGGAGCGGATCGAGGGCTGCGAGACATTCGTGCTTTCGGCGCCGCCGCCGTTCGTGCGCGCCGATGCGGCGGAACTGGCCCGCGATGCCCGCGCCGTGATCGCGCGCTATTACCCCGATGCGGCGGAGCTATACGCCCGGCGCGGCTGGGTGCTGCCGGAGCGGATCGAGCGGGTCTACGATCCTGCCAAGGCCCGGCGCCTGATCGGCTGGCGGGCCGGGACGGACTTTGCAGCGGTGCTGGAAGCTCTGCGCTCCGGCGATCCCTTGCCCTATGTGCATGATCCCGAATGGATATCCCCGGTGCTCGGACAGGAAGGATAAGCGCGGCCGTCTTGCGGCGGTCATGGCGATACCCCATGTTCCCAGCCTGAATCCGAACAGGAGAGACTTCCCTATGGCCGCCGATATCACCGCAATCCCGCTGACCCGCATCGACGGCAGCGCCGACAGTCTCGCCAATCACGAGGGCAAGGTGCTGCTCGTGGTCAACGTCGCCTCGAAGTGCGGGTTGACCCCGCAGTACGAAGGCCTCGAAAAGCTCTACTCGGATTACAAGGCGCAGGGTCTCGAAGTGCTCGGCTTCCCTGCCAACGATTTCGGTGCGCAGGAACCCGGCACGGACGAGGAGATCGTCGAATTCTGCCAGCTCAACTACGGCGTCTCGTTCCCGCTCTTCACCAAGGCCGACGTTACCGGCGAAGCCAAGCAGCCGCTCTATGCCGCGCTGACCGAGGCGGTTCCCACCAAGCAGGGCGATGTCGAAGGCATGAAGGAGCGCTTCAAGGGCTACGGAATGACTCCGAACGACGATCCCGAAGTGCTGTGGAACTTCGAGAAGTTCCTGATCTCGCGCGATGGCGAAGTCGTCGGCCGCTTTGCGCCGGGCACCGCGCCGCAGGACCCGCTGCTGGTCGATGCGATCGAGGCTGAACTGAACAGGTAAGGCGATACGGGGCGAGCCGTCCGGCGCCATGGCCGCGGCGCCGGGCGGGCTCGCCCGTTTTTCCGGCAGAGGTACCGGCGGCGGCGTTACATCCCGCGGCGTTACATCCCGATGCCGAGCGCGCGTCCGATGAAGATCAGCACGATCGCGCCGATCACCGAGGCGAGGCAGCCGGCGCGCTGGAAGTCGGCGCTGCCGCGCGTGGTCACGAGACCGGCGACGAGCGAGCCGCCGATGCCCAGCAGGATCGTGGCGAGCCAGGTCATCGGCACCGCGCCGGGATAGAAGTAACGCGCCAGCACGCCGATGATGAGCCCGCTGATGATGGCGCCGATGATGTTGAACATGGGTAGCTGATTCCTCGAAAAATGACGCTGCGACCTTGCGGTTCGTAGAAATCGCGAATCGCCCCGCGGTTGCAACGGCCGGTCGGCGAAGCGCGCATATGGTCCGTCCGGCGCCGGATCGCGCACGCACTGCTTCCAAAGATATGGGGACAGGCGGGGCAAGTGTCTCGACACAGGAGGAATCGCGAGATTCCGGCGACTCGTTTCGTCGCAAGCGGGATTCGTTTCGCCGCCGTTTTATGTGGAAAAATTTTTAGCGAAGACCTCGAAATAGGCTCTTGCGCCGGAGCCCGGTGAAGGAGTTCCCACGCGTCGCGCCATGGCCTGCGCTGTAAAGGGGCGCGGCTTTGCCGCCTTGCCGGAGAGAGTCACCCTCTTGCGTCAAAATCCAGAACAGGCACTATGGGTTGTGGCGCGTCGATGGCGGGGCATCTAGACCTAGACAAATCGTTCCAGGGCAGTCAGGTGCCTCGAAGGACGGTTTTGCTGTGTTCGAGACCCCCGTGATACTGCAAGGTGAATACCGCAAGGTGGCACCGCGCGCCGGGTCGGTCAGGGGATTATCGTTCTCTATCGTACCGGTGGTGGTATGTCGGTGGGCTCTTCGCCCTGACGAATCGCCCCGGTCCGAACCGACCCCGGTGCAATGCTGGACGCGCTTTTTGGCGCTTCGATGACGCTGGTACGAGCAAACGGGGGGCGACAATTGGATTTCAGAAACAACGCTGACTTAGACAGCTCCGACGTGATGCAGGAAGATATGATTCAGGATGACGGGCAGGTTGAAATGCCCGGTTTCGAGACTTCGCCCCAGGTTGCCAAGGTAGCGGCCCCCAAGCCCGAAGCGGCTCCCAGGCCCGCCAGGAAACCGGCGGCGAAAAAGGAAAAGGAGGCGGGCGAGAGCCCGGCAATCGCGATGGACAAGACCGATACCGCTACGGCCGCTCTTGTGGCCGAAGCCTTGCTCGCGGCCGTTGCCGCGCCTGCTGAAGCGCCCGCTGAGAAGAGCCGCAAGCCCGTCGATTCGAAGTCGATCAACGCACGTCGTTTCACCATCGTCACCGACGATGCGCGTGACGCGCTGCTGACCGACTTCGGCAAGGAAACGCTCGACGACCGCTACCTGCTCCCCGGCGAGAAGTATCAGGACCTTTTCGCCCGCGTGGCCGATGCTTACTCGGACGATCAGGACCACGCGCAGCGCATCTACGACTACATCTCGAAGCTGTGGTTCATGCCGGCCACCCCCGTCCTCTCGAACGGCGGTACGGGCCGGGGCCTGCCCATCTCGTGCTACCTCAACTCGGTGGATGACAGCCTCGAAGGCATTCTGGCCACGTGGACCGAAAACGTCTGGCTCGCTTCGCGCGGCGGCGGCATCGGCACCTACTGGGGCAACGTGCGCGGCATCGGCGAGCCGGTCGGCCTCAACGGCAAGACCAGCGGCATCATTCCCTTCGTGCGCGTGATGGATTCGCTGACTCTGGCGATTTCGCAGGGCTCGCTGCGTCGTGGCTCGGCTGCCTGCTACCTTGACGTTTCGCACCCCGAGATCGAGGAGTTCCTCGAAATCCGCAAGACTTCGGGCGACTTCAACCGCAAGGCGCTCAACCTGCACCACGGCGTGCTGCTGACCGACGAGTTCATGGAAGCCGTGCGCGACGGCAAGGACTTCGACCTCAAGAGCCCCAAGGACGGCTCGGTGCGGGGCACCGTCCACGCCCGCTCGCTGTTCCAGAAGCTGGTCGAGGTCCGCCTCGCCACCGGTGAGCCTTACCTCGTCTTCTCCGACACCGTGAACCGCATGATGCCAAAGCATCACCGCGATCTCGGCCTCAAGGTCTCGACCTCGAACCTGTGCTCGGAAATCACGCTGCCGACCGGCCGCGACCATCTCGGTAACGACCGCACGGCCGTGTGCTGCCTCTCCTCGCTCAACCTGGAAACCTGGGAAGAGTGGAAGGGCGAGAAGCGCTTCGTCGAAGACGTGCTGCGCTTCCTCGACAACGTCCTGCAGGACTATATCGACCGTGCGCCCGACGAGATGGCCCGCGCACGCTACTCCGCCGCGCGCGAACGTTCGGTCGGCATGGGCGTGATGGGCTTCCACTCGTACCTCCAGAAGCGCGGCATCGCCTTCGAGAGCGCGATGGCCAAGGCGCTGAACATGCAGATGTTCCAGCTCATCGCCGCCAAGGCGGACGAGGCATCGCTGCTGCTCGCCAACGAGCGTGGGCCGTGCCCGGATGCCGCGGACATGGGCGTGATGCAGCGCTTCAGCTGCAAGATGGCGATCGCGCCCACCGCGTCGATCTCGATCATCTGCGGCGGTACTTCGGCCTGCATCGAGCCGATCCCGGCCAACATCTATACCCACAAGACGCTTTCGGGCTCGTTCGTTGTGAAGAACCCCTACCTCCAGAAGCTGCTGGCTTCGAAGAGCAAGGATTCCAAGAACGTCTGGAACTCGATCCTCGAACGCGGCGGTTCGGTCCAGCACCTCGACTTCCTGACGCCGGACGAGAAGGCCGTCTACAAGACCAGCTTCGAGATCGACCAGCGCTGGCTGCTCGAATTCGCGGCGGATCGCACGCCCTACATCGACCAGGCCCAGTCGCTGAACCTGTTCATCCCGGCGGATGTCGACAAGTGGGACCTGATGATGCTGCACTTCCAGGCATGGGAAAAGGGCATCAAGTCGCTGTACTACCTGCGCTCGAAGTCGGTGCAGCGCGCGGGCTTCGCAGGCGGTGTAGAGGCGGACAACACGCCGGAAGCACCCAAGTTCGAGATCGGCGAGACCACCGATTACGACGAGTGCCTAGCCTGCCAGTAAGGCTGCGCATGACGTAGTTTTCGACGCCCCGGAAGCCTCGGCTTCCGGGGGCGTTTCGTTTAGGCGACATGTCCGGTGTTGGTGAGCATCGTCAGGAACTTAAGAGATGTTGGGAGGGCGGGCCTGAAGCGGATATCCTGCCGATCCGCTCTTCCCATCGCAAGGAGGGGCCGACTCGTCGCTCCGGGTTGAAGCTGGGGCAATTGCCGCACTAAGCGGATTGCGGCGCAGCAAACACGGAGAAACGCGAACCGATGCAAACACCGTCTCCGCAGGCAGCATCGCGCGTTTCCGCTCCGAAAGAGGGTTACAACCCCGCCATAGACAGCCTCAAGGGTGGGCTGATCCTGCTGGTGATCGTGGGCCACCTGTTCACGGCCAGCGTCAACGGGAATGCCGTGAAATGGGGCATCTATTCCTTCCACATGCCCTTGTTCCTGGGGCTGGGAGGATACCTGCTGACCTCCGCCAGTCTCCAGCGGGAAACCTTCCGCTCGCTGATCTCCAAGTATGACACGCGCCTGCTTCTGCCCTGGTTCCTGGCTTCCGTGGCCTATGTCCTGCTGACAGGGCTGAAGACGGGCCTGAGCATGGCGATGCTGGGCGAGATGTTGCTCAAGCCGCCTTATCACACCTGGTATGTTCCGGTGTTCTTCGCCTTCGTGGTGCTCGCCTGGCTGCTTCGCCGCGTGAACCCGGCGATCTTCCTGGCGATCGCGCTGGTGCTGGGCGCTTTCGGCATGGTGGCGTGCGGCCTGTCTCACCACGTCGGGCCGCTGGACCGATATTCCCTGCCGGACCAGCGCTACCTGACGATGATGCCGTTCTTCGCCTTCGGCTACTGGCTGAGACAGTCGGGCAGGCGCTTTTCCCCGCTGTGGGTGGCGATCCTGATCCTGGCCGGGTTCGCAGGCTTCCAGGCCTGTTACGCCCATCCCGCCGGCATGGCGGAGATCATCCCTTATGCGATCCTGAACTTAGCGCTCATTGCCGGCCTGCCGATCCTGCTGAGCACGCGAATCCCGGTGCCGCTGGCAGATTCGATTGGATACGATTCGCTCTACTTCTACCTCTGGCACCCGTTCCTGATCGCGGGGGCCAAGGAGTTGATCTACAAGCGTGCGGGTGAGCTTCCGGGCGCAATCATCGCTTTCGTACTCACCCTGACGGTCATGTTCGCGGCCCGCGTGATCCTGCGCAAGTGGTCGTGGACGCGGTTGCTGTCCGGCGCGCGCACTTCCCGCAAGGCGGTATAAGCGGGCTGCCCGCCCGCGCCATCACAGCGACAGCCGTTAGGCGGCGTGGAAAGCTTGTTTATGGAGAAAGTGGTGCGCTTACGGGACTATTATGTTGTGTGATTTTCCGCAAATTTCAGCCATTTTTTTGAGATCAGAATTAAGAATACCCCCATTTGTACCCCCAAACGATCTGATGGCGTATCGGTTTGAAGAGGATTGCCGCCGCAATTCACATCTCTACCACTTCAACAGGGGGCGTCAGCAAAGCCGGCTGAAGCTGAGCGCGCTGCTCGTTCATGGATGCCGGCTCATTCCCTAAAGGGTCGAATCCACATTCAACCAGAAAATCGTAGATCCCGCCGTATGCGGCTGGCTCTCGCGTTGCGTCTTCGCGCGAACCTTCAGGAACAAACACGATCATCCCTTGGCGGCCACGGGTAAGTAGTACGCGATAAGCATTAGCGACATAGGCCTTACGAGCTTCGTCGTTGACCGTCTGCCAGCGCGTGCCCTTAAACTGCAATGGCTGCCATACTTCTCCGACGCGCCGATAATTGGCGTCCCAGCACACGCATGTCCAATCCAGTTCTAGGCTCAGGACCCATTGATAGGCCTGCGATGATGTGATTCAGGCTCCCCAAGGAGACTGAGCATGAGCGACCTGTATTGGCTTACGGACGAGCAGAT
>NZ_LGJH01000092.1 GCF_001298105.1 Novosphingobium sp. ST904 | reverse complement strand
AGCATCTTGAACCTGCCGGGATACGGCAGCACATAACCCATACCCACCCGGGTCAATTCTCAATGGAAACCCCGGGTCACATCTCAGTGGCAATCAACAGCCTATGATCTCGTCGTCTTCTATGACGACGATTTCGTGCCCTCAAGGCACAGTATCGAGCAGATCAAGCAGTTCTTTATAGCACATCCCGAAGTGGTCGGCGCGACGGGCAATGTCATCCGCGATGGCATCAACGGCGCCGGCATCTCTTTCGAGGACGCGCAGGAACTGGTCGCGCAGCACGAGGAGCGCAATTTCAGTCCGAACTGTATCGTGACAGGTCTTGACGGTCTTTACGGTTGCAACATGGCCTATCGTTCCTCTGCCATTGGCTCTGCGCGGTTCGACGAACGACTGAGCCTTTATGGCTGGCAGGAAGACGTCGATTTCGCCGCTTCGATCAGCCGTCACGGAAGGCTGGTGAAGACTTTCGCCTTTGCCGGTGTGCACCGCGGGGTGAAGTTCGGGCGCACGTCCGGTGTAAGGCTCGGTTACTCGCAAGTGATAAATCCATCGTACCTGGTGAAGAAGGGCACGATGTCGAAGCGCTTTGCCGGACGGCTGATAATCCGAAACGTCCTGGCCAATCACGTCAAATGCCTGAGGCCCGAACCTTGGGTCGATCGTGCGGGCCGGGCCAAAGGGAACTGGATCGGCATGTTCGATCTGATGAGAGGTCGCCTCACTCCCGAGCGGATCGAAGGTCTATAAGGCGTTGGCCCGATGCCGCGGCTTATGCCGCTTGCGCGGACTGGTTCCGGCCAGCCTGTTTTGCGCTGTAGAGGGCGGTGTCGGCGGTCCTGAGTGCTTCTTCGCAGCTTTGGCCGGGAACGAGAGAGGCGATGCCCACGCTGACCGTCGCATGGAGGGTATCGCCGGCATAGGGGTATCGCGGCTTCTTCGAGGCGGATACGAACCCGTTCGCAAACGACGCGAGCCTGAACCGCTTCCATTCCGCCGAGCACCACGGCGAATTCCTCGCCGCCGAGCCGGGCGACCAGATCGCCGTCCCGAACGGATGAGCGAAGAATCTCTACAAAATGAATCAGTACGACGTCGCCTGCGGCATGACCGTGCAGGTCGTTGATCCGCTTGAAGTGGTCGAGATCGAAGACGGCAAGGCATCCCAGCACTCCGTCGGCCGGGATCGAGGCGAGCAGGGCGGGGAGGGCTTCGTCGAAGATACGGCGGTTGTAGATTCCGGTCAGGGGATCGGTCATGGCCTGGTGGGCGAGGTCTTCCATGAGCTTTCGGCGGCCGGTGACTTCGCGCACGATGCTGACGGTGCCCATAACCCGGCCGTCATCGTCGATGGTGGCGCGCATATGGCTTTCAACCCAGACGACTCCGCCGTCCTTGCAACTGACCCGGTACTCCACGATGGCTGTTTCGTCCGGATTGGCCAGGGCTCGGCGGCGTGCATCGAGGACGGAAGGCAGGTCGTCGGGCGAGACGAGATGGAACATCACCTTGCCCGTCAGCTCTTCCGGACGATAGCCGAGTACGCGTTCGGTTGCGGGAGAGGCATAGCGCAGGGTGCCGTCATAGCCGAGGCGCATGATAATGTCGCTCGTGCGGTCAAGCACCAGCCGGTGCAGTGCTTCCACCGCGTGCAGCCGGTCCAGCAGACGGCGGCGGGCGCGCAGCTCGGCCGCCAGCGGCAGGAGGATCAGCACGATCGAGGCAAAGTAGATCTGCAGGACCTGCAGTTTCAGCGTCATGCTGACGTGGAGCAGAGTGGTCGGTCCGCTGCCGGCGAGCGAGCAGGGCAGGCCGATCGCCAGAAGGACCACGATGGAAGAGACCGCGCCGAAGCGCCCCAGCCTGAGGGTTGCGGCGACCATCGGCAGGAACGGGATCAGGACCAGCGGGATGCGATTCTGGCCGAAAGTCAGCAGCGAGGCCAAGGCGACCAGCAGCAAAAGCCCCGTGGCTTCTCCGCGTTTCCGGTTTCCGGCGGAGGCGATCCACTGCCGGGTTTCGCCGCGCAGGGTGAACAGCAGGGGCGGTCCGAACGCCACGAGCCCGAGCGCATGTCCGGCGTACCAGTCCCGCCATGCGGACCAGTAGGGGATGTCGCGCGCGACATGCGCGCACAGCGCTCCGAGGAAAGCCGTGGTGGCAGGCACGATCAGGCCAGCAATGATGAGGAAGCGGGCAACTTCCGGGACAGATTCGAACCGGCCGAACCGGGGGAAGCATCGTCTGACGAGCCAGGCCGCGGCGTGGGCCTCGGCGATGCAGATCAGCGGCAGCGGGATCGCTACCGGTCCCCGGAATCCGAAAAGGAAGGACGCTAGGAGGCCTGCAGGCACGCATGCCAGAGTAATCTGGAGCCAGCGCCGGCGCGGCGTGGCGCAGAGCTTCGCAAAGAGCAGCGCGCCCGCCAGCCACATGATCGCGACACCGCCGTCGAAGCGGGTCAGTTGCAAGGCTATGGAAGCGCAGACAAAATAGGCTGTCGCGGTGAGGACTGCTTCGCGCACGGCATGTCTGGAATCGGGAGCGGCGAAACGTGGCATCGCCCAGTAATACGAAAATATGGTTAGTACAGCGTTAAATCTACAGCTTTTGTTCCATGGGATTTGGGACATGCGCTCATTATAGGCGGCGCAGTTCGTGTCCCGAAGCATGTCGCGCGTCTCGATCGCGACAAATATCGGCGCTGGCCTTGGCGTCCCCCCGAAATAGGATGCTCCTTTCCCTGAGTTTGGCCGACTGTGCGGGGCGGGGAATGTTAATCCTGGGTTTGGGAGAGCAGCCGATGCGTATCGTTCCCGTGTTCAAGGGAGTGGCCCTGGTCGCTCTGGGTGCGGCGCTTTTGCAGGCAGGCGGTGCGGGCGCCGAAGCGCCGTCGGTGCCGGCGCCCGCAAGCACTGTGCCCGGGTGGAGCGACTTTCTCGATGGTTTGCGTGATCTGCCGGACCGCATTCTGGCCCGCATTCCCGCAGAGCAGCGCAGCGATCCGCAGGTCCGGCAGGAAGCGGGCAGGCTGGCGCTTTCCGCCGTGGCTGCGCGACCATCGATGCTCTGGCAGCCGATCCCGACCATCCGGCCTTCATCCCGCAGATCAACAATTACATCACCACCGGCCAGCCCAATGCCGATACCAATTACCGCGCGGCGAAGATCGCGCCGGGAGGAACCTATCGCCTGAGGGGCCTGCGAGGTTCGATGAACCAGGCCCGCATAGCGGAGGCGGGCCCTCGGCCCCAGCAGACGGCGGGTTCCGTGAACCTCGGCGCGCCAAGGCCGGTTCACGACATCAACGCACTCAAAGTCGATGCCGAGGGGCGCTACGACGTCATTCTCAGTCCCGAGCGTCCGCCGGGCCATGTCGGGGACTGGTGGCAGCTCGATCCTACCACCAACATGCTGCTCGTTCGCATGGTCGCATCGGACTGGAACGCCGAGAAGGAACCCACTCTTTCCATCGAGCGGCTCGATGTTCCGGCGGTGCGTCCGCGCCCGGCGGCGGCGGTGCTCGAACAGAAGTTGCGCGGTATTCCGGTGGCGGCGGGGTTCATTGCACCGCTGCTTGCCGACAGGCCGGCGAAACTGCGCGGCGAAGGCTATGTGAACAGGCTGAAGGCGGTCGATTTCAGCGAGATGGGGGGGCTTGCGGGTCAGTTCTATTTCGAGGGCGCTTACGATCTCAAGGATGACGAGGCGCTGCTGATCGAAACCAAGCTGCCGGAGAAATGCACCTATCAGTCACTGATCCTCACCAACGACCTCTACGAGACGACCGACTGGTACAATAACCAGAGCAGCCTCAACGGTGCGCAGACTCACCTCGACAGCGACGGGGTTCTGCGCGTGGTCGTGGCGGCGAAGGATCCCGGCGTACCGAACTGGCTCGATACTTCGGGCTACCGGACCGGCGTGGTGCAAGGGCGGTGGATGGAGTGTTCCAGCCAGCCGGTTCCCGCTGCCCGCAAGATCGCGCTGAAGGATCTGCGGGGCGCTTTGCCGGCCGATACGCCGACCGTCACGTCGCAGCAGCGCGAGGCCATCTTGCGTGACCGGCGCGCCACCCTTCAGCAGCGTCCGCTATGGTAGGAGGGGCCGTGGGCCGTGATCGGCAGGGTGGTCAGCAGGTCTGGCCGGGAGGGCAGGGCGGCCTGCCGCCGGGCGCACCGAAGCGGGGGCCTTGTCCCGGGCCTTCCCCGGCTCCGGGCCCCTTGGCGCCGCGATCCGCCGGACGCAGTTCCTGCATGGACAGCACGCCGTCCTGGTCCTTGTCTGCCGCTTCGAACTTCCTGCCCTCGTAAGCCAGAAGTTCGTCCAACGAGACGCCCGCATCGTAATTTGTGTTGGCGTGGGCGATCGTCGTCCCGTTGAGCGGTTCGATCATGGCGGCAAGCATGTAATCCTCCGGTCCATCCCCGGCGACCGGGAGGATGGCGTCGGCGATCGGGCCGTCGCGGTCCCCGAAGGCGCCGGCCTCGTTCGAGGCGACCGAACCCATCTGCTTTTGCCAGACCATGAATTCGGCCTGGGAGATCGAACCGTTGCGGTCGGTATCGACGGCGGCGAAGCGGCTGCGGATGGTGGTCTCGCGCCGGGCTTCGACGACGGCGTGCAGTTCGTCGATCGTGACGATGCCGTCACGATTGGCGTCGGCCTCGCGGAACATGGCGGTGACGAGCTTGTCGTACTGCTTGCGGGTGACCGGCTTGGGCGCGCGGGGTTTGCCGCCGCCCGGACCGCCGGGGCCCCCGCCATCCGGGCCGCCCCCGGGACCACCGCCTCCGCCGCCGCCTCCCATGTCGCCCATTCCACCGCCCATTCCTTGCGCGAGCAGGGCGGGGGACTGGACGAGCAGGAGCGATGCCATGAGGGCGAGGGAGATCTTGCGCATGGAAGGCTGTTTGCCTTCGCCGTTTAGCGCGAAGATTTCAGTGCGGGCGCGAATGTAGCGGCCCGATTGCAATATCGAGCATGCCCCGGGAAACGACCCGGCCCCGGCCGCATTGGGGGCGACCGGGGCCGGAGGCTGGGCTGGAAAGCGCCTGCGCCGTGGGTGGCGCGGGGTTGGGGTGGGGGGCGGCACTTTCCTGCAGCGAGCCGACGCTGGGGCGCCGGTCCGGTTGCTTTTCCAGCCGTTCCTTGAGCGGCTTACCAGCCGATCGTCACCGAGCCGCGAAGCGCGAGGTCTACCCGGCCGTGACGATCCTCGGCGGCGAGTTCGCCGCCCATCGTCAGGCCCAGCGTGCCGCCGATCGCGCGGAGGCGGGCGAACCAGCCACTGGTGGCTTCGTCGCCGTCGAGCGTGAAGTTCTGGCCGCCCGCGAAGTGTGCGGTCGTCGAACCGATGCCGCCGCTGACGATTTCGCGCCAGCCGCCTTCGGTTTCGATGCGGAACCAGTTCTCGTCACGGCGCTCCATGCCCATGAAGTCGACGCCGAGCGTGACTCCGCCGTTGACGCCGAGTTCGTCGCTGGTGCGCGAGGCGACCGTCAGGTCGAGCGCCTTGCCGCCGCCGTTCTCGGTGTAGCCGTCTTCCTTCAGGCGCACGTAGTCGACCGAGACTGCGGGGCGATAGAAGAAGTGGCTGCCGCCGCCCTCATAGGAGGCGCCGCCCGCCGCGGTCACGAAGGTGCCGTCCCACTTGCCCTTGATCGTCCGGTTCACCTTCTCGGTGCCGATCGCGCCGATGAACTGGCGTTCGCTGTCGTAGTTCGAACGGCCGATGGAGGCGCGGCCGAAGCCCTGGACGGCGCCGAACTGTCCGCGCCAGTGGCCGGCGAGTTCGAAGGAGTTCGACTTGATCTCGCTGGTGCCGCCGCTGGTGTGGCGGTTCCACAGGTACGAGAAGGTACCGCCGAACCGGCCGATCCCGGTCAGGTACTCGGCGCCGAACGACATGGCGTAACCCTGGAGGTTGTAGGCGGCGCTGCTGCCGGCCTTCTTGTCGCTGCCCCAGAACGAAAGGTTCATGGTGGTGCTGAAGCGGCCTTCACCCCAGACCGGGTTGGTCGGTTCCATGAGTTGGCGGGCGAGCGTGCGGGTGCCCAGGCTGATGCCTTCGAACGAGCCGCCGGCGTGGTCGGGCAGCATCTGGCCGACGTCTGGCGGAACTGGTCGCCATTGGTGATGCCCAGGAACACGTCCTCGATCTTCTCGTCCTGGCTGAGGGCGGTGAAGATCGCGTTGTAGGCGGTCGCCTGCGAGCGGTTGAGACCGAGTTCGGCCACCGTGCGGCGGGCGATGTCGACGACCACGGTGTTCGCGGCGGCGTCCTCGTCGAGGGTGGCCTTGAACATGAAGGGCACCAGGTCGGTCGAGGCTTCGAGGTTGTCGCGGCCGAGGATCGTTCCGGCGGTCAGCACCTGGTAGCTGCCTTCCGCGGTCGAGACGTCGGCCAGCTTGATCGAGAGCTTGGCGCCGTCCTCGAAGGAGGCGGTGCGGCGACGGTATAGGCCGAACCCTGGCCCGCCGCCTTGTTCAGGGTGACGGCCAGGACGCCGTCCTTGGACACGTCGAGCGAGCCGATCGTGGCGGGCTTGTTCACGTCGAGCGTGCCGCCGGTGACCTTCACCGCGAGATTGCCCGAATTGACCAGCGAGCCCGAGAAGACCGAGGTGCCGGTCAGCGTCAGGCTGTCGGCACCGCCGCCGAAGTCCGCCGTACCCACGAAGCGCGAGGTTCCGGCGAGGGTCATGGTATCGGTGCCGCCGCCGAAGGTGACGTTGCCGGTCTGCACCGCATCGCCCGACAGCGCGAGCGTGTTGTTGCCCGCGCCGAACAGGACGTTGCCGGTCACGGTGCCATCGGCGATGTCCACCGTGTCGTTGCCGCCGCCGAGCAGCACGTCGCCCACGATCGAGGGGGCGGTGAAGCCCGCTCCGACCTGGGTCTGCTTCACCGTCACGCTGCCGCTGGCGTTCGAGAGGTCGATCGCGATGTTGCGGCCGGAACCTGCCTTGGCGCCGGTGGCGGAGATGGTGCCGCTGTTCTCGACGAGGTTGAGCGTGCCGCTGGCGTCGCTGATCGCGGTGGCCGAACCGTTCTCACCTGCGGCCACGGCCTTGATGGTGCCGCTGTTGCGGATCGTCGGCAGGCTGGCGCCGGCGTCGATGCGGATGGCGGTCGTCTGGGCGCCGGTGGTGTTGCCGCCCGCCGCGCCGATGGTTCCGGAGTTCTGGAGGAGCGGCGTGCTGGCGCCCGCGCCGAGGCGGATTGCGGTGGCATTGGCGTCCTTGGACGTCGCCACGACCGTGCCGGAGACGCCGATGCCGTTGGCGATCGTGACGTCGCCGCCGAGACCGCCGATGGCAAGGCCGTTGCCGTCGATCCCGGCGTAAAGGCCGTTGCCTTCGATGCCGCCCTCGATCTGGAGGCCGTACTTGCTGGCGGTGCCCGCGACCGGGCCGATCGCGATGTCGTTGGTGGCCGAGCCGATCACCATGGCCGGGGCCTTGCCGTAAGTGACGACCTTGGCCGAGCCTTCCGTGGCATCGGGGATGCCGTCGGCGTCTTCGTCGGCGTTGTTGGCGTCATTGTCCTTGGGCGGCACGGCGAGCACGATGCCGCCGGTCACATTGCCTTCGACGATGACGGCCGAACCGCCCTGCAGCAGGTCGTCGGCGTCGAGCTTGGAGGGATCGCTGGGCGGGGTGGGATAGCGATAGCCGGTCGAGACGATCGAGCCCTGCACGACCATGGCACCGTTGATGTCGCCGCCGAAGTGCGCGCCGACAGCGTTCTTGCCCTGGGCCTGCACCGTGCCCGCGAGCCGGACGTTGCCGTCGATCTGGCCGGCCTTTACGCCGACTGCGTTGTCGCCCAGCACGCTGGTCTTGCCGTCATGCGTGAAGTTGCCGGTCAGCTTGCCGCCGAGCGAGACACCGGCGGAATCGTTGCCCTCGACGACGATCGTGCCGCTCTGGGTGATCTTGCCGGTGTGATCGCCTTCGGTGCGAATGCCGATGCGGTTGGAGCCGAGCGCGAAGGGTCCGTCGAGGTCGCCGTCCTTGTCATCGTCGGTCGGGGCGTAGGGTTCGTCGAGCGTGATGGTGCCGGTGTTGACGATGTCGCCCGTCGTGCCCGCATTGGCGACGATGCCGCGCGCGCCGTTGGAGTTGGCGATGGTGATCGCGCCCGCATTGGCGACGTTGTTGTTGCTGTCCATCGTCACCGCGGTGCCGGAGGTCAGCACGACCGAGCCGTCCTTGGTGATGTTGATCGCGTCGGCGGCGCCGTTCTTGATCGTGGAGGTGAGGAGAGGCGTGGTCTTCTTGGTGGTCACGTCCTCGGCATGAGCGGCGGTCGCCAGTGCGAGGAGCGCGGTGGAAGCAAGCAGGTAGCGAGGCATCTTCGTCCCTTCAGGTCGATATCGAGACCTGAGACGGAGGCACTGGCCGCCAGCCTTGGAAAAAATTCAAAAACGCGCGTCGAGGCCGATACGGGCGGTGCGCGGGCGCAGCGGCGTCACCTGATCACGGCCGATGCTGAAGGGCGTGCCGAGCGAGAAGCGGTTGCCGCGCACGTCGGCAAGATTGGTCACGCTGAGCGTCACGCCGTAGCTGGATGTGCCGAAGCGGATGTCGAAGCCGCTGTCGAGGTAGTTGCCCTGCGGCTCGCCCAGTTCCGGCCCGATGCCGAGGCGCGAGCGGCCGAGGTAGTTCGCCCAGCCATTGGCGGTCAGGCCCCAGTCCCCGTCCGCGAACTCATGCGTCCAGGCGATTCCCGAATGACCGGCGAAACGGGCGATGTTCGGCACCTGCATGGCCCGCATCGCCACGGCCCGCGCAAGATCGGCCTGCGTGTAGCTGGCGGCCTGGGCGGCGGAGAGCGCGACGTACTGGAGCAGGCCGGGCGAGGGTTCGTCCACCTTGCTTTCGTTCCATGTCGCGCCCAGTTCCACGCGCAGGCCCGGTGCCAGCAGCAGGCCGCCCGACAGGCTGACGGACCAGACGCGCCCGTCGCCGATATTCGCGGTGCTCGGCAGGCCGGAATTGTCGATGAAGTCTGCCTGGATGTCGCGCCAGCGGGTGTAGGACAGGCTCATCGAAAGGTCGAAGGGGCTGCTGCCCGCGCGGCCGTGGCGCGCGCCGATCTCGAAAGTGCCGGTACGGTCGCTCTGGAAGCGCCGCACGGTGTCGCTTTCGATCGCGAAGCCGCCGGGGCGGAAGCCCTCCTGATAGCGCAGGTAGAACGAATCTTCGGGCGAGAAGCGGGCGTTGAGCGCGAACGAGGGCAGGAACGTGTTCAGCGAGCGCTGCGCGGTCACCCCATTGGCGATGAGCGCCATGGCCTTGGCGGGCGAGATATCCTCGCCGTCGCCGCTCAGCCGTGAACGGGTGAAACGCCCGCCTGCCGTGGCGGTCAGCGGGCCCATGAGGTGCAGGCTCGCCTCGCCGTAGAGCGTGACTTCGTCGATGGTGTTGCCCACGCCGGTTGCGGCGGTCCGCGCGTCGAGCAGCGGCGTCTGGAAGCTGCGGTTCAGCGTGGTGCGGTTGTGTGTGTAGCTTGCGCCCAGCAGCCAGCCGAACCCGCGGCGCTCACGCTGCCAGAGGCGGGTCTCGTGGACGATCATCTGCGTTTCGTTGACCTGCGAGAACAGGCGCGGCGGGCCGCCGGGCTCGCTGGCGTCGTAGCGTTCGTGGAGGTCCTGGCTGACGATCCCGGTGGTCGACCGCAGGTTCACATCGCCGATGCGGCCGGAGACCACGAACTGGCCCAGCGTGTAGTGCGCGTTGGCGCGTTCGGCCACGCGGGCCGAGCTTTCCAGCGGCTTGCCGTCGCGGTCGGCATATTGGCTGTCGTCCGCCTCGGTGGACTGGGTGAGGCCGATCAGGTCGATCGTCCAGCCCGGCGCGAGATGAGCGCGCAGGGCCAGCTTGCCGCCGAGGATATCGGTGCGGTTGACGTTGCTGCGGCCAAGCTCCGGCTTGTCGATATAGCCGCCGAGGCTGGCGGAATCGATGGTTGCGCGCAGGGCCACGCTTTCTCCCGCGAGCGGCAGGTTCACGGTGGCGCTGGCATCGGCTCCGGGGGCTCCGTGCTGCGTCAGCGAGCCGCCGATCATGACCGAGCCGCCGGTTTCGCCCATGACCGGGGCATTGGGCACCAGCCGGATGATGCCGCCCAGCGATCCGGCGCCGTAGAGCGTGCCCTGCGGACCCTCCAGCACTTCCACGCGGGCAAGGTCGGACAGGCGCAGGTCCGGGTCCGGCGCATTGTAGGTCAGCCGCATGTCGCCAAGGTACTGGCCGACGGTGGCCTGCGTCGGCCCGGTGAAGCTGGAATCGGCGATGCCGCGAATGAACAGCTTGTTCCGTCCGCTGCCGAGGTGCGTGGAGGACACCGTGGCGAGCTGGCGGGTGATCTTCTCGGTCCCGCCGACGCCGCCGGCTTCCAGGGCCTTGCCGTCAAGGATGGCGAGCTGGCCCGGCACGTCCTCGATGCGCAAGTCGCGCTTGGTGGCCTGCACCACGATAGGCTCGCCGCGCGTTTCGGCAGGCGGCGCTGCCGGTGCCGGACGGGTTGCGTCGCGGCGGGTTCGGGTGATCGCCACGGCGGGGGGCGCCGCTTCCAGCCGCCATGCGGAAGGCCCCACCGGGACGGCGCGGGCGCCGGCGGAACGGGCCAGCCGGTTCAGCGCTTCGGAAACCTCCATGCGCCCGCGCAGTGCGGGGATCGAGCGGCGGGCGATGGCGGGATCGGCGATGACGATGCTGGTGCCGGTCTGGCGGGCGAGGTCGATCGCGGCTTCGCTTGCGGTGCCGGCGCGCGTCGTCACGCTCGCCTCTCTGGCGAGGGCGGGGAGGGGCATGGCCGCAACGGCCGCCAGAAGCCAGGCCGCACCTCTCACGATCAGGGGACGCCGATCATCCAGCGTTGTCCTTCGGCGCGAACCGCGACGCCGAGGAGCGGGCCGAGCGCGGCGGGATCGCTGCGCAGCGGCGCGACGAGCAGGGAGCCCGAGACTTTCCGTTCCGCGCTGCCGGGCGCGACGGCATAGGCCACGCCGGTCGCGCGGGCGAGATCGGCGGCGACTTCGCCCAGCGGCGCCTCGTCGAACGTCACCCGGCCCTCGCGCCATTCGCCGACCTGTTCGGGCGCGATCCTGCCGAGCGTGTAGTCTCCGGACTTGCCGTGCCGCTGGAGAACTTCGCCGGGCGAGATGCGCAGGTCCTGCGCCCTGGGATTGAACTGAACGGCGCCTTCCGACACCGCCACGCTGAGATCGCCGCCGTCATGGCGCACGTCGAACACGGTGCCGACATCGACCAGCGTGTCCTCGCCAACGGCCACGCTGAAGGGGTGGGCCTCGTCATGGCGGACGGTGAAGAGCGCCTGTCCGCTTTCGAGCCGGGCGAAGCGCGGGTCCTTGCGATCGAACTCCATGGCGGTGCCGCCGGCAAGGTCCACCCGGGTCTGCGCGTCTAGCGAGACGGTGCGGACCTGGCCGGGCGCGGTCTCGATCCGATAGAGATCGCGGCTGCCCGCCTGCCACATCCAGAGGCCCGCGACGAGCGCGAGCGAGGCGGCCATGGCGCCGCCGATCCACGGCCGGGCGGAGCGGCGCGGCGCCACCGCGGGAGCGGCCAGGGCATCGTCGTTCGCCGGCCGGGCCGATGCGATCCGTTCGGCGCCCTCCGCCACTGCGGCCGATACCGTGTCATAGGCGCGGGAATGGGCAGGATTCTCGCCAAGCCAGAGCGTGAAGCCTTCCCAGTCCTCGAATCCCGGATCGCCGGTGCGCAGCGCCCAGTCCAGCGCCGCATCGAGCGTCTCGGCTCGAATCTTGTCGTCTTCAGTCATCGCGCGCTCCTTCTGCGGCGAAGACGGAGACGATCGGCGCGGGCCTTGTCGGCGTCAGGCCTCATCGCTGCGTTCCTTCCATTCGGTGAGGGCCCGATAGGCTACGCGCAGATCGCTTTCCACCGTGCTGAGGCTCACTCCGAGTTCGGCGGCGACCTGCTTCTGCGCCATCCCGTCGATCCGGTGGCGACGGAAGATCGCCGAGGCCCGCGGACCGAGGCTTTCCAGCAGGGACAGCACGCGTCCGGCCTCCTGCGCCGCGGCGAGGCGGCGTTCCGCCGAAGGTTCGGGAGAGGCGCCGGCTTCGTCTGCGTTGGCATCGGTCCAGTCGCGTTCGCGGTGGCCGGATTGGCGGGCGGAGCGGAACCGGTCGATCATCAGCAGGTCGGCGGTGCGAAACAGGTACGAAAGCGGGGCGGCCACCGGGCCGGGGGTGCTGCGCGAAATCTTCAGCCAGACTTCCTGCACCAGGTCTTCCGCCGAATCTCCCGCCCCGCGGGCGCGCAGGAAGTGCAGCAGCTTGTCCCGATTCTCGAGAAAAGTCGCTTCGAGACCCGATCGGGTGGGGGAAGAGGGCGCGGACGGAGGCATGGTGGCTTGTTCGCGGGGACAGATAGACTGTCCGCAGCCTCGGGGAAAGCCTCTGCCCTCATGCTGGATGCGAGGAGTGGCGGGTTTGCTCAGCGGGCGGCGTTGGCCGCGGCGCGGGACTGGATGGCACGGTCGGTGAAGAGGGCGAGAGCGGCCATGGCGCCGCCGGTCAGGCCCGCGGTTCCCATGGCGATGATGACCGGCTGGGCGGCGTCGGCGAGGCGGCTGGCGCGGTCGTGGATGGGTTCGAAAAAGCGGGACATGGCGGGGGACTTTCCTGGCTGCGTCTGGGCTGGCCTCTTCTTCCTCTTTTCGAGGCTTTCAGGGTATCGGGATAAGTTGGTTCGAATTGTTCCAGATTGTTGAAATGTCATGCCGGGGAGACCTGCTCCCCGGCATGGACAAAGGTACTGGGACAAAGGGGACTGAGCGCCGTTCAGGCGACCGAGAGCGACACCGAGATATTGCCGCGAACGGCATGGCTGTAGGGGCAGATGGTGTCGGCTTCGGCGACCAGCGCTTCGGCTGCTTCGCGCTCGACACCGGGCAGCGTGACAACCAGTTCGACTGACAGGCCGAAGCCCTTGTCGCTGCGCGGACCGATGCCGACCGTGGCGTTCACGGTGGTGTCTGCGGGCACGCGGGGGAGGTTCTTGTCCTGGCTGGCGGCGAACTTCATCGCGCCGAGGAAGCAGGCGGCGTAGCCCGAGGCGAAGAGCTGTTCCGGATTGTTGCCGAGGTCGTTGCCGCCCAGTTCCTTCGGCGTGCCGAGCGTGACTTCGAAAGCGCCGTCGTCCGTGCGGGCCTTGCCGTCGCGGCCGCCGGTTGCGGTGGCGCTGGTCTTGTAGATCGGGGTGATGGACATCGGGTTTCTCCATTTACATCGTTAGTGATTAGATCGTGTGCGATATAAATGCGTGAGTTGGGTGCCAGTGTCAAGCATTGCGATTCAATCGCGCGCGATTTATATTGAGGCCATGGACCAGACACCCTCATCGCCGCCGGAAGACGCTCTCGACCCCTTCGAGGATTTCCTGTGCTTTTCGGTCTATTCCACCGGGCTCGCCTTCAACCGGATCTACAAGCCGCTGCTGGACCGGCTGGGCCTGACCTACCTGCAATATCTCGCCATTCTCGGTCTTGCCCGGAAGGACGGGCAGACGGTGAGCGAACTGGGCGAGAAGCTGTTTCTCGAATCGAACACGCTGACCCCGCTGCTGAAGCGACTCGAGGCGGCAGGGCTGGTGGAACGGCGGCGTTCGACCGAGGACGAGCGCGTCGTGCGGATCACCCTGACCGACAAGGGCCGCGCCACTGCGGCGGAGGCGCGCTGCGTGCCGGCCGAACTGGTGGAGGCGACCGGGGTTTCGATAGGCCGTATCGCCGATCTCAATCGCGAACTGAAAGCGCTGCGCACCCAGTTACGGGGCGGTTGAGCGCGCAGCGCATGGGCTGATGCAGGAAGAGCAAGTATAGCCCTGAAATGATATTGAGAATCGCTTGCAATAACGCAGGCGTCTGGCTAGGGGCCGCCCCCAACGAACAACAGGGGTCGCTCAATGCATCTTACTCTCGCGCGGGCGCTGCTCGCAGCGGCTGTGGCCGTGCCTTCCATCCAGGCCCATGCGCAGGACCAGTCCGCCGGCGGCGCTGCCGAACAGCAGCTGCCGGAAGTCGTCGCCGATGGTGAGCGCGCCGATGAGAGCTATGTCATGGGCACCGGCGCGGAGGCAGGCACCACGCGCATCACCGAAAAGGAAATCCGCGCCCGTGCGCCGGGTTCGGGCGACGCCAACCAGCTTCTGAAAGCCCTGCCGACCGTCCAGTTCCGCCGCGACGAGTACATGGCGACCGAAGAGGACATCCAGGATATCCGGCCTTCCGACATCTCGATCTCGGGCGGGCGCTATTACGAGAACCTCATCACGCTCGACGGGATCGACGCCAATGCCCGCGTCGATATCACCCAGTCCAACCCCCAGCACTTCGCCGAACCGACCGGCGCCAGCGCGCAGTCGCTTTGGGTAGATACCAACCTGATTGGTGAGATCACCCTGCGCGATTCCAACGTTTCGGCGGAATATGGCCGTTTCACGGGCGGCGCGCTCGACATCAAGACGCGGTCCCCCAAGAAGGAGTTCGGCTTCACCAGCACGGTCTCCTACAGTTCGGATGCGCTCACGCACTACAAGCTCTCGGACGGTTCGCGCGAGTCGCTGGATGGCGATCTTCCCGAAAAGCCGTCGTTCGAGAAGTGGCGCTTCGGTGCCACCGTCGACTTGCCGGTAAGCAGCAATGTCGGCCTGCTGCTGGGCTATAACCGTTCGCGTGCCGATGTCGTATACACGCGGGGCGCGAACTACGGGAGCACCCGCTATGGCCAGTCCAGCGTCAGCGACAACTTCCTTGCCAAGGCCGAGGCAGACCTCGCCGGCGACCTGAAGTTGACCGGGCAGTTCGTCTATACGCCTTATGAAAGCGAGTCGTCCTCGGCCAGCGGCATAGACAACAAGGTGACCTCGCACGGCGGCGGCATTACCAGCCGGTTGGAACTCGCGAAGTCGGGCACCACGAACTGGTCGATCTCGGCGAGCCTCTCGCACAGCGACACCAGCCGCGATGCATCGGCCAACAACTATTCGATTCCTTCGTGGACCGAAAACGGCGGCGTCTGCACCGGTACCAACTGCACCATCGGCGGATTCGGCGATGTCGACCAGTGGCAGAACAACTACGCCCTGACCGGGCGGTGGTCGGCGCCCGTGGGGCCGGGCCGTCTGGCGATCGGCTTCGATTATCAGCGCATCGAGGCGATGCGGAGCCGTCCCGCCGACAACTATGCCTATTCGCGTGGAACGGCGCAGAGTGCGGCGGCCACGATTGCGTGCGGCGATGCGAACAGCCTGACCTGCGTTGCCGGCGAATATGCGCTTACGCAATATTCGCTCTATGCGGCCTACCGTGCCCGCGTGAACCTCGACAGCGTGGCGGGCTGGGCGGAATACAGCGCCGATCTTGGCGATTTCTCACTGCGCGCGGGTCTTCGCTACGATTACGAGAGCTTCCTGGGCAATCATAACTTCTCGCCGCGCCTTTCGGCCACTTATGCCCTGCCGTGGGACGGGTGGAGCTTCACCCTGGGTGCGAACCGCTATTACGGGCGTTCGATGCTCGCTTATGCCCTGCGCGAACAGTATCCCGATAACTTCGTCTATCGCCGTAACGGCACGACCAGCGGTGGTATCACGACCTATACTGACGGCGACTGGTATCTCTATTCCACCAGCCATTCCGCCAGCTATTCGGATGGCGACAAGAAGACGCCCTATTCCGACGAACTGTCCGCCGCGCTTTCGGCGCGCGTGCTGGGGGGAAGCCTGAGGGTCAAGGGCATCTACCGCGAAGGGAATGATGAGTTCGTCCGTTCCGCCGAGACGCTGACGACCACTCTCGCCAATGGCAATACCACCACCTATACCAACTACTTCGTCACGAACGAGGGCTATAGCAAGTACCGGGGGCTCTCGTTCGAGTGGACCCGCACTTTCGGCAAGCATTCCTTCGCGTTCAACACCAATTTCTCGAAGACCACCTCGAGCAACGACACCTATCTCGTCGATTCCGACGATCTGGTGGAGAACCCGTTCGTGGCGTTCCAGGGCAAGGTCGTCACACTTGCCGATATCGTCAGCCTGACCCAGCGTGACGACATGGCGGTGCCGTTCATGGCCAACATGACCTGGACCGCGCTCTGGCTGAGCGATCGGATCACCACCAACGTCAACGTGCGCTATACCGACAAGTTCAAGCGCATCGAGGATACCGGCCGCAGCGAGACGATCGACGGTACGGCCTACGATCTCTACGACTATGTGAAGTATCCGCGCTCGATCGACGTGAACCTCAATGCGCAGGCCGAACTCATCCGTTCCAGCTACGGCGTGCTGACCGCCGACCTGCGCGTGGCGAACCTGTTCGACCGGATACCCTCGCCGAACAGCACGGCCACTTCGCAGCCCTATCAGTATGGGCGCTCGTTCTGGGTCGGTCTCAACTACCGGTTCTGACCCGCTCCATGTCCCGTTTCCAGCTGCTGCCGCGCCTTGTCATGACGCTCGCGATTCTCGTGATCGGGGGGAGTGTCGCCGGGCGTGCGCAGCAGGTGGCGGGGGAGGGGCGGTGGGGAGAGGAGCGCCGGCAGCGGGGCGCTGCGGGCACTCTATGCGGGAAGCCGGAATCCTGGCCTCGTCCGCGCCTGGGGGAGGGGGCCCGCTTCGCCGAGTTCGGCCCGCTCCCCCGGCTCCCCGAAGCCTCGCCCCGCGAAAAGGCGCTGGCGGAGATCGGCAGGCGGATGTTCGACGATCCCGCGCTGTCACGATCCGGCCAGATCGCCTGTGCCTCGTGCCACAGCCCGGAGCTGGGCATGGCCGACGGGCTGCGTACCGCGTTCGGCCATGACCGCCAGCGGGGGCGGCGCAATGCCCAGTCGCTTTACGCCGCCGCCTGGATGACCCCGCTGTTCTGGGATGGCCGCGCGGCGACGCTGGAGGATCAGGCGATCCACCCCGTGCTCGACGGCAAGGAGATGGCGGGTACCGCACGCCTGATCGAGCCGCGCATCAACCGGGATGAGACCTACCGGTCGGCCTTCGAGGCGCTGAATGGCCATCGCCGCGTAACCTTGCAGGATGCCGCCGCTGCCATCGCCGCTTTCGAGCGGACCTTGCGGCCGCCGCGCTCGCGCTGGAGCCGGGTCATGGAACGCGGGGTCGCGGTGCTGACCGATCAGGAACTCGAAGGGTTGCACCTGTTCCGCACCAAGGCAGGCTGCGCTGCCTGCCACAACGGCCCGCTGCTGAGCGACGGTCGGTTCCACAATCTCGGCATCAGCTTTTACGGCCGCGCCCGCGAGGATCTCGGCCGTTATGAGGTCACGCAGGATCCGGCGGATGTCGGCCGCTTTCGCACGCCCTCGTTGCTGGGGGTGAGCCGCAGCGCGCCTTACATGCACAACGGCCTGTTCCTCACGCTGGAGAACGTGGTGGCGCTCTACAATGGCGGGGGAGGGCGGGACCGGGCGCAGCAACCGGGCAGGGCGCCTGCGCCCCGGCCCGATCCGTTGGTGTCCAGGCTTGACCTTACCCGGGAGGAACAGGCCGCGCTGGCGGCGTTCCTTAGGACGCTCTAGGTCGTAAACTCATAAACGGCACCATCGAGGTTTGAGGCAAAATGGCTCAGCGCAAGAAGGGAAGGCGATGGAATATGTCGATATTTCAAGACTTC